>JBFXEW010000001.1:0-50211 GCA_050179685.1 Salinivirgaceae bacterium
TCCGGCAAAACTGCAATGACTTTTACAATTTTGATTTCAAATCGAAAAAAATTTCAAAGAACCTTTAAGCCTTTATTTATAAAACTTCTGTCGGTTTTATGTTATCTTTAACCGGACAATAGTGAAAAGGTACCTACAATAATTTGTAAGTGCATTATTTTGCTGGACTCCCCCATCAGAAAACTTTCGGAATAAACATGAACCAACCCCGAAAGCTTTCGGGGCCCTGATTAACAGTTACAAAATTAATCATTAAAAAGTTAAATATCTCGAGAAATGGTATTCGAATTGACCCTTTCGTATGGCTACAAAATAAAAAGGCACCTATAATAATTTACAAGCGCATTGTTTTGCTGGACTCCCCCATCAGAAAACTTTCGGAATGGACTTGAACCAACCCCGAAAGCTTTCGGGGCCCTGATTAACAGTTACAAAATTAATCATTAAAAAGTTAAATATTTCGAGAAATGGTATTCGAATTAACCCTTTCGTATGGCTACAAAACAAAAAGGTACCTACAATAATTTGTAAGTGCATTATTTTGCTGGACTCCCCCATCAGAAAACTTTCGGAATGGACTTGAACCAACCCCGAAAGCTTTCGGGGCCCTGATTAACAGTTACAAAACAAAAAAGCCTTTGCAAAAAATCTGCAAAGGCTTTATTTATTAAGCTCCCCCTCTTGGACTTGAACCAAGGACCCCCTGATTAACAGTCAGGTGCTCTAACCAACTGAGCTAAGGAGGAAGAACGCTTACAACCTGAGTAAATCCGTTTCTCAAATTGCGTGGCAAAAATAAGCGCATCTTTTGAATCTGCAAAATATTTAACCAAAAAATTTCGAGGCGACTCCAACTTTAAAGTTTCTATTTTGACTGTCAATTAATTGCGATATTATTTTTTTATTCTTTAAATTTAGAGTTAATTCGCAACGTTTTTTGAATTTTTGAACCAATACAATGGATAAAATTTTAGGAATGGGCAATGCCCTGGTCGATGTGATGACTAAGTTAAACAACGACAGCACACTAACCGAATTAAACCTGCCCAAAGGAAGCATGCAATTGGTCGATGCCAATTTCAGCAAGCAGGTAATTGAAAGTACGCATCACCTGAATCAGGTTATGACTTCAGGTGGTTCAGCAGCAAATACGATTCACGGACTGGCTCGTTTGGGCATTGAAACTGGTTTTGTAGGCAAAGTTGGCGCCGATCCGCTGGGTGTCTTTTTTAAAGAAGATCTGGAGGAAGCCGGTATTGAACCGTTTCTTCTGCTGAGCGAAACACCGACCGGAAAAGCCGTAGCTTTGGTTTCGCCCGATTCGGAACGCACCTTTGCCACTTATCTGGGAGCGGCGGTTGAATTGTGTGCATCCGATATTAATCCGGGTATTTTCGAAGGGTATCAGTACTTTCATATCGAAGGATATCTGGTTCAAAACCATGAACTGATTGAAACTGCCGTTAAAATTGCCAAAGAAAAAGGGCTGAAGGTTTCGCTCGATTTGGCCAGCTACAATGTGGTGGAAGAAAACAAAGAATTTTTGCACCGAATTGTTGCCGATTATGTTGATATAATTTTTGCCAACGAGGAAGAAGCCCGCGCCTTTACCGGAAAAAATCCGGAAGAATCGCTAAACGAACTGGCTAAACTTTGCGAATACGCCGTGGTAAAAATCGGCAAACAGGGGTCGTTAATCAAACACGGTACCGATGAAGCTCAGGTTGGAATTATAGGTATTGATGCTTTTGACACTACCGGAGCCGGGGACCTTTATGCCGCCGGATTTTTATACGGAATGGTTCATAAGCTGTCGTTGAGCAAATGTGGAAAGATGGGTGCCCTGCTTTCAGGAAAAGTTATTGAAAACCTGGGGGCTAAAATATCTGAAAAAGGATGGACGTTTATTAAAGAAAACCTGGAATAATCAATCCCTTATTACAAAAGAGGGTGTATAAAAAGCAAAAGATTTAAACCTACTTTCAAATTATAAGAGATAGAACGCTCCTGCCTGGCCGGCAGAAAGGAGCGTTCCATTTTTGAAGTCTACTTCCGGCTTATTCAAACAAAACCGCCCGGGTTAAAACCTGAGTGGTTTCAGCATCATAAGCTTTCTGATAAGGAGCTTTTCCTCCCACTGAAATCTCAAATACACCCGCCTCGTTTAAAGCACAACCTTCATCGTCAAACACCACAAACTTATCCGAAGTCAGTACAAAACTTACCTGTTTTGTTTCACCAGGTTTTAAGTGGATGCGTCGTATCCCTTGTAACGAAACCAAAGGAACAGGTACTGAAGCTTCAATATCTTTTACATAAAGCTGAACCACCTCGTCTCCGGCAAGTTGTCCGGTATTGGTTACTTTTACACTCACATCTAGAGGTTCGGTAAACGAGGCTATATCAGGCAGACTAAAATCGGTGTATTCGAATTGCGTATAGCTCAAACCATGTCCAAAGGAGAAGAGGGGTTCACCGCTAAAAAAACGGTAGGTACGTCCCTGCATGGCATATTCTTCAAAATCGGGAAGCTGCGATTCACTTTTGTAAAAAGTTACCGGCAAGCGTCCGGCAGGATTATAATCGCCAAACAGTACATCGGCAATGGCTGTTCCTCCGGCTTGTCCCGGATACCAGGCTTCTAAAATAGCCGGAATGTGCTCTGCTTCCCAGTTAATTGCCAGCGCACTGCCATTCAATAATACAAGCACAACAGGGCGTCCAGTAGCATGAATTTTTCGGATAAGATTCGACTGTGTTGCAGGTAATCCTAAAGTGAGCCGGTCGCCACCTTTAAATCCTTCAACAGCTACCTCCATTTCTTCGCCTTCGAGCTGTGGCGATAAACCCATACAGAGTACCACAACATCAGCTTTTTTTGCTAGCGCTAAAGCCTCCTGCTCCAAATCAATTCCGGTGCGTGCCCAAACCAGTTTCATCATCGCCGAACGAGTCAGGTGCGTATAATCTACCTGCAATTGATACGCCTTTCCCTTTTCCAGTTTTATTTTTTTATAGCGACTTTGGTTCCGATGATATCCCTGATAATTCACCAGTTCTTCACCATCAATCCATATCCGGTAGCCATCTTTTCCATCGCCACCCAGGTAATATTCTCCGCTAAAGTCGGGAACCAGCCATCCGCTCCAGCGGATGCTAAAACTATCGACCGAAACCTGCGAAACCGGAGCATTTCCCTGCCAGTTAAAATTAATTTGAGGATGCGTATCGGTTAACACGGCATCGCCGGAACAGTCTAGATTGTTATAGAATGATGCGGTTAATCCCCGGGAAGTTTTATGGGCATCGAGGTAAAAATTCTCAGCAGGAATGGCCTGAAGATGCGGCAGATTTTCGGCCAAATCGCAACCTTGAGCATACAGTACTTCAGCCGTATTCCCAACTTTATCAATGATTCCCTGCAAAGGGCTTATGGCCTTTTCGGGATGCCCATTGTAATTACCCAAAAGCATTTCCTCGTCGTTTGCATTGGGTCCAATTACGGCAATTGTTTTTAAGTTTTTTGAAAGAGGAAGTACGTTTTGTTCGTTTTTAAGCAAGACCATACTTTTTTGGGCCGAAAGCAAAGCTACATCTTTATGCTTATCAGAATTCACCACCTCATAGGGAATCTGTGCAAAAGAAACCATCGATTCGGGATCGAACATGCCCAATTTAAAACGGGCACGCAATAAGCGCCGAAGCGATTCATCGACAAAACTTTCGTCGACCAGTCCCTTATTTAAGGCATCAACCAGCGAAGGATACACGCTGCCACAGTTTAAATCGGTACCCGACTTTAGTGCCATGGCGGCTGCTTCAGCTTCGGTTCCCACCACCTGATGGTTTTTATAAAAATCGACCAAAGCCCAGCAATCCGAAACTACGTAACCTTTAAATCCCCATTGGTTGCGTAACAAATCGTTTAACAGGTATCCGCTTCCACAGCAGGGTTCGCCATCGAGCCGATTGTAAGCACACATAAACGACTCAACCTGTGCTTCGTCGATGGTACGTTTAAAATGCGGCGCATAAGTCTCAAAAAAATCGCGCTTGTTTACCCGGGCATCAAAAGTATGCCGGTTGTATTCGGGCCCGCTATGAACCACAAAATGTTTTGAAGTAGCTACCAGTTTCAGGTATTTTTCATGGTTTCCTTGTAAACCTTTTATAAACGCAACAGCCAGCTCGCCCGTTAAAAAGGGATCTTCGCCATAGGTTTCCATACCCCGTCCCCAGCGGGGATCGCGAAAAATATTGATATTGGGTGTCCAAAAGGTAAGTCCCTGATAAATTCCCCGCTGCCCATTACGCGCAGCTTCGTGATGTTTGGCCCGGGCCTCGTCGGAAATAATTACGGCATTGGCAAACATTTGTTCTGTATCGAACATGGCCGCCATTCCAATGGCCTGTGGAAAAACAGTAGCCAGTCCGGCACGGCCCACCCCGTGTAAACACTCATTCCACCAGTTGTATTCCGGAATACCTAATCGTTCAATAGCCGGCGACTGGTAAACCAGTTGCGAAACTTTTTCTTCCAGTGTCATGCGATGCAGTAAGTCATCAATACGTTCCTCAACAGGAAGTTCCGGATTCTGAAAAGGGTATTTTGATGACGGATTGCAGGCAGTTAACAGCCATAAAAAAACCAAGAGTACCCATTTGAAACCGTTTTGTGCTACCTTATTCATAGTCGTAGATTTACATATAATATGTTCCAATTCAAGCATTTCAACACCTTGGGCTTATGAAGCCAATCAAAGCAGCAAATACAGTTTTGCAAGCAAAAGAGCCCGGATTACAGCAAAACTTTGAATAAAATTACATCATTTTTTGTAACTGTCTTTACAGAATTGTCCGAATTCGGTGGGTTTAAAAGTTTCCCACGATTCAATCATGTTGGGATGCCATTCGGGATCGAAAACCCACCAAAGCCAACTTATGCCATTATTGTTCAGGTAACTGATGATGCGTTTCCCGTAATCCTCATTATCTTTTAATCCGGAATTGCCCAACACAAACCCAATTTCGGTTGCAATTACCGGATACTCCCAGGCTGCAAAGCCAAAAGCTTCTTCCCACTTAGGTTCCCAGGGTTGTGAGCGCTTGTGCCCGTAAGGATGGGTTACATATCCAATTCCTTCGCGGGCAATGGGTTCCAGGCGCAATGGAGTAAGGTCGTATGCCCAGTCGAATCCGGCCACCAGGGGAATAGTTTCTTTATCGAAAGCCCGAATAACATCAATCGCCTCTTCCATCATGGTTTTCCAGGTACTCCACGAAATGGTTCCCAACTGTTTACGATAGGTGGTGGGCTCGTTAAAAAGTTCATAAAAAGCAATGGTATTATGGCCACCATACCGAATGGCAATGGTACGCCAAAACATGCAGGTTTCGCTAAACGAAGTAATGTACATTGGGTTTTGGAATAATTCTGATTTCAGGTTGCCAATGGAATGCCAGTCGATAATCAGGTAAATTCCCAATTCGGTACACCATGCTACCGCCTGATCAATTAACTGCATGTACCCTTCGGGAGTGCGTTCGCGCCAGGCAACCGGATGAACTGGGATTCGAACCAATTCAATGCCCCATTCTTTAATTACTTCGAAATATTTTTTGTTCCACTGCCCCTGATTGGCAATTTTATCAGGATCGGAGATAGAAACTCCTTTGAAGAAGAGTGTTTCGCCCTGCTCATTCACAAATTTGTTTTTCTCAACCTTAATTAAGGGTAATTTCTTTTTATTCGAAGCGTTTAAAGTTTCACCCGGATGACTCTCGTGCCACCATTCATGATAACCCGCTTTACTTTGTGCCTGAGCACTTACTGCACCAAGGGTAAGTATTATTGCAAGGAAAAGATTCTTTAAAGTTGTTTTCATTGAGGTATAGTTTAATGTGATACAAACCAAAATTAATGCGTTTTGCGGATGATTACTTTCAGAAATGTATCCTTTTCTATAATGATGGAATCAAACCGTTAATTTATTGATACTTTTGGTAGGGAAATACAACAACCTTAATAATTTACCACAAAAAATGGAGACTGAAAAGTTCTTTACAGCCTCCATCTTTTAAATATCTCAAAATGTTTATTAAGGAACTTTCAAAAACTAAGGTTGTGTAATGCCTTTCCAGTTGTCGGTTCTAAAGGGCGAAGCAGGCAATCCGGCACTGTTTACCAGATTACAGTCGGGGTTGCTCGACCAGGCATAACGGACAGCTATAGGTTCCGGAACTTTAGCGGAACTAACCATTACTGTATTTCCAATAATTTTAGCATCGGCCCAATGGAACTTTTTATCGGCTCCTGCAATGGCAAATCCGGTAGGTTTTCTGCCATCGAGGGTTGCTAAGCCTTCATAAACAAAATCAAAAGAAAGCTCAATACTGTTGCCTTTAATTTCGAGCGACTTATACATGGGTCCTGAATAAGGAATTTCCATTCCGTAGGTTTTTGCCAGGGCATTTAAGGCCAGTCGTTTTCCAACATCCTGCTTGTTTCCCGGGTGAATGTCTTTCGCGTCACCAATGTCAATGGTTACCGCCATTCCGGTATTGGGTAATTCAAGCGCCATGGTTTGGGCTTCGCGTAACTCTGCCCAGGTATCATCGATGGGATGTTGGTTTCGGGGCATGTAGCTGGCTAATTGGACAAAATAGAAGGGAAAATCGCCCTGATTCCAGTTGGTCCGCCAGTCCTGGATCATGGTTTTAAATAATTCGCGATACTGAAAAGCACGGCCAGCATTGCTTTCGCCCTGATACCAGATAGCTCCCTGAATGGCATAAGGAATAAGCGGATGTATCATGGCATTATATAAAACGGTAGGCTGATTGGGATCGAACAGTGAAACCGGACGGGTTTCAATATCGGCAAAATCGAAACCTTTTTTGGCTTTCCAGGCTGTCGCCAGGGGAATAGAAACTCCTTTATCAGAAACCAACCGATAGTCTTTTGGCTCACCCATAAAGCCACCACCACCGGTATAATCGTACACACGTAAAGTGATAACATTTCTACCTGCCCGGGCTATTCCTTTGGGAATTGTATAAACCCTTTGTTTTCCCCATTCTTTGTTCTCACCTATTTTTATGCCGTTAAACCAGGCTTCGTCGTAATCGTCGGGAGCCCCATAATATAAGGTTAATTCACTTTCGGCCATGGCCGCAGTAAGCGTAATGGTTTTTCGGAACCAGCCTGAACCATCGTAATTTCCTAATTCGGTTTCTTCCCAAAGTTTCGGAAAATCGAAGGGAAGCCAATCGGAATCGTCCAGGTCAGGAGCTGCAAAAGGGGTTGTGGTTCCGTCAAGTCCGGGATCGGCCAGCGTAATTTCCTGCATCATCTGGCGTGTATCTGCTTCAAATTTTTTCTCCAGACTATCGCGCGAAGCATCGAGACTGCTAATCTTTTCAGCTTGTTTTAAGAAATCATCCATTTGCATTAGCGACTGTTTGCTGGTCCAGGCTTCGGCTACAGTTCCACCCCACGAGGTGTGGATTAGCCCAATGGGAACATTTAGTTTTTTATGCAGTTTTCGGCCAAAAAAGTAGGCTGTTGCCGAAAAATTCTTTACCGTATTCGAATCGCAAACCTGCCACCCTTGTGTATTTATTGTATCGATGGGATTAAAGGCAATGTTTTTTTGAACGGTAAACAATCGAATATTCGGATAATCAGCTGCCGCCGCTTCCTGTTCCGCATTGTTTACATGCGCCCAGTTTCCCACCAAAGGCATCTCCATATTCGATTGACCGGAACAAACCCAAACTTCGCCCAACATCAGGTTGGTAATTGTTTGGCTTATTTCGCCCGAAGATATGGTCAGCTCATACGGACCTCCAGCTTCACTGGTTGGTAATTTGGCATGCCAGTTACCCAATTTATCGGCTTTACATTTGGTTTTGCTTCCCCACGAACCGCTGAGGATAAGTTCCGCTCCGGCATCGGTTTTTCCCCATATACTTACCTGAGTATTTTGTTGCAAGACCATATTATCGGTAAACAACTGGTCGGGCTCAATAAAGGTTGTTTTGGTGCACCCAAAGCCTAGCGCTAAAAAGGCAATCAGCAATGCAGCAAGTAGTTTCGTTGTTTTCATAAATATCTGTTGTTGTATTAGTTATTCAAAAAGGCTAAGTTATTGAATTTTTTAAAAGCTTTTTGCATAGCTTTAAAATCAGTTTATTAGAATTTACCAGTTCATCAATTGCTTAATAAATGGTTCCAGTTCGTTAGCTACCTGCAGATGTTCGTCCATGCTTGGATGTGCATCACAACCGCTATTCATATTGTGACTTAAAGCCAGCTTATGAACTTTTATATCGCCTTGTTCGTGACAATAAGCCACAATTCCCGACAGATATTTATCGAGGGCACTAAACAAATAGTTATCGGCCATTGGGCTGGTTAAACAAACTATTTGGGCTTGCGGATACTTTGTCCGAACAGTCTCAATAAAATTCACATAAGCACTGCAAAATTTCACAGAGTCCTGCACACCGTCGTTTTGTCCCAGGCAGATGGTAACCACATCGGCCTGGTATCTGGTAAAATCCCAGGGATAATCACCGGTAGTCATGTTAACCGAATGGTATATGTCGGGCATTTCGTAGGTAATATCGCAGCAACTGTGAATCATACCAATACCCGAAACCGAAGTAAGCATCCATTGCGCATTTAACCGACGGGCTACTTCGGGTCCATAAGAACGGTAGGCATTATGCTGGTCGTACCATTCAGCTGCATTACAGGCAATCTGACTATCGTCGGCTCCATATCCGCAGGTAATAGAGTTTCCTATAAATTCAATCCGCTGTTCCGGTAAGGGGTCGGGTTCCAATAATTCGTCACAACGAAACCCTGCCAGCTCCAGATATCCAATTCCTGCTTCAGTATCTTTAAAAATCATAAGGGTGTGTTCCCCGTCGGGTAAATCTTTGGCCAACTCCAGGGTATTCATTTTGTCGGTTGTTTGCATCCGGGTGGGAACACCATCGATAAGCACCTGAATGTAATTATGATACGTTCCGTACCGAACCTGATCGTTCAAAAGTACCTGACAATAGGTTCCTGAGAATTTAACCCGAAAGCCGGTACCGGCGGCATAAAAGCGCGGAGCCAGCGGGTTGGTATAATCGACCCGCCCCAAATACTGAATATTGGGATTCGTTGGTTTTATAACTTCTTCAATAATATAAACCCGCCAGTTCTTTACGGAATTGATTGGAGTTGTTACTACATAATCAACAAATCCTGTTTTGGAAAAATCAACAGCAACACCCGAAGCTGGTTCTATGCTTGCCTCTTCGGAAATCACTATCTCCGGAACTACCGAAGAAAGATTATAGTCGGCGGGTACTTCGATAGTAATGGTGGCATTGTTAAAAACTGAAGGTCCAGATTGGCCGGGGATAGTATAGCTGATAATATCGGCGTGATAAATTTTTTCGGTTGTTACACTTACCAGCCAGTTTTTTTCAAAACCATTCTCAGCAGTAACCACATAAGTTACAACCCCCTGACTAAAGTCAAGCTGTTCGCCAGATGCCGGAGCTATTTGCGCTCGTGGCGAAACTTGAATTTCGGGTGCTAAGGAAGCAAGATCGGTACCCAGCTTAACCTCAATAGATACGGTGGAATCGCCAATTACTGCCGGAGTATGCTGTCGTTTTAAGTAAAATGAAAGTATGTTGGCTGCGTTACTTTTTTGATGGCTTACGGTAGCTTCCCAGGTTTTTGTGGAATTATCTTCGGCAGTAACAATATAAGAAACGGGGCCTTTACTAAAATCGACCGTTTGACCCGATGCCGGATTCACCTGAGCATTCTCTGAAACAGTTATTTCGGGAGCTATTTGGGATAAAGAAACCATAGAATCAACCCATACCTGAATGGTGGCTCCTTCAGCATCAATTTGTGTTTCCTCAACCTGATTTTCAACAACAAAGGAAAGTATTTGTTTCTCGCTGCTACTTTCATTGGCATCGGTGCAAGAATAGCAGCTTAAACCAATAACTACCGCAATATATTTTAGTGTTTTCATCTGAAAATTTTTAACTTTTTTACGAAGTTGTGGACCATTTTTTTAATTCATTAAGCTTACAACAAGGTTATTCTTTGTGTAAATCCTTGCCCTTTGTGTATAACCCGAATGAAATAAATACCCGGTTCCTGAGTAAACTGCCTAAGATTGATTGACCAGGACTGAATTTCGTGCAAAGCAGGAGGTATTTCGAAAGAACCAATTCTGCTACCCAAAATTGAGTACATTTCAATCTGAACTCTCTCATTGACCACGGAATCAAAGTCGATTAACACGGTTCCTTTGGTGGGACTAGGATAAACCCGAATTGTTTCGTTTTTATGCGTTGAAGAAATACTTGTATAGCCCTCTTTTGCAACTACACTTACAAAAACTTTATCGCTATACTCAATGCTGTCGAATACGAGCAGGCTAAAGGTATAATTGCCTTCTACAGTAAATCGAATTTGGGGGCGAACCAGATTCGTACCCATAAGTTCCGCAGTACTTGTTTCCGGTGCCGATTCCAACTTCCATTGATAGCTTAAAGGGTCATTATCGGCATCGTAACTGGCAGACGCATTAAGTTTAAAATATTTGTTGGTTGCACTCATGGTATCATTACCGGCAACAGCTACTGGTTTGTTATTAAATGCACGAATATCGAGTGTTTTGTAAGCAGGCACACTTTGGTTAAATCCGGACCCAACAGTTAAGCTTACCAGGTAAGTTCCGGCAACATCGGTAGTGAAATTTGCTTTTGCCTGTTCGGGTGAATTGATAAGCACAGAACTACCCTCCGGTTTTTCTTCAATATTCCACAAATAGCTTTCAATTTCTTCACCATCGGGATCAAAACTGCCGGTTCCATCGAGTTCCAATGCGCTATTAATTAATCCTTTTTGATAACCGCTGGTTATGGCAATGGGAGCAGCAGAGCCTATTTTACCAGCAACCAATAAACGACTTATCTGCACAAAATGCCCCTGAGTACTGGTTTCCGCTACCGAACGAATATGAACTGTATGTTCCCCATCGCTCAAGCCTTCCTCAATAAGAGCAAAGGCATACCGGGTTCCCCAATCTTCGTTCATATAAGCATCAATTACAATTTTTTCTCCTTCGTCGACCCATAATTCCGCTTTACCGCGTTGATCGCTGTTGTTTTGGGTAAAAACCACTGAAAAAGCATTGCCCATTACTTTAAAATCGATTTGGTGACCGGGCGTATCGCTGATCCATCCGGCATCGGTAGTTTCCCAACCCTGATTGTGTAATGGAATAATATTGTCACTAAAAAATTGAAATGTATTTGCGTAGGTGTTGCTTACCAATGGAACCGGCAAGTTGGTATTAACCGGCGGAAGATTCACCGTTGCGGGTAACTCCTGATAAAGACTATCGAGCTGCTGATTAATAAATTGAGCTATATAAGCCATCCCGGCATCATTGGGGTGTAAGCCATCGACAAAAATACTGCTCAGGGTAATACCATCTTCAGCTACCTGAGCATCGATTAAATCGGTAAAACTAACCACAGGAATATTATAATATGCTGCAACGGCTTTATGACTTTTTTGGGCAGTAGTACCGTTTTCTTGCTTTAAAGTAAGTATCATTATACCCGGAGCATTCTCCTGCTTAATAATCTGCTGCACCAATCCTTCCATCATTTTGGTAGCATGCGGTCCTTCAGAATCGTTCACAGCAAACTCTATTACAATGAAATCAGGATTTGCTGCCAGCAGATCGTCGTAAACCCGGTGGGCACCAATATCAGAACCAGTTCCTCCCCATCCGGCATTAATAAGCTGCACATTGCTGTTAGGAAAAGTTGTTTTCCACCAGTTGGTTACCAGGTTCGCCCAGCGTTTCGATTCAGAACTGGCCGCATGTCCGGCTGTTATGGAACCTCCAATAACCCCAATCTTTAAATCTTGACCCTGACGGCCTTTTTCCATTGCTTTAAAAATGCGGGCCGGTTCGTAACTGAAATAATATTTTTGGAAAAGACCACGAATGTATTGTCCCCATTCCTTTAAATCGGCCTGCTGCCATTCTCCTGTTGATGAAGCCGATGGATAGAGGGCTGCGCTTGTTTCATTCTTATCGGCAATTGACCAGCAAAACCAACTTATTCTGTTTTGCTCCATCCATTGCAGGTATTCGTTCCATGATTCATAATCGAGAGGGCCGTCGCCTGTTGCCAGACAAGCGGCCGATTCAGACACAAAGATGGGAATACCGGCCTGAATGGCGGCATCGCAGCGGTCGCGTAGCCAGCTACCGTGTGTTCCGGCATAAAAATGCATGGTATACATCAGGTTTTGGTAGCCTGTAATGGGATCGGCCGCAACCAAATGCAAATCCTGATCCCAATGAGGTGAACCAACCAGAATTATGTTGTCGGAATCGATTGCCCGAATGGTTTTAATAACTTCAATAGCGTAGGCTTTGACCTGTTCCCAGGTATAATTATCATCGGGTTCGTTGTATATCTCGTAAATTACATGCGGATAATCACCATAAGTTTCAGCCATAAGTTTAAAAAAGGCTTTGGCTTCATTCTCGAGCAAACCATGGCTGTGCCAGTCAATTATTACATAAATATTTTTGTCGATAGCAGCATCCACTACTGCTTTTATTTTTTGAACTGCTGTCGCTGAATCTGTCAGATACCCACCATAAGGTTCAACACCCATAGCTGCTCTTACGGCATCAACTTTCCAGTCGTTAACCAGCCAGTTTACCGCTTCAGTATTATAAAAGCGAGGCCACCAGTTGTGCCAGCCAAAACTCATACCGCGCAATGTAACCGGTTTGTCGGCTGAATCGCACAATTGAGTACCGGAAACTTTTAGCTGGCCGAATTTTAAAACCGGTTGAGCAAAACTTACAAAAAAAATAAGATTAAGTATTGCTGTTACTATCAATTGCTTTTTCATAGCTGTATCTTTCCTGTTTAAAGTGATTTCTCCATTGCTTTCCGGTACACAAAATTCTCAGTCAATAAAATCTAAATTGATTAAAAACTTTCTAAGCACTATTTCTTTTCTAAACGAAACATAAGCACGTCGTGTCCGGGTATTGTTGCTTTTAATGTTTTTTTTGTGGTACCATCTGGTTTACCCTCCCAAACATTAAACAAGGTAAAAATTTCTTTGTCGAACAACGCTTTTCGTTGACTAAGTTCGTCGTAAAACGGGTTTTCTTCCCAATTAAATTGTAAGCTTGCCGGTTCTGAACTCCGGTTTAGAAAACAAACAGCAAATGCTTCCGTATCGAGCGGTTTAACCCACACCTCAACCTGGCTGATTATTCCATGTTTGTATCCCTGAATACCTAGTGAATCCTGGTTGATGGCAATGGCATGCTGATTTGTCAGGATTGCTAGGGTTTCAGCATTCATTTTACGTAAATCGTTGCCGGCAATCAAAGGTGCCGATAACATACACCACATACTGAAATGAGCCCTATCCTGATTCACTGTCATACCATTACCCACTTCCATCATATCGGGGTCGTTCCAATGGCCTGGTCCGGCCACTTTACGCAACATAGTATTATCGCGTAAATCGAGTATCTGCAGCACGCCCCATGAATTCCAGGTTCCATGGTCGTAAACACAATCGAAACAATTATAAATATCGCCGGTAGTGCGCCACAAATGACCAATTTCTTTTGCCCACTCCCAGGGCTGGTTATCACCCCATTCGCAAATACTTAGAACCATTGGCCTGCCAGCCTGAAACAGGGCATCGCGAATAGTCAGATAAGCTCCACGGGCATTAAGTCCTTCGGTGTTGCACCAATCGTATTTCAGGTAGTCGATTCCCCAACGAGCATATTGCAGGGCATCCTGATATTCATATCCGCGACTTCCGGGCCGACCACCACAAGTTTTCCACCCGGCATCGGAATAAATACCTAACTTTAAGCCTTTGCTGTGCACGTAATCGGCCAGGGCTTTCATGCCATTCGGGAAGCGGTTTTTATCGGGATGAATAAAACCCAAACTGTCACGCTCGCCATGCCAGCAATCGTCGATGTTTATGTATTCGTAACCTGCATCTTTCATACCCGACAACACCATGGCATCGGCCATTTGGCGAATGATGTCCTCGTTTATGTCGCAGGCAAAATGGTTCCAACTGTTCCAGCCCATAGGAGGTGTTAAAGCCAGATTTTCGAATTTCTGGGCCTGAGCCAGTAAGCTAAAGGCAATTAATATCAGGAATATGCATATCTTAAACTTCATAATAGCTGCTTTATAGAATTCTTTAATCGTATTTTAGGACAATACTAAAACCCCCGCATTTTTAACACTTCGTCGGCAGTAAGTACCGATTCTGCATTAAATATTTCATTCAATTCTTGAAAGGAATTCTCTTTAGTTCCCAAATCGGACCAAAGCATAAACCACGCATAACCCGATTGAATTTTAAGTTCATCAGCCGATGGCATTCGGCTACATTCTCCAATGGCAAAGGGACGATCTCCAGCAATTTCCTTTATATCGTTGTACCACTCTTGTCGAAAAACCACGCTAGTGTCCCGTTCGGGATAAATATCCAGCGAAACCAAATCAACAAAGTCATCGCCCGGATAAAATTCTTTTAATCCGTGCCAGGGTTTATCGGGACTCCAAACCCAAATGAGGTTGTTTAACTGATGTGTTTCAGTATAATAACGAAAGAGCATTTTCCACAGGGCAATAAATCCATCATCTCCTGGTCGGCCACCCCACCAAAACCATTTCCCATTCATTTCGTGATACGGACGGAATAAAACCGGAATCTGTAATTGCTCCAATTGTTTCAATTCATTGGCCAGCCTATCGACATAAGTTTTCCAAATCTTATTTATTTCAGTTCCATCGGTAAGCAATTCTCTCCATTGATGGTCGGATAATTTGGTTTGCACGCCCCCGACAAAAGGACAGGGCTCGCCAATGGTCGGGTCGGCCTGGTGGTAGGTAAGCGTAATAAGACTTCCCCTTTGGTGTTGTTTTACAATTTCAGGGACCAGTAATGGACGATATTTTATGTTGTCGATGTCGTGGGTTGAATCGGCAAAACCATAGTCTCCGCCCCAAAGACCCGGATATTTTCCGGTAATTTGAAATATAGAATCACTGTAAACCGACATTTTACCCAGGTAGTTATGTTGCCCGGAAATAGTATAGCTTCCGTGAATTTGGTAAATAAATTCCAACAAACGTTTTGCCTCAGGGCTTGCATTGGGATTTACCGGTAAGGGAAACACAGCGGTTTCGGTTGATTTGGATTTATTTCCCGTATTACAGGCTATCATCAATGGGATTAGCATTAAATAAATCCACGGATGCTTTTTTGTTTTTAACATAGAATAATCAATTTAAAAAATTGTCAATTTGTTTTTAACCTTCATTCGCTCAATAATTTCCATGCAAGCCCGGCCATTATGATAGGGGCATTTCCAAAAACCGGCTTTTTCGTCGGTTTCGTATGGGATTCCCTTTTTATTAACCCGCCAGAACCATTCGCCATTCTTTTTATCGCTTATATAGTTTTTTATAAAATTCCATGACGCCAAAGCTTGTTTTACAAAGCGCTCATCGCCAGAAAGCTGGTAAGCATTATAAAAACCAACCAGAGCTTCGGCCTGAGGCCACCAGTGTTTATCAGTGTCGGTGTTATTGCTGGCTGGTTTATATTCATTATACAAACCTCCATCGGAATCAATGGCTGGCAATACAGCTTCAGCCATAGCAATGGATAGCGGTTTAACCTTAGCTATTAATGAAGGATTACCCAATACTTCTGTTGCTTCATATAAAAGCCACGAACACTCAATATCGTGACCAAACGAAATATGATCTCCTTTTAGGTTCCAGTCCTCATCAAAAAAGAGATTCAAATGAAACGCGGAACTGATAAATTTATCTAAAAACAATCCGATTAGATTTTTTAAGGCATACTGCACCCGCTGGTTTTTATAAACACGATATAGATGAGTATAGGCCTCTAAAATATGCAGGTGGGTATTCATGGTTTTGCTTTCGTTGGCATCTTTATCGCTCAAACGCATATCGGATAGGTTTTGCCAATTTCGCGATAAAGCTTCAATATATCCATTTTTTTCTTTGTCGAAACTGTGTTTTTCGATTAGTTCAAACAGGGTTACAGCTTCGTGCAAGGCTGGTTCTTCACCTGTTGCCCGGTAATATTCAACCAGACCATATAAAGCAAACGAAAGAGCATATATTTGTTTGCGCGTATTTAAAGGTTCCCCGGTGTACGAGAGTTCCCAAAAAACACCGCCATATTGTTTGTCGAAAAAGTAATTGATTAAATAATTGTAAGCTCTTTTGGCCGTTTCGTAATAAGCCTGATTGCCCGTAAGCCTAAACGCTGCTGAAAAAGTCCACAATACTCGGGCATTTAAAACTGAACCTTTGGGAGCCTCTGTTAAATGTTCATTCAAAAACCCAACAGCCCCTATAAAACCTCCATGATTTGTGTCTATGGTGTGCTGCATCCAATAAGGCAAAATATTCTGATGTAGCTCGTTTTTCAGTTCAACATGCAATTGAATAAGTTGCTGTTTCATTTTTTAGGGTATGCGGTTAAATAACTGATTGTATTTACGAATAATGTTTATGGTTGAGCTGTCGCCAGGATACACTGAATTCAGGCCTTGCTCTTCCTGTGGTGGATCACCTGAATAAGGATCGCCCGGATTCCAATAGGTATGCCCTTCTATCGGATTGGTAAAACCGCCAAACGTCCAAAAGTTAGCTCCTGCCAGAACATCATTTTCAGAAACACTTTTGGCAATCTGGCTAAAGCAAAACTCATAATAGGCATCGCGTAATGAAGTAGGGGTTCCCGGACCAAACTGCTCCAGGTCGCGTGCCATTCCAAACTCTTCAAGTACCAGGGGTTTATTAAGTTTTTTAGCAATTGCAACGTGGTCGTCAAAGTATTTTTGAACCAGTTGCAACGCTTGCGAAAAGGTTGAGTCAGCTTGTTGATGCTGATACCAGCCCCAGTTCTTTATCCAGATATGGAAAGTTATATAATCGATGGAAGGAAAAGTGTGAATGGTTTCAAATAATTCAATGGATTCGGAACAGCCTTTTTCACCTTCGTTTCCTGTGGTTACCAAATGGTTTGGATCCAGATTTTTAATAAATGCAGCCGTATTTTTTATCCAGTTGGTAAAAGGATCGAAATTATCGGTTGCCATGGGACGGGGTTCGTTGGCCAGTTCCCAGGCCATAATGGTTGGATCGTCGGTATATTTAGTCCCGGTTATGGAATTGGTTCGGGTAACAATAGTTTCAATGTAATGGTTTACCTGCGCTATACAAGGTTGACAGCTGTAAAACTGTTTCTGATAATTATAAAAGTCGTTCCAGGAATACTGTTCCAGATTGGGGTTTACATAATCGCCATATCCGTTCCAGTTCAGGTATTGTGCCATACCACCCGACCATTCCCAGTTATTGGTAAAATAAAGCACGGCAGACATGTCGCGTAATTGCATTTGATGAAGCAAATAATCAAGCCCTTCGTGCAGTTTAGGGCTATAAACACCAGGCTCTTTAACTAAAGCCGGAGTTACTCGAAAAGGTTGAAAGTCAGGACCTTCGGCACCAACCATAATGCGTAGGTTGTCTATTCCGTTAGCCTTTAAAAAATCGAGTTCACGAAAAAGCCTTGTGCGGTCGCCTCCAACCGTGTCGGAAGCAATAAGGGCTCCATACCAGTAATTGGTTCCAATAAATTGGTAAGGCTTATTGTTTTTTATAAACTGACCGTTTTGAACGGTAATAAATTCAACATTCTTTTTTACATCGGGATGGCATTGGAAAAACAGCAAGCAGACAAAAAAGCTGCATAGCCATAAAGCGTAAGTTTTAATCATACTAATAGATTGGTATAAGGTAAGTTAATCCTTATAGGAAAAAATAGTGCAGGATTTAATCCTGCACTATTCTTAAAAATCAATGAATTATTTTTTATTAAACTTAGCAACAGCTACTTTACCTTCGGTATCGGTTGCTTTTACAATATAAACTCCTGTTTTAAGCGATGAAACATCGAGCCAATTGCTGTGGTTCATTTTTGAATTAAGTAACTGAGCACCTAACACATTATAAACCTCAACCTTGTCCAGATTATTCATAGCAATATTCAGGTAATTATCAGCCGGATTCGGGTACACAGAAAGAGTTCTGGTGGCTATTTTGTTTAAGATTCCTTCCGGTCCTCCATTCAAATTAACCTGTCCCCAGAATTCTGTTGTTTCATAAGCCTTATCCTCACCGGTATTATTAGCCCAGTTCATAATTGACTTACGGGTGTCGAGTGCACTGGCATCCAATAAAGAAAGTTCGAAAGCAATTTTCTTACTATTAACTACACCTTCAGCTGCATCGACTACCGCTTGTTTGTTATCAGTTTGTGCACTGGTTCTAAAGAAAGTTGCCCATGGAATGGCCATTTCAACAGCGTAACCGTTTGAACCTTTAACAATGGCATACTGAATGTTTGTTGTATCGTTCACACCAAAGAAGTCAGGCATTCCCAAACTGGTAATTCCTGCATCGTCGTCAGAGCCATGAGCTGGTCCTTCAGTACCCACATTAAAGCGGAATTGGTGTTGTTGTCCGTCAATACGATCCCAACCCACATAACGACGATCCTGGATATCAATAAACAATTCGATACCATCGTTATTCCAGGGTGACTCGCTTTCACCTAAATCTACCGGATCGTTGTCGGTAACATCGATGTATAAATAGAAGTTATCCAAATCGAATACACTGTACCAATAGGCATAGCTGTCGGTGTTTTCTTCTGCTTCAACATCTGCGGCAGCATCAACACCATCTACAGTACCCAAAGCTATACGGTTAATCACATTCTCCGTTGAAGCATCAAAAGCATCATCGTACAAGCCATTCACCTCGATAGTTAATTCAGTAAAGTTAATGTCGGTAGTATTGGGAGGTGTTACAGGTTCCAATTCTACGAAAGAAGCAACTATTTTACCCAGGTAGATTTCAGCACCTGCTACCGTTGGCCATGAGCCTTCGTCTTGCTGAACAAAAAACTGTAAGGTATTAACTGTTGTTCCCGGGGTTATCATACCCTCAACTTCAGCAAGTGTTGTTTCAGAAGGATACATAGTTAAAGAAGCTGCATTTCCGGTTACTCCTGCGGTTTGAATATTAACTACCGTTTGTGCATGATCGGCTGTTAATCCGCTTGTTCCGGCAGTCCATTTCATGGTTGTGGTAATCGTATTATAAATATCGGTATTGTAATCGTCGATAGCTAAAGTGTGTTCCCAACTGGCTTCGCTAGTTACTTTCAGGTATTTGGTACCTTCAACATCAACAATCTCCATACCTGTTCCCAATTCACCTTCAAAAGTAGCGGGATCGAACAAAACCGTATTGTCGTATTTATAGGCCGTTATTTTACCTAAATACATAAAGTCACCCGAGACAGCAGTCCAGCCTGTTTTCTCCTGACCAGCAACCTGAATAGCAGTTACGTCGCCACCGGAAGTTGTAATATCGGCTGAAAACTCAGTAAATGTTGCACTGCTTGTTGCTTCAATTTTTCCAAAGGTTGCCCAGGGATCGCCATGAGCCAATTGGATAAAGGTATTGATATTGGTGAGTTCGAAACCTGAAGTTCCCACTTCATATTTTGCAACGGCACTAAACATATTGTAATCATCTTCTAAAATTGTAGAAGAAACCTGAAATACAGATTCCCAACCAGCCAATTCCACTTTAAGGTATTTCTCCCCTTCGATGGTAACAATATTCATGGCATCGCTACCCTGGAATTGTCCTTCAGCATACATAGCCGGATCGAATATCAAATGCGGATCGTAAGCGATGATAGTACCAATAAATAAAGTGTCGCCAACAACCGCAGACCATCCTGAAGTTTCCTGACCAGCAAGCTGAACATTGGTAATTGTTGCTTCTGGTATTAAAATATCGCTGGAATAATTTGAAACTTCGGCTGTGCTGGCTTCTTTAATAAGAGCCGCTTCTGCCCAGCCTGATGTGCTGTTATCAACCAACTTTATAAAACTCAAAACCTGGCTTAATGTGAAACCTGATGTTCCTTCCTTAAACATGGCGGTTGCCTTAAATTTGGTTATGTTAGCGCCCAGAGTAACCGCGGGTACAGCAAATGAGGTTTCCCATCCATTAAGCGGGCATTTCAGGTATTTAACTCCATCAATAGTTACAATGGAGGCCCCTGTTGGTAAATCTCCCGTGTGTGTTGCGGGATCGAAAATTACCTGTGCCTGAGAATACCCAAACACAAGTAAACTCATCAAAAGAGTAAAGATTAGTTTTCTCATAATTAAAAAATTTAGTTAATAATTGATTGTTTATTGTTTTTAAGAAATTGAAAATCAATTCCTGTATTACTTCCATCCATTGTATTGCACCAACCCGGATGCTTTTTGCATCTCACGCGCCGGTATGGGGAAAAACTCGTGTTTCCCCTTTTCAAAATTTACCACCAAACCTTCGCCCATTGAGGCAAGTGTTATTCCATTCAGATATTTTTCAGCCAGATTCCACCGCACCAAATCGAATAAGCGATGAGGCTCCATGGCCAATTCCAAGCGCCGTTCGTGAACAATGTCTTCAAAAGTAATGGCTGGTAAATCCTCGGGATATCCGGTTTCACCCGAAAGGCGGGCACGGGTTCGTACCTGATTCACATAGCCCAGGGCTTTGGGTGCATCGCCCGATTTATAAGCAGCTTCGGCTGCCATTAATACCACATCGGCATAACGAATTAGGCGAATGTTCATGGGGCCTTCGCCATAGGTGTCGTTTGCTCCAAAAGTAAATTCGTCGGGCGAGCATTCGTACTTACGACTTATGGTTCCTGTAGGTAAATTGCTAAAGGCCATTTTGTACCATTTTTTTGAACCATTCATGTTGGCCAACAAGGTGTCTCCTTCGCGTCCAATGGTTGTTGAAAAACGAGGATCCAAAGTGGGTTCAACTGCAGTTGAGTTTAAACCCGACTCTCTTACATCATTATTGCCAAAAGCATCGACCAAATATTTCGATGGCAGGTTAAAGCTCCAGCCATAATCGGTACTTAAGGTAGAATCGTTAATGAATAATTTACGCACTGTGGTATAAATGGTAATGTAACTACCTCGGGTATAGCACCAACCGGCCCGATCCTGAACGTTTTGTATTTCCCAAACCGACTCGTTACTGTTATCGCCATCAAGGGTAAAAATCCAGCGATAACCCCCAATTTGACCACCAAGTGGTGCTCTCCATGAATCGAATCGCTCGCCACCAAGTCCAACTAAACCATATTCGCCCGATGTGATTACATCTTCAGCATAGACTAAAGCTAAATCGTATTGTTGTTCACAACCTTCAAAGCGTTCGTCACCGGAATAATTCTCGGCATACGATGACTCATACAAATAAGCTTTGGCTAAAAGCGCTTGCGCAGCTCCTTTGGTAACCCGACCTACATCGGCGCCCTGTTCGCTTTTCAGTTTTAAATGTGGAATGGCTAATAACAATTCATCCTGAACAAAATGCAAAACTTCAGCAATAGAATTACGCGGAATATTAAACTGCTCCGGATCAACAATAAAATCGATGATGGGAACTCCACCATATATTTGCAGCAAGGTGAAATGATAAAACGCCCGCATGAAATGCATTTCGGCTGCACGCAAATCCATAAGTTCAAGTCTGGCCAGGGCATCGGCTTCCGATTTAGCTTTTTGAACTTCAATTTCTTTAACAGCTTCATAGCGGGTTAAATACTCGTTTGCCATGCGAATTCCTTTGTAAGGATAACCCCACATGATGTGAATATTTGCTTCGCTTGGCGTATGTGTCAAACGATCGATACGCTGAAACTCAGGCCAGTCGTTAATGTTTTCGCCGCCCACCTCCACATCGTCTGACGCGCTTTGATAACCAATGGAGTACATAATATCAAAAACCGACATCGAAGCTAGCATGCCATAGGCTGATGTTGCGGTATAATCGAGGCTTTCGAAACTGGTATAAAACGACTCTGTGGTATCTAATGCTATAGGATTATTCTCCAGAAAATCGTCGCTGCATGCTACCAAAAACAGAGTTAAGGCGATTACCAGTGTATATTTTGTTTTACTTAACATAGTACATTAATTTTAATCGATTAAAAAGTTACATTAATACCAATCGTATACATTCGAGCAACAGGATAAGCGGCTTTGTCGATTCCTTCAGACAAAGGATCGGATTTTCCACTATCGTTTCGGGTAGTTCCTACTTCCGGATCTTGCCCGGAATATTTGGTCCAGGTAAACAGGTTTTTAGCTCCCATGTAAAGACGCACTTTTTCAATTCCTACCGTTTCAGTTATCCCACTGGCAAAGGTGTATCCAATTTCAAGGTTCTTTAAGCGCAAATAGGAAGCATCTTCAATATAAAAATCGGATAACTGAGTGAAGTTTTCATTCGCGCCCAAAGGATCGATTCTTGGGTATTTAGCATCTTCGTTGGCTGATGTGACTAAAACATCATTCCGGTCGTATAGCTCAACAGTATAATGATTTTTTGCATAATCTTCGCTCCAGTTAAAGGCGCCATCGGTATTGAATAAATAAAACTTGGTCGCGTTAAAAACCTTATTTCCGTAAGCTCCCTGGAAGAATGCTTTTATATCCACATCGCCCCAGTTTCCTGGTAATTTATACTCGGCAAAAAAGTTAAATGCATAAGTGAATTTAGGATGAGGACTTCCTAAAGCCACCATATCATTATCATCAATTTTACCATCGTTATTAATGTCTTTATACCTAAAATCGCCTGGTCTTGCTTTGGGTTGTGCATACAGGGTGTCACCGTCGGGGTTAAGTGTATAAGGCTGGTTGGTTACCACGCCACTGGCATTGGGCAAATCAGCCGAAGTAAAAATACCATCGGTAACAAAACCATAAAATGGTAAGAACTCCTGGCCCTGGATGGTGCGCGTCAGGTAATCGCTTATACCTTTCGTATTATTTCTATAAAGGGTGTCGGGATTAATATCGCCTACCGTAGTTTTTATAAACGACATGTTCAGGTTTGCTCCATAATTTAAGCGCCCGCGTTGCTCTTTCCAATTGGCAGAAAACTCTATCCCTTTGTTATTGAATTCTCCGACATTTTTAAAAGGATCGGAAACTCCACCTTCCTGATAAGAATTCTCAACTATCCAGCCAGCAAGCCAGGCTGATTCAACAATCATCAGCATCCCCACATTATGCCTTTCAAAATAATCGATACTACCCGATAAACGGTTATCTAAAAAAGCTAAATCAACTCCCAGATTACTCGTTACTACATCTTCCCAGTGAACCGAGCGGTTTACGAATAAATTGGGTGCTGCCCCGGTACTTGAAACTTCGGTATTATCAAATGAATAGCCGTAAACATTTTCAAAAGCCACCGTTGAATAGTACTGATAGGGAGTAATGGAATTGTTGCCAGCTTTACCCCATCCGTAACGAATTTTTCCAAAATTCATAAAGGGTAAAGAATTCCTGACGATATCGAGTTCAGTAAATTTAAACCCGGCTGAAAATGATGGAAAACTACCATCTCTGTTATTGGGACCAAACAAGGATGAATAATCCTTGCGGAAATTAAGCTGACCCAATATCATTCCTTTATAATCGTAGTTAATACGACCCAGGTATGAATATCCCGATTGTTCCTGAGCCGAACCAAAGGGCAATTGAGAAAGAAACTCATTATTGGTACTGGCATCGAAATACCACATTTCAGGAGTCTGATTAATTAAATCGTAGCGTGTAGCCGACATGGTTTCACTTTTTCCGTATCCCGATTCATAACCAGCCATAAGACTTAAATTATGAACTTCGAAAAGGGTTTTGTTATAAGTGATAAGATTTTGCCAGTTCCATCCCTGGTAAAAACCAACTCCTTTATTAATGGAGCTGTTTGTATTCTGCAACGACCCCGAAATATAAAAAATGGGTTCAAAGTTATAGCTGTTATTAAATGTAGCATTACCTGTTAAACGGCTTTCCAACTTAAGTCCCTCGATGGGCGAAATTGCTGCAAAGAAAGTACCTGTCAGGTTTTGTGTGGTCGATTTACGATTCTTCATACTAATGGTCGACAAAGGGTTTTGTGTATTTCCAAGCGGTGTGTACGACCATCCCTTATCATATTCCGAATCGGTTTCTTTTGTTCCATAGGGAGCCACAAACGAATGATAGGCTAAAGCCTGTAAAATGGGGTTAGCATATTCATTTTTTAATTCCCATTCTTCAAAACCATTTGTTTCCTGTCTTGAATAAGACGAATTTAATCCAACGGTTAACCATTTATTGGCCTTGTGTTCGCCATTCATTCGAACCGTTATTTTATTGTAATCGGTACTTTTTAGAATTCCTTCCTGATTAAGGTAACCTATACCCATATAAAACGTTGACTTTTCATTGCCCCCTGACACACCTATATCATAATTCTGCATCATGGCTTCCCTAAAAATCATATCCTGATAATTGTATGTTTGAAAGGTGTCAGGCTCCAGGCTTAAGTACCTGCGTGCCGGAGCATTGGCTAACACCTGGTATTCGTGATACATATTGGCAAAATCGACCCCATTGGCTACATCAATAGTTTTGGTAATATTTTGCCAACCCATATAAGAATTAAAGGTTACTTTGGTATCGCCGGGTTTTCCTTTTTTGGTAGTAACCAAAACTACACCACTGGCCGCATTAGATCCATAAATAGATGCCGATGAAGCATCTTTTAAAATTTCCATCGATTCAATATCCGAAGCGTTTACCGTATTGGGATCGGTAACCACTCCATCGACCACCCAAAGCGGATCGGTACCGTTTATTGACGTTACACCTCTTATCTTAATACTAACGTTTGCACCCGGAGCTCCGGTATTTTGGGAAACGTGAACACCAGCTGCACGCCCTTGCAAGGCTTCTGAAATGTTTGCAGCCCGGGCTTGTTCCAAATCGGCAGCAGATACCGAGGCAATTGAACTGGTTAGATCAGATTTCTTTTGTGTTCCATAACCAATTACCACTACTTCAGAAAGTTCTGCAATATCTTCTTTCATGGTGAAGTTTACCACCATGGTTTTGCTGTTGGTTAAATCGACCAACCTGGTTTCGTTATTAAAACCAATAAAGCTGGCTACCAACTCCACTCTTTCGTTGGGCAGGTTGCTTATGGAATAGTTTCCATCCAAATCGGAAACGGTTCCCTGAGTTGTGCCTTTAATTAAAATGTTCACTCCAATCAGTGGTTCCCCTTTTGAATCGGTAATTTTACCCGTGATACTGGCATTTTGTGCCAGAATTCCCAAAGGAAACATGAGTATGATGAGCATCTGCACAAGTTTTATAGGTGTAGAATTTTTCATAAAACAGTTATTAATTGTTGTTTAAGTTTTTATTTATCAGCTCAATAATAGTATTTACCGATGCAACACTCCGAAATTGGTCGGCCGGGGTGTTCATGCAGTAATCAACTAGTTGATTGATTGACGAAGTTGCCACATGCAGTCGGGTATCGGATGATGCATAATAGATATAAACTATTCCATCATCGTCGCAAATCCAGCCGTTCGAAAAAACAACATTCGAAACATCACCAATGCGTTCATCGCCTTTCGGGGCAATGAAATGTCCACCGGGTTTGTAGGTAATTTTGGTTATATCATTCAAATCGGTCATAAACATATAAAGCACGTAGCGTAATCCTGCTGCGGTATTTCTAACTCCGTGTGCCAAATGCAACCAACCTTTTGCGGTTTTAATTGGAGCAGGTCCCAATCCGTTTTTAACTTCGTAAACTGTATGATAAGTTTTGTAATCGAGAATGATTTCATTCTTTACTTCTGCCTTTATCATGGAGTCGGTTAATCCAAAGCCAATGCCTCCACCCAATCCGGTATCAATAAATCCATCCTGTGGGCGGGTATAAAGCGCGTACTTGCCGTTTACAAATTCAGGGTGTAAAACCACATTCCTTTGTTGACCTGAATACGTTATTAAATCGGGCAAACGTTCCCAATTTTTCATGTCTTTGGTACGGGCAATTCCACATTGAGCTACAGCCGAAGATGTGTCACCCTTAGGTGCGCTCGGATCTTTACGTTCGGTGCAAAACAGCCCGTAAATCCAGCCATCTTCGTGTTGAACTACCCGCATATCATAAACATTGGTATCTGGCTCACTGGTTTCTGGCATTAGTATGGGATAATCCCAAAATTTGAAATTATCGATACCATTGGGACTTTCAGCCACAGCAAAAAATGATTTTCTGTCGTTACCCTCAACGCGGGCTACAACCAGATACTTTCCGTTCAGCTTTATAGCTCCTGCGTTGAAAGCTGCATTAATGCCAATGCGCTCCATTAAAAAAGGATTCGACTGTGAATTCAGATCAAACCTCCAGGTTAGGGGTGCATGAGCATTTGTTAGCACCGGATGTCTATACCGGAAGAAAATCCCATTGTAATCGGTTTTTACTTTTTTGTTTTTCCGATTAAGCAATTTCCTGTGTTCTTTTTCCAGTTTCGACAGCCGCTTAGTAAAGTCAATTTTCATTGGTAATATTTGAATTTTAAAATTACAAAATATTTAGTGTATTTTTAACACATTAAGTATTTTTTACAAGTTTTTCTACTCTTTTTTTATAAATTTCATCTCAAAAATATGTTCTGACTTAATTATAAATCAACTTTTAGGCTATTCACTAAGGTTGATATTTATTTTTAATGTTTATTTTACACTTATTAAATTTAATTCCACCTCAATAATTTCAATTGTTGATGCTGAATCTCTTTCCATTTTTAAAACCAAATCATTAATTCCTTTTTTTAAATTAAGCTGCCCGGCTTTATAAACCTTCTTGTTAATAGATTCAGCCTCCATGTTTTTTTTGTCGCTATTTGTATCCGCTAAATCTGAAAGGTTTTCGCTCTCCAACTTGAATTGCAAGTTGCTGTTACCTATTGAAAGTTCATAATTTGAAACCGTTGGATTAGTTGGGCAATTACACCTAACCGACACTTCATAATTGCCATCGTTTTGAACCGCTAATACCCAATAAACGGAATCGTCTGAAGTTTTTATTTTTGCAGCTCGGTTTTCCGAATCTTCGTCCGACAACATTCTTTTCTCCCAAAATGCCCCGTCAACTACTAACTTAACCTGGGTTGAATGTTTGGCCCCGATTTTTATGGCATCTGAATGATTCCGGGTTATACCAGCTTTTGACAGCCATTGATTATAGTTTTCAAATAATCGATGAGCTTCAGCCTGATAGCTGTCAATGGTGTTCTTTCGCTGGTATTTATCTGAAATTATATTATAAAACTGGTGGTTCTGATTATTTATTATCAACAGAAAACTGTCAGAACGTACAGCTCCCCAACTTGAACCTGAAGCTTTGTTTTCCACATATTCAAACAAATGTCGATTGGGAAACTCTTTTTTGCTGTCCTTTAACCATGGAACCAGGCTTATTCCATCAAATTCCGCTTCCCGAAAAGGAACATTAGCCAATTGCAGTATTGTTGGCAATAAATCGATATGAGCTGCACTCTTATTATAAATGGTCCGATTCGTCAGGCTTCCATTGGGAAACGACAGAATAAACGGAGACCGCATACCGCCCTCGTTGACTTCGGCTTTCCTTCCTTTTAAACCGGCATTATAGCGCAAATAAGCAGGACCATTATCGCTCAAAAAAACAACAATGGTATTTTCTATGAGGTCAAGATTCTCCAAAAGATGGATAATCCGGTTAAAATTGAAATCAATATTCTCACACATTCCATAAATGGTAGAAGTATGGTGATCTAAAGAAAGTGCTTTGTATTTTTGGTAATAAAAATCAGGAACCTGATACGGTTCATGGGGAGTACTAAATGCTACAAAAGTCAAAAAAGGCTGTTGTTTATTTCGCTGAATAAAGGCCAATGTTGAATCGGTAAGTACATCACTTATGTATCCCCGACTTTGAGCGGGAATCCCATTGTATTCGAGGTTCACATCAAAATGACTACTTGTTTTTCCATTAAAACCAAAGAAATAATCAAATCCCTGCTCACGAGGATTTTTGTTTTTATTATAACTATTTTGCCATTTTCCAAAATAGGCTGTGCTGTAACCGTAGTTTTTCAACCACTCAGCCATATTTAGTTCTTTTGATGATACTCCCTGGTTTAGCTGCTCTGTTAACAAACCATCGGGCACTATCTGGTATTTTCCGGTAAGCAAACTGGCAAGGCTTTTGGAGCCAATTGGCGATACATAAAACCTATCAATAACAACTCCGTTTCTTGCCAATGAATCAAGCGCGGGAGTCTGAATCATCTGATTTCCATTAAAACCCACATCACCATATCCCTGATCGTCGGTAAATACAATAAGAACATTTGGCTTAGCTCCTTTGATATTATCCAACGAAAAGAAAAGCAGTATCGCTGCAAAAAAAAGAAGTCCGGTTATATATAGGTATATTCTTTTCATTTAGATTGTTACATCATTTTCAGCGGGCAATTTATCCCACCATGTTTTTTTCATTATAAAACCACAAATCAGAATTATTGCAATAGAAATAATCAGGGGTAAGGATTGACGCAAGACGATATAGATGGGGAAAATCACCAATGCAGTTTGTGCTATTGTACCAATTCCCACATTAAACATGTCGCGCCAAAAATTCTCGTTCCGTTTAAATCCGGGATTTTCAGCTTGCACTTTATCGTGAATGGGTTTCCAAAACCCCCAGGGGCGAACATTTTTATAGAACTTTTTCAATGTTTCCTCGTCTGTTGCAGGCGCCATATAGGTTCCTATAACACAACCAGCGACTGAAATAAGTAGAATCAGCGGAAAATAATAGAGATCGAGTGTTTGTGTAAAAATTAAAGGGAAAATAAGTGCAGGAATAATACCGGCAAGCATGCCTACAAAAAACCCGGTTCCGTTGAATCGCCACCAATACCATTTAAGCATGTTCGATGCCACATAACTTCCAAAAAGGGCCGACACTATCCATTGCAGAATGGAATTTACGTCGAGTGCAAAAACCCCAAACACAATACTTACAGCCACCACAAGAATTCCAGTAAGATAATTGGTGCGGTTAACCTGCTTGTTCGTAGCCTCGGGTTTAAGGTATTTCAGATAAATATCGTTAACAATATAAGCCTGAGCTGCATTTAGCGTTCCGGCAAAAGTAGACATAAATGCCGCCAGCAATCCGGCCAATAAAAGGCCCATAAATCCGACAGGAACAAACTGATTAATGGCTGAAGGCAAAATCTGTTCAAAATCGATACGTCCTCCTACCAAAAGATTTAACTTGTCGTAATACAGAATAGCCAAAACAGCAAATCCGGCAATCATAAAATAACGGGCTGGCATTAAAACCACCGAAACAAACCCCGACATTTTTGCGGCATCGCGCGGTGAGCGGGTAGAAAGGATTTTTTGCATGTCATAATTTGGTGCCGGACCCGCAGCACTGACTAAAATCCCTTTAAAAAGCATCATGCTAAAAAAGATGCTGAACAAAGAATAACCGTCGCTGGCAATTTTTACATTTACCTCGTCGATAATTCCTGACCAATCCATATTTAGTTTAGCTCCAAAAAATGGACTCATCCAACCCTCAGGAACATTTAGCGCTTCAAATTCCAAGGCCTTCATGGCAATTACTCCAATCACCACTGCCGAAATGGTCATAATTAAATATTGAACCACATCGGCCCAAACAATGCTGGTCATTCCGCCTAAAATGGCATAGAACATAGCAAAAAGAGTGAAAACTATTCCGTAAATATGAGGAATATAGGTTTCAGGAACTTCAAAAGGAATGTAGCCTGCAAACAATTCCCAGGGAATAAATATCTGTACAAATTTGCCCAGTCCAATAAATCCGTAAGCTAAAAATCCCAGACAACTTATTAAAGCAAAAACCACAACTATTCCGTGTGAGAGTTTCCCGTCTTTTCCTTTACCAAAACGGGTTGTCATCCATTCGGCACCCGTAGTTGCATTTGAACGGCGCAACCAGATGGACAAAAATACCATTAGAAACACCTGGTTAAAAACGGGCCACAACCAGGGAATCCATATACTTTTTAAACCATAAACAAAAGCTAAAGTTACCAGCCACATGGTTCCCGAAATATCGAACATTCCCGATGCGTTCGACAAACCCAGCATGTACCAGGGAAGCTTGTTCCCGCCCAACATGTAGGCTGTTTTGTCTTTTTGAGCGCGCTTTTTTAAAACCAAACCAATAACTATTGTCGAGAGCAAATAAATGGCAATAATGGTTATATCGAATGATGTTAATCTCATAAATTATTTATTGAATATCGTTTAAAAACAAGGTTAAAGGATTATTTTTAAAGGCTATAAAATCAGGGGCACTGGAATGTCCGGGATAGGGAGCATAAAAATGATCGGTTCGGGCGTTACGCCAAAGCAACACCCACAATGGTTTTATTTGTAATTCGCTGTCGGCAATTACGGGCAATAATACTTCAGTAAACCACAGGCTGTCTGACAAAGTCTCAAATCCGGTTTCTGATAACGTATAAAGTTTATTTTTTTCGGAGGCCAGTTTTGAAATTATGGATAGGCGATTGATTGTTTTATCCAAAGTTTCACGACTTTTAATCCCCTTATAATCGTCAACACCAAGAATGTCAACGTAGTCATCGCCGGGATAAAATTCAAGATATTCAGTTGCTGTTTCGTATACATCGGGCGAGTAGCTATATAATAACTGATGCATTTGTTTCTTTTCTCTGAAATAATCGACGGTAAAACGAAAAAGATTTTTATATTCCTCGGCCGTGCAAGTTTTTGTTCCCCACCAAAACCAGTGACCATTCATTTCGTGATACGGACGAAAAACCACCGGAATTAATTTGCCCTCAGTGTCGATTAATGCATTAAAAAAATCAGCCAGTTGATCCAGCTTTTGTAAAAATAAATCATGCTTTTCTCCGCCAGGAAGCAGATCTGGAATGTTTGTCTGCAAATCCCACGAACCTTCACCGGTATGCAAATTACGGGTGTGCCAGCTATAAGTGTTGATTCCTCCTTTTTGATGAACAACTTTTGCCCAGTTTAGCATTTGCTGAAACGACACGCCGTCGATATTTGCCGAATCGCCAATATGTCCTAAATCCCAACCAAAAACAGCCGGAAAGTCGCCACAAACATCGTTTATATCTGATCGAAAATCAGATCCTACCCAGCCAATGCCATAAGCTAAGGCATCCTGATGCCCCAGCATACTTCCTTTTTGGCTAAGCAACTCGAGTTTTGCAAACAAAGCCAACGATTCTGGCGAAGCTGATTTATCGCTATGACGTACCTGCGAACCAAAATTTGATTCATTATTACAGGCCTGCAATAAACCAGCTAAAGCCAAAACCACTACTAAACCTAAACATCTAATCATGAAAAAAAATTACATAATTGCACAACCAAAACTACAAACAAGTACCTGTAGCCCGTTTCAACTATGTATCCAAATCGTTTAGCTATGTACCATAGCTTTAAATTATGTAACCAACCCTTTTTACTTTGGTAACATTAAAAAGCCTATCGTTCTGATTAAATGCATGTTAATCGACAACAAAGAAGTCCGGTTTTTAAAAGAAATTTATGACTGCATAAAATATTTAGGTAAGAGCTTTAACTTATTGAGGACGGCAAAGAGGAAACACAGCGAATAATAAGAATTCTATTTCGGAATCTTTCAGAATTTGATGCAGCCGGAAACAAAATGTGACAACAGTTATAAAAAACAAGGGTTTTTTGATACATTTCTATAACTGCTCTGGCCAGGCAATTCGTTATTTTACTGCATCGCAAAACCAATTTACGCTAATTGGTTTTTTCTCAGTTGTTAAAAAATGAAAAACATAATAATTCTTGGTTATTCTTTTATTCTGCTCTGTATGGCATGCACAAACCTGCATGCTCAGGATAAAACACCCGGGCGCGTAACCGCATCTTTTAAAGATACTCCCTTAGCCAGCGTATTAATAGAATTGTCGGATCAAACTCAGCATCAAATTTATTTCAAAGAGTCCTGGACCCAGGACATTAATTGTACCGGAAACTTTAAAGACATGCCGCTGTATATTGTTCTCGACAAAATTCTTGATAAAACCCCGTTGCTACCCATTGAAATAAACCAGGTTTATTATGTGGTTCCGCGCGAATTGGTTGCCCAACATTTGAAAGAATTAAACCGACTTGGCGGAACCTATTCCGAAGATGATTACATAAATTATATAATTATTGGAGATGCCAGCGATATAGGAAAGTATAAAACAAACCGGATTACAGGATTAGTGACAGACGGAGCCTCTGGCGAATCGTTGGTTGGAGCTACCATACAGGTTTTAAACTCGCCCGAATATGGAGTTTCGGGTTATACCGGCAAATATGCTTTGGAATTACCTGCAGGAACTTACCAGATTAAAACTTCGAGTGTGGGATTCGAAAGCCAGCTTACCACCATTAAAGTTTTGGGACCCGGAAAACTCAACCTGGAATTGTTCGAAGAAACACATGCTCTTGGCGAAGTTACGATACTCTCAGACAAGCTCAATAAAAACGTAAGTCGCGACCAAATGAGTATTGTTGAGATGAATGCTAAAGATATAAAGCAATTACCATCGCTTATTGGCGAACGCGATATAATAAAAAGTTTTACCACCATGCCGGGTGTAAAAACCGCCGGTGAATTTGGTTCGGGCATCAATGTTCGGGGTGGAGGTGAAGATCAAAACCTGTATTTGCTCGAAAACGCACCGCTTTTTAATACCTCGCATGTAATGGGGCTTTTGTCGGCGGTAAATCCCGACGCGGTAACCAATGTTACGCTGTATAAAGGTCATATCCCATCGAACTATGGTGAGCGGGTTTCGTCGGTTATGGACATTAATTTTAATGGATCTAACATTACCAAAGCTTCGGCCAAAGGAGGAATTGGCATATACAGCAGCCGATTACTGGCCGAAACACCATTGTTTAAGAATAAAGTATCGCTTAAACTGGGAGGACGAGCCAGCTATTCCGACTGGCTTTTAACAAAAATGCCCGATTATTACCTACAAAACAGCGCGGCTTCATTCACCGACTTAAATGCTGTACTTACCTTTAATTTAAAAAATAACCCCATTACGCTTTTTGCCTACTACAGCCGCGATAAATTTGCTTATGCAAACATTCAATCGTACCAATACGGTAATAAGTTGCTTTCGGCCAACTGGCAACATGTTTTTGGTCCGAATCTAAACACTGCTGTAAATATGGCCTACAGTAACTATGCAGTAACAAACAAAAATTATGAAACAGAACTTTTTTCGCATCAAATACAATCGGATATTAATTATTTAAGCGGAAAAATTAAAGCAGAATACAGTGGCTTTTACAACCAAAATCTGACACTGGGAATGCAGGGGATTCAATACCAAATTAATCCAGGAGAAAGAACGCCTATTGGGGAAGCCCAGATTGAACCTTTTACTACGCGGCCAGAGTTAGGTCACGAATTTTCAGCTTTTATTAATGATGCCATTGCTTTTAGCCCGTCCATAACATTTCAACTTGGTTTGCGCTTTACTTTCTATCAGTACCTGCAAGCTTCATCAAACAAAGAATTGTATAGTTATCAGGGATTTGAACCTCGGGCCTCGTTTAAATATCAATTAACAGAAAACAATTCGGTAAAAGCCAGTTTTAACCGAAACCAACAATTTCTAACCTTACTTTCGTACACCTCGATAAGTACACCCGATGATGTATGGAAACTGGCTGGCCCCGATTTAAAACCGGTAATAGCTGACCAACTGGCACTGGGATATTATCATAACTTCAACCACAATATCGTTGAATTTTCAGTTGAAATATATTACAAAAAGTTACAGCACCTGAGCGATTATAAAAATGGAGCGGTATTAAAACTCAACAATCAGGTTACTTCAGAACTACTGCACGCTCAGGGAAAAAACTACGGTTTAGAAATCATGCTAAAGAAATCGTCGGGAGACCTTTATGGAACAATGGCATATACCTACTCACGAGCTTTGCGTTCGACCGATGGAAATAGTTTTCAGGAACAAATAAATAACAATAAAACCTATCCTTCGCAATTCGATATTCCCCACGATTTAAATTTAAACCTTAACTATAAAATCAATCGCAGGCTTCGGTTTGGACTTAATTTTTCATATGCCACCGGAAGACCGGTAACACTTCCGGAATATACGTATAGCTTGGGAAATAAAGAACTGGTATATTTTTCGGATCGGAATAAATACCGCTTGCCCGATTACCACCGATTGGATGTTTCGATGAGCATTGATGAAAGTCTGAAAAAAAAGAAAAAATGGAAAGGCAGCTGGACATTCTCAGTTCTGAATGTATATGCCCGAAAAAATGCTTATTCAATTGTTTATAAGAAAGATACCCCAACGCCTGAAAACAATTACCAGGTTTTTAGTTTGTATAAAATGTATTTAATTGGTGTACCCTTTCCAACAATAACTTACAATTTTATTTTTTAACCCCTGGCATAAATAAACCAATGAAGACACTCACTTTACAGCGTACGAAAAACCTCTTAAAGCTTCTGGTTATAATAGTTGCGCAATCTTCTTTTCTGTTTTTGTACCAGTGCCAGGCACCCTATGAAAATGAAGATTTAGCTGCTGATAAACAAATCCCCGTTGTTAATGGAATTTTGAATAGTTTAAATGGTTTACAAAGTTTTGAGCTTTATTATGCAAAACCTTACTCATCAAGGGGCATCACAAAAATTTCAGGAGCACAGGTAACCCTTATTGAAGACAGTAACCTGCGTATCACATTAAATGAAATCTCAAGCGGAAATTACCAATTAACGGAGGATTTTATTCCTCAGTCGGGCAAAAGTTACCAAATTGAGGTTCTACTTCCCGATGGAACCCTGCTTGAATCGGAAAAAACCCCAATGCCCGATACCATCGGAATTAATACCGTTTTTTATGATTTTAATAATCACATTAGCTTAGTAAAAGACCAACAGGGAAACTACAGCGAAGTAGTTCAGCAGGGAATTTTTGTTCATCTGAGGGTTAACCAGCCCTTGCAGCCCAATGCCTATTACCGCACTAAAGGTGATTATTACGTTCATTCACAAAAATGGAAAAACAACTCACGAATGTATACCGTTGAGGGCCCGGTTTACGACTATAACTACCAAATACGCTACGACACTCTTTTTGATATTATTGAAGGATTTAGCAACAGCGAATTTCCAATAATTGGCTCACTCGATGCCCAAATTAATTATTCTACCGCCGATTTAACGCTTTCAACGGTTTTTCTGCCAGCCGACCAGGAGTGTATTAATTTTAAACTGTATACCAGCAATACTTTTGTGCAATGGGTTTTTCCGGTCGATTTAATAACTACTTCAAAAACATCGTTCGACTATTATTCCAATGCACTGGAACAATGGGAAGCGGCTCAGCGCATTTATGACCCGATTCCGGAACAATTAACCGGAAATATGTTTTCACCAAACCAGCCGGAACAACCCGTTTTGGGTTTATTCGACGTAGTATCGGTAAGCCGAAGGTATTATGCAGTTTATGTTCACGAAAGCTTTGGATACCGCTCTTATCAGGGTCGTTTTTTTCAGGATACCGTTTTCCATGGTGGAAGCTATGTAAACCAGTACCGGGTTGACACCGTATTTATCGATTCAACCCTGCACAATGCAGGTAAAACAGATTCATCTAATTTTTAGTCTCGGAACCATGAAAATTTTATTCTTCCCAGCCCGGCTTATTGCAACCATCATTTTACTGATGTTTTTTAGTCAGTTGTTGTTTGCCGCTCCTCATCCGAACGAAAAAGTTTGGGTCCATCTTAATAAAAAAGTATTAATTACCGGTTCGCTTCTTAATTATAAAGTATACTTAACTACGAGTCAACCCATGGATAATAAAAAAACAGTGGTTTACTTTGAGCTTGTAAACTCTAAAAACAAAACCTTATTGAACTGGAAAAGTTGGGCCACAAACAAGGGGTTGGCAGGCACTTACAGAATACCCGAAAACCTAACTCCCGGAATCTATACTTTAAAGATTTTCACCAACACATCGCGTAAAAATTCGTTTGTAACAAAACTACTGATTCAGGATATTGCAAGCGATCCGATTAGCAATTTTACAACAAGCAAAACCAATCGATCGTTTGATGCATCGGCTGCTGAAAAAAAGCTTTTCAAACTGTGGATAGATAATGATTCTTTACAGCAAACAACCCACGTGAAGATTGAATCAAAATCAAACATAAATTTACCTTCTCTTACGGTTTCAATCACCGAAATTACCCCTTTCGACTCGTTGCTGGACGTAACAACATCAATAACCGAAACAAACCAAACACCTGAAAAGTATATTCCCGAAAGAGATTTTTCCTTAGTCACGGGAAAAGTCAGTGATACACTGGGTAACCCCATAAAAAACCATACAGTTTATGCATCGTTAAGCAGTAAGTGGGTTCATTTTCGTTATGCGACTACCGACAGTCTGGGCCGGTTTTGGTTTGTTTTCGATTCAACATACAATAATCGTCAGGTACTAATTCAGGCGGAACCAGTAAAAAACCAAGCTGCTGTTTTAACTCTTGATAAAAAAAGTATTAACCTTGCTCAAGCTGATACCGATTCTTTACCCGCAAACACTGCTCAGATAAATTATACACTGGCCCTGCAAAAGCGCGAATTGGTGCAGCGGATATTCACCCCGTTAAATCAAATAAAACCAATTGAGAAACCCGATTCTGCCAATGAAAACTTTTTCCATCGGCCTCGTTACAGCATTTTCCCAAACGAATATGAATTACTGAACAATTTTATTGAAATAGCTGAGAATATTGTTCCAACCCTGCGGTTTAAGAAAACGAACAACAGCTACGAACTTGGTATGGTGCTCGATAATCAGCAGGTATATTACAATCAGGTGTTGGTTTGCGTTAACGGTCACCCATTTTTTAACTTACACGCTCTTGCTGAACTTTCGTCGAAAAACATTGAACGCATCGATGTTTTCAATGCCATAACCCTTTGGGGCGAAAATACTTACCATGGCATATTGGCAATTTATACCAATAAAGTTGATGCGTCGTTCGAAAACCTCAACACCGCTTTTGCTGTTTTTGACAATAGTTTTTACGAGTCCCGGTTTTTACCTGCAAACCAAAACAATACCACATCACCCCTGGTATTACCCGATATTTACTGGAACGATGCAGTAATCCTTAACAAAAACAAGCCTTTTGAAATTAAACTTAATAAAATAGATATTGGTAAAAATTATCGGCTCCGAATTACCGGTATCAGCAATGAAACCCTTATTGATGAACAATTTTTGCTAGAGTTAAACTAATTCACCATGCGATTCATTATAAATAGAAGTCTTTTTCTGATACTTACCTTAATCCTGTCAAGTTCAGCCTTGCGGGCACAACAAAACTCTGAGCTAACATACTCTAATGCAGCTAAAATAGCTAACGAACAGCTTATTGCAGCTACTTATTACATTAACGAATATCCCTTAAAGAAAGAGCAGTTTTTTAACGACTGGACATTAGGTACTGTATATTTTGTTAATGGTAAGAAAACCAGCCAGGTTCGTTTACGCTATAACGGATGGAAAGATGAAATGCTTTGGTTACGCGAAACGGATTATAAAACCGGACAAATTATAAAAGGAACCATTAAAAAAGTAGTTCTGAACAAATCCGACTTTTCTGATTCTCTGGTTTTTATCCGGCATGTTGATTCCAGCGCATTTCAAAATCAGCATTTACTGCTGCAGGAAATTGCCCGGGGGTATGTATCGGTTTATTGCCACCGAAAAGTTGTTTTGGTTAAAGGCTCCGATAAGTTTGTACAAAAACATCAGTATTATCTGAAAATTGGTAAGAATGAACTAAGCAAATTCAACCGACATAAAAAAGATTTAATCTCAGGCTTCTCTGCCGAACAACAGGAACAGGTAAAGAAGGTTTTAAAACACCATAAAACTCGATTAAAAACCGACGAAGGCCTGGCAAAAACCATACAGCTCATCAATCAAAGTTTCTAAAATGCTGAATTCGCTTTTATTAATAATTACTTTCTGTTTAATTTCGATCGTTCGGCAAACTCCGAAGGAGACACTTCAAAATGCTCTTTAAAACAAATGGTAAAATACGAGGGGGAATTAAAACCTACCTGGTAACTTACTTCAGAAACCGATTTATTGTTTTGAACCAACAACCGGGCGGCTTCGTTCAAACGGACCAAACGTACAAACTCACTGGGACTTTTTCCGGTCAATAGTTTAATTTTTCGGTAAAGATGCCCCCGACTTATTCCAATATCACGGCTCAACGATTCAATGTTTAATTCCGAATCATCAATATTCTTCATAATCATATCGGTAATTTTCTTCAGAAATAAATCTTCCACTTCCAATGAGGGTGAATCCTTCGATTCAAAATGTGCCGAGAACTTGTACTTAAGTACCTCACGCAATTCTATCAGTTTTTTTATCCGGGCTCTTAAATGGCTGGGATGAAAAGGTTTGGGAATGTAAGAATCGGCTCCGTGTTCAATTCCCTCAATACGCTGCTCTATTGAAGTTCGTGCGGTTAAAAGAATTACCGGAATGTGATTGGTAACCAGGTTGGTTTTAATTTTGGCACAAAGTTCCAGGCCGTCCATCTCCGGCATCATAACATCGGCTATAATTAAATCGGGCATTTCAGCAATTGCTTTTTTCAAACCTTCGCGACCGTTTTCGGCTTTAAAAACCTGGTAATGGTCCGATAATTCGTCGGCAATGTAATTTCGCAGGTCGTAGTTATCCTCAACAATTAAAATTGAATATTCCCTGGAGGTAATTTCATCTGGTTGTGGCTCATCTTTTGTCAAATCTTCACCTGAAATTAAGGGCAGATTATGAATAAATGCTGCTGAGCCGTTTTGGTCGGCAGCAGATTTTTCCTCATCTGAATAAACTGTTTCGTCTAAAGGGAGCAATACATTAAAGAGGGTTCCTTTATGCTCTGTTGATTCAAAGTTAATTTCACCATGATGCAGTTCCACCAGGCTGCGTGTTAGCGACAAACCCACGCCTGAACCCGCAGTATCAAAGGGCCCTGAATTACTGGTCTGAAAAAAACGTTCAAAAATTCGTTCCTTATCCTTTTCAGGAATACCTTTTCCATGATCCTCAACCCCAATCCGAACAAACGGCCCCTGCTTTTTATCTTCGATACAGATAAAAATACTTACCTCGCCATTTTGAGCACTGAATTTAAATGCATTGGATAATAAATTAAACAGAATTTTATCAAGCTTATCAGGATCGAACCACATAAACAATTCAGGAACATCGGTAAATAACTGAAAATGAATTTTCTTTTGCTGTGCAAACTCTTTAAAATTATAATGAATGTCTTCGACAAACTTAATCAGGTCGAGCCGCTCAACCCTCAAACGCATATTTCCACCTTCGCTTTTGCGTAAATCCATCAGCTGATTCACTAAACGAAGCAGTCGATTGGCATTTTTAAACATCATGGTAAGCGACTTTCCGTATTTTTTATTTATCGATGCGTCGGAAAGCATGCGCTCCATGGGCCCAATAATTAGAGTAATGGGGGTTCGAAACTCATGCGAGATATTTGTAAAAAACCTCAATTTGGCCTGAGTAAGTTCATTCTCTTTATCTTTTTCGAGCAATTCGAGTTTTACCTGGTTCTTAAGTTTTACCCGGTTTATCGACATCCACCAAAACAAGGCTATTATACCCACCAAAAATAAATAGTAAAGGGAGTATGCCCACCAGGTACGGTAAAGGGGTGGTTTAATTATTAAGGTAATATTGGTGGTTCGTTGGTCCCACTCGTGGTCGATACTCGATGCTTTAACTTTAAAAGTGTAGGTTCCGGCATCCAGATTGGTATAGGTAACAAAACGCTGATCGTACGACATGTTTCGCCAATCCTGGTCAAAACCTTCCATCATGCAACGATACCTGTTTTTTTCGGGCAAAGTAAAATCAAGAGCAGCAAATTCAAAAGCAAAACTGTTGTATTTGTGTTTAAGCACGATGGTGTCGGAAAGAAATACCGGCTTATTCAGTATGGCATCGTTTTTTATTCGAATTCCCGGCTTAATTTCCTGATCAAAAATTTTGAATTGCGTTATCATTGCTTTGGGAATGGGATAGTTTTCTTCAATAGCATCGGGTTTGAACGACACCATGCCTTTTAAACTTCCCAGAAAAATTTCTCCGTCAACCGATTGATGCGTGGCCAGACGAAAAAACTCATTGCTTAGAAGCCCATCGCTTTCATAATAATTATGCGTTTCAAAAGTATTGGGATTAAAGTTACACAGCCCGTTATTGGTGGTTAACCAAAGATTACCCTTTTCGTCTTCTTCAATACTGTAAACTACATTTCCGGGTAGGCCTTCAGAAAGATTAAACGATTGAAATTTATTGCTTGATGGCATAAATTTATTTAGCCCGTTGCGGGTTCCCAACCAGATTTCGTTTTTTGAAGTTATTTTAATACTGTAAATGGTATTGTTACTCAAACTTCCCGGCAGGTTCTCACTCCCTAAATAATTTATAAACAACCCATTTTGCGGATCAAAAACACTCAAACCCCAAAAAGTTCCTATCCAAATTCGCCCGTTATTGTCCTCTGTCAGTGTGTTTACATAATTATTAATCAGTCGGTTTTCATCTGTTGTGTCATACATGGAGTACGATTTAAAACTGTCGGTTTCTTTAACATACTTATTTAAACCACCCCCGTTTGTTGCAATCCACACCTCTCCTTTAGTACTTTTAAGAATACACGAAACAAAGTTACAACTCAGGGCATCCGGATTTTCGTTATTCTTATAGTTTTTAAATTTGCGGGTTTCCAGATCAAAAACCGATAGTCCGCCCAGGTAGCTGCCAATCCATAAATTTTTTTCATCTTCAAGCATTAAACTCATAACAACCCGATCGGGAATGAAATCACTTACATTTGAACCCGGATAAAAATGGCTAACACTTTTGTTTTGGCGGTCAACATATTTAAGCCCGCCTCCATCGGTTCCAACCCAAACGTTTCCCGCCTGGTCGCTTACCATCGAGGTTACAATATTGCTTGTATATTCGGCTCCTGCATCAGAAAGATTAAAGGAAACAAAACGCTTATGCACCTTTGGAAGTATGTTTATTCCGCCCTGATACGATACAAACCAAAGGTTTCCCTGGCGATCTTCAAAAATTGTACGAACGTTGTTGTTTAATAAACTGCCTTTTTCTCCCGGCTCGTGTTCCAGGTGCAAATAAATATTTTGGTTCTCGAAATAGAAAAGCCCCTTGCCATGCGACGACACCCACAAACGCTGATTGCTGTCGCGATATATCCCGTAAATTTCATTAACTCGAATGGTCTCCTTGGCCGATGTCTTAAACAAATAGGGCGTAAACGTTTTTTTGTGTGTGTGAAAAAGAAACAAGCCATCGCCCCGGGTCCCCAGTAAAAAAGTAGTGTCGTTCAGTTCAAATATCTTTAAAATGGCATTTACATTTTGCTGCGATTTTGGGGTTTTTATGGGCTTATAATTATAGAACTGCTGGGTAGAACGGTCAAAATACTCAAGACCATTATCGGTAGTGCCAATCCATAATTTGTTCTTTGAATCGATAAAAACGGTGAAAATATAATTACTGCTAAGGGAAAATGGGTTTAAAGCATCATGAAAATAGGTTTTAAGTATTCCCTTTTGCTTATGATACCTGATTAAACCATTTCCTGAAGTGCCAATCCACAAAATCCCATCACTATCTTCAACAATGGCATATACCGGAATGTTGGCATTTAGCAGATTTATACTATCCACAGGGAGATGTATGAAATTATCGTAATTCTGATTATACCTGAACAAACCCTGAAATGTACCAATCCACAAATCACCTTCAGAGTCAACCAACATGGTGAGTATTTCGTTACTGTAAAGGCTGTTCTTTTGATTTGGATCGCTGTAATAGTGGGTAAATTTGTAACCGTCGTATTTATTCAAACCATTTTCGGTTCCAATCCAAATAAAGCCATTGCTGTCCTGGACAATACAGTTTACATTACTGTTCGACAAACCCTCATCAAGCGTTAAGTGCCTAAAGGCAAATTCGGTATCTATGGCATGCAAATAATTGTTTGCTAAAAACAAGCCGCTAAGGCAAACTATAAATACCAAAAACCTCATACAATTTCAACTAAGTACAAAAAACAGAATTGAACAAATAAAAACAGGTTTAATTAAGAAACTACCCATATTCAGGCCGGTTTCATTTTAAGTGTTTTGATTAACCGGGCCCGCTAATTCCTGATTCCCTATTTTACTGGTGAAAATACAAATTTAATTTTGCTTTTTCAACACACACATAAATCGCTTACCTTACAAAAAGAAGGTACATTAAGCCGGGAATTGTTCACTATTTTATAAATTTGTTGCTACTGTACTGTAACGTTTTAATTTTTTATAAGACCAATGCATGGTTATCTGCCGGAAAGTATTTCAACAACACCGGCATTTAATTGTATCTATATATTAATTTTGATTTATTTACATTTTAAATACAAACACAAAATCAGTTAGCAATGAATAAAATTACGACGGCCCTTTTGGGGGTTTTTATGTCTGTATCGCTGCTTGTTAAGGCAGACGAAGGCATGTGGTTACCAATTCTGATTAACCAGAATATGGGTACCATGACAGAGATGGGAATGCAGCTTTCTGCCGAAGACATCTACAGCATTAACAATTCCAGTGTTAAAGACGCCATTATTGCGCTCGACCGCGGAAGTTGTACCGGTGAACTTATTTCGGCACAGGGTCTGGTATTAACCAACCACCATTGCGGATATGGCGAAATTCAGGCACACAGTACCGTAGAACACGATTACCTGACCGATGGTTTCTGGGCCATGAGTAAAGATCAGGAACTGGCAAACCCGGGTAAAACCGCATCGTTCCTAATCCGTGTCGAAGATGTATCGGAAAGAGTTCTTTCTGCTATTCCTGCCGGAGCCAGTCAGGCTGTTCGCAATCATTTGGTCGACAGCGTTGCCCGGGTAATTAACGAGGAAGCTACCAAAGGAAGTCATTACAATGCCGAAGTAGAAAGCATGTTTAAAGGAAACTTCTTCTATCTGTTTGTTTACGAAACGTTCCGCGACATTCGTCTGGTAGGTGCACCACCAGAGTCAATCGGAAAATTTGGTTCCGACACCGACAACTGGATGTGGCCACGCCATACCGGCGACTTTAGCCTCTTCCGTATTTATGCCGGTCCCGACGGAAAACCTGCCGATTACGCTGAAAACAACGTTCCTTATTCACCCAAACACTTCCTGCCCATTTCACTCGATGGGGTTAAAATGGACGACTTTGCTTTTATCATGGGTTACCCCGGAAGCACACAGCGTTACATGACTTCGTTCGAATTGAAAAACACCATCGAATTTCAGAATCCTAACCGCGCTAAAATCCGTGGACTAAAACAGGACATCTGGAAAGAAGACATGGATAAAGACACCGAAGTACGTATTAAATACGCATCAAAACACGCCCGTTCGGCCAACTACTGGAAATATTCCATTGAACAAAACAAAGCATTAAAGCAACTAAATGTTCTTGAACAAAAACAAGAACTGGAAGCTGAATTTATGCAGTGGGTAAATCAAAACGAAGCCCGCAAAGCCAAATACGGCAATGCATTGAAACTTATCGAGGAAGCTGAAAACGAATCCATCGCCATTTCAAATGCACAGCAGTATGTGTATGAAACACTGATTGGTGGCGCCGAATCGTTTATCTTTGCTTTCCGCGCATCAGGACTGATGGCTGCACTGGCTACACCCGACAGTACCGAGCAAATTAACAAACAGGTAAAACAATTCAGCAAAACTGCCGATAACTTCTTTAAAAATTACAATGCCGAAACCGACCGTAAGGTAACCAAAGCATTGGTAAAACTTTTTATTGCTGATGTTCCGGCCCAATACCATCCTGATTTTATTGCCAATGTTATCAATAAAAAATACAAAGGCAACGTCGATAAATTTGTAGACGACCTGTTCAAAAAATCAATCTTTGTTGACAAAGCCCGTATGGATGCCTTTTTGGCAAAACCTTCGGCTAAAGTTCTAGGCAAAGACCTGGCTTTTATGAGTGGAGCAAGCGTTATCAACCAACTTCGTGGATTTGGTGCCATGGTTGAACCTGCCGGATTAAAAATGCAGGAAGGCATGCGCTTATTTGTAGGTGGTTTACTCGAGATGAATCCCGATCAGGTGTATTCGCCCGATGCCAACTCTACCATGCGCCTGACTTATGGTTCAGTAGGCGATTATTACCCGGCCGATGCGGTGCATTATGCCCACTTTACCACACTCAAAGGAGTTATGGAAAAAGAAGATCCTGACGTTCGTGAATTCAATGTTCCTGAAAAACTAAAGGAGATTTACAAGAATAAAGATTTTGGCCCATACGGAAATCCCGACGGAACCATGAACGTATGTTTTACTACAAACAACGACATTACCGGTGGTAACTCTGGTAGTCCGGTTATTAATGGCAAAGGTCAGTTAATCGGTCTGGCTTTCGACGGAAACTCTGAAGCCATGAGTGGCGACATCGCCTTCGAAAACAGCATGCAAAAATGTATCAATGTCGACATTCGCTACGTGCTGTTAATTATCGATAAATTTGCCGGTGCCAGCAACTTAATTGAAGAAATGAAACTGGTTAAAACCGAAGCTGCTGCTGAGGTTCCTGCCGAAGAAGCCGTAATGGAAAACTAAGTCTGTAAAAGATTATCATAACTACAGAGGCTGTTCTTTTGGGGACAGCCTCTTTTTTTGCTTTTGAACTAATCAGAAACCCGAAGGCTTCCGATAAAAATTTCCTGCGGTGAAAAGTTTTATCGGCTGCGTACGAAATAATAATTTCCTGCGCAGGAAATTTTGAAGCACTTGCAGGCCTCTGTTTACTGGCACCAAAACCTAACTATTTTCTTGCATTCTGTAATTAAAACTATTATTGTCAAGTTTAATATAAATGAAAATAATTTGACTACATGAGAAAACTAGTTTTTCAGTATTACCATTGAATTAATAAAACATATGATTGAGTATAACAATCGGCTTCCAAAAAATAGTCTTTGGAATCGAAACAATCACTTAGTAAGACCGGGAAGCTGAGAACTTGTTCGAAGATCGCCCGGCCGCACTTAGTGATTGTAAAGATGTAGATGCTATTTTTTGGTGCCTTGACTTTTTTGCTTCGTTTTTGGGTTAAGCCAAAAATGAAGAGCCCAGCCGGCTTGAGGCGAAAAAAAACTTTATAATGGTACATTACTCCTGATTAGGTTTTGTATAAGGAAGGAAAGTAGTTTTGTGTATTTTTAACCGAACACTAATGAATCAAAATTCAACAAGTCAAAAAAAGCCCTGTTTTTCAAATGGGTGTTTTTACCAAAATCCCTAACTTTAGTCCCTTACAAAACAGCTACCAATGAAAACTTTTACCTTCAATAAAAAGAACCTTTCGTACACCGATAGTGGCGGGGGTTTTCCCCTGGTATTGCTGCACGGCTACCTCGAAACCAAAGCAGTTTGGAATAACTTTGCAGAACAACTGGCTGTAAAACACCGGGTAATTATTCCCGATATTCCCGGCCACGGCCACAGTGAACTGCTGGCACCGGTTCATTCCATGGAATTGATGGCCGATGCTATAAATGCGCTGCTGGAACATCTGAAAATTGACTCATGCCTGATGCTTGGGCACAGCATGGGCGCCTATGTTATGCTGGCTTTTGCAGAAAAATATCCCGAAAAACTGGCCGGCATGCTGGTGTTTCACAGTTCCGTTTATGCCGATACCGATGAGAAAAAGCAAAATCGTTTAAACGAAATATCACTTATTGAAAAAGGACAATTAAGGCAGGTAATTGAACAACACCTGCCACGTACCTTTGCCCGACCAGAATTACCCGTGCATCAGGCCAATATTGAACAGCTCATTCACAAAGCATTGCAACACCATCCACAAGGAGTTTGTGCCCTGATAAGGGGAATGATGGAACGCCCCGACCGCCAGGCCTTGATAAAAAAGTGGAACAAACCTTTAGCGTTTATTTTTGGGGCAAACGACAGTTTTATACCACAGGCAGCAGCATTACAAATGCAAACATTAAATCCCCGAAGTCAGGTTTATTGGCTAAAGCATTCGGGCCATATGGGCTTTATTGAAGAACCGGAAGCATCGCTTAAGCTGGTGCTAAGTTTTGCTGAATCGCTGGGCTAATTCCCCCCGGCTTTTACTTTTTAAAACGTATATTTGCACCAAAACAAACAGAGCTATGTTATTTGCCGACATCATTGGTCAACAAAATACCATCAACCATTTGCGCAATACGGTAAAAGAGAACCGCATAAGCCACGCCCAGCTTTTTTTGGGGAGCGAAGGACATGGGGCGCTGCCGCTGGCTTTGGCTTATGCCCAATACCTTATGTGCCAAAACCGCAGCGAAACCGATGCTTGCGGAACCTGCCCCGCCTGCCGGAAAGTGGCCAAATACCAGCATCCCGACTTACACTTTGTGTTCCCGGTAATCTCGTCAAAAACCAACGAGAAAGCAATTAGCGATATACACATTGCCACCTGGCGCGAATTCATCCTGAACGAACCCTATGGAACTTACTCCGAATGGATGGCGGCCTTAAATACGGAAAATGCACAAGGCTTAATTCGGGTTGACGAAGGAAAAGAGATTATCCGCAAACTGAGCATGAAATCGTTCGAGGCCGAATACAAAATCATGATCATCTGGTATCCCGAAAAGATGAATGCCGATACGGGAAACAAACTCTTAAAACTTATTGAGGAACCGCCTGAAAAAACACTGTTCTTTCTGGTAGCCGAAAACAGCGAGTTCATTTTAAAAACTATCCTGTCGCGTACCCAACTAATTAAGATTGGACGAATTTCGGAAGACGATTTGTTTGTAGCCCTGAAAAATCGCTTTCAGCTAAACGACGAGAAAGCCCGACAAATAGCCCGCATCAGCGAGGGCAATTACATCCAGGCCAGAGAGTATATTAACAGCTCTGTCGATACCCAACAGAACTACAACAATTTTATACAAATGATGCGCCTGAGTTATGCCGGTAAAATTCCTGAAATTATTACCTGGGTCGACGAGGTGGCAAAACTGGGCCGCGAAAAGCAAAAAGCTTTTTTGGCTTACAGCCTGCGCATGGTTCGGGAGAATTTAGTGCTGAATCAAAAACAAAATCAACTGGCGCGCTTATCGGCCGACGAAACCGGTTTTGCCGAGCGCTTTTCCACTTATATCCATCCGGCAAACAGCGGCCTGTTGCAACAGGAACTCGACAAAGCTTTTATGCACATTGCCCGTAATGCCAATGCCAAAGTGGTGTTTCTCGACCTCTGTTTTAAGCAAAACCGCTTACTTCGTTTATAAAAAACATCAAAACACATAAAAGAACAGCAGCCAACTTTCGCCGGCTGCTGTTTTACTTTTAATCCCTTTACAGGATTCCTATTTATTACCTATTGTTTAATAAACCGGGTTGAAATTTGTTTGTTTCCATCATCTAAAATAAGGGTATAGATGCCTTTGGCCAAACCAGATACATCAAGGGTTTCGTCCTGGCTAAACAAAGGTTCAGCACGTACAACGCGTCCCGATACATCATAAATGGTAAGAACCACTTCGCGCATTCCGGCAAAGGAAATGTTCAAATCGTTTTGAACCGGATTCGGGAAAACCACAAAGTCATGCAACTCATCGTTACTTAAAGTTTCAGCTGCTTCAAACGAGGAAGCCAATACGTTGTAAGTTGATGAAACAATATTCAAGGTATAATCTTCCACTTCGCCATAACTAAAGGTTTCGCAAGCCGTTGCTGCGGCATTGTACTTCATGGTAACCCGCATACGTGTTTGACCCAATAAAGCAGTTGTTGGAATGGTCAACGTTGCACTTAAGGTTGCTGAACTACTCGATGAGCCATAAACCAAACGTTCGTCGGTTCCAAATACACCATCATGGTTCAAATCGACCCATACATGCCAGTACTCGGTGTAACTTGAACTTTTGAATCCGGCACTTAAATAAATGGTATTTGCTCCCAGAGCAACAGTTCCCACCATGCCGGTATTATTGGCATAACCGCCATTGCTGGCCGACACATTGTTAATTCCGCCAATCTGAACCAAATCAATCCATTCGTAGGTTGCATTGTTACCTTTCGACGCACAATAACTTACTGTTCCGCTCAGGGTAGTCACATTAATGGTACTGCTGGCACCCGATACATTTCCGGCAGCATCAGTAGCTTTAACATAGAAAGAATAAGTGGTTGCAGCAGATAATCCGGTCATACTGGTCGATGTTCCGCTTACTGTTTTAACCAGCGAACCATTCTGGAACACCTGATATCCGGTAACTCCAACATTATCGGTAGATGCATTCCAGCTTAATGTAAGACTGGTGGTTGAAACGCCAGAGGCAGTCAGACTTGCAGGTACAGTAGGTGCCTGAGTATCCGATGCACTTTGTGTAGTAACATTTACGGTATTGCTGGCAGCACTTAGGTTACCGGCTGCATCCTGAGCTTTAACTGAGAAGGAGTAAGCTGTTCCGGCAGTTAAACCGGTTATCTGAGCTGAAGTTGCAGTGGTTGTGCCCAAAGCAGTTGCACCCTGATAAACAATATAAGCGGTAACGCCCACATTATCGGTCGATGCATTCCAGACCAAATCAACCGTTGTCTGAGTAACAGACGACGCGGTCAAACTACCAGGAGCAGTAGGTGCCTGAGTATCGCCTCCGCCTGATGTAAATTGAACGGTATAATCTTCAACCTCACCATAACTAAAGGTTTCACATTCAGTTTGTGCTCCATTATATTTCATACTTACGCGCATCCGGGTTGTTCCGGTGGCCGACGATGGAATGTTAATGGTTCCGCTTACGGCAGCTTTACTCATAGTTCCGGCATCAAAAACCAATTCTCCGGCATCCGAGAAGTCCATGTCACCATTGTAATCGATCCAGATTTTCCAGTATTCACTATAGGTAGTGCTGGCAAAACCTGGAGTTAAAGTAATGGCATACGATTGACCCGGTGTTAAGGCCACTGTTTCCGAAGTAAAGTTAGAGTATCCGGCAGCACCTGAAGTTTTGGTATAAGTACCCACTTTTACACTGGCAATCCACTCATAACTGGAGTTGCTTCCTTTTGAAACACAATACGAAGGAGTACTTCCACCACCATAAGCATCGCCAACACCGATGGCATACATCGCATTGGTAACCTGAATTACTTCGTTCGATGCAGCCCCATATAAATCGGTAGCCGATTGGATGGCATAAGTACGTGCATTGGCATAGTTCGACGAAGCGCTTAAATAAACGCTTTCCATACGCCAGGCAATTTTTTCAGCTTTATCAATACCAATACCGGTAACGCTGTAACTATCACCGTTGTCGTTGGTTCCCGAACCACCTTCAGAAATCAGGTAGAACCAATAGCAGAATGGTCCGTTGTTGGTATGCACGCCACCGTAATCGTTCGATGAACTGGGACTGCTGGCTAAAGGTGCCCAATAAGTTCCTCCATAAGTATCGGGCAACCCTTCGGCATTGGGATTGCTAAGTATGCGCAATCCTTCGTGACCGGTGCGACGCTCAATATCTTCGCCCATTACCCAGATATCCTTTTCAGGAGCAGCATAAGCCTCAACACAAGCTCCCCAGATGTCGGAGAAAGCTTCGTTTAAAGCACCCGATTCGTTTTGATAAACCAAATCGGCAGTATAGGTACAAACAGCATGTCCGTGTTCGTGAGCCGAAACGTCCAAACTGGCCAAAGCATCAAAATAAGTATCGCTTCCATCACCAAAAGTGAAAACCGAACCATTCCAGTAAGCATTATCGTAAGCATCGTC
>JBFXEW010000001.1:50311-406649 GCA_050179685.1 Salinivirgaceae bacterium
TACAAACAGCATGTCCGTGTTCGTGAGCCGAAACGTCCAAACTGGCCAAAGCATCAAAATAAGTATCGCTTCCATCACCAAAAGTGAAAACCGAACCATTCCAGTAAGCATTATCGTAAGCATCGTCAAAATGCACATACGCTTTCATTAAAGCGCCGCTTCCGTCAAAGCTGTTGCGGTTGTGAACGTTCAGCCAGTAGTCGTAAATTTGTTGAAAAGCCCAGTGGCATTCCATAGCAATATCGTCTTTGGCTGTATTGTGATATTCAGCATAAGTCCAACTGTTGTTGACATCGGTAAAATCGACAGCACTGTTGTAGTTGGTACCGGTATTCATATCGTAAGTTATAATTCCATTACCTCTGGAATAGTCGCGTAAGCGATACGAGCCGTTGTAAGAATCGGTAGTAAAATTACGGTTGCCGCTGTAACGGGTATCCCCATTCCCGTTGGCTACAGCCGATTTAATAATGGCATTGTGATTAACAATTTTACCGGTTTTAGCATCCACATAAATGTAAGCACGACTCACCGGATTTGTGGCATAAACATCGAACTTGTAAGCATACGAAGGAGTTACCTGCTCTTCTTTGCTTGTGGCAAAAGCGTTTTCAACAATCACCAATTCACCTTTTGGAAACCAGGTGGCTTCAGGTTTGTTTTTTTCATTCTTTAGCCATTGTTCATTGTTTGCATCTTCCCACATGTAGTTTTGTGCACCCACATAATTAAGGGCTTTCTCCAAAGCTTCGGCTTCAGTTAAAACAGGAGCCAAATCCACATTTTGGATTTCTTTGTAAATGCCACTTAAAGCAAAAACCTGTCCCTCTTTTGAATGAACCGTAAAGGTTCCAAATTCAACAGGAATGTTACGGTAAGTCTGCTGGTACTTTTGATGCACCATACCCAGTTCGTCCTGGTGAGACTTTGCTTCGCGGTACGATTCGTTACTCCTTAAATTCAACACATCGCGGAAGAGCTGTTCCGGTTGCTGTGCTACATAAGCTTTTGCAGCTACATTAAACTCAATTAAGGTCGGACGACCTTTTTCATCCAATACTTGTTGCTTTATTGCGCTTTTTTGCTGTGCCGAAGTGGCCAGTCCAAAAAAAGCAAGCAAAACAAGCATCAATACCCTTTGGTAAACATGTTTCATAAATACTTAGTTTAGTTGTTAAACAGTTGTTGTTAATCCTCTAAAATAAGCAAAGCCCGGCTCCAAAAATCAGAAAATCGACAAACAACAAATACCTAATGCCAAACAACCACTTACTAAGAATTCTTTCTTAGTGGTTCATCTGAAAAAAATAAAATAGTATCTTGCATCGGCAAACAACAAAAAAATGGGTATCATTTGCGGTATTATTGATGACGATGCATTGGCCATTAGTATTTTGCAAAGCTATATGGAAAAAGTTCCGGGCTTGCAATTGGCTTTTACGCTAAGTTCGGCTGTTGATGCTGAGGCCAGCCTGTTGAAACACAAACCTGATTTGCTTTTTTTGGATGTTGAAATGCCTCACTTGTCGGGTATTGAATGGCTTTACACCCTGAGCGAAAAACCAGCGGTGGTAATAAGCTCGGCTAAAAAAGACTATGCTGCTGAGGCTTTCGATCTCGAGATTTTAGACTACCTGGTAAAGCCGGTAACTTTTCAGCGCTTTACCAAATGCATTCACAAATTTGAACAATCGCGACACAAGGTTTCAGCTCAGGAAAAGCAAACAGACCCCTGGATTTTTGTCAATGAAAACAAGAAAATGGTCAAAATTGAAACTACCGAAATTCTTTATGTGGAAAGCCTGAAAGATTACATTAAAATACATACTCGGACACGCAGTGTAATTACCAAAGACCAGATAACGGCTTTTGCTGAGCGACTACCCGGTTCAAAGTTCTTAAGAATACACCGCTCGTATTTGGTGGCCATACAGCACATCGACGGTTACAATGCCAGTTTTGTGGAAATAAACCACCAGGAAATACCCATTGGTCGAAACTACAAAAACGAGTGTCTTGAGGTACTTGAAAAATCGGGACAATAAAGCTTGGATTTTTATCAGGAAAAAACAGCTATTCATCCAAAAGGAATACACACCCGTCCAATAGTCTAAAAATTAATCGGGACAAGGGTAACCCTAAGGTGTTATGTTCCGTTAATGGGGGTAGTTATTAGGAGTTAAACTAAACAATAAAAACAGAAATATGAAAAAGGTAATTATATTCTCAATCTCTTTACTGATAGCAAGCATAAGTCAAGCTGAAACTTATAATTCAATTGCTACTGGCTTTTGGGAGGATAATACCACCTGGGATATTAATCAGGCTCCAGATGGAAGCAAAGAAAACACCATTACCATTTCAAGCGGAACTACGGTTACAGCTACCAACTTAAATTTTGCAAAAGCAACAACCATTATTATTGAAAATGGAGCTACATTAATTATTAATACACTCGATGTAAACATAGATGCTGCAGAAGCCAGAAAAGACTTTACCTTAGATGTTCAGGATGGGGGCCTTTTGACTATAAATGGAGACTTTTCAGCACAGACGGACGCTGAACTTACCATTGATGGAGATGCCACCATATCGGGCGATTTAACTTTAGGAAACGGGGCAACTATTACCGTGGATTCTGATGGAACATCGGGTGGTACATTGGATATTGGAGGCGACTTTAATGTGGGAACAGGTTCACAATTGCTGGGCTTTGGCAGTGTGTCGGTAGGAGGTTTTGTTGATCCTTTGATAGCTGGAGACACGCAATTACCCATCGAACTAACGCAGTTTATTGCAACTCCTAAAGAAAATGAAGTAACTATCTACTGGCAAACCGCATCGGAAGAAAACAACCACTATTTTACCATTGAGCGTTCAGTTGACGGCCTTAATTTTGAAATCATAGGAACAGTAATGGGTGCCGGTAACTCACAAACCACACTTAATTACAACTATACCGATGCCAGCCCCTTGTCAGGAACCACCTACTACCGCTTGCAACAAACCGATTTCGACGGTAAATTTGAAATCTTTAATATGGTTTCTGTTTCCTTCTACAACGAGAGTGCTTTAAAGGTATTTCCTAATCCTGCATCCAGCGATTTAACCATCGATTTTGGTGGATTAACCGCCCAAAGCACCATTCAAATCATGAACATCCACGGACAGGTGGTTAAAACCCTTTCGGTTTGGGAGTCAGTTCAAACTATTGATGTAAGCAATTTGGCTGCCGGTAATTATTTATTGACTATTATAAATGGGAATCAACCCATTGTTAAACGCATCGTGATTCAATAAACCAATCGAATCAGGACAATAAAAAAAGGCTTTCTGAAAATCAGAAGGCCTTTTGTTTTTTATTCTATTTCTTAATTCTAAAGCAGAAGCATCAACTCCTTAATCAATAAGGTCATTTGCGGCTCCACACTTTCAGCTACATTTTGAACTTCGTGATGCGTGGTACCCAAATTGGGATCCGATGGTTTATCGGTATTGGTTATTACCGACATACCAAAGCATTTAATACCCATATGATGTGCTACGATAACTTCAGGCACAGTGCTCATTCCAGTTGCATCGGCACCCCAAATACGGAACATTTTATATTCGGCCGGAGTTTCCAGGGTTGGACCACTGCTTCCAATGTAAACACCTTCCTGCAACGAAATGCTATGCTTTTTGGCAATCTCTTTTGCTTTGGCAATTAATTCGCGACTATATACGGCGCTCATATCAGGAAAACGATCGCCAAGAGCTTCTTCGTTTGGTCCAATCAGCGGATTTACCGGAAAATGATTAATGTGATCTTTGATCAGCATAATATCGCCTACATTAAATTCAGGATTCATACCACCGGCGGCATTCGACACAAACATAAACTTAACCCCAAGGTACTTCATCACACGAATCGGGAAAGTTACCTTATCCATGGTATAACCTTCGTAGTAATGGAAACGCCCCTGCATGGCCACTACTTTTTTGCATCCCAGTGTACCTATTATTAACGCACCCTTATGTCCGGCTACGGTTGAAACCGGAAAACCGGGGATGTCTTTATAAGGTATTACTTTATCGGCTTCAATTTTTTCACCCAAGCCTCCCAGTCCACTACCTAATACAATCGCCACTTCGGGCTTGTAATTCAAACCTTCTAATATAAAATCGGCGGTTTTTTTAAATGTTTCAATCATATAATATGCTATTTAATTTTCAACGTTCAATACATTCTTAAAAAAAGCTTACTAAGGTACAATTATTTCTTATTTTAGCGGAAAAATATTTCATTTTTCAAAGATAAACAGAAACATTTAACCTTAAACTGACAAATGTTAGGATTTAATGTTGCCTGATTCGAATTCATTTAGAGCATTTTTGCATAAATAAACAGATAGCACTATTTTCGTTCCAAATCATAAAAAATCAACACATGCTGAAAGAAAACTACATTCAGATGCTTGAAGACAGCTTAAAGCATCATTGGGACTTGCCCGCCATGGCCGATTATGCCGGCGATAATGAAATTACCTATGGCGAACTGGCAAAAAAAATCATGCGCTTCCATGTAATGTTCGAAGTTAACGGAATTAAACCCGGGGATAAAATTGCAGTTATCGGACGAAACTCGGTTAACTGGTCGGTGGTTTTTTTGGCTACGGTTAGTTACGGAGCCGTTATTGTCCCCATTCTACCCGATTTTAAACCTAATAACGTACACCATATTGTTAACCACTCCGAAGCCAAAGTACTTTTTACCCAGGACGACAAATGGGATTCGCTCGATGAAAGCAGCATGCCTGACTTACGGGCTGTTTTCTCGCTAAACGACTACCGCATTTTGTTGCAGGGAAAACAGGAAGTGCTCTACAAATCGTATTCAAAGCTGGACGATATGTGTGCTGAAAAATATCCCAATGGATTCAATGCTGAACACTTGAAATTAAACGTGGTTGGCAACGATACCCTAATGGTTTTAAACTATACTTCGGGAACCACCGGTTTTAGCAAGGGAGTTATGTTATCGGTAAATAACATTACCGGAAACGTACTTTTTGCCAAAACCAATCTCGACGTGGGAAAAGGCGATACCTGCGTGGCATTTTTGCCCATGGCCCACGTTTACGGCATGGCCTTCGACTTACTTTACCCAATGGTAACCGGTGCTTATGTACATTTTGTCGGAAAAACCCCATCGCCCAAAGTTCTCATCGATGCATTTCAAACGGTTAAACCAAAAAATGTATTCTCGGTTCCTTTAATTCTGGAAAAGATTTACAAGAAACAATTGCTTCCCGTGCTGAATAAAAAAAGCATGAAAGTATTGACCAGCATCCCGCTTATCGACAATAAAATATACGATCAAATCAGAAAAAAACTGCTCAATGTTTTTGGTCCCAATTTTACCCAGGTGGTAATTGGTGGTGCCGCACTGAATCGTGAAGTGGAAGATTTCTTGCGTAAAATCAAATTCCCCTTAACGGTAGGTTATGGAATGACCGAATGCGGACCCTTAATCAGCTATTCGCATCATTATGAGATGCGCCCTTATGCCTGTGGGCAGGTGCTCGATGGTTTTATGGAAGCCCGCATTGAATCGCCCGATCCGGCAAATATTCCCGGCGAAGTTGTGGTGCGCGGCGAAAACGTAATGATGGGCTACTACAAAAACCAGGAAGCCACCGACGAAATGCTTAAAGACGGCTGGTTATACACCGGCGATATGGGCGTAATGGACTCCGAAAACTACATCTACCTAAAAGGACGCAGCAAAAACATGATTTTGGGGCCCAGCGGACAAAATATTTATCCCGAAGAGATAGAGGATAAATTAAACAACATGCCTTTTGTTGCGGAATCGCTGGTTTTAGACAGCAACCACAAAGTAGTTGCTCTGGTTTATCCCGACTGGACCGCTGCCGACGAAATTAATCTGGGACAAGCCGATTTGGAAGCCATTATGGAAGAAAACCGGCAAAACCTGAATAAAGAACTGGAAGCTTATCAGGCGATAACTAAAATTAAACTGTACCCAACCGAATTTGAGAAAACACCCAAGCGAAGCATCAAACGCTTTTTATACCAATTCAACGAATAAGCAAATAGAAAAAGCTACATTTCAAGGATAAAAACACCTGACACAAAAACCAAAAATTCAATAGCAATAAAGCGTCAGGTGTTTTTTTCGTAACCCTTTTCTGGCCCAAAAATTTCTCTTTTCCCAGACTAAAACTTGGTAATTTCATTAAACAGGCTCATCGCAAAATTATCGGTCATGGAACTGATGTAATGGATAATGCTTTTTAAATAATCACGGTAATCCGATATATTATAAACCTGCTGTTGATCGCTTTTATAGAGTGATGCCTGACCAAAATCCATCTGAGAATAATTTTGCAGCCACTCATAAAACGATTGCCCCAGCGTAGGATAATAGGCGCTTATTTTTAGCACCTCTTCAGCCGTGCGATCGCGGGTGTACAAATCGGCCAGCAAATTAAATATACTGCTTAATATCAACTCGGCATAAGCATGAAAATGTATCAGGCGCGGATGATTATAGATGTGCTTGTAATTAAAACTTTTTACTGAATTAATCAATTCAAGGTAATCGTCGCTAAAGCGGATGCCCTCCTGAGGCGAACTCATGGCAATCAGGTTGCGGATAAAATCGTGCATCAGCACCGTATTATTTATCTCACGAATGGAATGATTGCTCACTTTATCAACAATCTGCTTCAATTCGCGCAACTGGTTCCGGTTGAGAATCTTCAACGATAAAGCATCTTCAATATCACGTCCCAGATACGATATTTTATCGGCTATCTTCACCACACACCCTTCCCAGGTATAAGGAGCAAATTGGTTGGGCCGCACAATGGTGTATAAATCGATGGCCTCGCTGCGCGGTTTTATGGCGTTTTCGTTTACTTCGCCACAATGCGAAATAATTCCGTCACGAACACCGTAAGTGAGTGCCAATGGATGCTTGCGCCCATTCTGATCGCTGAGCAATTCTAACTTGTCGACAAACCACAAACTGTTTTGCTCGTGCCAAAAAGTTTCGTCCAGGTATTTTTGAGCCAGTTTTTTCAGAATTACTTCGCCTTTATGTCCAAAGGGAGCATGTCCCAAATCGTGCCCTAAAGCTATGGCCCGCGTTAAATCGGTGTTTAATCCCAGAAAACCGGCAATGGTTTCGCTCACCGAAGCCACATGCGACACATGTTCAATTCGCGTGCAAATGTGATCGTTTTGGGTGGCAAAAAACACCTGCGTTTTGTGCTTTAGCCGACGGTAGGCTTTGCAATGCAGTATGCGATTATAATCCCTGAAAAATTCCGAGCGAAAATCTTCGGTCCGCTCATAAAGCGGTTGATAGCGTTCAATACAAACATCCCATTTGGGCGATCCCGGTTTAATGGCTTCGCTTGAAAAAACACCCTTTTTAATCATCGGCTCCGTTTAACAAATCTTTTATCCATTGCGCATCTTCTTTCATTCGGGTATAGATGGAGCTGGCATAACGTTTTGAAAATTTAGCATCCCAAAACCATTTTTCAATGGCTTTTTGGTGTTGTTCCTGAACCTCGTTAAACCCGCTCAGGAAGAAATAGTACTGAATTAGCGGAATAAAATTATGATAAGCCGACAAATCGCCGGTAAGACGCATTTGTTTAAAAAATTCGAGTGTGCTCAGCAAAGCCGATTTGGTTCTCGGCCAAAGGTTTTCGCATTGTTGGGGCGATAAGCGCAACTGATACATGGTGCGGGCATCGTCGAACACATTTAAGGTAAGCGAAAGGGTAAAAACTTTCGACGGAAATTCGCCAAACTTCCTTTTTCGTTCGGCATGGTTAAATGCTGAAATATGCTCTTTAAAGTCGAACCCCTCAGACCAGGTGGTAGCATGAATTAAGTCGAAAATGGTAAGGTGTTTTCCGCCTTCGTTAATGCGTTCGAAAATCTCAACCACATCGTCCAGTTCCTCGTTTATGGTTTTTACAATACTTACCGGATAATTCGAAAAAATCTCCTGACACTCTCTCCATGCTTCAGCCGCAGCATTCACCCGGGCTGAACCAGCCATCAGCTCCCGGTAAACTTCAGCATAAGCCTGGGTATCGAAAAGTTTCCAGGCCGGAATGTTTAACTTTTCGCGCTTGCTCCGGGGAATTCTGAATTCACGCTTATTGGGATTAAAACAAATACTTCCGTAATCGGTACCACTCATCGTTAATCCGCGCAGCGACACATAAAGGGAAATAAGCCGTTGCTGGCCATCTAAAATAAACTGAAAGGTGCCGTTTTGCTCGGCGGGTTTAATGCCTAAATCATCGTTTTCACGGATGAATGAAGCATACTTTTCAGGAGCAATCCAAAAGAAAAACGAACCAATGGGGTACTGATGGTAAATAGAATTCAGCAGTTTTACCACCTTGGTTTTTTCCCAGATGTAATCGCGCTGAAACTTAGGAATTTTAATGTGACCCGCCTCAAGTTCTCCCAAAAGTTTTTTCAGGTTCCAGTTATTGATGATTTCCAGCTTTTGTATCATACGAATGCGCTAATTGGTTTATTTTTAGCCAAAATAAATAAAATTGCAACGCGCTCAAAAAGCTAAGGCAAAATATATTTTTGTATTCATACATTTTGCCTGTTTGTTGCTTTCAAGTTTTTTCGGAATTATTCTAGCGTTCGAGAAAGTTTTTCAATAAGCCCTGGGCTTCTTTTCCCGCATTAGCCCCATGAGGCACAATGGCTGCAATTAGTTTACTTATGGGCATGCTTTGCAGCCAAACCTTACCGGTTCCGCGCAAGGTTGCCAAAAACAAACCTTCGCCGCCAAACACCATGCTTTTTAATCCACCGGCCTGCTGAATACTAAAATCGATTTGCTCTTCGAAACCAACCACACAGCCCGTATCAACCATAATCGATTCGCCTTTTAATTCCCTTTCAACAACGGTACCTCCGGCATGAACAAAAACTCTTCCATCGCCTTGCAGACGCTGAAGAATAAATCCTTCGCCACCAAAAAAAGCCGCTCCTAGACGTTTGTTCAGGGTAATTGAAATTTTTGTTCCCAAAGCAGCGCATAAAAACGCATCTTTTTGAACAATAATGCTGTGTTGATGCTGTGCTAATTCAATGGGAATAATGGTTCCCGGATAAGGTGCTGAAAAAGCCACATGCTTTTTTCCAAAGCCCCGGTTGGTAAAATGAGTAATAAAAATAGATTCGCCGGTTAATGCGCGGGCACCAGCCTGGAATATTTTTCCAAGAATCCCCTGTTGGGGATCCGATCCGTCGCCCATTTTGGTTTCAAAACCAATGCCTTCGTCCATGTACATCATGGCGCCGGCTTCAGCTATTACGGTTTCCTGAGGATCGAGCTCAATTTCGACCAATTGAATGTCGTGACCCAAAATTTTGTAATCTACTTCGTGTGATGCCATTTTAATTTATTTTAGGGTTTAATTTGTAAATTTAGTGAATCGGACGAAATGAACGGACCCAGGGTTACAAATCAGCAAATATTAATTCCTATTACCGGTTTTTTCGTACCAAAGGCCAGATTAATTGTTCCAGACCATTGGCCTTAATTTCGTACATCATGGCCAGCTGCTCACCCAATTTACCAGGTGGAAATCCTTTTTGACGAAACCAAACGTAATACGGTTCCGGAATTTCAATCAACAATCTTCCTTTATATTTGCCAAAATGCATCCGGGCATTGGCCAAATCAATCAAAACCTGTTTGTCGGGTACGGGTGTCTCCATAAAGCGAAGGTAACTTTTTTGACACAAAACCAAGTCATTTCTTTACCTTTGACCACAATTTTTTTCAGACAAATAAACCACTTTCGAAACCAAGGGGGATACTATTTGTTCCATAAGCAAACAAACTAAAAGCAAATTCCATGATGATAAATATTTTAAATACCAGGCCGGATATCGATACCGAATCGCTTGTGTTTTTTATCGACGCAAACAAACCTAATTTTCCAAAAAAAATCAGTTCGCAACAGCAACGTTTTGTTGAAAGGCAATTAGCACTTGAAAAAAGTATTATCAGCGTTCAACATGCCGAAAGTAATTTTTGGTTAATAAAACAAGCCGATCAAAAACAAGCCGAGCTTTACCGCAAATTGGGATACGAATTAAGCAAACTTACGCAAAGCGAAAAAACCTCACATTTAACCATCGATGGTTCAAGCCTGACAACCGATGAACTTTTGGCGTTTACCGAAGGTTTTGCTTTATCGGCTTACCGCTTTGTAAAATATTTTATGAACGAAGAGCGCGTTAAAAAACTGTTTTCGGTTAGTCAAATCGATTTGTACCATCGGGAATTAAACGAATCGGATGCTGAAAACCTGAACCACCTGATAAAATCTGTCTTTTGGGTGCGCGATATGGTAAACGAACCGGTAAGTGTTATGAATGCCGTCCGCTTTTCAAAAGAAGTGGCTTTGCGTGGTCAGGAAGCCGATTTTAATGTTGAAATCCTGGACAAAAAACAAATTGAAGCATTGAAAATGGGAGGCTTGCTGGCTGTAAATCAGGGTAGTATCGACCCGCCAACCTTTACCATTTGTGAATGGAAGCCCGAAAATGCTACCAACAAAAAACCCATTGTACTGGTTGGCAAAGGGGTGGTTTACGATACCGGAGGATTAAGCCTTAAACCCACGGCCAACAGCATGGATATTATGAAAAGCGATATGGCCGGTGCAGCAGCCGTTGCCGGAGCTATAAACTATCTGGCACTGAGCCAGGCACCGGTTTGGGTTATTGGGCTTTTACCGGCAACCGATAACCGCCCCGATGGTAACGCTTATACTCCGGGCGATGTAATTACCATGTACAATGGCTTACACGTGGAAATAAAAAATACTGATGCCGAAGGCCGCCTGATTCTGGCCGATGCCCTAAGTTATGCTGACAAATACGAGCCGGAACTGGTAATCGATTTGGCCACCTTAACCGGAAGTGCTCATATGGCGCTGGGCGAAACCGCTTCGGCAGTAATGGGAAATGCTCCCGAGCACTACCTGAACCAGCTTATTGAGGCGGGAAACAATACCTACGAACGACTGGTTCTTTTCCCCTTCTGGGACGAATACAAAGAATCGCTTAAATCGCCCATTGCCGATTTGAATAACCTGGGAAAAAGAGAAGCCGGAGCCATATCGGCCGGAAAATTTCTCGAGCACTTTACCAGGGCTCCCTTTATTCATATCGATATAGCCGGACCCGCTTTTTTGACTGCCGACGACAATTACCGCCCCACTGGAGGAACAGGCGTGGGAGTGAGACTCTTAGCAGAATTTTTTAAAATAATTTCCAAAGCCCGGCAGAAAAACTAAATTTGTGCTTTGCACTTAACAAAATAAACATGAGCAATACAAAAATAAAAGTAGGCATCACGCAGGGCGATATAAATGGCATCAGTTACGAAATAATCATAAAAACTTTTCAGGATAGCCGCATCTTAGATTTTTGCACCCCCATAATTTATGGTTCACCCAAAGTAGCTGCTTATCACCGAAAAGCACTCAATGTTAAGGATTTTACCTTTAATTCCATTCAAAATATCGATGAGGCCAGTCCCCGTAAAACAAACCTGTTGAACTGTCTTAACGACAGCATTCGGGTAGAGTTGGGAAAACCCACCGATATGGCCGGCGAAGCAGCAGTAGTTTCATTGGACCTGGCAGTAAAAGATTTACAGGACGGTAAAATTGATGTACTGGTTACCAGCCCGGTAAACCGCGAAACCACACAAACGGAATCGCTTAATTTTAAAGGACACACCCGTTATTTGATGGATAAATTCAAGGTTGACGAAACCCTGATTTTAATGACCAGTGAATTAATGAAAGTTGGCGTGGTTACCGGTCATGTGCCTTTAAACGAAGTCCCCGGACTTATTACCGAAGAAAATATCCTGAAAAAATTACGCATCCTGAACAAAACGCTGATGGTCGATTTTGCCATTCGCAAACCAAAAATTGCTGTTCTTGGGTTAAACCCACATGCCGGTGACAACGGAGTAATTGGTAAGGAAGAAATAGAAACCATAATACCAACCATCGAAAAAGCCAATAGCGAAGGAATTTTAGCTTTGGGGCCCTTCTCGGCCGACGGCTTTTTTGGTTCCGACAGTTTTACCAAATTCGACGGTATTCTGGCCATGTACCACGACCAGGGCATTGCTCCCTTTAAAGCGCTTAATTTTGATACCGGAGTTAATTACACGGCTGGTTTACCTATTATTCGTACTACGCCCGGGCATGGAACAGCTTACGAAATTGCCGGACTCGATCAGGCTTCGCCCAATAGTTTCCGCGAAGCAATTTATATGGCTTGTGCCATTTACAACAACAAAAAAATGTATGCCGAACTAACGGCTAATCCACTGCCATCGTACGACGTTTCAGATTAAAAACAATACACAATACCTTAAAAACTGGAGCTTTGTTCCGGTTTTTCTTTTTAAAAAATATTTCAAATCAGGCTAAAAATCATTCTCGGGTGAACGCCCTATAAAAAGATTACTTATTTTTATAGCCACAAATTAAGCAAGCAAAACTAAAAAACAGCCAATAATTATGGGTTCAAACGCTTTCGATTTAATAGTCATTGTACTTCTGGCATGGAGCGCCTACCGTGGTTTTTCAAAAGGATTAATATCGTCTGCTGCATCGCTTATTGCGCTTTTACTCGGGGTTTGGGGCGCAATAAAATTTTCCGATTTCACCGCGGGTTATCTGGTACAATGGATTCAGGTCGATGAAAAAGTAATGGCAGTAATTGCCTTTGCCGTAACTTTTGTATTGATTGTTATTGCTGTACATTTTATTGCCAAAGCCATTGAAAGCCTGGCCGATGCTGTTGCCCTGGGCATAGTAAATAAAGTTTTTGGAGCAGCTTTTGGCGTTTTAAAAACAGCGTTTATTGTGAGTGTTATTCTGGTGGTAATAAATGCTGCCAATGCACGGCTTGGATTTCTATCACCCGATTTCAAGCAGGAAAGCATGTTCTACAAACCCATTGCCGGCTTTGCCCCTTCGGTTTTTAACAAGCTCAATTTTGAAGAACTGAAAAAAGATGTGGAAGAAAAATCAGAATCGCTAAACATCTAAAAAAATCAGCCCTTCTTTACCAACCATACAAAAAGCGAAAGCAAAATATACCAAACAATAATCAAAGGTATTCCGGCCAGTTTAAAAACCAGCAATAAAATTACATTCACCCCCATAAAAATGTACTGGGTTTTATTTGCTGCCAACGACAGGTTTTTAAACTTAAGCGAAAACATGGGTAATTCCGAGACCAACAACAAACTCATAAGTACCGAAAGTCCCAACAGAATATAGGGATTAACCATTCCCTGAGCTAAAAACGACGAAGGCTGATAAAAAAGAATCATAGGAAATGAGGCCCAAACCAAAGCGTTGGCCGGTGTGGCCAAACCAATAAACGAATCGGTTTGACGGGTATCGATATTAAACTTAGCTAAACGCAAAGCAGAAAAAATAGTAATAACAAAAGGCAGAAAAACCACCAGTAATTGAGTCCAGCTGGCGTATTCCAAATCAACATAAGGCATGTAAGCTTTGCGAACCAGCACATGAGCTATGGTTGCCGGAGCCAGGCCAAAACTTATTACATCGGCCAAAGAATCAAGTTCTTTACCCATTGGCGAATAGGCCTTGAGCAAGCGGGCGCTCATGCCATCGAAGAAATCGAGAAGTGCAGCTACCACTATTAAAACTCCGGCTGCTACTAAATTGCCTTCCAGGGCAAAAACAACCGACAAACTACCCGATAAGGCATTGAATGAAGTAATGGTGTTGGGAATGGCTCCAACTATTTTGTTTGCTGCCATAATTTCAATGTTCAATAAGAATGAAGCAACAAATGTAAAAATAAACCCCACCATGCCAAACAACCCTGTGCAAAAAATTGGTAATCCGAAAAAGGAATGGTAATTTGCCGTCTTTGTAATCTAAACCGTAAAATTATGTTTCCGACCAATGTATATGCAGACAGACGCAAACGTCTGAAAGGACTTATGAACAGTGGAATTGGCCTGTTTTTGGGCAATAACGAATCGCCCATGAACTACCTCGATAACACCTTCCATTTCCGCCAGGACAGTTCATTTCTTTACTTTTTTGGTATTGAACACCCCGGCTTAGCGGCTATTATCGATTTTGAAAGTGGCGAAGAAATACTTTTTGGCAACGACGTGGAGATTGACGACATCATCTGGATGGGCGTACAACCCCTGCTAAAAGATAAAGCAGCCAAAGTGGGTGTTAACAAAACGGCACCTTTTGCCAAACTGGCCGAACACATTCAGGCAGCCATCAACCAAAGTCGTAGTGTACATTATTTACCTCCTTACCGCGGCGAAAACAAAATATTACTGGGCGAATTGCTGGGAATTCATCCGGCAAAAGTAAACCAATACCGCTCATTACCCTTTGTAAAAGCTGTGATTCAATTGCGCTCCATTAAAGACGCTTACGAAATTGCAGAAATTGAAAAAGCCTGCGCTGTGGGATACGAAATGCATGTTACCGCAATGAAAATGGCCATTGCCGGCGAATCGGAACAAAAAATTGCCGGTTTGGTCGAGGCCATTCCTTTAAAATATGGCGGTCACTATTCCTTTCCCGTAATTTTATCGCAAAATGGTCAAACCCTGCATAACCACGATCACAGTGGAATTCTACAGGAAGGCCGCTTAATGTTAACCGACTGCGGTGCCGAAACTTCGATGCGTTATGCATCGGACTTTACCCGTACAGTTCCGGTAAACGGAAAATTCACCCAAAAACAAAAAGAAATTTATCAGATAGTTCTCGATGCAAATAATAAAGCTACAGCAGCTTCTAAACCCGGAATTACTTACCAGCAGGTTCATTTAATGGCTGCCCGCGTAATTGCTCAGGGACTTAAAGATTTGGGACTGATGAAAGGCGATGTGGATGCAGCCGTAAAAGCCGGAGCACATGCCATGTTCATGCCCCATGGCTTGGGACACATGATGGGATTAGATGTTCACGACATGGAGGATTTGGGTCAGATTTATGTAGGCTACGATGAAGTGACCCGACCTATCGATCAGTTTGGAACAGCTTACCTGCGCCTGGGACGAAAACTGGAAACCGGCTTTGTGCTTACCAACGAACCCGGTATTTATTTCATTCCGGCCCTGATTGATAAATGGAAAGCTGAAAAAATAAATGCCGATTTCATTAATTTCGACAAGGTTAACGAATACCGCGATTTTGGTGGCATCCGACTCGAAGACGATTTACTGATTACCGATTCAGGCTGTCGTATGTTAGGCGAGCGTGTGCCTATAACTATTGAAGAAATTGAAAATACCGTAGGAAAATAATACTTCAAACCGTCTTGCTCCGGCAAGGCGGTTTTTTTTAAATATCCTACACAAACAGCTTTGCGCTGCTTCACTTCGTTCTTAAAAAAACAACCATGGTACATAAAATTCTTCCTTCCATCCTGTTTGCCTTGCTAAGCCATAACTTAAACGCTCAACCAGAAGAAATGAAAAATACAGGCAACGCGCCCTTTGCCATCGACTTATATAAGCAAAGTGTAAAGCTTCAGCCCGGCAAAAGTTTTTGCCTGTCGCCCTTTAGTATTTCGCAATCGCTGGCTATGGCCTATACCGGAGCCCGCAACCAGACCCAGCAAGAGATGGAACGGGTTTTGTATTTTGAGGCCAATTACCAGCTAAACAATCACCAGCTAAACGCGCTGAATCAACTCTTGATTAAAAATACCGACTCCGTCGATTTTATAAGCGCCAACACCCTTTGGGGACAAAAGAGATTTACTTTCTTACCCGATTTTTTGGAACAACTGGAAACCCATTATCAGGCACCCATTGAAAAGGTCGATTTTAAGAAAAAGCGCCAGCGGAATATCGCGGCAAAAACAATAAACAATTGGGTAGCCGATCAAACCAAAAACCAGATAAACGATTTAATTTCAGCCGATGCGCTAACTCCGGATACCCGATTGATATTGGTCAACGCGCTCTATTTTTACGGACTGTGGCACGATGCATTTAATCCGGAACACACCCTGAATGACTCCTTTAAAAATGCTGAAAAAGAAACTACGCTTCCTTTTATGCGGCGTTTACAAATGACGGAATATTATTCCGACGATTTAATACAGGCGGTAGCCCTTCCCTACAAGGGCGAAAAACAAAAACTGATTATCCTTTTACCTACAAAAGCTGATGGTTTGGAACGACTCGAAAACACGCTCGACAACAATTACCTCAATTCCATTTTAACCGATGCACGAAAAATACGGGTAGCCCTTTCCATTCCACGTTTCGAGGTTGAAACCGCATTGGAATTATCAGAGCTTTTAAGGCAAATGGGCTTGCATCAGGCTTTTAGCAACCAGGCCGATTTTAGCGGAATTACCGGGACTAAGGAACTGCGCATCGACAAGGTGTTTCATGGCGCTAAAATAAAGGTTAACGAAACCGGAACCAAAGCCGCCGCCGGAACTGCAACGGTAATGGTACGTAAAAGTGCCCAAATAATGGAAATTTCGTTCCATGCCAATCATCCTTTTATTTATTATGTGATTGATTCCGAAAGCCGGACCATTCTGTTTATGGGCCGTTTTATGGGTTCCTGATTTCGCCCAGAAGCTGCATTTTTGTGGTGTCGAAAAGGTAATAATGTTGGAGGCTCTGACGAGGTAACCTTCCCTGATAACCTTCCACCACGGCACATTGCTTAAAAGCCAGCAGAAGTGAATCGTTTTGGGAATAATACGCTATTTGCTCCAACCAATAATTGCATTGCGTAAGCTCGGGTTGGCTTTGATAAAGTGCCCGAATGGCATCCAGATGCTCCAGACGCCCGGCCATGGCATCCATTTGCCGCTTAAATATCTTTTTCATCGATTCATTGTCGATGGTCCGATACACCGAATCGGCCTGAAATATAAGGTAAGCCAATTCATCGCTACTAATTTGCAATGCCTTCATTTTTGATTCATAAAAGGCATTGTATTCTTCTTGCAGTATTTTCAGACTGTCGTAAGCATAAAAAGGCTCCATCTCGGAACAAAAACTGATGCGGGTAACGCGAAAATCCCTTCGCTGTAATTCAAAATCAGCAATTGCATTTTTTTGTGGATGAGAACATCCGTAAAGAAAAAAAGTGAGAAGAAAGACTGGAAGCAATTTCTTTGTCATGTCCAAAAATAAAAAAAACCGCTGAGAATCTCAGCGGTTTTTTTCAGTTGACCTACAAGGATTCGAACCTTGAACGTCTGAACCAAAATCAGATGTGTTACCATTACACCATAGGTCAGTACCTTTATTGTGCGTGCAAAAGTAAATTATTTTTTTATTCCTGCAAAAGAATTCAAAAAAAAATATCTCACCCCTCAAATACCGTAATTAAAAGGCCGGGAGCAGCTTTACCAAAGCATGATTTACGGTTACAATCGGGGTAACTTTAGAGTCTATAATTAAAGACTTTGCAACAGAAAAGCCGATAAGTAGTGAAATAGTCTGCAAAATTCTTGGCATCTTTGAGGCCAAATCAGCGAGACAATGAATATTCACCAGCCACCAAACTGGCTACGCAAATTATATTACAGTTTTCATTGGAAAATAAATAATCAGGCAAAGGCGCTTTACCTGACTTTCGACGATGGCCCTACTCCCGAAGTAACCGAATGGGTGCTCAATGAACTGGCAACTTACGGGGCAAAGGCTACTTTCTTTTGCATCGGCCGAAATGTAGAGCGGCATCCGGCTATCTATCAAAAAATACTGGAACAGGGACATGCCGTGGGAAATCATACTTATAGCCATTTAAACGGTTGGCTAACCTGGAATAACGAATACATCGACGATATTCGTCTGGCATCGGATTTTATCAAATCAAAACTTTTTCGCCCGCCTTACGGACGCATCCGCCAAAAACAAATCCGCAACCTGAAAAAAGCCGGCTATAAAATGTTTATGTGGGATGTGCTTTCAGAAGATTATAACGCGGCTCTAAGTCCCGAACAAAGTATGAATTATGTTTTGCAGTACACTGAAAACGGGTCAATCATTGTTTTCCACGATTCATTAAAAGCCAGCAAAAACCTTTATGCCGTTTTACCGCAGGTTCTTAAACACTATACCGATCAGGGCTTTACTTTTAAGAAGTTAAAGTAAGCACAAAAGTTTTTTATTTGCACTTGCGTATAAATTTGCAATTACCTATATTTGCACCGCTTTAAAGCAAAAGTTCTATAAGTATTGGGGGATTAGCTCAGTTGGCTAGAGCGTTTGACTGGCAGTCAAAAGGTCATCGGTTCGATTCCGATATTCTCCACATACACCCCCGTTTCTATTGATTCGGGGGTTTTTTTTGCCTACTATTTGCCTACCATTTTTTAAAAGGTCTTTTTTATGCGTTTGCATAACAATTCAAATTTTCCCTTTTTACCGTTCCAATAACAATTAAAAAACGCCTCTTTTTCTGCGTTGGAATAACAATTAAAATATTTCTCTTAAGGGTGTCCAATTCGTCCGATTCTAAACTAATTTTCAAATAGACTTTATTAGTTTTTCATTGTGAAGTTTTCGCGCGCGCGTATCGTTTTGATTTTATACGGTAATTATTTGTATCTGAATGTTAAGTTTTGTGAAGTTCAAAGGTAAGGTTTTGTAAGGTTGTATAATCAAAACTAACTATACAGAAAACAAACGATATTGATTTTTAGGGTACAACCTTTTTTGTTTATAATCTGAATTACATTTTTTGCATCTAATCGTGTAGGCGGTTTTCTCAATTGTGGTTTTTATATCGGAACTACTATACTCAGGCGGACAATATTTTCTTATTAATTCCTTGATTATTTTACGATCGGTTTGATAGTAATATTTTAATCCTGTATGTGATAACATCAAACTACTATCTTTTTGCATCGAAATAATAATTCCGGTAATAATGCAGATGCGTTGTTCAAAATAAATAGAGGGTGTACGAATTGACCGTTTATATACTTTTTTTTAAATTTGATAAAAAAGGCGATAACCAATAATTAACTAATAAATAAGCTTATGAAAACTCTGTATGTTTTATCATTATTTGCATTGCTATTTCTTTTTAGTTCATGTGACACTGAAGAATCGAACTACGCCTACGAAGGACTGGTAATATGGGCTGAAGAACCAGCAACAGATGGTTGTGGTTGGTTAATTAATATAAGCGATTCTACATTTAGCCCAATTAATTTGAGTTCTAATTACCAAACTGATAGCCTACATGTATTATTAGATTATAAAAGATTAGATTCTCGCAACCATTGTGGATGGAGGCAACCAGGTTATGCTGAAATTGAAATAACAAAAATTAAAAACCAATAATTATGGGAAGTGTAAAATAAACTCTGTCTGACTTTTTTATTCTTAATATTCAAATCTATTGTTTTCATTCTGAGATCTAAAACGACCAACTACTCATAATACTTTATGGGCCATCAATACCAATCGGCCTTCGTATTCCGCGCTCCGTATTCCGTTCTCCGTTCTTCTTACTCCGTCTTCCGCTAAACAGCTTATTCCTCCTCTGACGCCGCCTCTTCCTTTTCATAAGGTCCCCGCAAATCAACAATAACGCGGGCTGCTTTATATTCGTTGTAAAAAGCAGGCTCTTGTCCTTTGATCACCAACATCAATTTATCCATCTCCTCACGAAGCAACTCCCCAATTTCCTTAAAAAGCTCCTGCAAACGCAGCGTGGCTGCACTCCGGGCAACAATTCCCGAACGGGGCTTGCCAACCAGCAAGGCAAAATCATCGATTTCCTTTTTTAAACCGGCAAGCGATTCCGGTAATATCCCAAAGGGAACCAGTGCTTCCGAATTAAGCTCCATAGCCAGATTGTAAATCAGGGTACATTGGCTCAAAAGGGCACTGTTCCCCATCTTACGTAAATTGCTATCCGAAACCTTCATCTTTTGTTGAAGTTCCAGATTGTCCTGTTCCCTGGCAAAAACATAAATTCCAGCGGCTACGCGAAGCGAGGCTTCTATCATCTCGTCTTCTTCTTTCTGCTTTTGCAATGCCGCACCTGAAATCCGGCCCTCCTGAATCTGCCTTACTTCCTGCAGTTCGTTCAACAGCGAGGTAAATTTTGTTACAGCTGCTTCCAGGGCAGGTACAAGTCCCACCTTTGCTTCATATTTCGTCAAAACAAAAGCTACTGCCAAATACGAAGACAAATGATTACTTTGCTTTTTATTCATAAGTTTCGGTTTAAGCGTGTTTTGAGAAACGCTTACTAAAATAATTAAAAACTCTTGAATATCAAGCCTTAAAAACATGTTTGTGATCACCCGGCTGCTGAATTTAAGATGCTCTTTCGGTTCAATAGTGCAAATTGCATGGTATGCAAGGCAAATCTTCCGGTAGGTAGCGCAAACCGAAATACCTAAACCGGAAAGTGAAAGGGATGCAGGGCGAGTTGCGGGGTAAGCAGCGCAAAGCCCGATTGAATTGAGACACAATACACGTAGTGGAAGTGCCAATAGAGTCATCCAGCAGCCATGCGTTTCGAACCAGGGGTTCTACTGAAAACGCCAAACACCTTTAAAACACAGGTATAAAATCAGTTTATGCATATTCGTGCACTGAAACGGCTTTATATTTTGGGCTATTGGCTGGAACAAGCAATTGTTTTGCTACCAACTCGGCCAAATCGCTTACCTTAACAGCTGAAACAGCCCCTAAGGTTTTTTTACACAGAGGGCATGCGGTAACCAATAATTCGGGATTATTTACGCTTAACTTAGCTACTGCATCCCGAGCAATCTTTTGTTTGTTTTGTTCCGATAAATACTGATTGCCCAAACTACCCCCACAGCACAAAGCATTTTCCTTCGAATAATTATTCTCCATCAAAACTGCTGTCGATTGAATCACATTCCGGGGCGCTTTGTAAATTGCTGAACCACGTCCCAACTCGCAAGGATCGTGATAAATTACCTTTATGGCTGACTTTTTAAGCTTTAATCGTCCTGCATCTAACAAGTGATTAATATATTCGCTGTGATGCAACACACGTAAAGGCAGTCGGTAATCTTCCCTGAAAATCTTATAACATATTGGGCATGAAGTGACCAAAGTATGCGCTCCACTCTTCAATATCAATTGCCGATTCCGCAATACCAATTCCTCAGCAGCTTTTAACTGACCTGCCAATTTAAGGGGTCGTCCGCAACATGCCCCCTGATCCTTATCCATAAACCAATAGTTTTCGCCAGCCTGTTTAAAAATCTGCTCCATGGAATTTTTAATGCCTGGGGTTAAATGGGTCATGCAACCGGCAAAATAAACCACATCGGCTGTATTGGTTTGTTCGGGTACAAAAGCAAATTGTTCTTTTTTGCTTTCAGAAAAATCGCTTTTATGCATCAAGCGTAAAGCGGTTAAATCGATTCCAACCGGGCAAAGCGACTCGCAGCGGCCACATAACAAACAATTTCCGGCTAATTCCTTATAATTTTCGGCTTTGCGTACACGCTCGATAAAATATACCGACTGGCTTTTATTTACCTCGTGTAAATCGTTTAGTTGACAGGTATCGATGCAAATGCCACATTTGGGACAAGAGTATATTTCGACTTCTTTTAATACCGGATTGGTCGCTTTTAATTTTAAACCCCAATGACGGAAAAAAATTAAAAGCATTTCGGTTGGAATATGCATGTATCGGGTAAAAGGCAAACCTACGAAAAAAACACCCAAAGCAATGGAATAAGCCCACCAGGCCGGATAAATAAGTCCTTCGAGCGGCAAAAAGGATTGGAACATACTGCCCAGTGATGCGGTTAAAAATCCGCCCGACTGATAATAACCCGATGTAAAGCTTTCGGCCAGTAAACGTAAGGGAAAAATGAACCATAAAGCAGTTAACACGAGTTTATCGACAAGTTTAAGTTTTGTAGTTTTCTTTAAGCCAACTGCTTTGGCATTAAAACGTTTGGCAAAGGCCATAAACAAACCCGAAAGCACAAACAACAAAAGTAAATCCATTAACTGGGCAAAACCCCACGAAAAAAAGAAGGGGTGCGATTCCGGCACAAAATACCGAAAGAAAATAGGGAAATACAAGGGAGCCGAACCTTTTACATAAACATGGGCTTCTATAGCACCCACTACAATAAGCAAAAACCATCCAAAGGCAAGACTCATGTGCATGTAACCCAGACGGCGATTTACCCGAAAGATTTTTCGATGGATTAAACCCTCCAGGAATATTTCGCCCAGGGCCTGTAAGCTGCGACGGGTAAAAAAGCGGTAACGAATCTTACGTTTGTCGCTCGCATCGAGCTTCCATACCCAGGTTCCATACTTAACAAACAAGAAACCCATTAGCAGAATCATTCCTAATGTAAACGGAAGGACAAAGGGATCATAATACATAGCACTCGTTTTTTAATAGAACTTCTCTTGTTTTGAGAATCAAATTTCGAAGATTTACACCCCTGGGACAAATCAGGGTACATTTTCCGCAAAGCATGCATTTTCCAATCTCTGCCTTTAAAACTTCGTATTCGCCCCGTTGAAGCAATACATTCATATGCCGGATATTAAACGGGGTTAAATTTGCTACGGTGCAAGTTGCGGTGCATGCTCCACAAGCAATACAAATACGAAGCGAAGGTTCAAGTTCCAGGATTTTGTTCATCATGGAACGATCGTTTTTATCGTAATTTATTTGATTGGTCGATGCAATTTTAAAACCCCACATAGCCTAATTTTTTAAATACTCGTTTATTCGCAAAGCGGCGGCTCTTGCCTGCGAAATTGTGTCGGTAATATTCATAGGAGCCACACAGGCACCAGCCAAAAAAACACCCGGTGAATTGCTCAACTGATAATCGAGATGATTGTCGCTGCTTTTAAAGAAACGGTTACTTCCAACCTCGATGTTGAATTGCTTCGAAACAAGCTCACCTCCGTTGGCAGGAACCATTCCTGCCATTAAAACCAATAAATCGGTATTCATGCGCAAGGGTTTTGATGCCAGGGTGTCTTCAGCCTTTATTTGAAGCGAGCCGTCTTTATTCTGTGAAGCTTCGGAAATTTTTCCACGAATAAATACAATCCCCCACTTTTCCTGAGCTTCGCGATACAATTCTTCGTAATGGGGGCCAAACATCCGCATGTCCATGTAAAAACAAAACACTTCGGTTTCGGGCATTCGTTCTTTAAATTCAATGGCTTGTTTTACCGCTGTAACACAGCAAACTTTTGAGCAATAATGATTATTTACTTTCGCATCGCGTGAACCTACGCAGTGAACAAAAGCCACGCGTTTTAAAGGTTTCGTGAATTGATCTCTCAGGTTCATCGTCTGAAACAGGCCTTCCAAATCGCTGTTGGTTATAACCTGCTTATACATACCATATCCGTATTCCTCTTTTTCGGTGGCATCGAACAAATCGAATCCGGTGGTAAGCAATACCGCATGGGCATTGATTGTATTATCGTTATTTAAAATTAGTTGGTATCCAAAATCGTTTTTATTAACCTCGGTTACAGCTGAATTTACCATTACCTTTATGCCATCCTGGTTTACCCCATCGTCTAGTTTCGATAAAACTTCGGTTGCGGGTCTACGGTCGGGAAATAAATGATGCCAATGGTTTAAATGTCCGCCAAGGAACGATTGTTTTTCAATAAGCACCACCTGATGTCCTAACTTTGCCAGACTGGCCGATGCTTCCATACCAGCAGGCCCGGCTCCTATTATTGCTATTGTTTTTGTTTGCATAACTTTAAACCATCAATTTTAAAGGTGTATTGGGTATTGAATTCGATTTTAGCGTTCTGAATTTGTCTTGCTTTTTATAAGCAATTCCCATTTCATCGAGTAAAGGTTCAACCGACACCTGATGCATTTGTAACCCCAGGTCCCAAGGATCATAACCCAGAACCAGTCCGGCCATTTCTTCATAGGTTAAAACCGGGATTCCATAACCATCCTTTCCATAGGTTGTACCTTCCATTTCGGCAATGGTGTATTGCCACTTATCCATAAACATGGTGCATCCCGGACAATTTGCCACAATAAAATCGGGTTCAAAAGGTGCCATGGCATCAAATTTCTTTTTGGAATTCGATACCGAATACCCCCGGTTTGCCATAACTAAATATTGCCGAAACCCAAATCCACAGCAATGACGGCGCTCAGGATAATCAACAACTTCTCCTCCCCACGATTCAATCATTCCCGCTAAAACATACGGAAACTCCGCTCCCCCGACTCCTTTCTCGGGAAAGAGCTTGGAGTAATGACAACCAATATGTTCTACTACCTTAAGCGGCTTACCGGTTTTTGCATGCACCAATTGTCGTTTTGCCTTTGCATTTATCTCATTTCTGAAATGGAAAATAATATCGGAACTGTGTGCCAGGTTTTTGGGGATTAGAAACTCCCTGCGGGTTGCTTTCCAAAGCATGTCGCGGATTTTAGCTTCCTCTTCGGGAAAATGTTTCCAGGTTTCCAACAATTCGGTATAGAGCCCAAACGAGGTAACGCAGGAAATAGCCAGGTTCTCATAGCCCAATTCCGACATTAAGGCAAAATGACGGGCAATAACCGTTGCTGTGGTTTCCTGGGGAATAATATCGGAATGATAGGCAATTCCAGTGCAGGTGGTGTGTCGCGGATCGTCAAAAATATCTTTGTTTAATTCCTGTCTTAAAATCTGCAAAAAGGTACTTTCCGATGCCGGAAAAAAATTCTGTCGTATGCAACTGCGTGCATAATAATAGTGATTGTCGGCAATCTCTTTCTGGTATTTATTCCAATTGGGATTGTTATTTTTCAGGTTCAACATTAGAGCTGGCTTTTATTGTGTTGATTTGAATTCTCGCTGTATACTTCGTAGAAATACTCGTTGGGTGTGTCATTGTTAAAATCCAGATGCATCTGTTTCGCTTTTGCCTTTGAGAAGGTTTCAATCGATTCGTACATGGCAGTACCTCCGGTAACATCGAAAATAGCTTTTAATTCGTCTAAATCTTCTAAAGCAATTTTTCGTAAAGTACCCGCACCCGGTTTATTGTAATTGGCTCCCAATCGTTCCATAATTTCATCAGCATTGTCAACCACCCAGCGCCATACAGGGCCTTGTTCAGGATGCAATTCCGGAGCTACCCCTTGAGGATGTACACAATAACCAAACTTCAGAATATTATCGCCCACGGTACGTTTAATGGCAAATTGCTGCCGTCCTTTTTCTGACTCGACAAAATAGCCCAGATTAATCGACAATTTACGCAAGGCCTGAATAACAAATCCCGGAGTATTATTTCTGGGGCAACGTGTTTTACACGACATACACTGGCCACAATACCATATGGTTTCCGATTTAAGTAATTCAATTATCGATTCGTCCGATTTATCCTGCAAGTGGTTTAAGAGCTTTCGCGGATCGTAATCATAAAACTCTGCAGCCGGACAAACTGAAGTACAAATCCCGCAATTCATGCAGGTATGGTAACCTTCAACAAATCGAACATCGCTTAATAACTGTTCATACAAAGGTTTCATCTGTTTATATTTTGTTTTTCATTTGTCAGATGCCTGCCCCGATGAATCGGGGGAACATCCATAAAATAATCATGCGCGTGCCTGCCTTGTCGACAGCTGTGTTAAACTTATTTATCATGGATGTTTCATTGGTTGAATTATGAATGATAAATGCAAACGAATTTAAAGAGAACGCTAAAACTATTTTACAGTAATATTACCCAAACAATGAGCGTGTTAAAGCTAATTTTAAGGTGGTATTTATACGGTGAATTATTGTAGGATGCGGATGGATAGTGGTTTGAGTCTGGAAGATAGCGGTTAGAAACTGGAATTTAGACATTAGACTTAAGACACAAGACTGAAGACAAAAGGAAAACGAAGTATGGGTCTCGGATTACGGAAGGTGGAATGGTACACTGATTTTTCTAAGAACAACTGTTGTAGGAAAGTTATTAGTGACAAGTAACTTCGCTGAGCCCTGCGAGGTTCGTGACAACCTACCCATCCGTTCAGGCGGGTTCCTTAATAGAGAAGGTTTATTTCTTTTGATTACACTCCGTAACGACTTCTTCGTTGCAGATTCAGGGAGTGTACACTGAACTATGTCCGTTAATTGCAGCAGCGTCCGACATAGGTTCAGCAGTATCCGCGCTACTTCCATTAACAGGTTCTTTGCTGTCAATGGCTTATTCTTTACTGTCAGTGGCGTATAATTTAGGTTCAGATGCGTTATCTTTAGTGTCAATGTAGTTTTCTTTCCATTCAACAGTGTCCGATTTAAGTGCAGCATCGTTCAACATAAGTTCAGCGGTATCCGCGCTACTTCCATTAATGGGTTCTTTGCTGTCAATGGCATATTCTTTACAGCCAGCGACGTATGATTTAGGTTCAGATGCGTTATCTTTAGTGTCAATCTAGTTTTCTCTACGTTCAGCGGTGTCCGATTTAAGTGCAGCAGCGTCCGACAAAGGTTCAGCAGTATCCGCTCTACTTCCATTAATGGGTTCTTTGCTGTCAATGGCATATTCTTTACAGCCAGCGACGTATGATTTAGGTTCAGATGCGTTATCTTTAGTGTCAATCTAGTTTTCTCTACGTTCAGCGGTGTCCGATTTAAGTGCAGCAGCGTCCGACAAAGGTTCAGCAGTCTCCGCTCTACTTTCATTAATGGGTTCTTAGCTGTCAATGGCTTATTCTTTAAAGTCAGCGACGTGTGATTTAGGTTCAGATACGCACTATTTCTTTGGTCTAGATTCAAATAATCTAAATTCAAATATCCAGCAACCAGTAACCAGAAACAAGAATCCAGTTGCTAGTAACCAGTGGCCGTAACCAAAACAAAAAGGGCCGGCTCAAAACAAGTTTGAACCAGCCCGGGGAACGCAAAAAAAGTAGCTTTGTCAGGTGTGCTAGCGGGTTTCGATTACCGCATATTTTGATACGCGCCAGAATGCATTAGGGTCGGTAATTTCAAGATAAGCCAGCATCTCGCTGCTATCTTTCACAAAAACATAAGAGTCTTTGGGATGGTTGGTTATAACCGATGCTTTACGCCCATGCACCGGAATGTATTTTGTCTCCAGAATGTTTACTTTTTCAAAACTTTCAGTTGGAAACTCATCCTGAAGGGCTCGTTCATTTTTGAAAAACAGGAATCCCCGCTCTTTAGTCAACACGCCTTTTTCTTCCAACTCTTTGTAATTACCCGTAGTTGCATAAGCAACCAGTTTTTCGTTGTTTTGGTAATCAATCACCTCGTTTTGACGGGCAATTAGCAAATCTTTTTGCTCCATACGCTGGTTCAACTGCGCCATTTCATAATCTTTTTGTTCCAGCACCTGTTTAAGTGTGGTAATGCTGCTGTCGCGCGATAAAACCGATTGTTCCAGCATGGCTATTTTCTGTTCCAGACTGCTCAACTTTAACCCGGAATCCTTTAGCCTTTTGTTCAGATAAGAGATGCGCTTTTTGTTATCATCGAGCAGGGTATTGATGTAACTGATGTTGTCAATTATCTTTTCCTTCTTGGTCCGATTGTATTCCAGATCGCCCGTTTCGAATTCAATCATATTTTCCTTCTCGGTGATGCGCATTAAATCGGTTTCAATCTCGTTAAAGGTGGTCACCATATCGTCAATCAGGTTATCGCGGTCGTCCAGCTGAAGAATCAGCTCGGTTTTTTCCATTTTTAATTCCGAAAGAATTTCAGCCTGCTTGTTTTTGCTCAGGTATAAAACCACACCAAATACAATTAACACCAGGGCTGCAAAACTCCACGACAGAATTAATTGTCCGCGGCGTATCCACCGTCTCTTTTTCATCGGCGATTTGGAACCTGCCGCCTTTTTACCTTCGGGTTGCAAGGTTTTTTTTGTTTTGTTTTCATCTGTAGTCTTCATAATTACAAGTTTTTAGGTTCAACTAAATGGAGTACCGGTTTTAATTGAAATGCTCCGTTTCCTTTTACGATTACTGATTTTCCGGCATCAAAATCAAACAATAAATCAAGACTTCCCACATCGCTTAGTTCCTGGTTTACCAGAATTTTAAATCCTGAGGTGCTTCCGCTGGGAATGTTTAGAGCAAAAGTGTCGCTTAAGGTAACAACGCTGTTGTTCTCACCCAGAATCAGGCGAATTTGTGATACATAACCCACAGGCAGTTCTCCCTGAGCCAATAAGGTATCAACGCCATCGCGGAAATCGAGCAGGTTGTAAACACCGGCATGGGTTTCCAACTCGAACCATTGTGAACTGTCAAGCGAAACGGAATCGTCTTCGGCAAGGCTATCGGCCGATGTTACATGTACCCTGATGGCTTGTACATCAACATTCACAGCCAGGTAATCGGCAATACTGTCGGTCATGCTCACGGTGATTTTTCCGGTAGGATGTGTTTCATTGCTTTCAGAACAACTGGTTAAATAAGCAAATAAGCTTACGGTAGCTACAACCATGAAAAAGGTTTTTAAATTACTTCGTTTCATACAATTCGTTTTTAGATTTAACATTTTTAACTTTTCAGCGGCTTCCGGCATAACTAATTATGCAGAATCTTGCATACGCTGGCAGTAAATAGCCAAAGCTTATACCAAAGTTTAAAAACAAACTCAAGATGCTTGTTTAGTGCGCTTTATAATTTGGAGGGCCGCTTAGGAAAGATTCAAAATGAAAACGGAATTCTCAAAATGAACAAAATATTAGGTTTTAATAAGTAAAAACCCGATTGGAATTAATCGTCTATTTTATCTTCTTTTAGCATCCGGTAGATGGTAGAAATACCAATGTCGAGCTTTTGTGCCACCAGCTTGGTGTCGTTGTCGTATTTATCGAGGTAGGCTTTAACTATCCGTTTGTCGTATTCGCGCAAGGTAAGCTGGTCGTCAGCAATTTCGCTCACCGGGTCGAAGGAACTGAACAGAATATCGTCGGGACTAATTTCATGGGTTTCAGAAAAAGTTGCCGCCAAGTCGACAATGGCTTTTAATTCGCGAATATTTCCGGGATAATTATAGGCCATAAGCTTTGTTTTTGCCGCAGTGCTTAAGCTTTTTTCGGGCAGGCGGTTCTCTTTACAGAATTCCTTTAAAAAATGGCGGGCCAGTATTAAAATATCGTTGCCCCGCTCACGCAAGGGTGGCAGGTTAATGGTTAATCCGAACAGACGAAAAAATAAATCTTCACGAAAATTTCCTTTTTTGACTTCTTCCTGCAAATTTCGGTGTGTAGCTACAATAATCCGGCTATCGGTTTTAATGGCTTTATTACTTCCAATGCGGTACACTTCTTTTTCCTGAAGCGCCCTCAACATTTTTACCTGAAAAGGCAACTCCATCTCTCCTATCTCATCTAAAAAAAGCGTTCCCTTATCGGCTTCTTCGAACTTTCCTTTTCGGCTGAAGGCCGCTCCGGTAAAAGCACCTTTTTCATGCCCAAACATTTCGCTTTCGATAAGTTCCGAAGGAATAGCCGCCACATTGAGCGGAACAAACGGATGGTTTTTGCGTGACGAATTGTAATGAATGGCTTTGGCAACCAACTCTTTTCCGGTGCCGGTTTCGCCGGTTAGGGTTACCGGAATATTGGTGCTTATGGCTTTATTAATTAGTTCGAACACCTTTTTAATGGACTCGCTTTCGCCAATAATACTTTTCTGAAAATCGTATTTTGCCTGCACTTCCTGCTTTAGTGAATGCAGTTCACGCTTCAGTCCCAGATCGTTATTTAGGTTTCGCAGGGTATTTAAAAGCCGCTCCCTGATATCGTTCGACTTTACAATATAATCGTAGGCTCCCAGCTTCAGCAAATCGACCACCACATCGATATCGTCCTGTTCCGAAATTAAAATAACCTGTATTTCGGGATTTTCCTGTTTTATCTTTTGCAATAACTCAAGCCCGGTCATATCGGGTAAACGGTAATCGAGGGTAATTACATCGGGTAGTTTGTAGAGATTCTTCAGACAATCTTTTCCCTTAAAATAAGGCTCCACCCGATAATCGGGATTTAACGAAATATTATGAACCAACAGTTTATTGTACCATTCGTTATCTTCAACCACAAAAACAGTAAACGGGCGATCACTCATAGCGTTAAAATTACTCCTTAAAGGTAAGTAATTTTATAGCAAAAGAACAAGTTATTAATGGGTATTCAGATAAGCCCGTATTTCGCTGCGGAGCAGGGCGTATTCTGCTTCAATAGCAACTAACAAATCAGGTAAAGTGGCTCTTTCGTTCGGTTTTGTTGCCCTTATCATCATCGACTTAAACAGGCTTGAAAGCTCATTGGCTCCCACATGGCGACAGGGCGATGCAACTTTATGGGCAATGTTCGAAGTTGCTTCCCAATCTTTTATGCGGATGGAAGCTTCCAGATTTTTTAACTCTGTATCGGTAACTTCAATCAGTTTTTCGAGCATGCTGTTTATAAAATTGGTATCGCTCCCGGCAATTCGTTTTAATTCATCAAGATTCAAAATACCTTTTTGAGCACGGCCTGTTTTTGCCTGCTTTTGGTGTTCGCTGGCAACTTTAGCTTTGGCCGCTTTAAAATGCCGGGAACCTTTCAGAGCTTTAACTATAGCCTGTCCGGTAACCGGTTTTACAATAAATGCATGTACGGCCTTTTGCTGCTCAAGCTGAACCGAGCGCTCGTCGATAGCCGCACTGATACCAAACACCGTTGTGTTTTTCATTTGGTTTTGCAGATGGGTTTTTAAGTATTCTGCCGTTTCATAACCATCCATTAGCGGCATACGCATATCAAGAAAAATAAGATCAAACGCTTGATTTTCGACCAAAGTAAGGGCTTCTTTTCCGTTCGGCGCCTCGGAAATTTCAGCTCCCCACCGGGTAAGCATTACCCGTAAAAGCCTTCGGTTGTATTCCTCATCGTCGACAACCAAAATTTTCTTTCCGCTTAAATCGGGCCAGTCTGTGTAATCGTTATTTGCCTCAACCTGCTTTTTGTCTCCCTTTTGATAGGGAATGTGGCAGGTAAAAACCGAACCTTTGTTTTTTTCGCTGCTAACATTAATTTCGCCTTGATGCAAATCAATCAGGCTTTTTACAATGGCCAATCCCAAACCGGTTCCTCCGTACTTACGCGAAGTATCCAGCGCTTCCTGGGTAAAATCCTGAAATATGGATTCCAATCTGTCGGCTTCAATACCAATACCGGTATCTTTTACCTCAACACGAAGGATGAAATGTTCTTCGTGAACTTGCTCAGCAAATAAATTTAGGTTAACCATTCCCTGTGGAGAAAACTTAATGGCATTCGCCACCAGATTTATAATAATTTGCCGCAATTGGGAATCATCGCCAAAAAGCACCCGGGGCACATCTTTATGAATGTTGGCTTTGAGTTCTACCATTTGTTTTTGGGCCTGAAGCCTGAACACCGACAATACTCCCTCAATTAATTCCGAAGTCTTAAAATGCACCGGACGTAATTCCATTTTTCCCGATTGCAATTTGGAATAATCGAGCAAATCGTTGATGAGCTGAAGCAAGTGATCGGACGAATATTTAATAATTTTCAGATACTCTTCTTTAAGTTCCGGTTCGTGCAGCAATTGCTCAGTAAAACCCGAAATGGAATTGAGTGGGGTTCGCAGTTCGTGGCTTACATTGGCAATAAAAATTTCTTTGGCTTTAACCAAATCTTCGGCAACCTGTTTCGACTGTCGCAAGGCTTTCTGGTATTCGTTGGTCTTACGCAAAAAGCGGGTGAGAATTATTACCGCAGCCAGGGCCAGTAAGGTGCCAAAAATAGAAAACGAAGCTATCCATTGGTAAGTTTCCTGCGAGAGTTTTTCTGCTTCAAGCGCTTTAAGTTCGCGTCGGGTTTCTTCCTCCTGTTCCAGGGCCTCAATAAAGGCGTATATCTTTTTTGTAATCTGTGAACTGGTAAGGCTTAGTTGAATTTCCTTTTTTTCGCGCAATTCATTCGACGATTCTTTTAACTGTTTCAGTGTTTCAATTTGCTGAATTATTTTTTGATTTTCACTGATGCGGTTTTCATAGGTCTTTTTCCGACTAAAAAGGCGTTTCAAGAACTTGCGGTTCGAGCTGTCTCTTTGCTGCTGCACTTGCATTGAATCAATCTCAACCGAAATTTCTTCGATAATGCGTTCAATGTTGTAATCGTTATACAAAACCAGTATTTCGTTCCATACATAAAACTTTTCGTCGATTAAGTAGTTCAGGGTGTCAATCAGGCTTTTGTATTCCACCTCATCAACTTTCTCGGTACGTAAGTGATCTAACTCGTCATAAATCCGGGTTCGGTTTTTATAATAAGGCTCCAGGTAAGTTTCATCACCAATGGTGGTGTATATGCGAATACCCTGTTCAGCCTGTTCCATGGCTTGCGTAATGTTTTCGATCCGGTTCATTGCCGATTCGGGCAGCTTTTCGGTATGTATGTAAGCCACTATCGACGACAGGCTTTTGTACGATAAAAAACCACTGGCCATGATTACACAAACGGCCAGAAACAGAATAAAGCCTATCTTAACTTTTACATTCATGAAGTGCCTAAATAACCGCTTTTTGCAAGGTATTGTTCAAACAAAACTCCGCAAATACATAAGGAGTAATCGTTTTTTACAATAAAATCAAAGTTAGTTTTATTGCTCCAATAATTTCTACTTTCTTTCAATTCTTCGTCCGTTGATGCCAGAATAATGGATTTTAATTTTTGGCTACTGGCGGTACTATTCACTGATAAAAAGTTTTCGAACAGACTTTTCTCAAAGCGTTGATTAACAAAAGCAATAAAATTTGAAGCATCCGGTTTTTCTGATTCTATATAAGCGCTTACTGCTCCCGGTTCATCATACACATGAAACTTAAACTGATACAGCACTTTTAGCGGCATTCGCTCAATAACCCTTTTTAATTCCTTTTCAAGTGCAGAGCGAAACGAATCATCACTTTCAAGTATCAGAACTTCGAAGGGAATTTTCTGTGTTTGCATAATTATATGTTTTAGTTTCAGCAGCTAGTGCCAAAGCCATACCAAATAAATGCAGGAAGTTTCGTTTGCCGTTATAGTTGCTCATATTCAAAGCCATAGCGGCAAAATAAAAACCAGTTGTTCCTTTTCTAAACTCCTTTAAACTTTCAATTTGAAAACAGAAATTTCATTTTGAACTCCTGTTTGCTCCTAATAAGCGGGCTAACAAACAAAACAATTGCAATGAGCAACCAATCGAACAGAATACGCGTCATTGTGCTGTTATTAATCTTTAAAACCATTTTTATGAAACCAGCTATAAAAAGCCATACGCTTAAAAAAACACTTGCGCTTGTTGCTCTTATCCTGTTGTTTTCGTTTTCAGCTACACAGGCTCAAAAAAGCGATCAACAGGTTCCTTACCAAACCCTTTTTGGATCGAATGCTTCGCACGGTGGATACGGAAGTTTTTCGGCAGGATACACTCAAATTGCCGGCTCGCATGCTTTTATTTCAGGATTTAAAGGAGCATGGGTTATAGGCCACGGATTGGCACTTGGAATTGCCGGAAACGGATTTGCTGCCGACATGAATAATATTTTAATTCCAAGCAACAATTACCAGCTAATTACCGGAGGCTATGGTGGTTTAATGATTGAACCCATTATTTTTCCGATGCGACCGGTTCACCTGGCCATACCATTGATAATTGGTGCAGGTGCGGTAGGTTTTGAGTCGGGCGAATACAACCCATCGTATTACCACACTTACCCTTATAACATGGAACCTTACTTTGTTTTTGAACCGGGTGTTGAAATAGAATTAAACATAACACACTTTTTCAGGATAGGTGTTGGTGGTTCGTATCGCTTAACTTCAAATGTAGAACTGATTTATACCGACCAAAACGATGTAGTACACCAGATAGTAAGCAAAAAAGACCTGAACGGATACAATGCCTATTTGTCGTTTAAATTCGGCAGATTTTAATTTGTAATATTTCCTTCCTTCTATCGAAATCGCACCGGGACTGACACTCCCCGGTGCGGTTATTTTAATTGCTCCGGTGGAAGCATTTTTAGTTCCTCAACAACCAGAAAAACAGCCGGGCAGGTTTCGGTATTTTTTAATGCCAGATTCAGTAGGGTTACCATTTTTTTACTGTCGGTATGCGGATACTCGCGACAGGCTTTGGGACGACTTTCATAAACCATACAATAATTATCATCAGCTAAAAACGGGCAGGGCATCGATTGAAAAACATAGTCGTTATCTTCATCAATACGCAGGTATTGCGCAATAAAATCAAGGGGTTTCATCCGCAAAAACTTCGCTAAGCGCTCTAGGTCTTTATGGCTTATTCGCGGCCCCAGATTGCGGCAACAATTCGCACATTTTAAACAATCTACCTGTTCAAAAACCTGATGGTGCAATCCGGCAAAAACATCATCGAGCCGACGTGGCTTTTTGCTTTTTAGCTTTTTCAAAAACTTAGCATTGGCCTGTTGTGAATTTTTTGCCAACTGACTCAAATATTGCGGATTGTATAATTTATCCATGTCCATTCTTTCCGTTTAAATTCATCTGCAAAAATAAATAATCTGAAGTGCCACACTAAATTGAGCCCATTTTTTTTAGCTTTGCAGCAGCAAAACAAAACCTTAATTTTTTGAGATGGAAATTGTAGTAAGTGGAATACGGCCAACAGGAAATCTGCATCTGGGCAACTATTTTGGAGCAGTTAAGAATTTTTTGAAAATGCAGGAAAGCAACAACTGCTACTTTTTTATTGCCGATTATCACTCCTTAACCACACACCCAACGCCCGGCGATTTACACGGAAGCGTAAAACAGGTGCTGGCTGAGTATCTCGCAGCAGGTCTTGATCCGGAAAAAAGCACCTTGTTTATTCAGAGTGATTTGCCCGAAGTGGCCGAGCTTTATTTACTGCTCAACATGAACGCCTACATTGGTGAACTGGAGCGCACCACCTCGTTTAAGGATAAGATACGCGCCCAACCCGATAATGTGAACGCCGGATTGTTGACTTACCCCGTTCTGATGGCTGCCGACATTATTATTCACAAAGCCGCCAAAGTACCGGTTGGTAAAGACCAGGAACAAAATCTGGAAATGGCCCGTAAATTTGCCCGTCGTTTTAACCACATGTATAAAACCGAATACTTTCCGGAACCGGCTCCTTTTAATTTTGGCGAAGAATTGATTAAGATTCCCGGCCTCGATGGTTCAGGGAAAATGGGGAAATCAGAAGGCAATGGCATTTTTCTTTTCGAAGACGCGGCAAGCATCCGCAAAAAAGTTATGCGCGCAGTAACCGACAGCGGACCAACGGCCATGAATTCTCCCGTATCGGAACCCATCCAGAATTTATTTACCATAATGGAACAGGTTTCGAGCCCCGAAACGCTGCAATATTTTCAGGAAAAATACGCCACTTGCGAAATACGCTATGGCGATTTAAAGAAACAACTGGCCGAAGACATCAGTAATTTTACCGCTCCCATCCGTGAAAAAATTGAAGCACTTAAAGCCGACGAAGCCTACTTATCGAAAGTGGCTCAAATGGGCGCTGAAAAAGCTCGGATAAGTGCGAGAAAAACCTTAAATGAAGTTCGCGAAATAATCGGCTTCCGAAAGTTTTAACGGGGCCTTACAGTAGCTTCATCGGATTTGGGAACCCGGATGCTTATGGTGTAAAACGAAAATATACCTGCTGTTCCGTAAAAAATTACCGCATCGAAGAAAGTTCTTCGCTTTATCAGCTCGTATTCCCTAACATCGAGGTGTTTTTCGGTACTCCGCAGTCTGACCTGATCCCAAAAAAGGTAAATATCTTTTTCCTTTTTATACAGGCTGGTTTTTAAAACCGAATTGTCAAAATCACCGGTTTGTATCCGTTGGGTAACACACGAGGAAGCGATAAAATAAACAGAAAGTAAAATAAGAATTACTTTGAACTTCATAAAGTCAGTTTAATGGATTTATAAGCGGTAGCCAACAACTAAAACCCTGCCAAAAAATTTTCAAGGTTCTGGCTTTGTACAATCCCCAGTTTTTTTCGCAGACGCGAACGCGACACCTTAACACTGTCGGGGTTTTGATTGAGCAAGGAAGCTATCTCTTTATTGCTCATGCCCAAACGGATAAAAGCACATAATTTTAATTCGGTTGGAGTAAGATCAGGGAAATGTTCAATCAAATGTTTATTAAACTCCGGATGAACGCGGTCGAACGAAAGATTGAACCGAAACCAACTGTCTTCCTGGGTATGCTGATTTAGTTTATTAATTACCTCTTTAATCATGTTCCGGGCATTGGTGTCGGAAGCTGAAACCTGTTCAATACAGCCGTTCAGCAGTTTTACCATCTCCTGATTAAAGATATTGTTCTTTACCAGATACAATGAACTCTCGGTGAGCTCCGCATCTTTTGATGCTAATAATTCTTTATGGTATTTTGAGATAAGCAATGCCGAATTGGTTCGGGCAATTAGCTCCTGTGCATCGAAGGGTTTTTTAATAAAATCGACAGCGCCACTGGCCAGGGCCACCTGCAAATCGTCGGACGATTTATGAACACCGGTAGCCATAATAACCGGGATATCGCGGGTTTCTTTATTCTTTTTGAGTTCGGCAATTAATTCCAATCCGTTCAATTGCGGCATGTCCCAGTCGGTAATTACTAAATCGGGCTTTAATTTTACCACAATATTCATGGCGTTTTTTGGATTGTTGGTCTGAAGGATATCGATTTGTGGACAGTGGTTCTCAAAAATTGCATTGAGCAACTCCAGGTTATTAATATCGTCGTCGACTAACAAAACTTTGAACTGATTCATTACTCCCTGTTTTTTAAAACTACTAAATTAAGCAATTCAAGATAATTTTGCTGACTGCAATTGGCTACACTTTTCTCAATTAACTGACAATAATTATAAACTTCGGGGTGATCTTTATTAATTTGTTTAATGATGTTTTTTATTTCAGAAACTTCGAACACATCTTTATCGGCCAAAGCCAAAACAAAGGGCTGCAATTGTTTCCGGCTTTCAGGACTAAGCTGTAGAGGTTGTTTTACCCATACTTTAGGCTGACGCTGACCAATGCGTTTATCAATGTATTCCAAATCGATATAAAAATCGGCTCCGCCATTTTCATGATGCGCCACGCCAATTTGGCCACCATGCGCTTCAATAGCCATTTTGCAATAGGTAAGTCCCAAGCCTGTAGAAACTGAAAAACCAAGACTTCGCGCTTCGTATTGCGCAAATTTTTCAAATATCTTATCAACAGCTTCAGGAGGAAGACCTTCGCCTGAGTCGATTACATGCAAGCGGAATATTTTAGGGTTTAGTGTTTCGGTGCGAATAATTATATTTCCTCCCGGAGGACTAAATTTAATGGCATTGGTAAGCAGGTTGGTTATAATTCGCTCAAGCGAAAGCAAATCGACGCTAATCAGGTAATCAAACTCAAATTCGGCAATCAATTTGTTTCCATTTTCAGAAAGCAAAAAACTCAACTCTTTATGAATATCGTAAATTAGTTTGTTGGTATAAACCCTTCGGCGGTCAAGCACCATTTCAGCATCACTATACTTGTTAACATCCAGAATGTTCATAATCAAATTCATCATCTGCCTGCCGGCATGCTGGATGGTTTGGTCTTTGTTGGGATGATTCGGAATCTGGGTTAAATTCAGAATTACGTTAATCGGGTTTTTTAAATCGTGAACAATCATGCTGGTAAGCTCTTCTTTAAATTTTGAGAACTCACTTAGCTTTCCGTAAGCCTGACTCAGTTCAAGGCTTTTTTGCTGAATGCTGCTACGTTGCTGCCAAACCAGCTTAAATGTCTTTTGCAGTTTAAGTTTACTTCGGATTAAGAAAAATCCGGCCAGTATAAGCAGGGCAACAACCACAGAAAGACCCACTCCGGTCCAAAGATATCGCGTAATTTGTTCTTCTTTCAGTTGGTTTTGCCGATACAAATCCTGATTTTCTTTTTCTTTTTTCAGCGTTTGGTATTCAATCTCCAGCTTTTCGATGTTGCGTTTGCTGTAAGTATTAAAAATGCTATCGTTTAATGCAACAAACTGTTTGTAATAGAAAAGAGCACTGTCGTATTGATTATAAAACTCAAAGCAGGTAAATAAACCTTCGTAAACCTGTGAAGTTAAATCCATATCGTTTAACTCCTGCGACAAATGTAAGGCCTGACGATAATGTGCCGTAGCATTTTGATAAATTTTCAAATCTTCGAAAAAACGGGCAATAGCCAGCATGCTGTTTATTTGCCCCCGGGTATTTCCAATTTTTCTGTTTAACTGTAAAGCCTTGTCGAGAAATTGATGCGCATTTTTAAAATTTTTCTGCTTTACGTAAACCGATCCAATGTTATTATACAAAATGGCCATTTGCGCCTCTTTGTTTAAGCCTTCCATAATGGCCAGCGAAGCAAAATAATTCTGAAGCGCCTTCTCGTATTCACCTTTGGTTTCAGTAATTAATCCATAGTTATTTAAAACCATTGCCTCACCGTAACTGTTTTTTGTTTGCTTACGAATCTGTAGTGCCTGGTTAATGTACTTCTCGGCCAAATCATAATCTTTTATACTGTTGTAAATTAAGGCGATGTTATTGGCTGTTGCACCAGAACCTTCCACATCGTTAAGCAGGTTTTTCAACTTTAACGATTCGTGATAAAAAAACAAGGCGCTATCGTAATTGTGCTTTCGCTTATACAAAAGTCCCAGGTTATTATAAGCTTTCGATAAAAGGTTCGAATCCCTGATTTGTAGACCCAATCTAATGGATTCCTGCAGTTGGCTTTGCGCGTTTTGATAATTTTCGTGCTGAAGTTCAATTAAGCCAATACTGTTCTTTATTTTGGCCAAGCCCTGACGATTCGCTATTTTTTGGTGTAATTCCAAACTTTTGTTGCAATAATACATGGCCGAATCATATTGGTTTTTAATGGCCCAAACCGAACCGATGGAGCCAAGCATATCGGCATAGCGTAAATTGTTTGCTGCTTTTTTTGTCAGCTGCAAACTTTTCCTATAGTAAATTAAAGCGCTGTCGGGATAAGCATATCTTAAACTATTGCCTAAGTTATTGTAATATTCATAAAGTTCATTGGGATTTGTTGGAAGCTTCGATTGTTTTTGTAAACTGTCGCTATTTGAACTCCAAAGCAAAAAACCCCGGGTTAATAGTAAACACAGAAAAAGCATTCGGAAACCGACCGTTCTTAATAAATCCATACAGAATTTGTGTTGTGCTAATTCCTAACTAAACAAAATCTGCTATAAATTTACAAAACCATTTGTTTTCTGGCGACTTAATCCACAAAAAAAATAAATTACCGGAATTTTATTGCTTAAGTAAGTTCTGCATTTCAGATAAAAGCAAGTCTTTTTCGACAGGAACCACGCCCACATTTTCACACACCAAACCTCCGGCAATATTGCTTATTTTGGCAATAAGCTCAGGAGCCAGTTTGGCCGCCAAACAACAAGCTGCTACACTAATAACGGTATCGCCTGCACCTGAAACATCGGCAATGTCGCGAACCTGGGCCGGCATCTGAAAATAAGAGCCTTCTGTAGAAATATAGATTCCCAACTCAGACAGGGTTACCATTATATGCTTTGCATTTAATTCATTACGTAGCCTTTCAGCTCCCTGATGCAAGGCTGCGAAGTCGCCCTTAGGAATCTCAATTTTTAAACCTTCGCAAATTTCTTTAAAATTGGGTTTAAATAAGGTAACTCCTTTATAATCGAGAAAATTACGCTTCTTTGGATCGACTAAAGTTGGAATGGCAAGCTTTTTTGAAAGGGCAACAACATGGGCAATTATAGCAGGCGTTATATTTCCTTTGTCATAGTCCTCAAATATGATGGCATCAAAGTTATTTTGCTCAAAAAGGGCATCAATGTGAGCTATAAATTCTTTTTCCAAATCCGGGCTTAAGGCTTCCGACAATTCATCGTCGATGCGCAATAAATGTTGGTTATTACTAATTACCCGGGTTTTAACCGTTGTTTTTCGCTTATTTGAAACTAAAATTCCCTGAGCTGTAAGTGCTCTTTTTTTTAACAGGTTCTGAAAAACTTTTCCTTTTGAATCGTCACCAATTACTGCACACATAACCGGACGAGCTCCCAGTGCTTTTACATTTAAAGCAACATTGGCAGCTCCTCCAAGGCGGTTTTCGCGTTTCGAAACAGAAATAACCGGTACGGGAGCTTCGGGCGATATGCGTTCAACTTTGCCCCACATATAGGCATCAATCATTACATCACCAATAATTAATAGCTGTTGCTGATTAAACTGATCGAAAGCTGCCTGAATATCCGTGTACATATAAAATTATTTTGAATGATGACGCAAATATAAGGGAATATGAAGAAACAATGGTATGAACTAATATTTTTGACTATTTGAAATAATTCATGTAACCCTTTTAAAAATTCATCGACTATATACTGTTATTAAAAAATAAAAATAAGAGGGTACAAAAAAATAAAACAACAACCGAATCTTCGATAACAACCTTGCTGATTTTAACAGGTTGTTTTTATTAAACTTAATCAGTAGTAGCGTGTTATTATCAACAAAACTGGTTAAGGATTAAATTTAGTAAAACTAAATTTTTTGAACGGATTCACTAATATTTTATTGATTTAAGCGTATCACGTTTGCAAAAGGAGAGTATACAATCCGAAGCATACAAAAAGTGGTAGTCTGAATCTTAGGTATTGTTTTTGTAATGCAGTCCGGTTTTTACAGCAAAAAATATAATAGCATTTAAATAAAACATAAAAATGGCGTCGAAAGAAAACAAAAATCTATTCAGAATCGTGATTAACAGTATTCTGATACTGGTTCTTTTAGGAATTATTTTTTATCCTAAAATGAAACCCATGTTTGGTAGTAAGGATGGTGAATCTCCGGGGTTTCGCCGAAACAATCCGACTGAAAGGAAAGCCCTATTGGCCAGCGGATACCTGATAAAACCAACCAACATGAGCGAATTAATTTACAGTACCGGTTCACTAATTCCTGACGAAGAGGTTGAATTATCGTTTGAAACCTCAGGAAAAATTGTTGGAATTTATTTTAACGAAGGCACCCGCGTAAAAAAAGGAGATTTGTTAGCTAAAATTAACGACCGTCCTCTGCAGGCACAACTTTTAAAACTCGAAGCTCAGTTAAAACTTACCCAGGAACGCGAATTCAGGCAACGGCAGTTGCTCGATCGTGATGCCATTAGCCAGGAAAGCTATGATCAGGTTGCCACAGAACTGCAATCAATTCAGGCAGATATTAAACTTATTCAGGCTCACATCTCGGAAACCGAATTGCGCGCACCTTTCGACGGTATTGTTGGCTTGCGCATGATTAGCGAAGGAGCCATTACCACCACCCAAACCAAAATTGTACGCCTGGTAAAAACAAGTCCGCTAAAAATAGAATTCTCTATTCCAGAACGTTATGCCGGAGAAGTAACTCCTGGATTCCCAATCCGTTTCAAAATTGACGGAATTCCAAAAGAATTTACAGCTAAAGTTTACGCGGTTGACCCCAAAATTGATTTAAACACCCGGACAATTACCGTTCGTGCGCTTTACCCAAACCTTAACGAGGAATTAAAGCCCGGTCGTTTTACCAGTGTCCAGGCTGAGCTTTCAAACATCGAAAGTACCATTAAAGTACCATCGCAGGCTATTATACCTGAAATGGAAGGCGAAAAAGTTTTTATTTATAAAAATGGTAAAGCCGAAGAAGTAAAAGTCTCCATTGGGTTACGTACCGAATCGCATGTCCAAATACGCAAGGGCTTACAATTTGGCGACACCCTGCTAACCACCGCCATACTTCAGCTTCGTCACGGAATTGAAGTACAACTCGACACCCTGGTTAATCCCCAATACAATACAAAGAAATAAATTATGAGTTTATCATCAACCAGTATACAACGACCTGTATTAGCCACCGTTTTTTCGTTGGTTATATTACTTTTTGGCGCTATTGGAATGACCTACCTGGGTGTAAGGGAATTTCCAAGTGTCGATCCACCCATCATTTCAGTAAGCACTTCGTATCCGGGAGCAAATTCCGATGTAATTGAAACGCAAATTACCGAACCTCTGGAGCAATCAATAAACGGTATTCAGGGTATTCGTACCTTAACCAGCAGCAGCTGGCAAGGACGGAGTAATATTACGGTAGAGTTTGAACTTACCGTCGATATGGAATCGGCTGCCAACGACGTGCGCGATAAAGTGTCGCAGGCGCAGCGCTTTTTACCCCGCGACTGTGACCCGCCAACGGTTTCAAAAGCCGATGCCGACGCCAGTCCCATTGTGATGATTGCTGTAAAAAGCCCACAACGCTCGTTGTTGGAGATATCAGAAATTGCCGAACTGACTTTTAAGGAACAGCTACAAACCATTTCGGGAGTTAGTGCCGTACAAATTTGGGGCGAAAAACGCTACGCCATGCGCATCTGGCTCGACCCCGCTAAAATGGCCGGTTACCAACTCACTCCACTCGATGTGCGAAATGCACTAATGCGCGAAAACATTGAACTTCCGGCCGGAAGTATTGAAGGTACAAATACCGAACTTACCATACGCGCGCTGGGTTTAATGACCACCCCACAGGAATTTAACAACTTGATTCTTAGGCAAGATGGCGATCAGATTGTTCGTGTCAGTGATATTGGCCGTGCCGAACTGGGACCTGAAGATTTACGGGGCATACTGAAAATGAACGGAATACCTATGGTTGCCACAGTAATTGTTCCTCAGCCCGGAGCAAACCATATTGAAATTGTTGATGAGGTTTATAAGCGACTGGAATTCATTAAAAAGAACCTTCCCGACGATGTGGATTATGAAATAGGTTTCGATAATACAAAATACATCCGCTCATCGATAAGCGAAGTACAACAAACCATTTATCTTGCCTTCTTTTTGGTCGTGGTCATTATTTTTCTTTTCCTGCGCGACTGGCGGACTACCATCATTCCCATTTTGGTAATACCGGTTTCACTGGTAGGCTCCTTCTTTGTAATGTATATTTCCGGTTTTACCATTAATGTACTCACGCTGCTTGCAATTGTACTTTCCATTGGTTTGGTGGTTGACGATGCCATTGTAATGATGGAAAATATTTATGTAAAAATTGAACAGGGAATGACCCCTTTCGAAGCCGGAATAAAAGGTGCCAACGAAATATTCTTTGCTATTATATCTACTACCATAACCCTGGTTGCTGTTTTTATTCCCATTGTATTTCTGGAAGGAATGACCGGCCGCTTGTTTAGGGAATTTAGTCTGGTTATAGCCGGTTCTGTGGCTATATCGTCGTTTGTAGCCCTAACCCTTACACCCATGTTATCGACCAAGCTGCTGAAAACAAGACACAAACGCAGCAAAGCTTACCATTTTACTGAGAAATACTTCGTTAAACTTAACACCGCGTACCAAAATTCGCTGGATGCTTTTCTTAAACGAAAATACCTCTCGCTAATTATTCTTCCCATTGCATTTGTATTGATATTTGTATTATGGAAAACAATTCCAGCCGAGATGGCTCCTACTGAAGACCGCTCGCAAATGGTGCTGCGTGTTAATTCGCAGGAAGGATCCACTTACGAATTCAATCTGAGTTATATTGAGGAAATCTTTGAAATGGTTAAAAATAAGGTTCCTGAATATGAAAATATAATAGGCCGGGCATGGACTGGTGGTGGTTTTACACGCATATCGCTGGTGGAACCGGATAAAAGGAAAAGAACCCAACAGGAGATTGCTGCCGAAGTAAGCGGAGAACTCAGGAAAATGACCCGCTCCCGGGCTAATGTCATTCAACAGTCAACTTTTGGGGGAAGGCGGGCAGGATTGCCCATTCAATATGTTCTTCAGGCTCCAAGCATCGATAAGCTCCGCGAGATTCTGCCGGCATTTATGACCGAAGTTTACAACAGCCCTGTTTTTGAGATGGCCGATGTGAACCTGAAGTTTACCAAGCCCGAATTGCAGATTTCGATCAATCGCGATAAAGCCAACCTGCTGGGAGTATCAACCCAGAATATCGGGCAAACCCTGCAACTGGCACTGAGCGGGCAACGCTTCGGTTATTTTATCATGAATGGTAAACAGTACCAGATATTGGGCGAATTTGCCCGCGATGACCGCAACAAGCCACTCGACCTGAAATCGTTGTATGTAAAAAACGATAAAGGACACATGGTGCAACTTGATAATTTTGTCACCCTGCACGAATCGACAGCACCTCCCCAGCTCTATCGCTACAACCGGTTTGTGGCAGCAACCATTTCTTCAGGACTGGCAGAAGGGAAAACCATCGGGCAAGGCATTGAGGAGATGGACCGCATCGCTAAAAAAGTACTCGACGATTCCTTCCGAACAGCGCTTTCAGGCGACTCAAAAGATTTTATGGAGAGTTCTTCCAGTTTGATGTTCGCCTTTTTATTGGCTATTGTACTTATATTCCTGGTTCTTTCGGCACAGTTCGAAAGTTTTAAAGATCCGCTCATCGTAATGATGTCGGTTCCTCTGGCCTTAACCGGAGCATTACTGTTTATGTGGTATTTTAACATAACCATGAATATTTTCAGCCAAATTGGAATCATCATGCTTATTGGGCTGGTTTCAAAAAATGGTATTCTAATTGTTGAATTTGCCAATCAGCGCAAAGTAGCCGGAATGAACAAATTTGAAGCCATTCGTTACGCATCTGCAGCACGATTCCGCCCCATTCTGATGACCAGTTTATCAACCATATTAGGTATCCTTCCGCTGGCTCTGGGCTGGGGCGAAGGCGCTCAAAGCAGGGTTGCCATGGGGGTTGCAGTGGTTGGTGGTTTAACCATTTCAACCCTGTTAACGCTTTATGTTGTACCCGCTATTTATTTATTTATTTCCAGTGAATCAAAAAACAGTAAGAATGAATCAAATACAGCCGAACCCATTGAAATGGCTTAACTTTTTTAAACACAGTCTGCTATTTTTTCTCCTGGTTTTTGTGCTTAACAACGCAAAAACCCAGGATTTATACGATTTAAGCCGCTGCATAAAAACCGGCTTAGAACAAAACTTTTCGCTTCAGGTTGAACGGAACCGGGAATCGATTGATGCCAATAATTTTACCCTGGGTAACGCCGGAATGCTTCCAAAAATTACCAACACCAATCGTTTGGGAGGCTCACTGAATAGTGTAGATCAAAACTACAGCGATGGTACCGAAGCTTCGGCATCAGGAATTCATAATACATCGGGCTCCGCATCCATCGATTTGGGGATGACCATATTCAAAGGTTTTCAGGTTAAAAACACCTATAAAAAACTGGAGCAGCAAAGCGAACTGGGCGGTCTCAAAACCCAAATGGCTGTTGAAAACCTGGTTGCTCAAATAGTATCGGAATACCACTACTATGTGCAGCAGCTAATTCTTTACAACAACATGGCCTATGCTGTTTCGCTTTCGCGCGAACGCGTTCGAATTGACGAACAACGCTACCTGTTGGGAGGTGCTTCTAAAATGCAACTGCTGCAATCGATGGTTTATTTAAATGCCGACAGCTCACGTTATGCCCGCCAAAAAGAAGTTCTTCATACTTCACAGATAAAACTCAATGAGTTAATGGCTTCTGAAGATTTGGCCCATGTTATAATTATTAAAGATACGGTAATTCCTATTAACGATAACCTAAAGTACGAGCAGCTTTTATCGCAGACACTTGAAAATAATACCGAACTTCAGATAGCGACAAAAAACCACCAAATATCGGCTTACGATTATAAAATAATTGCATCGCGTGCTTATCCCTATCTGAACCTGAATACCAGTTATGGTTATAATTTTAACAACTATGGTGCGGGCGATTTAAGTAGCCAGCAAACGGCAGGTTTAAACTACGGCGTAACTTTTGGAATCGATATTTTTGACGGATTCAACCGCAAAAGGGAAAGAAGCAACGCCCGTATTGAACTCGAGAACAAACAAATTCAGTTCAACGAAATTGAACAGGCAGTTAAAGCCGATTTACTTACCCTGTATTACGCCTACGAAAACAACCTGCGTCTATTACGCCTCGAAGAACAAAACCTGGAGGTTGCCCGCGAGAACCTCGAGATTGCCCTGGAACAATATAAACTGGGAAGTTTGGCCGGTCTCGAATTGCGCGAGGTACAAAAAAGTTTGCTCGACGCTGAGGAGCGTCTGATTTCGGTTAAGTTTATGACCAAGCTGGCTGAAATATCCTTACTCCAGATATCGGGCAAAATAATGGATTACCTTTAGCCAAAGCCGATAATAAGACCGGTGGAAATTAAAAATACAGTTCTACCGGCCTTTTTACCAAATTCAAATACTAATTTCTTGTCAATTCCGTTTGTTCTTTATCTTTACAAAAAACAAAAGAATTGAAAAAACAGCTTATTTTTCTGATAGTATTGCTTCCCTTATGGACCCTGGGCCAATTGGGAGGCGATTACGTTTACAACTTTCTTTCGGTTCCTCTTTCGCCACGTGCTGCGGCTCTGGGTGGCTCTGCCATAGCAATTAACGATGGCGATATTAGCCTGGCAAACGATAATCCATCGTTACTAAGTGCTCAAACCGATGGCAAAATTGCGCTCGAATACAACAAATACATCAGCGATATTCATTTGGGTTATGCATCGTATGCAAAGCATTACCAAAATCTGGGAACTTTTTCTGTAGGCCTCCAATACCTCAATGGCGGTGAATTTACCGAAGCTGATGAAAACGGTTACACTTACGGCACCTTTGGCGTTTCGGAACTGGCTTTGAACCTATCGTATGCCAAACAATTCGACAGTTCGCTGGTTATTGGCGCCACTTTAAAGCCGGTTTATTCGCATTTTTACAATTACAACTCGCTGGGGTTGGTAATGGATGTGGGTGCATCGTACACACTAAACAACGGTTTGTTTACCGCAGCGGTTTTATTTAAAAATATGGGAGCTCAAATCACAAAATATTACGACGAAAGCGGCCCCGTACCCTTCGATATTCAGGTGGGAATTGCAACGAAACTGGCCCATGCTCCCTTCCGTTTTTCCATTGTGGCGCATCATCTGAACAAGCCCGACTTATCGTATCAATATTACAATCAATCAGACATTACCAATATTGAACCAGCGCCAGAAGAAGTTCAGAATACCGCATTTTTTGAACACCTGCTAAATCACATGATTTTTGGCGTAGAATTTACTCCTACCAAAAGTTTCTTTTTACGGGCCGGATACAACTACTTGCGCCGACAGGAACTTAAGCTTGACGACAGACCGGGAATGATTGGTTTTTCGTGGGGTTTTGGACTACGAATTGCAAAAATGCACATAAGCTATGCCAATGTACGCTACCATTTTGCCGGCACATCGAACCAGTTTGCTCTTACAACCAACCTTAACGATTTCTTTAAATAATCCGATTCTTTGGGGGTTTACCGGGTTCCCGACTGTACAAAAAGTTGCCTTCTTAAATAAAAAGCCAGAAGCAACAAAAAAGTTACTTTAATGAGTTCGGCGGCAATATAAAAAAAGTGAATTGCTGATTTTCCGACTTCAACACCCGCCATAATCTGATTGGCTCTTTCGACCAAAACGGGCAGCCAGTAAAAGGTTTGAAGAAGCAAAATAAGCAGTAAAGAACCGGAAACCAACAAAAACACAGGCTGCTTTTTACTGAACAAGCTTAAGGAGCTAATTAAAAACAATAAAAACAAAACCCACTCAACCCGGTTTAAAGCAGTAAAAATTAAACTGCCAATGCTCAATCCAACTGAAAGGCTTACGCCGGGAGCACGAAACTTTAACCAGGCTTCCATAAAACTTATGGCACTAACAAAACCAGCCCAAAACAATAAAATCAGGATAGCATAAAACAACGAATTTCTCACTTTTCAAAAATTAAAAACAACATGGTCCTACTACAATACTGACAGCATATTGTTTCGTAAACTATTCTGAGAAGGAAAATTTCGCTCGGTTCAAACAAGCACTAAAAGTACTTTTGGCTCATACTACAACAACAGAATTGTCGCCATCAATATTATTGGGTACGTACTTATCTGCCTGGTCGTCGTTCACCCAGGTATTTCCGTCAATAAGATACTTGAATTGAAACTCGTTGTCGATGGGTAAGTTAACGGCTACTGAAAAATCGCCTCCTTTCAATTTTTTCATCGGGGTCGCTTTGGGATCCCAATTGTTAAAATCGCCCACCAAAGCAACTTTAGTGGCTTCTCCGGTAAGATTTCCCGATAATTTAAATGTAACCTTACATATCGGTTTCGTTTTTAAATAATCTTTTTTAGTCATGTCAATTTGGTTTAGTCTGCTTAATAAAACAATTCTTTTTTGGGAGATAATTGGATGACCGAAATTAACCAATTTTTACAATTCCATCAAATATTTCGGTTTAACTATTTATTTAAAACACAAGCAAACTGTATTTTACATTTCAATTCTTTGATCTGCCTTTGTCATTCCGATAAATATGTCGGCTAACACCACTTTAAAACCTAAAAATTAATAGATAAAACAGGCGTCAGGATTGGTTCAAAACGCTAATTTTGTTAAAAAATCAAAGTTATGAAGCACTTAGTTATATCAATCATTGCATTAACCCTAAGCCTGCCTATTTTTGCTCAACAAGACCATGCCGAATTTATCGAAGGTCCTTTTGAAAGTCCTCAGGAAATTACAGAAACCTGCCTGGCTTGTCACGAAGGTGTTGATCAGGATATTATGAAAACCCGCCACTGGAATTGGATGGGTGAAAGTTTTACCGATGCAAGTGGTAAAAAAACCAAATTGGGAAAACAAAACCTGATAAATAATTTCTGCATTGCCGTTCCTTCAAACTGGCCTCGTTGTACAAGCTGCCACATTAGTTATGGCTGGAAAGACCAATCGTTCGATTTTAAAGATGGCCGAAACATTGATTGTTTAGTTTGTCACGACCAGACAGGAACCTACAAAAAAACACCCACCGGAGCAGGAATGCCCGATCCATCGGTAAATTTGGTAAAAGTTGCCCAAAGTGTTGGCCCAACAAAAAATGAACATTGCAGCGCCTGCCACTTTAATGGAGGCGGTGGTACCGGTGTTAAACATGGCGATATGGATGCAAGCATGATTCATCCAACGGCTGAATTGGACGTACATATGGGCGCAAATGGCTTTGGCTGTACCGATTGCCACGCGGGAAAAAATCACCAAATATTAGGTGCAAGTCATGGTTCTATGGCGGCCAACAAAAACCATATTGCCTGTGTCGATTGCCACAGCGAAGAGCCTCATCAGCGTAAATTGTTAAACTCCCATGGAAGTGCAGTAGCTTGTGAAACCTGCCACATTCCTACTTATGCCCGCGAAGAAGCTACCAAAACCTGGTGGGATTGGTCAACTGCCGGCCAGGATAAACCCGTAGAAAAAGATGAATTCGGATTACCCGCTTACGACAAAAAGAAGGGTGATTTTACCTGGGAAAAGAACGTTGTTCCTGAGTACCGCTGGCATAACGGCAAAGCCGATTATTATCGTTTTGGCGATAAAATTGATCCTTCACAAACGCTTGAATTAAATAAACTTGCCGGTTCAATAAAAGATCCAAAATCAAAAATTACCCCTTTCAAAGTAATGCGTGGCAAACAAATTTACGATGCTAAAAACAACTACTTAATTGTACCCAAACTTTACGGAAAAGGAGGATATTGGTCAACCTTCGACTGGAATAACGCCTCGATAATTGGAATGAAGTCAATAAACCTGGCCTATTCCGGTTCCTACGATTTTGTTGAAACCGAAATGTACTGGCCCATCAACCACATGGTTCCCCCGGCTAAAGATGCTTTACGTTGCACCAGCTGTCACTCAAGTCAGGGTAACAAACTGCTGAACTGGGAAGAACTTGGATACGAAGGAGATCCGGTTACCAAAGGAAGCCGGTTTAAATAAATAGCTAAACTTAATCCTAATAACAAAAGGCGCCCCAAACAGGTGCCTTTTGTTTTTTAATGGCTCTATTTATTAACATAAAAGGCGGATCAAAATCCAATTCGCAAATTTTTACAACAACTTCTGCAAATATTTTCTTCAAAAAAAAGGATTAAGTCTATATTTACTTTTTATTTAAAAACGCTGAGCACATGTATCAAAATTATATTTTTAGCGGATTTGGTTTTGTAACCGGAGCTTATCCGGTAACCAATGCCGACATAGAAAAGGCAATTAAAGATGGGTTCTTTGAAGGCCTCGACGAAGAACGCATCCGACATTCTGAAAAATTTCAATCGCTGCATCAGGAGAATCCTAACTTAACGCCTTTTGAATACATGGCCGAACACATGATGGGTTTCCGCCGACGGTTTCATGTGGTTCCCTTTCCCCCACGCGAAGAAAGTTATAAAGTAGCACAAAACACACTCGATTTGTTGGTTGATGCCATCCAGCAGGCTCTCGACGATTCGGGTGTTCACCCCGACGATATTGGCGCCTGGATGGTAAGTTCGGCAACTCCCCACGAAATGGCCCCGGGAACGGCAGAAACAGCCAAATGCTTTTTCACCCGCATTGATAATCGAACCGAAACCATGACCACAACTTCAGCTTGTGTGGGTTTTAACATAAATGTGGAACGGGCTATCAACTTTTTAAACAATCATCCGGAATTCGATCACGTACTGGTGGCACATACCGAAGTTATGAGTGCTTTACTTTTGGAAGAACGCGACTTTGTTCCTTTCACCACCTTTGGCGATGGTGCTTCAGCGGCCATTATAAGCCGGCATCAGTCGGAACAAAAAGAAGGGATTTTAAATGTAGTGAACTACGAAGATCTTGCTATGATAGACTTTTTGGGAGCCGACCGCGATGGAAACCTGATTATGGATCCCCGACGGGTAAAAAATCGGGCCGTACCCAATATCGTTAGGGCAGCCAGTGAACTTATGGAAAAAGAAGGCTGGACTATTGAAACTACCGATTTATTTATTCCCCATCAAACCGGTAATGCCATTGTACATGAAGCCGGCGGGCTTTTAAAATTTAATAAGAAAAAAGTTTTTCAGGAAATTCAACTCGACTACGGTAACCTTTCAGGCGGTTCGGTTCCGGCAAGCATGGCTTACCTGAAACAAAAACGCCGATTAAATCCCGGCGACAAAATTATTACTTCAGTAACCGGATTGGGAGGAGAGTTAGGCGGATTCTCGTATGTGGTTCCCTGCTTCAATGGTTTTACACCAAAAAATGACGATTTAAAAGGAAAAACCGCTTTGGTTACCGGATGTACCGGCGGCTTAGGCGGCGAAATAGCTCGTCAACTGGCTCAAAAAGGCTGTCGTGTATTGTTGCATTACAATTCCAATCAGGAAAAAGCCGAATGGGTAAAACAATCGCTCGACAATCCTTTGCTTTTTCACCAGATTATTCAGGCTAATTTTGCCGATAACGAAGCCATCGAACAATTGATAACATCGGTAAAAGAACTGGTTCCCGAGTTAAATTATCTGGTTCATACCGTTGCCATAACCGGAAGTTTAAGTAAAGGCTCTGAAGTAGCAGCCAACGAAATAGAACTGGTCGATAGGGTAAATTTTACCAATACCGCTAAATTAACAGAAGCTTTGGCTCCAATCATTAGCGAAACGGTATTGTTCACCGGCTCAATAGCTCAGGATGCACAATTCAGCGGTTCCTCATCGTATGTTTCGTCGAAGCGCGGATTGTATGGTTTTGCTGCCGCTTTTGCCCGTTTGCAGCATCCACGAATTAAAACCGTATTTTATATTCCCGGAACCATCGATGGCGGAATGACAGAAGTATTAAACCAGGCGCAGATTGATGCTTCGATGTTTGCCGTGGGGCAAAAAAAGCTCATCCCGCTGAAAGATATTGCGCAACGCATGGTAAAATCGTTGTACATTCCTAAAGTAGCCGGTGTCCGAAGCGAGTATGACGGTGTTTTAATGGTGCGAAAAGACGGATATACCAAATACTAAGAGGTGCATTCGGTTTTGAATCACGAAATGAATATAAATGATTACAGATATATGATTAACGATCTAATATTGCAGAAATAAATACAAAGACATGAACAGTTATATATTTTCAGGAATCGGACATGCCGCAGGAAAATTCAGTATCAGCAACGAATTTATTGCCGATGCTTTACGCAAAGGTTTTTTGCGTGGATTCGACGAAAACCGGATGGCTAAAAACAAAGATTACATAGCCTATAAGGAAAAAAATCCCGGCATCGGTCCTTTCGACTACTTTGTTCGCGAAAAAATGGGTTTTAGAAATCGCTGGCACGTCACTCCTTTCCCGCCTACGGTTAAAAAACTTTATTATGCTGAAACCTCTTTGGAACTAGGCGTTCAGGCAGTTGAAAAAGCTCTTAAAGACAGCGGCATTTATCCCAGTCAAATCAATGCCTGGTTTGTAAGTACGGTTTCGCCCAATCAAAAAGCTCCGGGATTGGCCGCGTCCATAAAATCACATTTTGTCGGATTTCAGAACTTTACTCCTTCTTTCTCTCTAACCAGTGGCTGTGCCGGATTTAACATCAATCTGGAACGGGCAATTGAATACTTCAAAGCCCATCCCGAAGCCAATCACCTGGTGGTTGCCCATGCTGAAACCATGTCATCGTTTTTAACCCAGCGGGTTAAATTCGTTCCCTTTGTCACATTTGCCGATGGCGCTGCTGCTGTTGTGCTTTCGCGTATTGAAAGCGAGCAGGCTTGTGGTGTTCTTGCGGTGAATAATTTTCAGGACATGCAGATGATTGATTTTGTGGGAGTGGATAAATACTGGAACCTGTATATGGACGATTCACTGATTAAGGATCGGGCTGCGGCAAATATTCCTGAGGCATCGGTAAAAGCATTGAAACAAACCGGGTGGAAAACCGATGAGATTGATTTGTGCGTTCCACACCAAACCGGAAATGCCATCCTTTATCCGGCAGCAAAAAGCCTGGGCCTTCCGCTGGAAAAACTTTACCTTGAAGCGCAACACGAATATGGAAATGCCTCGGGAGCTACGGTACCTATTGGTTTATCGATGCTTAATGAACAAGGCCGCTTAAAACCCGGGATGAAAATACTCAGTCCAATGGCCGGAGTAGGCGGAAATTATGGAGCCTTTACCTATCTGGTTCCCGATGAAAAATACAAAAAACCAAAAACAGAATACCTCTTTACAAACGATTTAAAAGGAGCAAACACCCTAGTTCTTGGAGCCAGCGGAACCCTGGGCTCGGCCATTGCAGCCGATTTAATTAAGCGGGGTTCGAACCTGATTCTGCATTACAACCGCAACAAAGCCCTTGTTGACGCATTAAAAACTAAAGCCGAATCACAAGGATTGCAGGTTACTTTAATTAAAGCCGATTTTAACGATGCCGATGAAGTAGCAGCCATGGAAAAAATGCTGGCCTGCCAGGGAAAAAATTATCAGCACTTTGTAAATGCTGCAGGTGTTTTAATGAGTTTAAAACCCGGGAAAGTGGGCCGTGTAAATCACTACGCACCATTACAGCTATTCAAAGCCATATTTCCGTGTTTAAAAGGTTCAGCGGTATTTGTAGGAGCAGCAGCTGAAGACACCAACGTGCCCGAAATTCACCCGTTTATTTCGGCCAAACGAAGCCTGCACGGAGTTATGGCCAGCATGTCGGGCGAAATACTGAAAGCAAAAAACTACCTGGTATGGTACCAGCCCGGCATTTTAAACGGGGGAATGCTTCGGAACATCGACCCCAAAGCACTGTATCAGTTTGCCGTTGAAATTGGTCAGGAAAAACCTTTGGAGATAGCTAAAACGGCTGAACGAATTGTTAGTTCCCTTTACATTCCTAAAGTAGAAGGCGCCCGACACACCTATGAAAATGCCATGGTGGTTCGTCGCGACGGCTATCAGTTGGAAGTGGATATTTAAACCGGGAAAAGGCTCACTTAAAAACTGCGCTTACAGCGCGATTGGCCTGAAGAATCCAGTCGCAACTTAATTTTTTACCGATGTAAGGGGTAAACATCCTTACCCTGTGCCTCATTTGCCCATAAACTATTGATTTAATCCAAATTTCAAGGGTGGTTTTGGCTTAGCCATTTGGTTTGAGCTCTGTTCCCCAGGTAACATTGGTTTTGTCAATTGGTTTGAGCTCTGTTCCCCGGGTAACATTGGTTTTGTCAATTGGTTTAAGCTCTGTTCCCCGGGCGACAATTACTTTTTCAATTGTTTTGGCTTTGTTTCGTTGCAGACAGAGCTTTTTCCATTGGTTTGAGCTCTGTTCTCTTGCTCACAGATGCTTCTGCAGTTGGTTTGAGCTCTGTGAGCAAAACATCATTCCTGAAATCACAGTTTCACTGATTCAAAACAACCAGGGCTTTCTCAATACGCTTAACTGTCTCCTTTTGGCCTATAAGCTCAATAATTTCGAATAAATCGGGGCCCATACCTGCACCCACCAAACATAAACGCAGACTATTCATTATAACACCAAAACCCCAACCATTAGCTTCAATGTGAGCTGAAACCGCAGCTTTTGCATTTGCTGCCGAAAAGTCGGCTACCCCTGCAATTACATCTTTAATTACTGCTATTTGCGAAGGAACTTCGTTTTTCCAGCGCTTTTTTACCACCTGCTCATCATAACTTTCGGGTGCCTGAAAAAAGAAGCAGGACTGCTCCCAAAAATCTTTCACAAAATTAGCCCGCTCTTTAATCAAAGAAACTATTCGAATCAATTTAGCGTCGTCAACATCGATTCCTTTTTCGGTTAATATAGGCCGGAATAATGACGCCAATTCAGCATCGGACTTAAGCATCATGTATTGATGATTAAACCATTCGGCTTTTTTAGGATCGAACTTTGAGCCCGATTTAGTTACCCGTTCCAACGAAAACAACTGAATCAGTTCTTCCATGGTAAAAATCTCCTGTTCCGTTCCCGGATTCCAGCCCAGTAAAGCCAGGAGGTTTACAAACGCGTCGGCAAAATAGCCGTCTTCGCGATAACCCGATGCCGTTTCACCTTCGGCCGATTTCCAGAAAAGCGGAAATACCGGGAATCCCATTTTGTCGCCATCGCGCTTACTCAATTTTCCATTTCCCGTTGGTTTTAGCAACAATGGCAAATGGGCAAATTCAGGCATTGTTTTTTCCCAGCCAAAGGCCCGATAAAGCAATACATGCAAGGGCAGCGAAGGCAACCATTCCTCGCCCCTGATAACATGCGAAATTTCCATTAAATGGTCGTCGACAATATTGGCCAGATGATAGGTTGGCAGTCCGTCGGATTTAAACAATACTTTATCGTCGAGCGTGTCGGTATTCACCCGAACTTCTCCCCGTATAATATCGCTCATCACCACCTCATAATTTACCGGCATCTTAAAACGGATAACGTAGTTTTCGCCTGCGGCAATTTTTTGTTCTACTTCGGCTGACGACAAACGCAGGGAATTATCCAATCCGTTTCGGGTAGCAGCATTGTAAGTAAAAGTTTCTTTATTTTCTTCGGCCTTTTTTCTCAGTTCGTCGAGCGCTTCCGGTGTATCGAAAGCATAATAGGCATTTCCGCTGGCTATCAATTCGTCGGCATATTTTTTATAAATTGCCCGGCGCTCCGATTGACGGTAAGGTCCGTATTTTCCGCCTTCGCGGATGCCTTCGTCTACTTTAATGCCACACCAGTCGAGACTTTCCATAATGTATTCCTCGGCTCCCGGCACAAAACGGGTTTGGTCGGTATCTTCGATACGAAGCAGGAAATCGCCCCCGTGTTTTCTGGCAAACAAATAATTAAACAAAGCGGTTCTTACCCCTCCCATGTGCAGTGGCCCGGTTGGGCTCGGCGCAAAACGTACGCGTACTCGTCTATCGTTCATTTTATACTAATTTTTGGCAAAGATAAGCGGAATTTTTGCTTTTTCAACCCGGCAAAAACAATCAAAAGCATCAGCAATACTAACCCGGATTATTCAAGTTCCTGGTAATAGAAGTCAGATAGAATATTTAAAACCGAGAACTGAATACTGTGGACTGAGAACTGGTTACTGAATAACCCTTTTATACAATTCATAGCGACGCATCACTTCCTTGACATAGTTGTACGTTTCGTCGCCCCGGCAATAACCATATTTTACCAATTCGCTGTTGTAGTATTCCGGATTCGATTTATTACGCAAAAATTCATCCACCTGATTGTCCCAGATATTTGGGTTTCCGCCATGAGCCTGTGTAAGTCTGCGGGCATCGAGCACATGTCCCAAGCCCACATTGTACGACGCTAAAATAAACTTTATCCGCTCGTCGGTATCGGGAATGGAATCGATCAATTGGTTATCGATCCACTTAATAAACTTTACTCCGGCTTTAATATGCTCCTCGGGCGGACCGCTATGGGTAGCTCCAAAACGACGCGCTGTGGTAGGCATAAGCTGCATTAAACCAAAAGCTCCGGCCCAGGAAGTAACCTGGGGATTGAAACGCGATTCCTGATAAATTAACGAAGCCAGCAGGCGCCAGTCCCAATCAATGTGTTTGCTGTGCTTTTTTATGTATTTGTCGTATTCCGAAATCTGCCCCTTATTCAGCGACAGGTAAGGACTCACACTACGACTCCGCGCCTTCATGTCTTTAAAATACTTGTTATAAATTACCGCATGTAAATCGGTTCCTTTGGTCTGATCAATCCAGTTGTTCAGTTCATCGAGCCACAAAAGCGATTTTTTATTTACCGCCCAGGCCTGATTTTGTGGAAAAGATATAGCCGTGGCCACATCGATGTTTGGATAATAGGTTTGATTCAAAAGCGCTACATTTTCATCGGCCACCGTATAAGCTATTTCACCTAAGGCAACCTTTGTAATCAATTGCTCCACTTCAAGTTTTTCGCTTTCAATAATGTGAATGGTATCGCCCATTTCGTTTGAAAGGTTTCTCAATCGCTCGGCAAAAGCAGAATTTGCCATTACATGAACGGTTTTATCGAGCAAATCCAATTGATTCCTGATTAGTTGCTTGTCGAGATTGTAATCGGCCATTAATTTCCAATTGTCGGGTTTGCGTTGTACCAGAACCTGGCGTGTTTGTCCGATCGGTTGGGTAAAATTAACTTTTTGCTGCCGCTCTTTGGTCACATTCAGACTCATGGCAATTAAGTCGCATTCATTATTTTGCAACATCTCAAAAGCTTTGTCCAGGTTATTTTCAACAATAATCTCCAAATCCAAATCAAGATGCTTGGCCAGCAATTCCAACATATCGTACTGGTAACCCATGGGAGCTCCCCGATAAATAAAATAACTGGATGAATTGTAATCGGTTACAGCAATTAACTTGCCGCGAGCCATTATGTCAGGTAAATCGTGAGGCAATGCCGTTTTTTTTGTACGACTTTGGTTGCAGGCATTATAACCCAACAAAATAAGGGTGATTAATACCAGCAGTCGTAACGCTTTTAAAATTTGCTTCATCTTTATTGCTTAAGGTTCACAAAGCTTTTAGGTAAATTATTAAGTGTTTTTGTTTTACCTTGCTTTTTTAACTTGGGGACTTTTTATTTCAAAAATTGTACCCAAAAGCATCTTACGCATAAAAACTCATTAGGTTTTAAGCTGTTGGGTAAGCGTTTAGCTTAAAAGTCTGTCTTTATCCATAAAAAACAACAAGTACAGGGCATAAAAAAGTTTCGAAAAAAACCAGATGAAATACAAACCTAACCTTTGTGTACCAACCCCGGACTCTGCTTGAACCCTAAGTGAAATTCGTCGTAAACGGAAACCAAACAGTATTAAAAAAGGCTCTCCTTATAAATTGATGGTTCCGATAATTTTATTGACTAAACAACACCAGAGTTGCAGACCATTTTTATATTTTTACCACAAAAGTACAATAGCTTGAGAAACTGCGCATCCATACTAATCTTATCGGCACTGTTTGGGTTAATTATCCCAGAAGGAAAGGCACAAACAGCACCAAAATATTCCAACGAGTTTTTAGCCATTGGGGTTGGTGCAAGGGCGTTTGCCATGGGAAACAGTGTGGCAGCAACTACAAAAGACATAACGGCTGTTTATTGGAATCCGGCGGGGTTAACAGCTCTTGAAAATCCCATAAATATCGGACTGATGCACTCGGAATATTTTTCGGGTTTAGCTCAGTACGATTTTGGTGCGCTTGCATTCAAAACCGACGAAGCTAATGCCTTTGCTGTTTCAGTCATCCGCTTTGGAGTTGACAACATTCCCAATACTTTGGAACTGATTGATCAGGACGGAAACATACGCTTCGATCGAATACAATCATTCTCTGTAGCCGATTATGCCATTACTTTTTCGTACGCAAAGCTTCTGCCCATCGAAGGATTAGCGGTTGGCGGAAACTTAAAAATAATTCGCCGCATTGGCGGTTCCTTTGCCAGCGCCTGGGGCTTTGGAATTGATTTGGCTGCCCGATACCAATACAAACAATGGCACTTTGCGCTTATGGCCCGTGATATTACCACCACTTACAATGCCTGGAGCTTTAATACTGAAGAATTGGAAGCAGTTTTTGCCCTTACCGGAAATACAATTCCTGAAAACAGCAGCGAAATTACCCTTCCCCGTTTTGTTTTTGGTGCCGTAAGGGAATTCAGACTCAGTTCAAAGTTTGGTTTGTTAGCCGAAGCTAATCTTGATATTACCACCGATGGCAAAAGAAATGTTTTATTAAAAAGCAATATGTTAAGTGTCGATCCGCACCTGGGAGTTGAAGCAAATTACCAAAACATGATTTTTCTACGCGCTGGCATCAATAACATCCAAAAAGAATTCGAAGGCGGCGAACACACCACCTTACAACCGAATATTGGCTTAGGTTTTCGTTACAAAAAGCTGGGCATTGATTATGCGCTTACCAATGTCGGAAATGTTTCCATTGCCGGATATTCACATGTGTTTAGCATCAGCATTGCTTTAGATAAAAACCAGATAAACATTAATAAACCATGAGAAACAAGGGAAGGCATCGGGCTAACTTAATTTGGTTTTTGGCAACAATAGCACTGCTTTTACCAGGCCTGTTGATTGCCCAAAATCATAGTAACCATTGGGTTAACCTGAACCAAACCTACTATCGGTTCAGCATTCCCGAAACAGGTGTTTATCGCATTAGTGCTCAGGAACTGCAGCAAGCAGGAATAAGCGGTAGTTTTAGCCCGCAAAACATCCAGCTTTTTTACAACGGACAGGAAATTCCCTGTTACATTAAAGGCGAGAACCTGGGCCTGATGGAATACATTGAATTTTATGCAGAAAAAAACAGTGGTTGGTTCGATGTTGAAATGCATGATCATCCGGACAATCAGGCCAATCCCTACTACAGTTTAATTACAGATACGGCTGCAGTTTTTCTTACATGGAACAACAGTTTTAATAATAAACGCTATACCATTGAAACCGATGTGAACTTTACGGCCTACACGCCCGAATCGTATGCTTACTATCACAGTATGGTTCATTATACCAATGGGTTTCACCATTCGTGGCCCGGAAGCAGATACCTTGAAGGTGAGGGTTATGCCGATGCCAGCCATTTGGCTTTGGGAGCCAGCATTGTACGCAAAGTTGCCACACCCAATTTTGTTGAGAACGGAGAACCAAGCACGGTAAGTTGGTCGATGCTGAGCAAGTCAGTTTACGGACATCACCTTCAGGTAAGCGGTCCGGGAATTGCTTACGACACCATTTATTACCAGTACAAAACCATTAAAGGCTTCCATAAAATTACCGGTCAGGAATTAACGAACGAAACTTCGTTAACTTTTACCAGTATTAACGATTTAAATGCCCCCACCGATTTTTCGGCTTTGGCTTATATTCGTATTTCGTATCCGCGAAGTTTTCATGTAGAAGGATTGAACACCTACCCATTTACCTTACGGGCTACCGGAACCCAAAAAGCGTATCTGGAATTTACAGGAATCGATGCATCGGCAAGTTATGTTTTACACGATATCACGAGAGGTATAAAAATTTCGGTTCGTGTCGAAGACGGCCTGCTTAAAGCCTTGGTTCCGGCAACTTCTGTTCCCGTTGATATGCTATTAACCAAAGAGAACAGCGTGCTTAAAATCACCAATATTTCACAAAGCAAAATGGTGAATCATGCCAATGTTAATAAGGAGCGGCTGATACTTTCGCACCCGAAACTTTGGAATGCAGCGCAAACCTACGCAGCTTATCGTGGCGCATACCTTATAAATGTGGAGGAACTTTACAATCAGTTTGGCTATGGCATCCGAAAACACCCAATGGCCATACGTAATTATTTAAAATACCTTTTCGATACCTGGGAAACCAAACCTACCGGATTATTCATTATTGGGGATGGAATTGCTGCTTTAAATTTCAGAAAAAACACCACGTATTATCAACAATGTCTGATTCCACCCATGGGTAATCCGGCAACCGATGAATTATTCGGTTCGCGTTTCGACGGAAGTACTGTAGCATCAGTTATTCCTATTTCACGTCTGGCGGCAACAACGGAAACCGAAATTCTTGATTATTTAGACAAGGTAAAAGCCATGGAACAAAATGTGCCCGGTGCCTGGATGAAACAAATTTGCCATTTTGGAGGCGGCGCCAACAGCATTGAGCAAACCCGATTTAAAAACTACTTAAAAAACTACGAACAAACAATAAAAGACACTTCGTTTGGCGCTTTTGTATCTACCTTTCTAAAAAACTCTTCTGACCCCATCACCATCTCAAGAACTGACAGCATTACCAACCTAATCAACAATGGCGTAAGTTTGATGACCTTTTTTGGACATGGAACCTCAACAGGATTCGACCAAAATATTGATGAACCCACGGTATACAACAATCAGAATCGCTATCCTTTATTGTTTGCTAACTCCTGCTATTCGGGAAATATATTTTTAGCTGGCTTACAAAGCGCCAGCGACCGCTGGGTGCTTATTCCAAACAAAGGCGCCATCGGGTTTTTAGCTGTAGTGAACGATGGTGTTGATTCCTACCTGAACTTGTTTGCCACCGAGTTCTACAAACAACTGGCCTATAAATCATACGGTAGCAATTTGGGAACCCAGATTAATCAAGCCAAAAGAAACATACAAACCACCAGCAATCCGGGATATTACCTAAGCAGCACTATTGAAGAATTTACTTTGCATGGCGATCTATGGGTGGTCTTAAATAGTTTTGATAAGCCCGACCTTAGCATCGACAGTAAAGACGTGTTTTTTACTCCGGCCACATTGACTACTGAAATTGATTCCTTCTTTATGCATGTGGCTCCTACCAATATGGCAAAAGCCACGAACCAAACCTTTTTGGTTGAGGTTACCCGCTGGTTTCAGGACGGTAGTTTCGAGGTTTTTCAGGCTACTTCTGATGGTTTGAATTTTAAAGATACACTTACCTTTAAACTCCCGGTCGATTTTGTGAAAGGCCCCGGAAACAATCGCTTCCTGATTAGCATCGATGTGATGAACCAGGTAGATGAGATGAATGAAGCCAACAATACGATTACCATAAATCAGTTTATTTCGAGTTCCGATTTACAGCCGGTAATTCCTTACAAATTCAGTTTGTGGCCCGAAGATGCTCCCCAGTTAAAAGTAAGCACCGGAAGTGCTTTTGGGGAAGAACAAACCAGCATTTTCCAGATCGATACCAGTTATCGCTTTAACAGCCCGGAACTTTATCAGGAAGAGATTATTCACACAGGAGGGGTAATAAACTGGCAACCTCCCGTTTCACTGAATCAGAATCAACCGTATTACTGGCGGGCGGCGAAAAAAACCACTTCGGGAAATGAAATCTGGTCAAGCAGTTCCTTTGTTCCGCTGAGCGGAAAATCGGGCTGGCACCAGCGAGCCATCGGACAAATGCTACAAAACGCCTATAAATTCATCGAAGTTGATGAGGACAACCGGCAATTTACCTATTCCGCTTTACCCAAAACCCTTACCTGTCACAATATTGGCAGCCCGGGAAGTGGGGATTTTGCTAACATTAAATACGCTATCGACGGGAATGGCGATAATAATTCATGCGGAGCAACAGCTGCCTTGTTGGTTGCCATAATTGATTCTACCAATCTGATTCCCTGGCAATCGGATAGAGACAATTTTGGACATCAGAATTATGAAAAATGCTTTAGCCGAACCCGGCCCGACAATTATTATGTATTTCACTTGAGAGACACTCTTACCCCTATCAATATGGACCATGTGGTGAACCTTATTGAAAACCAGGTTCCTGATGGATTTTACTTTTTAATTTATTCATTTATTGCCGGAAATTACCAGTTTTGGCAGGAACGACATTTTTCAGCCTTCCAGGCATGGGGAGGAACCAATAACCTGCGGTTTACCGAAAATTATCAACCATTTATCTTTTTTTCTCAAAAGGGAAACCCTGAAGTAACTCAAGAAGTTATTGGACAAATTGGCGAGACCATCGATTTGCAGGTGCCCCTTAAAATGGACAACTATTATGGAAGCATTACCAGTCCATTGATTGGGCCGGCCAAACAATGGGCCTTGCTTTCGTGGGAAAGTGTTAAGCAGGAAGCCAATCTTAGCGAAACAGCCTTTATCCGGGTTTTTACCGAAGATGGAATGGGAAACCAGGTATTGTTAATGGATTCAATTACTGAAACCAACCAATCGCTTGCATCCATAAATGCTGAAATACATCCCTATTTAAGATTACAATTCTTCACCAGCGACCCGGAACACAAAACGCCCTCGCAGCTACGCTTTTGGCAGGCTGAATACACTCCCTTTACCGATTTAGCCATAAATACCCAACGCGACTGGCTTTTTGAAAGCGACACCCTGAGCGAAGGAGCAACAGGAAAAATGGTTCTGGCTTTCGAAAACATTGGTAACCAAAACGCCGACAGTATTAAAGTAAACTATTGGATTCAGGATGCCAACAACCGGCAAATTGCTCTGGACCAAAATGAATTGGGCGCTTTAAATGCTGGCGCCTGGATTAGCGACACCCTTATATTTGAAACCAAAGGAATGCTTGGTCACAATCAACTTTGGGTTGAGTTGAACCCAAGAAACACCTATAAATCAAGTACATTTCAAAACGAGCCCTATTATTTTAATAACCTGACACAAAAATCATTTTATGTAAAAGCCGACCAAACCAGCCCTATGCTTGATGTTACTTTCGATGGCATTCACATTATGGATGGCGATTTGGTGTCAGCAAAACCCGAGATAGTGATTCAATTAACCGACGAGAATCCATACATTGCCCTGGATGATACCACACTGGTATCGGTATATATTAAATCGCACAAAACCGGTATCGAAGAAAAGATAGATTTAAAAAACAATCCGGAAATTACCTTTATTCCGGCTGATTTGCCCAACAATAAAGCACAAATTATTTATCGTGCCCAATTTTCCGATGACGGGATTTATGAATTACGGGTTCAGGCAGCTGACGCTTCGGGAAACGAATCGGGAAATTACGATTACCTGATTTCCTTTTCAGTAATAAACGAAAGTACCATTACCCAGGTGTTCAATTATCCAAATCCATTTAGTACTTCCACCCGCTTTGTATTTGAACTTACCGGAAGCGAAATACCCGACGAAATGCGCATCGACATTTTAACCATTACCGGAAAAGTGGTTAAAGTAATCTATCAGGAAGATTTGGGACTAATTGGCATCGGAAAAAACATTTCGAATTATGCCTGGGACGGAACCGACATGTATGGCGACCCATTGGCTAACGGCGTTTATTTTTATCGGGTTTCAGCCAGACTCAACGGACACGAAATAAAAATCCGGGATACCGGAACCAACCAGTTTTTCAAAAAAGGTTTTGGAAAAATGTATTTAATGCGATAACTAATAACTCAAACAAAACATTAAAACAATGGAACCAAAAGAACAAGTACTAAAGGCCATGCAGCAAAAAGCAGCTCCCCTGGGCGCTGGTGAAATTGCCGAAATTACCGGATTAGATAAAAAAGTAGTGGATAAAGCCATGAAACAACTTAAAACCGAGGAGGCCATTTTTTCGCCCGTTCGCTGCAAGTGGCAGGCAAAATAACAGAAAAGCCCTTTGAACCAAGATTCAAAGGGCTTTTTTAATAGAAACTATTTATTTTATTTTAAAACGCCCAGCTCTTTCCCCACTTTAGTAAATGCGGCAATGGCTTTATCCAAATGCTCCTGTTCGTGGGCAGCCGATAATTGTACCCTGATACGTGCCTGACCTTTTGGAACAACCGGAAAATAGAACCCGATTACATAAATCCCTTCTTTTAGCAGACGGGCGGCAAAATCCTGCGATAGTTTTGCATCGTAAAGCATTACGGCACAAATTGCCGACTGAGTTGGTTTAATATCGAAACCGGCAGCGGTCATTTTTTGCATAAAATAAGCAGTGTTGCTATGCAGCTTATCCTGTAAATCGTTGGTTTCTGTCATCATCTCAAACATTTTTATTCCGGCTGCAGCTACCAACGGAGGAATAGAGTTTGAAAACAAATAAGGACGCGAACGCTGACGTAACATATCGATGATTTCTTTTTTTCCGGTAGTAAAACCACCAATAGCTCCGCCAAAAGCTTTTCCCAGTGTTCCGGTAATAATTTCGGCCTTGCCTTTCATATGGTACAATTCGGTAACACCTCGTCCGGTATGGCCAACAACTCCTGCCGAATGCGATTCGTCAATCATAATCATGGCATTGTATTTTTCGGCTAAAGCCAGAATCTCATCCATAGGAGCTACATTGCCGTCCATGGAGAAAACTCCGTCGGTTACAATTAAACGAAAACGTTGTGCCTGAGCCAGCTTCAGTTGCGTTTCCAAATCGTCCATATCGGCATTTTGGTAACGGTAACGCACCGCTTTACAAAGGCGTACCCCGTCGATAATTGAAGCGTGATTTAAGGAATCGGAAATAATAGCATCTTCTTGTCCCAACAAAGGTTCAAAAACTCCGCCATTAGCATCGAAAGCCGCGGCATACAAAATGGTATCTTCGGTTCCAAAAAAATCAGCAATCTTGCGTTCCAAAGTTTTATGCAAATCGCCGGTTCCACAAATAAAACGTACCGACGACATGCCATAACCATGCGTATCGAGCGCCGCTTTAGCTGCTTCAATTAATTTGGGATTGTTCGATAAACCCAGATAATTATTGGCACAAAAGTTCAGCACTTTTTGTCCGGAGCTTACTTCAATTTCGGCACCCTGGGGCGAAACTATCACCCGTTCATTTTTATATAATCCGGCATCGGCAATAGCCGCCAGTTCCTGAGTCAAAAAATCTTTAAATGCTGCGTACATAATTATAAGTTTAGATTTCTAAGCAAACAAAAATACATGTTTTGAACCGATAATCAGACAGCTAATATATGATTTCAAGCATATCTTAAACATGTTTTTAATCAACGCTGTTTAAAGGGGGATTAATTACTTTTGTACTCACACAGATAGAAAAAACAGTACAGCTAAAAAATTATCAATATGACCAAGATGAAAGCGCTTGTAAAAGCAAAAGCCGAAAAGGGACTCTGGATGCAGGAAGTTCCGGTACCCGAAATCGGACCCAACGATGTATTAATTAAAGTGGCCAAATCGGCCATTTGCGGAACCGATTTGCACATTTACCTTTGGGACGAGTGGGCACAAAAAACCATTCCCGTGGGCATGACCATTGGCCACGAATATGCCGGATATGTTGCTAAAGTAGGTAGCGAAGTAAAAGAATTTAAAGAAGGCGACCGGGTTACCGGCGAAGGGCATATTGCCTGCGGACATTGCCGCAATTGCCGCAGGGGGCGTCAGCATATTTGCGAAACAACCATTGGTATTGGAGTAAACACAAACGGTTCGTTTGCCGAATACGTTAAAGTTCCCTCGAGCAACGTAATGAAAATTAACGCGCAAATTCCCGATGAGATTCTTTCGATTATGGATCCTTTCGGAAACGCAACCCATACTGCCCTTTCGTTTCCTTTAATTGGCGAAGATGTGCTGGTTACCGGCTCCGGATTAATTGGCAGCATGGCCATAGCGGTGGCTAAGTTTGCCGGTGCCCGCTATGTAGTAGCTACCGAAACCAGCGAATACCGCGCCGAACTGGCCCGTAAAATGGGTGCTAACCGCGTGGTTAATCCGTTAAAGGAAAACCTGCGCGAGGCAATGAACGAACTGGGAATGATTGGTTTCGATATTGGTTTGGAATGTTCGGGAAACCCTGTTGCATTCAACCAACTGGTTGAACACATGTACAACAGCGGAAAAATTTCCTTACTGGGAATCCTTCCAAGCACGACCACAGTAGACTGGAACAAAATAATTTTTAAAGGTCTTACCATGAAAGGCATTTACGGACGCGAAATGTACGAAACCTGGTACCAGATGGAACAAATGCTTATGTCGGGACTTGACCTGTCGCCCATAATTACCCACCGCTTTGGCATCGACGACTTCCAAAAAGGATTCAATATTATGGAAGCCGGAAACTGCGGAAAAGTAATCTTAAACTGGGATTAAAATCCAAACCTTGTAAAAAATTTCAACCCTGTCTTACTCATAAGTAACACAGGGTTTTTACTTCCCGTATGTTATTCATAGTTTTATTTAATGACAATCGCCGGCAGTATCAAATAAGCTGTTGTATTTTGAGCAGGATTAGCCTTTGAATTTTCAAAAGGTATAAAGTTACCAGGCACCTGGGTTTATTTCGTCCCTATTCGTTAAATTCATCGGATTAAAAATTCCACTAAAACACTTCCCTGCCACCCTTTTCTTTTTAACTTTGCCCCCTGATAAAAACAGCATGGAAGTAAAGAAAAAGAAACTCACTATAGCCATCGACGGGCACTCGTCGTGCGGTAAAAGTACCGTAGCCAAAGACCTGGCAAAAGCACTCGGTTATACTTACATCGACAGCGGTGCCATGTACCGTTCCGTAACCCTGCTTTGCATGGAACACGGTTTAATTGATGGCGAACAGGTGAATCTGGACGCGCTAAAACCCTTGATGGAAAACCTGAGCATTCACTTCACCTTTGACACCGAAAAACAGCAATACATTACCTGGATGAACCAGCGTAAAGTGGAAGATAAAATACGAAGCATCGAAGTGGCCAATAACGTGAGTGTAGTCAGTAAAATTGGCTTTGTACGCAGCAAGCTGGTAGCCATGCAACAGGAAATGGGTAAACAGGGAGGCATTGTTATGGATGGTCGCGATATTGGTACCGTAGTTTTTACCGATGCTGAACTGAAAGTTTTTATGACCGCATCGCCACAAGTGCGAGCCCAAAGGCGCTTCGACGAACTAAAAGCCGCCGGACATCAACTTACTTTTGAAGAGGTCTTGGAAAATATCGAAAAGCGCGATTACATGGATGCCAACCGCGAAATTGCCCCTTTAAAAAAGGCCGACGATGCGGTAGTTCTCGATAACAGCTACCTAAGCAAAGAAGAACAATTAGCAAAACTCATTGACCTTGTCGAACAACGAAGCAAATAATCGGCTTATTTATACCGGAAAGCAGATTACCATCGAAATCGATGGCAAGTCGGGCTTTTGCTTTGGCGTACGCCATGCCATTGACAAAGCCGAAGAACAATTGCAAAAAGGTGAAAAACTGGTTACGCTGGGCGATATTGTGCATAACCAAAAAGAAATTGAACGGCTCGAAGCGCAGGGAATGAAAACCCTTTCGTATCCCGATTTTGAAACCCTGGAAAATAAAAAAGTGCTGTTCCGTGCTCATGGCGAACCCCCCGAAAGTTACGAACGGGCCAAAGCCAATAACCTTCAGGTAATCGACGGTACTTGTCCCGTTGTATTAAAATTACAGGAACGCGTTCGCAATGCCTGGGAAGCCATGAAAAAGGTAAATGGCCAGATAATTATTTTTGGTAAAAAAGGTCATGCCGAAGTTATTGGCCTGGCTGGTCAAACCGAAAACCAGGCACTTATTATCAGCAGCATCGACGATTTATCAGCCATCGACTTTAACCGGCCCATTGAACTTTTTTCACAAACCACCAGCTCTATCCACGCTTACCAGTACCTGATCGATCAGATACAAAAAAAGGCCAAAGCCGGATTTCGGAACAACGACACCATCTGCCGGCAGGTATCGAACCGCGAGCCAAGGCTTCGCAGTTTTGTGAAAAATTTCGATGTTTTTATTTTTGTAGGCGGAAAAAAGAGCAGCAATGCAAAATTTCTTTATCAAATTTGCAAAGAAACCAATCCCAACGCCTACCTCATCTCAAATGTCGATGAAATAGACTTTAGCTGGTTCAGCAACAAAAAAAAGGTGGGTATCAGTGGAGCTACCTCAACGCCGCTTTGGTTGATGCAACAAGTGGCCGATTTCATTCATCAAAAACTGAATAAGGAATAACTATTCATAAAACACTATGGCAAAGATTAAAAGAATTGGTGTGTTAACTTCGGGAGGAGATGCTCCGGGAATGAATGCCGCCATTCGGGCGGTAACCCGCATGGCCATTTACCATGGCCTGGAAGTGTACGGCATCCGAAGCGGGTACCATGGAATGATAAATGATCAAATCATAAAACTCGAATCGCACGATGTAAGTAACATCATTCAACGGGGAGGAACCATTTTAAAAACCGCCCGAAGTGCTGAGTTCAGAACTCCTGAAGGAAGAGCACAAGCTTATGCCAACCTTAAAAAACACCAAATCGACGCCCTGGTAATTATTGGTGGCGACGGCTCATTAACCGGAGCCCGTTTACTTTCTGAAGAATACGACATTCCCTGTGTGGGCGTTCCCGGAACCATCGATAACGACCTGTACGGAACCGATTACACCATTGGATACGATACCGCTATAAACACGGTAGTTGAAGCGGTCGATAAAATTCGCGACACAGCCAGTGCGCACAACCGACTGTTTTTTGTTGAAGTTATGGGTCGCGATGCCGGGTTTATTGCCCTGCGAAGCGGTATTGCCGTTGGAGCCGAAGCTATTTTGGTACCCGAACGCGACACCCCTTACGATAAGTTAAAATGCTACCTCGAAACCGGTTTTGTTAATAAAAAAACCAGCGGCATTGTCATTGTTGCCGAAGGCGAACAACAAGGCGGGGCTTACGAAATTGCCAATAAGGTAAAAGCCGATTTCAGCCAGTATGAGGTGAAAGTAACCGTTTTAGGACACATCCAGCGTGGCGGCTCACCCACCGCTTACGACCGTGTAACTGCAAGCCACATGGGCGCAGCTGCCGTTGATGCCCTGCTCGACGATCAAAAAAGTGTAATGATTGGCATTGTGAACAAGCAAATAGTGCACGTTCCCTTTAATAAAACCATTAAAGCACGCAAACCACTTAACGAAGAATTGCTGAAGATTTCGCAAATACTGTCTATTTAAAAAACCCTGGCCTTAAAAACCCGTTCATAAACTTACATTTTTCTGTTCCGGCTTATTTTTCAGATACGCGAGCTTAAAAACTAAAATAAATGCTACGGCGTAGGCTACGCGGATACTTCATTCAACGATTTACTGACAATTGGACGCTACGGCGACACTTTTTAAATGAAGAACCGCCATTTGGACAGTACGGAAGCACTCCAAACTTTGTAAAAGTGAAACCGTAGGCTACGGGAACACTTTTTAAACAAAAAACTGCCAATTGGACGCTACGGGAACACTTTTACAACGAAAGTCTGCCAATTGGACACTTGTTGCTATCATCTTCACAGTAATTTTTCAATTGCTGCTTAATTGCCGGGCCTTTTCATGTTTTTACACGGCTTCGTTGCAAAAAAGCGGTAATCCCTGCCATAGTTTTACTATTTTTATCCGACATTTTTGTTTGAAATGAATCAGCAGCTCACCTTTATCGACGTAATACTACCACTGCCCCTGAAAAGCTTTTTCACTTATCAGGTGCCGGACTCTTTCGTCCCCTTGGTAAAGCAAGGGGTGCGGGTAATTGTTCCTTTTGGCACAAAAAAATTATATACCGCGCTGGTTTTTTCCGTTCATCACAAAAAACCCATTGATTACCAAACCAAAATCATCCTTGATGTTCTTGATGCAAATCCGATAATTAACCCCTTTCAACTGAGGCTTTGGGAATGGACTGCCGACTATTATATGTGCTCGCTGGGCGAAGTGTATAAGGCGGCGCTGCCTTCAGGGTTACGACTCGAAAGTGAAACCCGTTTGCTCACCTCGTTGGATGAGGTTCCGGAATCAGCCAACGAAAAAGAACAACTGATTTTCCGTATTGTGCAAAAGCAAACCCTGCTAAGCGTTACCGAACTGGCTAAGATTTGCCAACTGGAAAACCCGCTGCCTCTGTTAAAAAAAATGATGGAAAAAGGCTGGCTCAGTATTCAGGAAGACCTGAAAAAGACTTACAAACCTAAAATGGTTAAATACCTCAGCCTGGCCAAACGCATCGACACCATCGAAAAAATTGAAAAATGCCGGGCCATATTGGATAGAGCTCCCAAACAGCAGGAATTATTCAACTTTTTAATAAAGAAACTAAAAAATGATCCCTTCTCCGGCCAGGAATTTATTAAAGCTGAACTGTTGGATGAAGCCGGAACAACAGCCGCAACCCTAAAAAGTCTGGTCGAAAAAAACATCATCAAAGAAACTGAGCAGGAAACCTCACGCTTAATCTGGAAAAACGACGAAACAAAGCCGGTAAAAACATTGAACCAGCAGCAATTGAAAGCCATGAAGGGGATTCAGGATGCTTTTGCCGAAAAGCCGGTAGTTTTGCTACACGGAGTTACTTCGAGCGGAAAAACCGAAATTTACATTCACCTGATTCAGAATGCAATCGACATGGGGAAACAAGTGCTTTACCTGCTGCCTGAAATAGCCCTTACCTCGCAGATTATTCAGCGCCTGAGCCACGTATTTGGGAATAAGGTTGGTGTTTACCACTCCAAATTTTCCGATGCCGAGCGAGTGGAGATTTACCAAAAAGTAGCCGAAAACAGCGATTCTCAGCTGCAAATAATTCTGGGCGCCCGCTCTGCTATTTTCTTGCCATTTAGCAACCTGGGCCTTATTGTGGTTGACGAGGAACACGAAAATACCTACAAACAATTCGACCCCGCTCCCCGCTACAACGCACGCGATTTGGCCGTGGTATCAGGCCTTATACATAAAGCGCCGGTGCTTTTGGGAACGGCAACCCCATCGATTGAAAGTTACTACAACGCACAAACCGGCCGATACGGACTGGTAGAACTGATGGAGCGGCATCAAAACATTAAAATGCCCAAGATTCTGGTGGCCGATGTGCGCAAAGCGCATAAGAAAAAAGAAATGCACGCCCATTTTACCCCCATGCTTATACAAAACATCGACGAGGCGCTTGAAAATAAAGAACAGGTAATTCTGTTTCAAAACCGTCGGGGATTCAGCCCTTATCTGGAATGCGCCAGTTGTGGATGGATTCCAAAATGCAAGTGGTGCGATGTGAGCCTGACTTACCACAAAGGCATTAACAAACTGACTTGTCATTATTGCGGATACAGCATCGACAATGTTTACCGTTGTGGCCATTGCAAACAACCCGATTTGGAAACCAAGGGATTTGGAACGGAAAAAGTGGAAGACGAAATTCAATTGATTTACCCCGAAGCCCGGGTTGCCCGGCTCGATTTGGACACCACACGCGGAAAATACGGACACGAAACCATCATCAATAATTTTCAAAACCAGCACATCGATATTTTAATTGGAACCCAGATGGTTTCGAAAGGACTTGATTTTGATCACGTAAGTGTAGTGGGAATACTGAATGCCGACAACATGCTTAAATTTCCCGATTTCAGAGCTTATGAACGGAGTTACCAGCTCATGGCCCAGGTTAGCGGCCGGGCCGGACGAAAAAACAAACAGGGAAAAGTAATCATACAAACCAACGACACTGAACACGCCATTATTCAACAGGTTATTCAGAATAATTATGTCGCTATGTTTAATCAGCAACTAAGCGAGCGCCGAAACTTTAACTACCCCCCGTTTAGCCGCCTGATAAAACTAACCTTAAAACACCGCGACCAACACGTAGTTACCAAAGCGGCCCAATTTCTGGTAAATGCCATTAAGGCCATGAAACACCTGAGTATATTGGGGCCCACCGTTCCGGCAATTCCCCGCATACAAAACCAGTATTTACGTACCGCATTAATCAAACTGGACAAAGGTAATCAGGTTACCCAGGTAAAAAGGCAGCTCACCGTATTAATCGAGGACATGAAAAACCAGCCACAATTTAAGTCGGTTATCATAATTCCCGATGTAGATCCGCAATAAATTTATTCTTTTCCAATCTTTAAGAACTTCATGAAATAAAAATTGTTTACGCAACGTTAGTTTCGAAAACACTACAAAAAGATTCACCCTAAATACCAAAAACTATGGCAACTGTTTTAAAAAGTAAGGATCGGGAGTTTAAAGAAGACCCAAATAAAATTGAACCTTTTCGCCTGTTTTCCGATGTTTCACGAAACGAAAAGGGTATAAATCCCCGGCAGTTAAACTTCGATTTAAGGCAATTAAATCCGGGACAATATTCATCGCTCTACCATTTTCACCGTCATGCCGAAGAGTTGTTTATGGTGGTTTCGGGAACCATGACCTTGAGAACACCCCGGGGTTTGGAGATTGTTTCCGGTGGAGACCTCATTTTTTTTGAAATGGGAGAAAGCGGTGCCCATCAATTGTTTAACCACAGTTTAGAACCCTGTACTTACCTCGATGTAAGAACATTTATGGGCTATGATGTTTGTGAATATCCCGACTCCGGAAAAATTCTTTTGGCTCCCTCATACGAAATCTTCGACAAGAAAACGCAAAAACGCTTGTACGATGGAGAAGAAAACATTCAAGACCATTGGGAGCAACTAAAAAATAAGGAATAAGCTTACGGTGTTTCCTGTTTTTTTGCTTTTATATACACATGTTTAATATTTGCCCGGTCGGTTTCGCGCTCGTCGATGAAAAAATTCCGGGTAAGCGATTTTATAAAGGGAGTTAATTTCGAAAAACCATAATTCCGGGGATCGAAACTAGGCATTTTCTTGTTTATCAGGTTCCCCACATCGCCTAAAAAAGCCCAGCCGTCCTCGTCGGCAACTGCATCAACCGTATTGGCAATCAGGGCAATGGTTTTTGCATTAACTTTATGCAACGATGCCGGCTTTTTAACTGTTGGCGTTGGCGACGGTTCGTTTTCATCTTTAAGCTCAGCCGTTTTTAATATTTCGAGATAGACAAACTTATCGCAGGCTGCAATAAAGGGCGTGGGTGTTTTTTGTTCGCCAAAACCAAACACTTTCATGCCCGACTCGCGCAAACGAATGGCCAGGCGGGTAAAATCGCTGTCGCTCGACACAATACAAAAACCATCTACTTTGCCGGTATATAGAATATCCATGGCATCAATAATCATGGCCGAATCGGTAGCGTTTTTACCGGTGGTATAACCATATTGCTGAATCGGGGTTATCGCATTTTCAAGCAGTACGTTTTTCCATTGAGCCAGATTGGGTTTGGTCCAGTCGCCATAAATACGTTTAAAAGTGGGAGTTCCGTATTTGGCAAGCTCTTCCATCATCCCTTTAACATTGGCTGAAGGAACATTATCGGCATCAATAATTACTGCCAGTTTTAAGTCGCGCGTTGTTTCCATGGTCTAAAGATACACCGTTCTCCTCACAAAAAGGAGCGGCAATACATTTATTTTCCGTTTCCTGACAAGGTATCGATTCGTAACTTCTGGTTTACCAGCATGTATTGAAATACCTGCATTTGTGCTTTGGCATATGTTTCCATCTGATTTGCCTCCTCGGGAAAATCATTTACAAGGTTTTGGGTATCCCTGTTTTTGTACCTGAACAATTTTTTCTCGCCCCCGGTATTAAAAATAAGGAAAAGCTCATCGCTCAACACCCCTATTTTATCGTCGTCGTTAAAATAAATATAAGGGCGCTTCTGCTTCAGTAAATCAATGCCCAGGGTATTGTTCAGATAGGGCTGTTGCAGCAATCCCATTAAGGTTGGAAAAACATCTATCTGGCCACCCAAAGAATTAAAGCTTTTGGGCTCACCAAGCAATTCCGGGCCATAAAACAATAAAGGCGAATGATGGTAATTTAAAGCAATATCGTAAATAGCATCCATGGGAGCGCCATGATCGGCAATAAATACAAATAAGGTATTCTTAAACCAGTTTTTTTCGGTAGCTGCTTCAATAAATTGCTGAAGCGACCAATCGGCATATTCAACAATCTGTTCCTTAATGTTACCATTTTTAGGAGTAAAATAATCGGGAATATAATAAGGGCCATGATCGCTGGCTGTCATAAGCGTTACAAAAAAAGGATTTGCCGATGCCGCCATTTCGTCGAGAACAGGAAGCGCAAAACGGAACAGATAATCGTCGGGAACACCCAGGGTAGTTTTCACTTCGGCTGCCGGATAATCTTTCTGGCTGATAACCTGTTCAAAATCGTTGGCAAACAGAAAACCTTCCACATTGTCGAACTGTCCGTCGTGCGTAGTAAAATAAGTGGTAGAATAACCCAGGTTTTTCAATGTTGATGCCATCCCATTATAACTTTGCATATCTTTTAAATGGTGTTGCATAAATAGCGATGGAAAAGAAAAAAGTGTTCCAAAAACTCCATTGTAAGTGTGTTTACCCGCGGTATAAATCTGCTCAAAATAATACGACTCGTTAGCCAGGCTGTCGAGAAAGGGCGTTAAATTACTTGGGTTTCCATGGCGACTCATTTTAGCTGTACTCATTCCCTCCATAAGTATCAAAACCACATTGGGTTTATTGGAACTAAGCGAATCGGGAATAACAGTCCGCGCAATGGGCGAGCCGGGTATAGCATTATCAATTCCCAGTTGTTTTTGAACCAGATTAATGGCCTGTTGATCGTCCATTAAAGCAATGGCTTTGTTTTTATCCTTTTTTGCATCCAGATGGGAGCGCATCAGCGTAAATGCAGGATTCAACCCCAATTGATTTAAAAAGGCATTGTTGCAAAAGTAGGCGGTACCCACCCGAATGGGCGATTTTTTTTGTATGCGTCCCCGCATCCCCAAAAAAATGAACCCCAGCATAAGAATGGTTACCAAAGACAAGATCCACCAATTGCTTTCAGTAACTTTCATTTCGCTTGATTTAAAGATTTTCCGAAGCAAAAAGAAAAAGAATAAGACCAAAACCAACCACAAGCCGATGTAAATAAAATACTTGGGTTCCTGAAGAATCATGGCTAATACAAAATCGGCGCTATCCATCCACTTAAAAGCGGCTACTGAAAACCGCTGAAAAAATTGATTGAAATAAGGAATATCGGCAGCACTTATGGCAAAAAGCAAAACAAAAGCCAGAAAAACCACATAAAAAAGCACCTGATTAACCCAGCGAACCGGCCATTTGAATAACTCAAACAGCGAAAGTATAAGGGCAGGAAAAAAAAGCACATATCCCGCAATTACCAAATCGAAGCGAACACCCATAACGAAAGCCCGGATTAGCGTAACAAAACCGTCTGTTTCAAATGAGAACTTATCTGTTTGGGTTAAAAATAAAATAAAACGAAAAATAAAAAACACGAGTAGTACCAGCGCATAGACTTTAAGTATTTGGGTAAGCGTTCGAAATCTGGTCATAGGTAACTTTTTATTGATTTAGAGCATGGCTTTTCAACTGATGTTTCAGTGTTTTTGGTGTTCCCATTTGGGGATGATAATCAACAATTATATGTTGAATACCCAGTTCAAAAACCTGATTGATGTTGGTACAATCGACCCCATAAACCATGCGCCGGTTTAAATAATTAATTTGTTTTAAAAAGCGAAGGTGCTTTGCGGTAGTTTTGTGCAGGAAGCCGGAATAAAAATCGGGTTTTACCCGGGCAGGAATAAAAAAAAGCAGCCAGCCTTTTCCCGCATTAAACCCTTCGAGAACCGTCTGTATATTTTTGTTTTTCAGTTTTAAGTAAGCCACAAACCAGAAATCGGTACTGGCTATTAAGATGCTTTGGTAAGCCTTCTGTTGTTCAAGTTTTACCAGCAAGGTGTCGGCAATCCAGCGTTCTTTTTGTTTTATGTCAAGGTAAACGGTCAGCGAATCGTTGTACTGAGACAAAAAATCATCGAGAAGCAGCACCTTATTCTCGGTTTTTTCCCCGTTAAAAAGCAGTTGGTGCTTCTGTATTTGAGAAAAGTTCAGGTTTTTCAGCGAATCACTAATCCCAAGCAGGCGCTCACAACTTTCATCGTGAAAAACTACCAGTTTTTTGTCTTTGGTATAACGAATATCGGTTTCAACCATATGAAACCCATGTTCAAGCGTTTTGTGAAAAGCATCGGTACTGTTTTCGGCAAATCCGTAATTCATTCCCCGGTGAATAAATACCATGGGTTTATTTGGATTTAGCTGGCGCGGTGTTACATTTCCTCCCCGTTGAATACCCAAAAGCAACAGAATCACTACAAAAATAAAAACTACAAATACACTGTATTTAAAATAACGCATTATACCTTACAAAACCTGGTTAAAGTTAATTCTAATGATGCTTTTTGCCTGGCCTTCAAACCCCAGGCGGCTCAAAAGTAGTAAAAAGTTGGTTGAACCCGAATAATTGATACAGACATATTAAACATTCAAGGGAACAGGCGGTTTGAAAAAAGCTAAAAAAAACCCCGCTTTTAAGCAGGGTGTTTTTCATAAATTACTATCTCAGGCTGGTTTACTGAACCAAAGCCAGAATATTTCGGATGGGAACCTGACCCACCATATTCATAAAATCGTTCTCGCTGGCTGTTCCCGAATATTCAAACTGAATTAAGGAATTATTTACCGGAACCATAAGGTTGTAACCCTGAACCTGGTTATTTTCATCAATCCGCTTTTCGAACAAAGCCTTGTAACCCTCAACGGTAATCTTCTTTTGATTGGCATTGGCTCCCAACATCATGGGCATGGCCAGCATAGCATTTATACCGGTTAATAAAGGAGAATTACCCATAATTGAGAAATCAAGACTTTCCGTTTCCCGGGTCCATTCCCGGTTTACCATAAGCCCTACCATTCCTGTTGAGGCATCGGTAATATTATCCTGATTGGCTGAACTACCCATTCCGTTAATGGTAGCAGGTAACATAGCAATAATTTCGTTTCCAATTTTTATATCCAACTCTCGCAGAGCGTCCTGAATAGCATTACGGCTTACGTCGAGTTGACCCGAAGCATAAGCCGAGTTGGCCTGCGAAATGTATTTTTCAACATCCTGAGCGTTTACCAACGTAACGTAGCCCAATAAAAAAAGGATGCTTATCAGTTTATATATTTTATTCATTGTTTTACAGTTTAATTTTCTCCAAACATCTTTTTAATAAACGCATAATCGAAGGCTTTAGCCATTTGTGTAAGCTCGGCTTCGCTGGCAATATTTACCCCTTCAATTAAAATCTGGGTTTGCTGGCCCAGCGACAGGTTAATTTTGTATCCCGACGATTCATCGAAGGAAATAACCGCCTGATTACCGGAAATTTCAACCGTTTTTTGGCTGGGTTGATTCGAATAGGTGTACATTCCGGTGTTAATGGCAGCATTGGCAAAAGCAGCCAGCGAGCTGTTCATTACACTAAAGCTGAACCATTTATCGCCAAGCTGATACTCCCGTTTGATTATTAAGCCAGCCCAGCTGGCAGAACTTGAAGCAATTTGATCGTTTTCGGCTAAAACAGCAAGACCTTCAACGCTCGAAGGAAATGATTGCAGTATTTTATCACCAATCATCAAATCCAGATTTCCCAAGGCTTCGGTAAGTCCTGCCCGGGTTTTTTTGTAATTGCTTCCGGAATAGGCGTTTGCCGCCTCATTTAACGAAAGGCTTACATCTTTCGACGATTTTTCAAGTCCTTTTGAGCTCCCGGCCCGCTGCCCCGGCCGGCCTGAAGTTTCCGTTTCCTGATACGGATCTGCCTGTGGTTGTTGCTGCTCGTTTTGTTCCGTGCCCAGCACTTTATTTATTGCTTCTTTTTTAAGTTTATTCAGCGCTGCTCCCCTGAGCGATTGTGAATAAACATTGGGTGAAACAAGCCAAATCCCAATTAAAAGTAAGATTAATGCGCCTTGTTTTGCTTTCATAGCTTTACCTATTTCAGTTGTTACTAATTTGTGTAATATGGGATATCAAAAGTAAAACATATTTTTGTTAAACAGATCGGCAAAGCAATAATTTAACAACATACTGGTTCTAAGCCAACAATAGCAGTGTTGCGGCTGAGATGGTTTATGGAAAAAGAATTATTTCGACCTTATTTTTTTCGGCTGATGGTATATTCTACCAGTTGAACCAGCGATTTATTGGCATCGTTCTGGGGAAAGTGACTTAAAATTTCAAGCGCCTGGTTTTTGTAGTTATTCATTACTTCGGTGGCGTATTCAATGCCTCCGTTTCTTCGCACAAAATCCATAATGTCGTCAATCATTTTAACGCTTTTGTTTTTCTGGCGCATCATTCGAATAATCTGACGTTTTTCTGAAGCCGAACACTTACTTAATGAATGGATAAACGGAAGGGTCATTTTTCGTTCTTTGATGTCGTTTCCCGATGGTTTGCCAAAATTCCCGTTACGATCGTAGTCGAACAAATCGTCGCGAATCTGGAAAGCCATTCCCAGACACTCGCCAAAAGCCTCCATTTTTTCAATCAGTTGGCCGTTTACTCCCACCGAATGCGCTCCGGCTTTGGTACAGGCAACCATTAACGCTGCCGTTTTTTTTCGGATGATTTCAAAATAGGTTTTTTCATCGATGTCGAGCTTGCGGGCTTTTTCAATTTGCAAAAGTTCCCCTTCGCTCATTTCCTCAACAGCTGTTGATACAATTTTTAATTGTTCAAATTCATTTTTGTGCACCGCCAGTAAAAGGCCTTTAGCCAGCAAGTAATCGCCCAAAAGAACGGCTATTTTATTCTTCCAAAGCGCATTTATCGAGAAGAATCCCCGACGCATGTTCGAATCATCAACCACATCGTCGTGAACCAGCGTAGCGGTATGCATCAATTCAATAAGCGAAGCTGCATGATAGGTTGATTCGTTAACCTCCCCATTTAAGCGGGCTGTTAAAAAAACCAACATGGGACGCATTTGCTTGCCCTTGCGTTTAAGCAGATAATTTATAATTACATTTAATAGTGAAGCCTTGCTTTTTAAATAGGATTTAAAATAAGGTTGAAAATTTTCCATTTCATCCTTAATTGGGGCTTTTATGATATCAACTGTTGACATGTATTCCGATTTGCGGTAAAAGTAATAATTTATTGACAATAACAACCTGCCATTTATGGCATTTCGAGCGCATTACTGCCTTAGAACAATAAAGAAATCCATAATGTTGTTGGGGACAATTACTTTTAAAACATGTCCGTTATCAATTACAAATTCCATGGGACGATCGCCATTAGCTAAAACAAAGGTATGTGCATCTTTTTTAACTAAGGGTTTGGGACTTCCGGCAAACTCTGAAAATATGGTATCGGGAATAATTGCTGCATTAAAATACAAACGGGTAATTCCGTTTGTAATGGCTTTTTTATAGTTCGATTCCGGTTCATTTAGTTTGCTAATAACATAAGCCGTATCGCTACGTTGAACCTGGCAATAATGGTAATACCGTTTATTTACCCTGATGTAAGCCAGAGAGTTTTGCAGAACATGCTCCTTAAAAGCCGATTCCATGTGATATTCAATAATATATTTTCGTAAAAAAGGCACCCGGGCGGTAAGGTAATAATGGCTGGTGTCGTCGGCCAACTTTTGCACCACCCGCAACTCACCCAGATGAACCAAACGCGTTTTAATATCGAACCAAAGTGTATCCTGAGCCACACTCCGCCAGACGATTAGCAATAAAAACATCGATAACAATAAACTCCTTTTGCCCATTTGGTGTTATGCATTGAATAGTATAAACAGCTGCTCATTTTACCTTTGTTGAATGATTCAAAAAAAGCAAGGCTTAATTTACAGCAGAATGGTTAACTTTGCCACGTATTAAGCAAATAAATTTAAAAAAATATTCCATGCATACACCTTCACCCCGACAACATAAAGTGTCACGGCTTATTCAGAAAGACATGGCCGAAATGCTTCAGCTTTTTGCTAAAGACTGGCTTCCAGGAGTTTTACTCAGTGTTACATCGGTTCGTGTTAGCCCCGATTTTGCCCTGGCCAAAGTTTTTGTCAGTGTTTTTCCTTCCGATAAATCGGATGCCGTTCTTGAGATGCTAAACAAAAACAACAAAGAAATTCGCTACCAACTGGGGCAACGCGTAAAAAACCAGTTACGGAAAATTCCGGAAATTGCAATATTTCTCGACGATTCGCTCGATTATATGGAACAAATTGACAAAAAACTAAAAGATATTTAACCCCAAACCCAAAGGTCTTGATGAAGTGGATTATTGGAATCGCCAGCAGGTATATTCCCCGTCATATTCAACAATTATTTGCTCATTGGTTACTCATTTTAATTTCGCCATTTTATCGGGGAAATCGCTTTGAGGATCCCATTGACGGAAAAACCTACCGTAAGCTCTTGCCTTACGGACAATTAAACAAACGCGAAAACGCACTGGCACCTTTAAGCCTCTCGCTGGAGCGGCATCGGTTAATCTGGTTGTACCTGAAAGAACAAACCGACTTTTTTACGGCTCCCATCAGGTTTTTACACGTAGCGCCCGAATACTGTTTTCTTCGTCGCTTTAAAAAGCAAAAAAACCTGGATTATGTAAGTGCCGACTTAATTTCGCCCTGGGCCGACATTAAAATGGATGTCCGAAATATTCCTTTTCCGGAAAATAGTTTTGATGTGGCCATGTGTAATCACGTATTTGAGCATGTTGAAGAAGATTTACAGGCAATGCGTGAGTTTTACCGGGTTTTAAAACCCGGCGGATGGGCCATTTTTCAGGTTCCCATTGATTATTCGCGTGAAGAAACATTTCAGGATCCTTCGATTACCGATCCCAAAGATCGGGAAAAATACTACTGGCAACACGATCACGTACGCCTTTACGGACGCGATTACAGCAAACGCCTGGCAGCTGCCGGTTTTAAAGTGGAAGAGAACAATTACGAACAACAGCTGGGCGAAACTTTAAGCAGGCGTTATGCCTTGCCAAAGGGCGAAATACTTTATATTTGCCGAAAACCAAGCCATTAAACACAAAAAGTTTGAACCATGAACTTTGCCGCTTTTGTTGCCCGCAGGTATCTATTCTCGAAAAAATCGCACAATGTAATCAATATCATTTCAATGATATCGGTTTTTGGCGTGGCAACCGGCACCATGGCATTAATTATCGTATTGTCGTTTTTTAACGGATTCGATAACCTGATAAAATCGGTTTTCAGCACCTTTGATCCCGATATTAAAATTACCGTAAGCCAGGGAAAGGTTTTCGACCCCAATACACCAACCTTCGACAGTTTGCGCGCCCTGCCCTTTGTCGAAATGGTAGTACCCACTCTTGAAGAAAATGTACTGCTCGAATACGAAAAGCGAATGTATCCCGCAGTAATTAAAGGAGTGACCTCCGATTTTAAAAAAATGAGTGGTGTGGATACCATGATTATTGAAGGCAACTATGTTTTAAATAATGGCAATCGCGACTTTACGGTTATTGGTGCAGGAATTTCGTATTACCTGTCGGTTGGTTTAAGTTTTTTAAGCCCCATAGAGATTTACGTTCCCAAACGAACGGCACGCATCTCATTAAATCCCTCAAGAGCTTTTAACAAAGCCTATATTTTTCCTTCGGGTATTTTTTCCATTCAACAGGAAATCGACAGCAAGTATATTTTGGTTCCCCTGGGATTTGCCCGGCAACTGCTGAGTTACCATAACGAAGTTTCGGCTTTGGAATTAAAACTTAAAAAAGGAATTAAGCCGGAACAAGCTCAGGAAACCATTACGCAACTTCTGGGTCCCGATTACACCATAAAAAACCGCTACCAGCAACACGAGGTACTTTACCGGGTGATGAAAAGTGAGAAATATGCCATTTATTTAATTCTGACCTTTATATTAATTGTGGCCAGTTTCAATATTATTGGTTCGCTCAGTATGTTAATCATCGACAAAAAGAACGACATTAGTACCTTGCGCAGTTTAGGCCTGGATAAAAAAACCCTGCAAAAAATATTTTTGATCGAAGGTTGGATGATTAGTATCGGAGGAGCCATGATTGGTTTGCTGATAGGAGCAGCTGTTTGTTTTATTCAACAAAAATTTGGTTTACTCAAACTCAGTAATACGGGTACTTTTTTAGTCGACAGTTACCCGGTACAAATGCTCTGGACCGATTTTGCCGCTATTTTTGTTACCGTTGTGCTTATTGGATTGCTGGCTTCGTGGTACCCGGTTAAATATTTTACAAAACGCTATTTACAGGATTAACAATGAACCCATTCCGAATTTTAATAACCGTAATTTTACTTACCGCTTCTCAGCTTTTGGCTATCGCCAGTCGCGAAATGCCACAGCTTAAACCCCTGAGCGATAAAGCCACAATTACCGTACTAACCTGCGATCCCGGAGCCCAGCTTTATTCTACTTTTGGGCACAGTGCCATTGGTGTTTTCGATCCGGCTCAGGGAGTAAATTGGGTATTTAATTATGGGACTTTCAATTTTAATGTTCCTAATTTCTATGCCAAATTTGCTTCGGGCAAATTGCTTTACAACCTGAGTTTTGGCCCAAAACACCGCTTTCTTCAGGAATATTACCGCGCCGGCCGAATGGTAACCGAAGAAGTGTTGAACTTAAGTCCTTATCAGAAGCAACGCTTATTCGATTTACTGGTCGAAAACTACCAACCCGAAAACCGGAACTACCAATACGATTTCTTTTTTGATAATTGTGCAACCCGCATTCTCGATATCATTTCGCTTACCTTGGGCGACAGCCTGACCTATCACCCCATTGGAAACGAGCCCGAACAAACTTTTCGTAATTTAATCGATGAGTATCTCGAAGAAAGCTACTGGAGCGATTTTGGAATTGATATAGCCCTGGGTTCGGTTATCGACCATCCGGCAAGTCCCGAACAAAAAACTTTTTTACCCGATTACCTGCGGGAATACCTGTACCGATGCACCCTTAATGGCAAACCGCTGGTAAAAGAGTCACGAACCCTGGTTTCTGAGTCGCGTCCTTTGCCGGTAACCCCGTTTTTATTGCGTCCGGCTGTACTTTTTTGGCTGATTTTTGCCCTGCTGACTTTTTTAACCATTCGCTACGGGCAAAAAAGCTGGGTTATTGGCGATAGAATTCTTTTCTCCACCTGGGGTCTGGTGGGAGTAATTGTTTTGTTGCTCTGGCTTGCTACCGACCACGATGCCACCGCTGGAAATCTGAATATTTTTTGGGCAAACCCGCTTTATTTGGTGTATGTGTTTTTTATTAACGATAAAAAAAGCCGTCCCGTAAAATGGTTTTCATTATTTGTTTTAAGCATTAATCTGCTGTTATTGGTTGGCTGGGGTTTAATTCCCCAGGAATATCATCTGGTATTTGTTCCCATAATTGGAACGCTGGTTTTACGCAGTGCTGCACAATACCTAAGAAACAAATAGGAGCAACTGCATTTCAATAATTGATATTTCGTAAAATAAAATTACCGGCACATGGGCTTTAGCGACCGCATTACCATTGCATACAACCGATTGGTAACTAACCTTAGCTTCCACTTTGTGTTTTGGTTGGTAGCGCTGCTTTTTTATCTTTTTTTAATGGGGAGCGAAAACATTTTCAGTGCTTACAAGCCCATCATCGAAATTAATTCCGACTATTTGCTGATAACCTTCCTAAGCTTATTCACAGCCCTACTTTTTAGTATTATCGATGCTTTTTTTAACGAGTGGATTTTGCGAATCTTCCCCATCGGATTGATGGTTTTAATAAAATGGGCGCTTTACTTTGCCTCCGGATTTTTGGTTTTAACCGTGGCTGCCATTCCTTCGGCCAACCGGATTGAATCGGGTCAATACATTACTTACCTGATTGAATTACCCGCAAACGATCTGGTTTTAATGCGCTTTTTGGTCTTTTTCTGGCTTGCAGCATTTTTAAACACCGTATTCAAAGGCCTCCGAAAAAAAGTAGGTCCCGGTAACTTTAAACGCTGGTTGTTTGGCTTTATGAATAAACCGCGTGAAGAGGAACGCATCTTTATGTTTATCGACTTAAAAGGATCGACCACGGCGGCTGAAAAACTGGGGCACCGAAAATTCAGCCGGCTTTGTCAGGATGTGTTTAACGATATGGCCATAATGGATAATTATTATGGCGAAATTTATCAATACCTGGGCGACGGAGCTATTGTTTCGTGGAAAGTTTCCAGCGGATTAAAAAACCTTCGATTTTTGCATGCTTTTTTTGCTTACACCCGTGTTATTCATAGCCGAAGACACTACTACAACCGCAAATACGGTTTTATTCCCCAATTTAAAGCCGGCATTCATGTGGGAAAAGTAATGGTTTTGCAGGTAGGAAAAATAAGGCGCGATATATCGTACAATGGCGACACCATGAATACCGCCGCACGTATTGAATCGAAATGCAACGAACTGCATCAAAATTTACTAATCTCGGCTCAGGTGTTTCAAATACTGCCCGACAAAAAAGCTTTTCGCTTTAAAAATGTGGGAGAAATTCCCTTGCGTGGCAAGCGTAAAGCCGTTGAAATATACGGAGTGCATCAAAAAACAAAATAAATATCTATGCGAAGCGGCTTTGCAACGCACTAATTACCAATTGAATTACTACCTTTGCAAAAATTTTAAACTTTCGATACTTTGACTTTTAACGACTTTAATCTAAATACGCCGCTGCTCAATGCTTTGAGCGATATGGCAATAACTCATCCCACAACTATTCAACAAAAGGCCATTCCGGCAGTAATGTCGGGAACCGACCTGGTGGGCGTGGCCCAAACCGGAACCGGAAAAACCCTGGCGTACCTGATTCCCTGCCTCAGGCTATGGAAATACAGTAAAACCCGCTGGCCACAAATACTTATTCTGGTACCCACACGCGAGCTGGTTATTCAGGTGGTTAACGAAGTTGAAAAGCTTACCAAATACATGAATGTGGTAACCGTGGGTATTTTTGGCGGAGCAAACATAAAAACACAAAGTCAGCTGGTTTACAACGGTCTCGATGTATTGGTTGCAACCCCGGGTCGTCTGTTCGACATTATGATGATGGGAACTTTGCGTTTAAAAACCGTTAAAATGCTCGTGATTGACGAGATGGACGAAATGTTGAACCTGGGCTTTCGTCCTCAACTGGTCAGCATACTCGACGCGCTTCCTCAACGCAAACAAAACCTGATGTTTTCGGCTACTTTAACTGACGATGTGGAAGCTTTTATTAACGATTATTTTGGCGTTCCTTTAAAAATTGAAGCCGCTCCATCGGGAACGCCACTCGAAGACATTCACCAAAGCAAATATGCGGTCCCAAATTATTTCACCAAAGTAAATTTGTTGAAACACCTGCTTAACGACACGGAAACCTATACCCGGGTTTTGGTATTTACTGCCACAAAAAAAATGGCCGATCAAGTGTTCGAAGCCCTGGAACCTATTTTTCCGGAATCGCTGGGCGTTATTCACTCCAATAAAGCACAAAACAACCGTTTTAATACCGTTAATAAATTCCAGGACGGCACCTACCGGATATTAATAGCCACCGACATTGTAGCCCGTGGTATTGATGTGTCGGAAGTGAGTCATGTAATAAATTTCGATATTCCTGAGGTTCCTGAAAACTACATCCATCGTATTGGTAGAACCGGACGTGCCGACAAAAAAGGTAATTCGCTGGCATTTTATACTGAAAAAGAAACAGAGGCGGTTGAAAGAATAGAACAATTGATGAATCGTACCATTGAGGTTTTGGAAATTCCGGATGAAGTAGCCATCTCAGAAATACTTACCCCCGATGAAATGCCGGACGATAAGCAAAAAGAGGTACAAATACGCAGGCCTGCTATGGTCGAGAAAGGCCCTGCATTTCACGAAAAGAAAGAGAAAAACAAAAAGGTAAATGTAAAAATTACCCGCGCCCAACGGATGAAAATGAAATACAAAAAACCCAAATCGCGCGGAGGCAAAAGAAAATAAATAACTGTCTACTTTAAATTTTGAAAAGCAATAATATTTTTACGCCTCAAATCATATAGTGTAAGCCAATACTTTTTTTGCGGGAATAGGCATGTTTAATTACCAGATAACCCACATTTATTAAATTTCTTAACTCACAAAGCGGCACCGATAAGGTAGTACTTTTATAAAGTGCTTCCGTTTCGTTATAAATAGTCCACAAGCGATCATAAGCCCTTTTCAGACGCACCTCGCTACGCACAATGCCCACATAAACGCTCATTATCTGGCGTACTTCTTTTAAACTTTGGGTTATCAAAACCATTTCTTCAGGATGCGATGTTCCTTCGTCGTTCCAATCGGGAATGGCCTCGTTTATCTGAACAATATCCAACAGTTTTACCGCGTCCTGAATAGCCCAGTCGGCATAAACCAGGGCTTCGAGCAAACTATTCGACGCCAGACGATTGGCGCCATGTAATCCGGTATTCGAAGTTTCGCCGGCTGCGTACAAATTTTTTATCGAAGTGCGGGCGCTGGTATCAACCCGAACACCACCGCAAATATAGTGAGCCGCGGGAGTCACCGGAATAGGTTCTTTCGAGGGATCGATATTTATCGATAAGCATTTTTGGTAAATATTCGGGAATTGTTCCTTCAGTTTATCTTTATCCAAATGGGTGCAATCGAGCAATACGTATTCGTCGCCGCGGTTTTTAATCTCATTATCGATGGCCCGGGCAACAATATCGCGAGGAGCTAAACAACCCCGGGAATCATATTTTTGCATGAACTCTTTTCCGTCGATAGTTTTTAAAATTCCCCCAAAACCGCGCAAAGCCTCAGTAATTAAAAAGGTGGGTTTTTCGCCCGGATTGTATAAGCCCGTCGGGTGAAACTGTACAAACTCCATATTATCGACAATGCCTTTAGCCCGGTACATCATGGCAATGCCATCGCCCGTAGCTGTTAAAGGATTGGTTGTGTTCATGTATAAATTTCCGGCACCGCCGGTAGCCAAAAAAGTAAACTTCGATAAATAGGTTTTTACTTCGCCACTTTCCACATCGAGCACGTAGGCACCAAAGCAAGCCGTATCGGTATGATGCCTTTTAACCAATTGCCCCAGATGATGCTGGGTAATTAAATCGACTGCAAAATGGTTTTCATAAACCGTAATGTTCGGGTTATTCTGAATCCTTTCGACCAGGGCCCGTTGAATTTCAAATCCGGTATTATCTTTATGATGCAAAATGCGATGGTGGGAATGTCCTCCCTCCATAGCCAGATCGTAGCTTCCCGATTCGGTTTTATCGAAATTTGCACCCCACGAAATTAATTCATCAATTAACGAAGGGGCATGAGTAATTACTTTCTGTACCACGCTTTCGTCGCACATGCCCGCCCCGGCAACCAGGGTGTCGCTAATGTGTTTGTTAAAATCGTCTTCGGGAGTTATAACTGCAGCAATTCCGCCCTGTGCATAAATGGTGTTGCTATCGCTTAGTCCGGCTTTGGTTACTATGGCCACTTTTCCGTAGGCCGATGCTTTTATAGCCATGGAAAGTCCCGCTAAACCGGTACCTAAAATTAAAAAATCAGAATAGATTCTCATGAGATTATTTTCCTTTTAAACAGTCGGCACACAAGCGTATTTCCGGCCTAATTTTTAAACGTTCGAAGGGTATTTGCTGATAGCAACTGGTACAAATGCCGAAGTTGTTATCGTTCTTAAGGGTTTTAATTTGTTGCAGTTGCATTAAACGCTGTTGGGTGTTGCGTAACGAGGCATCAAAAATACTTTTATTATTTATGGCATCCATTCGCGAAACCCGGCCAATGGCATTATCGGGCGAAACCGGTTCAGTAAAGGCTTTTAACTCCGTAATTTTGTCGTTAAGTGTAGCAATTTCCTTATCAATTATCTCAAATAGCTCGTGATGCTCCTGTTCTGTCATGATACATTTTAAAACCCGTGGCAAAATAACATTTTTTTATTCAGATTCGGAAAAGGTTTAGCCCCCAAATAATTCGGCAGCCCCATTTGTTTGTTCCGGGTCGCCCAACACATAAACAATATCGTCGGCTAACAAAAGGGTTGTGGGTAAAGGATGCTCCATTATCTGATCGTTCCGCTTAATGGCCAGCACATTTACCCCGGTTTGCTTTCGCAAATCAAGTTCCCGAATGGTTTTTCCGGCAACTTCCGATTCACCATCCACCTTTAGGGCCGAAATACTTACGCTGGGCAATTCATCAATTAAAGTCGGCTTGCTCACCTTATCTTTTTCATTAAAAGCTCCCAGATGCATGTTCCGAATATGGGTCAGCATCCGGTTAATTTCTTTATTCGGAAATTGCTGCTCAAGCAAAACCCGGTTGAACATGTTAATGGCTATTTCCATTTTCTCGGGAACTACCTGATCGGCTCCCAGTTTATAAAGTTGCTCCACATTACTGATGTATTTTGCCCGAACCACAATCCGAATGTTTTTATTCATCCGGCGTATTTTTTCAATAATTGCCATCGAAGGGATTAAATCGCCCACCGAAACAACCACTATGTTGGCTTTATCAATATGTGCTTTTAATAAAATGGGTTCATTAACCGAATCGCCATAAACAACCTTATCTCCCGCATCCATTTTTTCTTTGGCTTTGGCCGGATCAAAAACAATGGAAACATGCGGAATATCGAAATGACTGGCCATAAGCGATAGTTTCATGGCGGCAGAATCTTTTCCAATAATCACCAAGTGGTTTTTTAATTCAGGAAACGAAATTTCTTTTAAGGGAAAAAGTCCCTTCACCATAAAATCGGGCAAGGGAAGTTTTAACAATAAATTAGCCAGGGGCATCGAGAAACGCATTAAAAATGGGGTTAATGCCATGGTAATTACAGCAACAGCCAAAAATAACTGATAGTAATAATCGGAAAGAATGGTTAAAGTGTAACCAATTTTGGCAAGAATAAACGAAAACTCTCCCACCTGACTTAAAGCCAGCCCAACTACTATGGTTCCCCTGAAGGTGTGCCCCAGAATAAACCCGGTACCTCCGGCTATTAATGCTTTTAAACCAATAACCAAAATTACACTAAAGGTTACCAGCCAGGGATTATCCATGATAAATGAAAAATCGAGCAGCATGCCAATGGAAACAAAAAAGAAACTGGTAAAGGTATCTTTAAAAGGAACCAGGTTAGCAAAAGCATTGTGACTGTATTCCGACTCCGAAATCATCAGTCCTGCCAAAAAAGCCCCAAATGCTATGGACATTCCTAAATGCGAGGTTAATAAGGCAATGGAAAAGCAAATCAGAAAAATGCTCATCATAAAAAGCTCCTGATTTTTGGTAAGCGCTATCAAATGCAAAAGCTTTGGCAACAACCATTTATTCCCCACATAAACCAGGGCAATAATAAAAGCGGCTTTTAATCCCAGGTTTATCAATTCCTTATTTAAATCGACCGTGTTGTCAGATAGAATGTTGGTAAATAGCAACAGGGGAACCAGTAAAATATCCTGAAAAATAAGAATACCCAGTACCGTACGCCCATAATTGGATGAAAGTTCAGAACGTTCCTGCAAAAGTTTTAACACCAAAGCAGAACTGCTAAGTGCAGTTAAAAAGCCGATAAAAATACCGGCCTGCCAATCGAGATGGTAAAACATGGAAACCAGATAAAAAACTCCGGCTGTTAAAAACACCTGTAAAAAACCACCAAAAAACACAATGCGGCGGATACGTAACAAGTGTTTTAACGAAAATTCCATTCCAATGGTAAACAGCAATAAGGCTACGCCTATCTCAGCCAGCAATTCAATCTGATGCTCATCACTAACCAGCGATAAGAGATGCGGGCCGGCAAGTATTCCGGTTAAAAGATACCCGACAATGGTTGGAATTTTAAGCTTGTTAAAAAGCAAATTAACACCTGTGGCCAGAGCAAAAATTACCACAATGTCCTTTAGAATTCCCATTTCCATAATCCAAAAGGCTTAGTTGTTTGTTTTTTATGTTTCGCTGCTTAAGAATTCCCTTTTATAATGACACGCGCTGAGGAATCCTTAGTTAAGCCCTGTAAAGCTAAGGATAATTAGCAAAAGCTAAAGGCAACACATGCTAAAATATAAGCGATTGAAATAAAATTCGATAAGCTGGCCACAGTTTGCAGTTTGCAGGCTTCGGTCTTCGGTATTGAGTCGATATTGTAAGATCTGAAATCAAAAATCTGAAATCTTAATTCACAAATCAATAACGTAAGCAAAAAGAGATTGCAGATTAACGATTTATGATTTAATGTCGTTTAGTTAGTAATTCTTCCTTGTGAGATATTTCCTTAGCATCAGAATAGCGAGTCCTTCCGCCGCGGCTGAGAGGTGTCCGCTTTGGCGGGCGGAGGGTGAAAAACCTTAATTAAACGGTATTAAATTGATAATGTGCAATTTGCAATGAGCAATGAGTAATGAGTAATGAAACCCCGGCGGGGTTAAAGGTCGGTAGAAGAAAAACATCTTACCGAATAAAGCGGTGCAAGCAGTGGTCTGCCATGGAAAACTTTATTTGTCTGCACCGCAAAAGGCGACAGGCCACCATCAGACTACAGCTACAGTACAGAGGCCTCAGCAAAAAAGCGATTACCAATTAACCTCGATTCGTTAAAAAAATCACCCCTTTAATCCCCGCCGCGGCGGGATACTTTCTCCGATGGAACTGAGCAAGTCCTTCCACCGCTACGGAGCATTGCCCGTCTTGACCGATGTTGAAATTGGCTTAACTAAACGACATTAATTAACGTTTTACGATTGCAGATCGAAAACATGCACCCCGGTACTTTGCACTCATATTTCTCAAAGAATGAAGCTATTCAGACTCCAGCCAAAGGGGATCACAACCCGGAAGTATGGCCTTTTTCCCGAAAAATACGACATCCAGCCTGGCACGATGGGGTAAAACCGGAGAATTGAACCATATTCCATGGCACGATGGGGTGAAACTCCAGAATTGACCCTTATTCCCTGGTAAAAGGGGTCGATTCTGGAAAATATACCCATTGTTCCTGGTCAATAAGCCCTTTTTCACGGGAAAAAGTCCATATCGCCCGGTTGGGATGTCCTTAGATTTGAGAATTAGGACATTTTTCCTGAGGAATAAATCTTAAAAACTCCAGAAGCAGCCTTATTTCAGTGCGTTATGGACTTGGGTGCTTTTAAGGGCTGGATTGTCCGGATCCGAGAGGCCATTTTACTACAAAAAAAGCACAGGTATAGCTGTTGGGGGAGATTTTTTATCAAAAATGAAGCTTTTTAGGAGAGTAAGAGAAAAATTTAACCACCCGCAACTGCGTTGCTAAAGCACGCAGAGGCTCACAGAGAAAAATCTTTGTGTTCTTTGTGGTGAAAAGTATTTACCCCCCGCTACGTTGTTGCCGGATAGCCCACACTGCATGCGTGTTAAAAAACCTGCCACAAATTTTTTGAATCGAAAAGAAATCTTTAGCTTCGGCCTGCTATTAACTGGAATTTTATCGATGCAAAAATATGTGCTTATTGTTGCCGGAGGGAGTGGCAAACGAATGAAAAGAGGCTTACCCAAACAATTTATCGAAGTGGACGGCCTGCCCATTTTAATGCACACCATGAATCAGTTTTTTACCTTTGACCCATCAATGCCCCTTACCCTTATTTTACCCGAAACACAACAACACTATTGGCAAATTTTGTGCGAGAAACACAATTTTACGCTTCCCCATCAAATATGCCCTGGCGGACCGGAACGCTTTTTTTCGGTTAAAAACGGACTGGACACACTGCCCGATAAAGGTTTGGTAGCTGTTCACGACGGAGTGCGACCCCTGGTTAGCAACGAAACCATAAAACGTTGCTTTCAAAAAGCAGAAAAAACCGGTGCGGCCATACCGGTAATGCCGCTAAACGAATCGCTGCGTCAAACCACACCCGATTCCAGTATTGCGGTCGATAGAAGTAACTATGTATCGGTGCAAACGCCCCAGGTTTTTTCCGTGGAATTACTCAAAAAAGCCTATCAGCAGAAATTTGATGCCCACTTTACCGACGACGCCAGCGTGGTGGAAAAACTGAACCATCCCATCCATCTGGTTGAGGGAAATCCGGAAAACATTAAAATTACCCGACCTATGGACCTGTTAATTGCCGAAGCCCTGATTAAATCGTTCAAAAGCTGAAAGCGAATCACCAAATCCGGTTGAAACTTTAAGGGAATTTACTATTTTTGCGCTCCTGATAATGAATAATATACCACTGCGATGAATTTTATTGAAGAACTGAAATGGCGTGGCATGCTCCACGATGTAATGCCGGGAACCGAAGAACAATTGCAAAAAGAAATGACTTCGGCCTACATAGGTTTTGACCCAACAGCCGATTCGCTGCATATTGGAAGTCTGGCTCCCATTATTTTGTTAATGCGTTTTCAACAGGCCGGCCACAAGCCCATTGCCCTGGTAGGTGGTGCCACTGGAATGATAGGCGACCCTTCGGGCAAATCGCAGGAACGAAATTTACTGAACGAAGAAGCCCTGGAGAAAAACCTTAACGGGATAAAAAATCAGCTTTCCAAATTCATCGATTTTAAAACGGATGCGCCCAATAAAGCCGAAATGGTAAACAATTACGACTGGATGAAGGAACAAACCTTTCTCTCGTTTATCCGCGATATTGGCAAACACATAACCGTAAACTATATGATGGCGAAAGATTCGGTAAAGAAACGCCTGAGCGCCGAATCAAAAGCGGGCATGTCGTTTACCGAGTTTACTTACCAGTTGGTTCAGGGCTACGATTTTTACTGGCTGTACGAAAACATGAACTGCAAATTACAGATGGGTGGCAGCGACCAGTGGGGAAATATTACCACAGGAACCGAACTCATTCGCCGCAAAAGCGGTGGCGAAGCCTTTGCCCTTACCATTCCGCTGATTACCAAAGCCGATGGCGGAAAATTCGGGAAAACCGAATCGGGTAATGTATGGCTCGACCCCGAACGAACCACGCCTTACAGCTTTTACCAGTTCTGGCTGAACACCAGCGACGAAGATGCTGAAAAATTCATCAAAGTATTTACTTTTTTACCGAAAGAAGAAATTGAAAGCCTAAGCGCCAAACACAAAGAAGCGCCCCACGAACGCCTGCTGCAAAAAACCCTGGCCCGCGAAGTAACCGTGATGGTTCACTCCGAACAGGATTACAACACTGCCGTGGAAGCTTCGGAAATTCTTTTTGGAAAAGCTACCAGCGAAGCATTGTCCAGGCTCGATGAAAGAACCTTCCTTTCGGTTTTTGAAGGAGTTCCGACTTTTGAAATAAACAAAGCGGAAATCAAAACGGGAATAAACGTGGTTGATCTGCTAACCGAAAAAGCTGCGGTATTCCCCTCGAAAGGCGAATTACGACGCTTACTGCAAGGTGGCGGGGTTAGCCTGAACAAAGAAAAAATTGAATCGGCCGAATTGGTAGTTGAGGCGGCAAATCTGATAAACGACAAATATTTGTTGGTTCAAAAAGGCAAAAAGAATTATTTTCTACTGATTGCAAACTAACAGAAATTACGAAATAAGCCGACGGTGTTGTATCTTTGCCTGCAACACCGTTTTTTTTATGTTTCAACTGATAAAAAATTCAAATACTGAATCATTAGTAACAGCCATCAGGCATTTGCTGCAACAAGGCAAACCCGGAATAAGTGCACAAAAAGCCATGCTCCCCAAAGGACGCGTGCTGAGTTCTACCAGCAGTATTCCGCCCCGGAGCAGCGCTGTGTTGTTGCTTTTGTATCCAAAAAACAACGAACTCTATTTTCCTGTCATACGCCGGCCCATATACAATGGCATGCACAGTGGCCAGATGGCTTTGCCCGGCGGTAAAACAGAAGAGGGCGATGCTTCGCTGATACAAACTGCATTACGCGAAAGTCACGAAGAAATAGGTGTTGATAAAAACTCGATAGAAATATTAGGCTCACTTACCGATCTTTACATTGAAGTCACGCACATGCAGGTTTTGCCTGTAGTTGGCTACCTTGGCAAGAAACCCGATTTCTCAATCCAGAAAAGCGAAGTGGATGCCCTTTTTGAGATTCCTTTAAGCCACCTTTTTAAACCGGAACTGAAGAAAAAAGAATGGTGGAATCTACGCGGCGAACGCATCGAGATTCCTTTTTACCATTTGTCAGAACAAAAAGTTTGGGGCGCCACCGCTATGATTTTGAGTGAATTTGAGCAACTGCTTTTACCCTATAAGGAAAATCTTAAATAACCTGTATTAATTTGCAGACACAGAAAAAATGTAATTAATCGAAACTTAAAACCCTGCTTCCGTCAGCCTGTACGGTAATACGAACTTTTACCATATGGTCGGGTAGTAATTCCTCAACCAGCTCAGGCCATTCCACAAAACAATAATGCTCGCTGTAGAAATAGTCCTCGTAACCCAGATTAAATACTTCTTCCAAATCTTTAATGCGGTAAAAATCGAAATGGAACACCTTTTCGTTTTCAAACGTCTGGTACTCGTTAATAATTGAAAAAGTAGGACTGGTAACCACATCGGTAACCTGCAATAAACGGCAAACCGTTTTAATAAAGGTGGTTTTACCAGCGCCCATTTCACCATAAAAAGCAAAATGTTTTTTACCACTTTGTACTGCTAAAAACTTTTGTGCTGCCGCTTCAATCTTATCTAATGTTTCAAATACAATGGATTCCATGCCATAAAAATTATGGCGGTAAATATACAAAATTACTCCATTGCCCGTGTCATGGTATGCCCTGTCTTAAAGTTTTTATGTACGCTATAAAAAAGCGAAGCGGATTTACAGTTGTGCAGATTAATACTATTTTTGTTTCAATAAGTAAGGCATGAAAACCGACGAAAAACATATTGAAAAACTAAAGGAACTGGTGGCAACCCTTCCCGAGAATCCGGGTGTTTACCAGTATTTTGATACGGAAGGAACCATTATTTACGTGGGAAAAGCCAAAAACCTGAAAAAGCGGGTGTCGTCGTATTTTACCAAGTACCACGACAGCGCTAAAACCCGAATCCTGGTTCGCAAAATTTCCGACATAAAACATATTGTTGTCGATTCGGAACAGGATGCGCTGCTGCTTGAAAACAACCTGATAAAGAAATATCAACCCCGCTACAATGCCTTGCTTAAAGATGACAAAACCTACCCCTGGATTTGTATCAAAAACGAAGCTTTTCCGCGGGTTTTCGCCACGCGAAATTACGTTCGCGACGGCTCAACTTATTTTGGCCCTTATACCTCGGGAAGAACCCTCCGGGTTATGCTCGATTTTATTCGCCAGTTATATCCCATCCGCACTTGTTCCTTAAACCTTTCGCCGGCACAAATAGCCAAAGGAAAATACAAAGTCTGTCTCGAGTACCATATCGGAAATTGTCTGGGACCCTGCGTTGGCGAACAAAGCGAAGCCGATTATTTACAGAACATACAAGACGTAAAAGATATACTACGCGGAAACATTGGGCAGGTAATAAAACTGCTAAAAGATAGAATGACGCTGCTGAGTAAAGAATACCGCTTTGAAGAAGCACAAAAACTAAAAGAAAAGTTAAACCACCTTGAGAACTATCAGGCCAAATCGACCATTGTAAACCAAAGCATCCATAATGTAGATGTTTTCTCGTATGTAGAACACGAAAACAGCGCCTTTGTAAACTTCTTAAAGGTGGTAAACGGCGCTGTAATTCAGGTGCATACCGTTGAACTAAAAAAGCGAACCGACGAGGATAAAGAAATGTTACTGTTAACTGCGATTGTAGAAATAAGGCAACGACTAAATAGTACTTCGCGCGAAATTATTGTACCGTTTGAACTCGATTTTGAATTTAAAGAGGCTACTTTTTTAGTTCCTCAACGTGGCGACAAAAAGAAGCTTTTAGACTTAAGCATGCGCAACGCCTTTTACTTTAAACAGGAAAAAATAAAACAAGAAGTCAATCGCAGTCCGCAAAAAGCTGTCGATAGGGTTATGGAAACCATGAAACGCGATTTGCGTTTAAAAGAAGCGCCCATTCATATTGAAGGATTCGATAACTCGAACATCCAGGGCACCAATCCGGTGGCTTCGTGTGTGGTGTTTAAGAATGGAAAACCCAGCAAGCGCGATTACCGGCATTTTAATGTAAAAACCGTGGAAGGCCCCGACGATTTTGCCTCGATGGAAGAGATTATATACCGCCGTTACCACCGCCAACTGGACGAAGGACAAGCCCTTCCGCAACTAATTGTAATTGATGGCGGCAAAGGCCAGTTAGGCGCTGCCGTTAAAAGCCTTAGCAAACTAAAACTAATTGGTCGCATTGCCGTTATTGGCATTGCCAAAAAACTTGAAGAAATCTACTTTCCCGGCGACTCGGTACCCTTGTATCTGGATAAAAACAGCGAAACGCTGAAAATCATACAACACATCCGAAACGAATCGCACCGCTTTGGTATCAATTTTCACCGGCAAAAACGCTCGAAAAACTTTATAACTTCGGCCTTAGATGCCATTGAAGGCATTGGCCCAAAAACCGTGGAACAATTGCTTAGCCATTTTAAATCGGTCGATAACATAAAACAAGCTTCAGAAGATGACCTTTCGGCGCTTATCGGAAAAGCAAAAGCCCAAAAACTTAGGCAATACTTTGCTAAGGAAAAAAAAACTTAATTAGTAGGTTTCGTCACATTCGTAACTGTAATAGGTGTTGTAATAATATTGGTTGTAGTTTTTATCCATAAACGATTCGTAACTGTACTCAGGATAGCCTTCGTAATTGTAAGAATATTCAATTTCACTAATCGCCTGGCTGCCATCGGCATAGTCGTACACAGCGCGGGTAACATTATTTCTTGAAAAAGTAGGATCGAGCCAGAACAGACCCGCCGAAGCATTAGCATTGGGGTTGTTATCGTACTCAAAAGTAACGGTATAGGAGCGGGAATCATCGGTCGATTTTAAACCTTCCTTAGGTGCAAATCCATCACGGATGGGTTTAGGATCCAAAGCCAGCTTTTTATTGGCAAACCAATATTCCCATTTAATAATATTATTGTTGCTCCAGGTATAGAGCCGGTAACCCACATGTTGAAGGCCGGAACCAGAGTCCAGGTACCAATCGCGGCGAGTGGCCTGTCCCGAACTATTTAGGGTGTAAACATACTGGTCCTCAAGAAAAAACTCATTGTAATCGTTTAACGAATAATAATTTACCACCAACTCCCGGCTTGTCCACGAATAGGTTTCGTAAAAAAACGGGTTGCCATAAGTTGTTGCATTGTATCCACTAACTTTATAATCGATAAATCCCGATGCAGAATAAACATTATTTGCACCATCGTTATCGGTGTAAGTTACTGATGTCAGTCTCTTTTCTTCATCATACGACAAGTAGTAGGAATAATTATCACCAGCTTTATAGGTCAAGCGGCATGCTGGTTCATCAACAAAAGGTTCGCGGTCTTTTTCCTTCACACACGAAGTGAAAACTAATACGACAACCAGGCCAATTACGAGTGACAGTCTTTGCATATTCATAGGTTTCGAATTTGATTGACAATTGGATTTTACCAAACAAATAACCCCATACATGGGTTTTTTGTTTTAAAATTAAAACTAAATTGTAGATAAAATAAACAATTTCTTACTAATTTTGGTTTAACCGATAATTAATTGCTCGTGTAATAACATTCAATAGCCAGAGGTAGTATGTATTTAAAAAGTGCTTTTACTGTATTGGTGATACTATTGACCATGCAGTCCGGTTTTTCGCAACATTTTCCGGCCCCCAACCAAAATGTAAAAGATGCGTTCAGTTTAGCCACATCGCTATTTTCAAGCCACCGAAACAATTTAAGTTACGAAAACCGTATTAACGCCATTGTAACCATCTCCACAACAACCAGCGATCCGGAACAACTGGTTCGGGAATATACGGCCAAAATGCGGCAATTGCAGGAGGAGGCAGAATACCGAAAACAACAAAAAGAAGCAGAACTACGCAAACAAATCGATTTAATAAACAAAGGTGTTGACGAAGCCCTTAAAGCAGCCGATGTTGACCTGGGAACCTGGGGAAACCTGGCCAAGGATTTAGTGGCCGGAGCATCAAAAAATGTGCTGGTTGCCAATGCCAACAAAAAAATTGAACTGGCCAGGGCTGAGGCTCAAACAGAGTTGGATGCTGAAATGGAAAAGGCCATGGGCGGTATTTATGAGCAAATTGTAAAAGAAAACCAGGACGCTCAAAAAGAATATTTGTATGCTGCTGCCGAAGTGTTTTCAGAACGCGAAGAACAACATTACATTGCTTATTTCCAGTTTCATAACTGCATGCTGGAATCGATGAAAAAAAACTACAATTTCAGAAGTGCCGACTGGCTAAAAACCGGATGTCCCACTCCGCCCCGAACTTATTTTAGCGCCGGACAATCGGCTCAACTCGATTATGCCCGGTACAACCCAAACCAAAATACTACTACCAATCAACCTGACTTATCGGTTTTGACTCCCGAAGGACAAATTGCTGCTATCGATAAAAAACTGGAAGAATCGGTTAAAAAAATGGATGATTTAATTGCCAAAACCGACGATGCCTTCCAAAAAGTAGAATATTTATCGTTGAAGCAATCGCTTATCGACAAAGCAAATCAGGAAAAAGAAGCCATAAACCGGGGTGAGTTTTCCATAGCCGAACAAGTGGTTAGCGCTCCCCAACAAAACACCCGGCGTTATCAGCCCTTATTGGAAGCTGCCATCAGGAAACTACAGCATTACAAAAACGACATGCCCTACCCGGAGTTTTTAGACGCAGCTAAAAAATATGCCGAAGCCGAATTGTCAGAAAACAATCAAAACCCCGATGCTTACCTGTTTTTATCGGAACTTACCGACGATGTTACAAAAAAATATGAGCTTACTGCGTATGCTCTCTTTTTAAACAGGGGCAATTCAGAAACCATTAAAAAATTTAACGAAGCAAAAAGTAGTTTTGGCAATGCGGTGTTTTCAGCCATCGAAAAAAACGACATGAGCTTTATTACCAATGCCTACAACCGCAACCTGCTGAATGGTTTTGAACACAATAAAAATACGCCTTTTCAATACGCTGTAGCCAAAGACAATGCTGAAGTAATGGAACTTCTAATGCCGCAGGGTACCGATCCGTTTGCATTGCTGTTCTATGTAATTGAAACTGGTGGCGGACGGATTGCCAAAAACCTGATAAACAAAGTAAATATTAATCGGGCCCCAATTATTAATGGCTTTGATTTGCTTACGGCCGCCGTTTATTTCGATAAAAAAAGCATTACCACCCAACTGCTCGAAAAAGGGTTTGACTACAACAATTCGCTCGATATTGCCATGTATTCAAGCAACGAGCTTTATAAAAAAATGACCACAACCCTTTCAGTTTACGCTATTGAACACGATAATGCAAACATGCTCGATCAGGTTTTAATAAAAACACCATCCATAGTAACACCCGATCCACTAATGGGCGACAATGTGGTTAATGCTATTGTAAAAGCAAACCGAACCAACCTGCTTCCCATTTTAATAAAACACAAGCTCAATGTTAAACAAACCGATTACGCTTACCTGCTGGAGTTGGCTTCCAATTCGAATGCTGAAGAAATAGCATTAAAGCTGGTCGATTTAGGCATCAACTTAAACCATCAACCCAAAAGCGGAGGCTCAATGATAAATCTATTGTCTTCAAAACAGGGTATGAATCGTTTATTCAATGTGTTAATTGAAAAAGGGGTTACAACCGCGGCATTAAACAACAACGACGAATTACCCCTAATGAGTTGTATGCGAAATGCGCAACACAACAAAGCAAAAAAACTATTAGAGGTAAACAGCCCCCTGGGTTTTGGTTCTAAGCTATCGGGAAATCAAATTCACTGGATTGTTGAAAACAATATAGAATCCGGATTTATCGAATTGTTATTGCAAAATAAAATTCCTTTAGAAGGGAAAGATAAAAACGGAGACACCCCTTTGTTTTATGCATATAAGGAAAACAAAACGGTTTATGTAAACGCACTTTTGAATTTGGGAGCCGACCCCACCCAGATGAACAATTCACAAATAGCGGTCTTGCATTATGCGGTATACCAAAAATCTCCTTTATTACCCGGAATAATTCAAAAATGTAATAACACAAATGTTCAGGGAATTAACGGCTGGACTCCCTTACACTTTGCCGTACGCGAGGGGAATTACCAGGCAGTGAATCAATTGCTGGCAGCCAATGCCAATCCCCTTATTGCCGACAAATGGGGGCGAACACCATACCGCGTAGCAAAAGAATATGGTAATGTGGAAATACAGAAAGTGCTCCGCAAAAAAATGAAACTGGGCGGTGTAATTAAAACCGCTTATGTATTCAACAAGAAAAAACCGGTTTCCTAATTCCCAATTTTCATTGTCTCACTACAGTAACATTAAATCAGTTATGAAAAACGCCACAAAAACCACATTGATTGCTGTTATTATTACCCTATTTTCAGCCTCGAATGGTTATACTCAATACTTTGCCCCTGAATATTTTGAGCCGGTTCCCATTAGTGCCCAAAGCCGCGAAACCAATTCATTTTTTTATGTCTCGTACGGATTATTAGCCTATACCGATTTTAACCACGTGTTGGATGCCGATTTTGGAAGCATTGTTGATGATTATAAAAATAACCGGGCATCACGAAACTTAACGGTTACCTGGTACACCAACAAAACTCCCGAAATCAGAACGGGTTTCGAAATGCAGTTTAACTACGAAGATCGCATGGTATATTTTCCCCATCAACTCGATTGGCAAACTTATATACTCAAGCTTTCATCGGTAGGTAAAAAAGGATCGAATGTAACTGTTTACGGAACCCGCGATATTTACGATACCGAATATGGCTTGTGGGGCTTTGGTGTTGAATTGACTTTTGGCGGCCATGCTTTTTTAACCCAAAAGAAAAACCGCTGGCCTTTTAGCTTTACTTTTGGTGTCCGGCAAGCCTATCAACAGCCACTTATTGGAATGGAAAAAGATTTATGGACTGATATTAAAGACCAGAATTCTATCGATTTCTCCTACGGAAATATTTATGGAAGAATGTCCTTACAACGTTTTTCATATAAAAAGGGACTCCGTTTGTATTGGCGCTTCGACCTTGAAGCAGCTTACGAGATGAGCTATTTATACACCAACGAACATCCGTTTATTGAAGACACCCGCACCCATCTGAAAAGCGGATTTGCTCTGGGGTTAATGTTTTAAACGGCATTTTATTAGAACACCTGGCTTTTGTAGGCTTGTTTGAACAGCATTGGTTAAATTGCCTTTATTTCATATCTTTGAAAGTTAGGGGCCGGCTTCTGATTTTAACGAATTCTTTCGAACAAAAATTAGACGTGTGCTCTGAGATTTAAGCAAAAGCAAGTCAAAACAATCAAATGAAATCGACAAAAAACACAAATCCTCCTGCAAGACCTTCTTTATTTGTAAATATAAAATCGCTGGTTATTTTTCTGTTAAGTTTAACCGTGACCCTAATCTTTACCGTTCTCATAAAACAATCGACAGAAAAATCGGCCAGACAAAACTTTGAACTAATTTGCGCTGAAATACAAAACAAAATTGATGTCCGTTTAAAAGCACATGCACAATTATTGCGTAGTGGGGCCGCATACTTTACGGCTTCGGACACCGTTACCCGCCAGGAGTGGATGCGCTTTAACGAAAGTGAAAATATTGATGCCAATTTACCTGGTATTCAGGGTGTGGGTTTTGCTTTATGGATTCCAAAAGAACAGTTGGCAACACATATTCAAACAATTCGCAATTCCGGTTTTCCTGATTATAAAATTACGCCTGAAGGGGAACGCGAAAACTACACCTCCATTCTTTATCTGGAACCATTTGAAGGGCGCAATTTGAGCGCGTTTGGTTACGACATGTTTAGCAACCCCATTCGCCGAAAAGCTATGGAAATTGCCCGCGATTCAAATCTTGCCGCGCTCTCGGGAAAAGTTATTTTGGTGCAGGAAACAAATGAAGACATTCAGGCAGGAACTCTTATGTATGTTCCTGTATACAAATACGGTAAACCCATAGACACCAAAGAACAAAAACAAGCGGCTATAGTGGGATGGGTCTACAGTCCTTACCGGATGAACGATTTAATGACCGGCATTTTGGGTGAACGGGGTTTGCCCGATAAAAATCGCATTCGCCTAAAAATTTACGATGGAGGCACCTTAGATTCAAACGCACTGCTTTACTCCACGCATAAAGAAATTTCATATCAAAAAGAAAAAGCCGGAATTAAAAGCGTTTTACCCATCGATTTTAATGGCACCCGCTGGACTCTGGTTTTTGAAAGCCACAGTAGCTTTTTAAACGAATCGAAAAAAGGCGTTTGGATAATTGCCGTTAGCGGTATTGCCATTAGTTTACTATTATTGGCCTTATCAATAGCTTACTTCCGCAATAAAGAACGGATGCAGCAAATTCTATATCTCAATAAACAACTTGAGGTTTTGGTTGCTGACAAAGACCGTTTTATTTCCATTTTAAGCCACGATTTAAGAAGCCCTTTTAGCGCTTTGTTAGGTTTTACCCAACTGCTGCAACAAAACTTTAAAACATACACGCAGGAACAGATTGAATCGCAGTTAAAAATGATAAACGATTCGGCTGAGCGCATTTTTAGCTTACTCGACAATATTTTAATGTGGAACCGTTCGCAAGCCGGAAAAATGGTTCCAAAACCGAAGGTACTTTCCTGTTCAGCCTTAGTTTCCGGTGTAATCGAAAACCTGAAGCTAATTGCATTGTCAAAAAACATCGAACTAATTCAAAACACACCGCAACAACTTAAGGTAGTTGCCGATATGGAAATGACGAATACTATTTTACGGAACCTGATTTCGAATGCAATTAAATTCTCGCATCCCGAAGGTCGTGTAAGTATAAAATCCGAAGCGCAGGGAGATATGGTTTTATTCACAGTTTCCGATACCGGAGTAGGAATTGCTCCTGAAATAAGGGAACGCCTTTTTAACTCGGATGATATTTATACCACACCAGGAACTTCAAACGAAAAAGGTACCGGTTTTGGCTTGTTGCTTTGCAAAGAATTTGTAGAACAAAACGGTGGAAAAATCTGGGTAGAAAGTGAAACCGGTAAAGGCAGCTCCTTTAAATTTACCCTTAAAAAAAATACCGTTTAATTTCAAATCATAAAATAGCTATCAGAAAGCATTTAGCTAAGCTTTCGTTATAAAATCTCTCACTTAAAACTAAACCAATGATTAAAACACTAAAAACCGTGTTATTACTGTTGCTTTTACACAGTTATTCAAATGCACAGGATATTTTGCTGCCTGAAGCAAAAAAAACTGGTGGTCTGCCTTTAATGGAGGCATTAAATGAAAGGCACTCGTCGCGTGAGTTTGGTGCAGACGAATTGCCTTTACAAACTTTAGCTGATTTACTTTGGGCGGCTTATGGAATTAATCGTCCTGATGCCAGTAAACGCACCGTTCCATCGTCGCAAAATTTTCAGGAAATTGAAGTCTATGTATCGCTAAAAACAGGCCTTTATCGCTATGTGGCAAGAAAAAATCTACTGTTGCAGGTTCACAAAAACGACATCAGAGTTCATACCGGAAAACAGGATTTTGTGGCCAATGCTCCATTAAATTTAATTTATGTTGCCAACCCCAGTAAATTACCCGAAAACATAAACATGGATTCCCATCTAAAAACGTCGTATGCAAATACGGGTTTTATTGTTCAGAATGTTTATCTTTTTTGTGCTTCCGAAGGTTTAAATGTAGTTGTACGGGGCTATTTTGATGCCGATGAATTAGCCAAAGTCATGAAGCTGCCTAAAAGCCATCAAATCATACTAACTCAAACCGTAGGTTATCCATTAAAAAACTAAGTGCTGCACAAAAAAAAGCTGCCTCAATCCTGACAATTACAGGCTCGAGGCAGCTGATGCATGTTTATTTATTAGAAACTATTCACCGCTGATAACAAACTTAATGTTATCGAAATTTACTACCATATTGGCTAAAGGTGCTCCTGAATTGTAGGCTCCCTGGAACATAATGCCAATAATACGGCAATTATTTGGAGCCATATGCCTTGATGATGCTTCAGGTACATCGGTATTATACATGAAAGAATCGCTACCTACTCGGGTTTGATACATATCAACCACAACATGCTCCCAAACACCAACTCCGCTGTAAGGCACCAGAATATGATCGCTGTAATAACCATAACCTCCACCTAAACTTTGATCGGCATTGAAGAAAATAAGTTTAAGATCGACCTCGTTATTCTCGTTAAGCAATTCGGTTGGAACCACATCCCATGAAATATCGAATTCAAAGGAAACTCCTTCAGAATTTTCGGTAAATAAAAGGAAACGGTCGTTAGCCGGGTTGGCATTATCGCCCTGATCTCCTCTTAAATATAGTCTGGGTGAGCCGGTTTCGTTAAAGGTAACATCGAACTGACGATAGTTGGCGTAAGTGTCTCCATCGTTCTCAATGGTCTTGGTATTTACAGTAATGTCGGCCCATTGTTCACTGTTGGGAACTCCGGCATACATAGGTTCATTAAACAGGCGCACCGGATCGTACATATTATCGTAATCGGCCAGCCAGAAATCGCCATAAAGAATAAAAGGAATTGCACTTTTAACCGGGCCATTGGCGGTATTTAACTGCAAAAATCCTCCGGCAGCACCACTTATACTAAAAGTTAGATGCGTGTTGGTTTGTGCCTGAATTGTTCCGGTAAAAGTACCCATGCTAACACTTTCGACCAGGCTAAAGTTGGTTCCAATTACTGAAAATACCCTATCGGTAGGTGAAATATCACCTCCTTTAAGCGGTAAAAAACTGCTTATTGAAGGCAAATTAATAGCAAAGCTCTCTACCGATTCTGTATCACCATCAATTACCATCAAAATTATCTTACCACTAACGGCTCCTTCCGGAACTACCACTTTTAGTTCTGTATCGCTGATAATTTCGAAATCTTCAGCTTCTACATCACCAAAGAAAATTTTCCTAACCTCGTCGAACATGGTTCCTGTTAGCGTAAGTGTATCGCCAATATCCAACAAACTAATATCCGGCTCAATCGATTCAATTACCGGAAGTTCAAGCGTTAGAACTGTATTACTTTTGGCTACCCCAACTTTTTGTATTCCATAGCTGGTCATGTAATCGTAATACAGGTTAATAAAATCAGTTTGCATCTTTTTTGGAGTCACAATCTCAATAGCAATTGCCGACTGCGAAAGAACTGTTGCCTGCAACGAACCAATAAATACGGAGTCTACCAAATCGAGCAAGCTACCCGTTAAAAGAACAGTGTCCTGAGAGCCAACTATTTCTGGTGTCATCTCCATAATGGTAGGAATGGGAGTATCGTCAACCTCAAAATTAACAAGTGAGGTCACTACAATTCCATCTTTTACCAGCTTAATTTTTCCGGTTGTAGCGCCAACAGGTACAACAACGTTTACTTCACCTTCCGATGCACTGGAAATTGTGCCTTCGCGGCTGCCAAAAGCAACCTGAGTGACACCACTAACCACGTTTCCGGTAATTTTTACGGTAGTACCCGGATAACCATGATCGGGAACAAAGGTAAACAAGGTGTCCTTTTGAATGGGATCAATGTTAAGCGGAGCACCTTCGTCACAACCTGCAATGCCAAGAACAATTAGCAACAGGCCCAATTGTGAAATTCTGCTTATAATTTTAATTATCTTCATTATTTTTCGTTTTAAACGGTTTTATTTTGCTGTTTTTTTAAGCATTAAAGTCAATTACATCAATCTTCCTGTAAGCTTTATTTAACAGTTTTCCCATTAATCTCTGATAATAAATTTAACATTATCAAAAGTAATTGTTTCGCCAAAGTTTTTCTGATCGGCAGAAGCTGGTAACGACCATTTTATCATGGTGTATTCCTCAAATGGAATCAAAGGATCGTCGGTAATTGGATCTCCTCCATAACCCTGTCCCAATGCAGTAAATGGCACGGTAATGGTTTGCCATTCCTGAGTAACTTCAGTGGTTTTTCCCCATAATCCCGGAGGGTTATGGTTTTTCCCCACCATAAAATTAAAGCTTAGTACCTTTGATGCCTTCACATCGGCTACCATTTCAACTTTGGTTAAATCGATGGTGTTTCCATTAATGGTAGCTGGCATATTTTGCAGATTAAAATCGCAATTTGCACCCCAACTCGAACCATTATCCTCAATGGTAATTACATAAACTTTATTGCGTGGAAAATCGTCACTTGCTTCAGCACCACTGGCGTTTGAATAAGGTCCAAAATTATTCAGAATATCACCGTTGTTGTCGATATTGGTAACCAATAATTCGGTACCTAATATAACCGGACTCGGACTTAGTGATTCCCCACCGGTTTCTGTGGTAATAACCACATCACCGCCGGCAAATCCATCGGGAACTGTAACGGTTAATGTTTTATCATCAATAATGGTGAAGGTAGCATTTACTCCTCCAACAGAAATAGACTGTGCCAAATACAATTCGCGTCCAAGTATGGTTAATTCCTCGCCGGGATAAGCAGCAATTGGAGATACTTCCATTATTTGAGGAGGCGAAATAATTTTAATGGTTCGCTGTGCCAAGCCTTTTCCCGAGAAAAAAAGATTGATGGTTACCACATCGCCCAGCGGGGCCTGTGAAGGCACGGTCATCTTTAATTCTGTTGCAGTAGCTGTAAATTGCACATTTAGAGGTTCCTCATTAAACATAATCATGTAAACCTTATCAAGGTTTAAGCCGGTAAAAGTCACTATGTCGCCCGGTTCTGTAATGGTTTTGTCAACAGCAGTAATATTACTGTTTAAATCAACCACTTCTTCAACCATAGGATCGTATTCTTTTTCGCATGCGGTAAAGCAGGAAAAAGACATCCACATGACGGCCAGCATTAATCCAATATTTTTTATTTTTTGTTTCATCTTTGTTCGTTTTTTATTTAATCATTTTCCAAAAAACAATCCGTTGTTACCTAATTAATTTGAATAACCATCGTTTTGTTTAAACTCATTGGTTACCAAATCAATCTGATCCTGTGGAATTGGATACAATACGTGATAATCTTTTATCGCATCTTTAGCCGGAATTTCAGGAACCAGGTTACGAACTCTATGCAGTAACTGAACTTCGCCTGTTGCTGTTCGGGTTCTGGCTAAGTCGAAAAAGCGCATGTATTCACCACACAGTTCACGCATACGTTCGTCCAAAATAAAATTAATTCCCTCGTCAAAATCTCCCATACCAGGAATACGATTTAACAAACGTTGTTTTGCAAATGCATTGTCGGCTGCCGTACGATTTGGATCGTACGATGCCCGGGTGCGCAATATGCTTAGAAGATCGACCGATTCTCCGGCTTTTCCTAAATACATGGCGGCCTCAGCAGCTATAAGGTAAGTTTCGGCAAAACGATGTACAATAAATGGCCGAACCGAAGCATCATTAACCGTTGGCCGGTCAATATCATCGTATTTGGTAAGCGAAGGATAAATCTTTTTCGTTTGTCTTGTTTCATCGGGTAACAAATTATCGTAGTACAACGATGGAGGATAAATATTCATAATATTCAATCCGGAATTGTAGTTTTCAACACCTGGCAACCAAATAGCCGTATCACCCAATTTGAAAGAACTGTTTGTTAACGATTCTTCGCTATTTACCAACCAAACTGTCTGGAACGATTTATTATAACGCGTATCGTATTGTTTATCTTCGAAAGCTACGTTTAATAAATAATTGGTTGGCCGTACACGTATCCAGGGACGTCCGTATTCAATGGTACGGGCCAATCCGCCAAAATCGGTACACACCTCATAGTGAGGGCGGAAGAAAAAGCTACTCCGGTTATTTTTATTGCCGTTCAAATCTGGGTCGGCATCGTTATACAAGGGATCGGCATTACGCTCAACGGTGAAAATAACTTCACTGTTATGTTCGTTCCTTGGTGTATGTACATCTGCAAAATCTTCCAAAAGAGCCAATCCATAAGTACCACTATTGGTAATTAACTCCATGGCATTATCGTAGGCACTTTGATAATCGGTTGATTCACTTGCCGTAGCATGAGTAGCCCTTGTAAGGTAAACTTTTGACAACAAGTGATAAGCTGCTGCTGCATCGGCTCTTCCAGTCGCTTCGGCAACGGCAGGTAAATTCAGCTTTGCATATTCCAGATCGTCAACAATAGCCTGATAAACTTCTGCTGCAGGAGTTCGAACAGCCTCAGTAGAAGGTTCGGTAATAAACTCAAGATTCAAAGGACAATCGCCGTAAACCTGAACCATAATAAAATACCAGGTAGCTCTAATGTAGCGGGCTTCAGCAATTCTCCTTTTTGCCAAGGATTCGTTCATTCCCGAATTTTCAGCAAATCCAATTACGGCGTTGGTTGTGTTAATGGAGGTATAACCCCAATTCCAGGTTGTTCCAACCATTCCATTGGCAGGTAAACCGTCGGTATACATATTAAATTCAGTACTTCCGTCTGGTCCACGCTGCCATTCATCGGTTCCTGAACAAGTCACGTTTAATGCACTCTCGCCGCCATAAAAATAACGCAGGTCAGAATAGGCAGAATTAAGTGCAGCATCCACTCCACCCGGAGTTTCCAGGTACTGAGCAGTGAGGCTTTTGGGCTCTTCCGTCAGGTAGTCTTCACAACTGGTTATAAGAATCAGACCCAAAGCAAAAAGCAGGTATGTTAATTTCTTTATCATCGTAAAACAATTTAAAATTTAATATTTACACCAAAAAGTAACTTGCTGGTTGGTGGGGTGTTGTAACCTACTACCAGAGTTCGGTCTGGCAAACTAATGCCTTCAATGTCGTCTTCTGCCGTGTTGGTTGGTTCGGGATCAACACCTCCAGCCTTTAAATAAGGTGAAAAGAAAATAAATGCATCGGCCAGCGAAGCATAAACCCTAACGCTGGAGCCTTCACCAAAAATACGAGAGGTAAGTGCCGGATTAAAGTTATAACCCAGGTTAATACTCCTGATTTTTAGGAACGAACCATCAAAATAACCCAGAACATCGGAACGCGATGCGTCGATTGTGGCACTGGGTTGTGGCATATCATTGGTTGGATTCTCGGGAGTCCAGTAATCAACTACAATCTGGTTACGCCTTCCATCCAGGCGATTCAGGTAATTGTTTGGCATGTGCAGGGTACTGGCTATGGTTCCGCCTACACGGAAATAACCTACAACCGAAAGATCGAAACGTTTGTAACCCCAGGTTGAGGTAAAACCACCCATTAAATCGGGTTGCGATGAACCCAGAATTACCCGGTCGTTGTCGTCAATATCATTGTCGCCATCCTGATCTTTAAGTTTAATGTCGCCAGGCTTTCTTCCATAAACAGCAGCCTCAGTTTCTTCACCCAACTGCCAGATTCCGATTTTTTCCCAATCGTAAATTGAGCTCGAAGGATGTCCTACAAACCAACCATTTTCAATATCCTGTGAAATAGATTTGTCCTGAAGCTCAACAATTTTTTCACGGTTCAGGAATAAATTTACATTCATTTCCCAGAAAAAATCATCATCGGTGGCTGCGTCCATAATCACTCCATTTAAAGCAATTTCAAGACCGCGGTTTTCGGTTTTCCCAATATTCTCGAGGAACATGCCAGGAACTCCCTGCGAAGGTGGTAATTTTTTACCCAACAACAAATCGTTGGTTTTTTGCAGATACGCATCAACCGAACCACTTATCCGGTCGTTCAAAAAACTAAAATCGAGACCAGCATTGTAGGTTGTGGTAAATTCCCACCCTAAAGTCTTGTTGGGAAGAGTAGACACATAATAGCCCTTTACTCCCTGGCTTCCATAATTATAATAGGTAAGATTTAATCCACCTAAAGTACTGTAGGGGGGAACTGAAGTATTTGATGTTTGACCATAACCAGCCCGTAGCTTAAGATTTGAAACAAAATCCACATTTTCCATAAAAGCTTCCCTTCCAATGTTCCAACCCAAAGCAAAAGCAGGATAGGTATGCCATTTGTATCCTTCGGCAAAACGGGAGGAACCATCAGAACGCCCGGTAATGGTAAGGAGGTATTTGTCGTCGAAGGCATAATTTACACGTGCCATATACGATAACAAGTTCCATTTTGTATAGAAATTATCATCCGCAGGAACACTTACGCTCTCTGCTAATGAAAAATCGTAGTATTGAATGTAATCAGCCGGAATTCCAATGGCATCGATGCGCGAACCAACAGAAAGTGATTCCTGGGCACTTTGCATACCCGTAAAATTTATCCGGTGACGACCGATGGTTTTATCGTAGATTAAGAGGTTTTCAACGGTATACGATTGATCGTCGGTATGTCTGATTCTTGCCTGATTTTGTTTGCCTGCTCTAAAGACGGTATTGCTTCCGTAAAAGTTGTTGTATTTGCTGGCTCCATACTCAAAACCAAAATTTAAACGATATTTTAATCCTTCAATAATTTTTACCTCTGCATATAGGGTATTAAACGAAGCAGCTCGTTTGTCCTGTTCTTTCCATCGTTCACTGTCTTTAATGGTTAACGGATTGTACCAATCTTCGTTAGGTGATTGAGGAACTTCATTTACCGTTCCATCGTCGTTGTATGGTTTTGCCAAAGGCGACAAAGCCAACACCTGAAACATTGGATTGGCCGATTGGCCATCGGTAATGGAGAGTGAGTTCATTGTAGTAATACCAATGTTTATCCGTTTACCTATTTGCTGGTCGAGCGCCAGGCGCATGTTATAACGTTTAAACCCCATGGCGGGTAAAACCCCGGTTTCATTATAATAACCGCCGGTAAATGAATATTGGGTGGTTTCAGAACCGCCCGAAAGACTAATCTCATGATTCGAGGTAATTCCGGTCTGATAAATTAAATCCTGCCAGTCGGTTTCACGACCGCTTAGCATCGATTCCGTTTCGTCGGGTAAATAACTGTAATTTCCGGCGTCACGACGAAGCTTTACAAAACCTTCTGCATCATAAATATCGTATTCACGAGCTACCTGAGTTATTCCCTGATACCCATTGTACGATATTTTTAAATCGCCTAATTTACCCCGTTTGGTAGTAATAATAATTACCCCGTTAGCTCCCCGCGAACCATAAATTACTGTTGCTGAAGCATCTTTTAATATTTCCATCGATTGGATGTCATCAGATGCAATATCACTGATTTTTCCCCCAAAAGGAATTCCATCGACAATAATTAAAGGATCGTTCGATGCAGTTAATGAACGGTTACCCCGGATACGAATTTGGGTGTCACCTCCGGGACGACGACTGGTGTTTACAATCTCAACCCCGGCTGTTTTTCCCTGTAGTGCTTTTGTTAAACTCGATGAAGGCACATCGCGTAACTTGTCAGCCTCAACCGATACAATGGAGCCGGTAACGTCGCTCTTTTTTTGAACACCGTAACCAACTACCACCACATCGTCGAGCGAAAATGCGTCGGTTTCAAGGTTAACATTTACAACAGTTCTTCCGGCTACAGCCACTTCCTGGGTCTGAAAGCCAATAAAAGAATACACCAGAACCGCATCGGCTGTGGGTATTTCTAATTGATACTCACCATTTGCATTGGTGATAGTTCCTGTGGTGGTACCCTTAACGATTACGTTTGCACCCGGCAACACTTCGTTGTCCGAGGCCGATCGTACGGTACCGCTAACTTTTATCTGTGCATAGATAAAAGTGCAGCTCATACTTAAAATAATAGCTAATAGAATTCTTTTCATAGAAAACACATTGTTTGTTGAAAGTTAAATAGTTATTAATATGATTTTAATTATTAGAAGGATGCATAGCGATATAATGGCTGCAAATACTATTTGCATAATAATATGCGTGTTTCGTTTATTCATCTACGTGTCAATAATAGTTCTTTGTTGTTTTAAGTATTCTAACAGAATGTGCTTAACAATTTACAACGTTTGCAGGAGACAGATGGGTAATATTTGGTTTACATAGGGTTATAAACTTTGCTGGGTGTAAATTTTGGTATTTTTACGGTAACAAATATTTCACATTTTCAAACTTAAGCGAACCCATATCCTTGTTTTATAAACATTTATAGCGAATTCCCGGAGCAAAATATTTTTTACAAATAAAAATTAAGCTTACCGTGAGCAAAAACCAGATTCATGTGTTTTGAATATTGTATTTTTGAACAAAAAAATAAACTAATGTTACCCATCTTACTTTTACTCGCTGGCTTTGCTGCCTTAATTTACGGTGCCAATCAAATGGTGAATGGAGCCTCGTCGCTGGCTAAACGCATGAATATTTCTGATATCGTTATTGGCTTAACCATTGTTGCTTTTGGAACTTCTGCTCCAGAATTAGTAGTAAATGCACTGGCTGCAATCAATAAAAACACCGCTTTGGTTTTGGGTAATGTTATTGGAAGCAATGTTTTCAACGTGCTGGTAATTCTCGGAATCACTGCTTTAATTGCGCCTCTGAATGTCAAAAAAAGTACTACCTGGATTGAAATCCCGTTAAGTCTTTTGGCTGCACTTGCTGTTTGGTTAGTGGCTAATGATATTCTGCTTAATCGCATGGATGCGGATGCCATTTTACGTTCTGATGGTATTTTGCTGCTCCTCTTCTTTGCCATTTTTATGGGATACAACCTGGCTGTTGCCAAAAAAGAACAGCAGGAAGAAAGTCTTAATTTACCGTCCACAAGTTTACCTAAATCGATATTCTTTACCCTGTTTGGCTTAGCCCTTTTAATAGTGGGGGGTAATCTTATTGTTGACAATGCTGTATTAATTGCTCAAAAAATCGGTCTTTCGGAACGGGTTATTGCATTAACCATTGTGTCGGTAGGAACCTCACTTCCCGAACTCGCTACTTCAATTGTGGCCGTACGCAAAGGAAATGTGGATTTGGCCATTGGAAACGTGGTGGGTTCCAATATTTTTAACAGTTTCCTGATTTTGGGCGTTTCGGCCATTATCTCTCCCGTTCAGGTTACCACAAATGCTCAACCCGATTTGATTTTAAATATAACTGCCGGACTTTTGCTCTTTATTTTTGTATTCATGGGCAAAGGAAGAGTAATAAGCCGCATCGAAGGATTTATTTTTCTGGCCATTTATACAAGTTACATATTTTGGTTATTGTAAAACCTTAACTAATTCTGTTTTATTGGTTAAGGTTTCATTTTAATCATTATTAAAGGTTTTTTTGTCGATGCAATAAAAATTGATTTTTATTCAAAACAAAAAACCTTACTTTAGTAAGCATTAAAACTAAGAATTATGCACATTGCAATAGCCGGAAATATTGGTTCGGGTAAAACAACGTTAACCCGCTTACTGTCGAAACATTATAAATGGGAACCCCACTACGAAGATGTAGATGAAAACCCCTACCTGAACGATTTTTATAACGACATGCAACGTTGGTCTTTTAACTTGCAGATTTATTTTTTAAACAGTCGTTTTAATCAGATACTGGACATCCGAAAATCGGGCAAGACAGTTATTCAGGATCGTACCATTTACGAAGACGCACATATTTTTGCCCCCAACCTGCACTCCATGGGGCTTTTAAGTTCGCGCGATTTCGATAATTATTTTTCACTTTTTCAGTTAATGAATTCACTGGTTCAACCGCCCGATTTATTAATATACCTGCGTGCATCGGTACCAACGCTGGTAAGTCAGATACAAAAACGCGGACGTGATTATGAAAACTCCATCCGCCTCGATTACCTGAAACGACTGAACGAACGCTACGAAGCCTGGATTGGAAAGTACGATTTGGGAAAACTGCTGGTAGTTGATGTAGACAATTTAAATTTTAGCGAAAAAAACGAAGATTTAAGCTACATTATAAACAAAATAGATGCTGAAATCCACGGGCTTTTTTAATTTAAACGCTAATGCTTTCTAATAACGTAATTCCTTTTTTAAGCGATTTAGCTCACAACAACCACAAAAACTGGTTCGATGCCAATAAAGAACGGTACCAACTGGCACTTGCTGATTTTACTGACTTTATTGGACAGCTTATCGCTCACACGGCTCAAACAAACCCACAACTAAATGGCTTACAGGCAAAAGACTGTGTGTTTCGCATCTACCGCGATGTACGGTTTAGCAAAGATAAAACACCTTATAAAAACCATTTTGGTGCATACATTGCTCCCAACGGAAGAAAAAACAAACTCTCAGGATTCTACATTCACATTGAACCCACTGGACAAAGTTTTACCGGTGGCGGAATTTTTATGCCTGAACCCCCGGTTTTAAAAGCTTTGCGTAAAGAATTTTATCAGGTTCCGGAAGAACTGCTTGAACTTTTAAACACTTCCGATTTTAAAAAATATTTCATCGGATTATGGGATCAGGACAAACTCAAAACAGCTCCCAAAGGTTTTCCTAAAGATTTTGAACACATTGAGCTTTTAAAGCACAAAAGCTATGTAGCCATGAGTTCCCTATCGCTTTCGCAGCTTTCAGACCAGACTCTAACAGAACACCTGAGCAAGGTTTATAAAGCAAATTACCCGCTTATCCGCCTTATCGACACCATTATTGAAGACGCCGGACTTTCACAATAAAAAAACAGCCCTTAAAATAAATTTTTAAGGGCTGTTTTTTTATTCTTTCCGAAAATCGGAATGATTTTAATTGCTCCGCACGCTTCCGCCCGACGATTTTTCAATGTCTTTCATTTTTGGACTTCCACTGTACTTGATGGTTCCACCTGAACTGGCTTCGGCCTTTAATTCAAGATTTGCTGTAACATCAATACTGGCTCCGCTTGAAACATCGGCATCAACTTTATCGGCCTCTAACGATTCCGCATCAATATTGGAACCACTGCTCGATTTTGCGCTAAACGATTTGGTTTCACCTTTCAAATCGGCACTTGCCCCACTACTTGTTTTACATGATGCCAGGGGAGCTTTAAAAGCTACTTTTAAACTGGCTCCACTGCTCGATGACATTTCAAGATTCTTCGATTCAAGCAAATTCTGCGTAATAATGCTTGATCCACTGCTGGCTTCGAGTCGCTCAATTTTAACCGCTGTAACTTTTACCAAGACTTTAATATTCCATCCGTTCCAATTATTACCAGACATATGAATGCGTAAATCGTTGCCATCAAGTTCTGTAACTACACGTTCCATTACATCCTCGTCGGTAGTAACTTCAACAAATTCTTTATCGCCATAGGTTAATTCCACGCGAATGCCTTCGCTAACATCAATTCCGCTAAATCCTTTTACATCGCGAACTTCAGTTTTTTGTTGGGCACTTGCTGATAGGGATACAAACAAAGCAAGCAATCCAAAAGTCAGTGTTTTTAGGGTTCTCATAACATGCGTTTTTTAATTAAATACTTTTAAATGCAAAACAATGACGGTTTCTTAGTTGGGATGTTACACTTATTTCTAAATCCATCCATATTTTTTTAATTTATAGAACCATTTTCCCGAAATTTGCTTTCATTTAATAACATTTTTAAAGGGAATTCTATTTATAACTGTATACTATGGTTGAACTTACTATTGCAAAAGCACAGCAAAAAGTAGATGATTGGATTAAAACCTACGGAGTGCGCTACTTTAGCGAACTTACCAATATGGCTGTATTAACTGAAGAAGTGGGCGAACTGGCTCGAATAATGGCCCGAACTTATGGCGATCAATCGTTTAAAAAATCGGATTTAAAGAGTAATCTGGCCGACGAAATGGCCGATGTACTTTGGGTGTTAATTTGCCTGGCAAACCAAACCGGTGTTGATTTAAGCGATGCTTTTGAAAAAAACCTTCAAAAAAAGACCTTGCGCGACAAGGAAAGGCATCTGAAAAACAAAAAGCTTTAAAAAGAATTGCTAATTTTGCTTCGCTTTTAAAACTATTTTTCTTTTAAATGATTTTGACACAGAAATAATTTCTTTTTAACAGACTTAATTTAGGAACAAACTATGGAATTACTAAACAAATATCCACTGCCTTTCGACGACGGTCACATAGTAAATAAAGTAATTGAAGCAAAAAAACTGGCCAAGGAACTATATAGTGCCGACAACCTGAAACTGGCCTTTAGTTTAATCGATTTAACTACCTTAAACGCAACCGATACCTTAGCAAAAGGACAAAAATTTGCGGAAAATGTGAATTCATTTCAGGAAAAATACCCAAACATTCCCAACGTTGCGGCAATTTGTGTTTATCCTCCGCTGGTAAAAACTGTGGCTACTTATTTAAAGATTAAAACCGTTGGATTGGCTTCGGTTGGAGCAGGTTTTCCATCGTCGCAAACATTTTTAGATGTAAAATTACTCGAATGCAAACAGGCTGCTTTAAATGGCGCTACCGACGTAGATATTGTAATCTCATTGGGGACCTGGCTTTCGGGCGATTATCAAACCGTATTTGACGAGGTAAAAGCTATAAACGAATCCATTGGTCATTCGCACCTGAAAACCATTTTGGAAACAGGCGAATTAAAAACTACCGAACACATTTGGAATGCCAGCGTTGTAGCAATGGAAGCAGGCACCGAATTTATTAAAACCAGTACCGGTAAAATGGATCCGGCAGCTACTCCTGAGGCAGTTTATATTATGTGCGAAGCCATAAAAGCTTACCACGAAAAAACCGGACGCAAAGTGGGCATTAAACCTGCCGGAGGCATGGTTACCTCAGAAGACGCCCTGGTTTATGTAGCCATTGTTAAAATGGTACTTGGTGACGAATGGCTCAACAAAAAACTATGCCGCCTGGGTGCAAGCCGCCTGGCTAATAATCTGGTTCACGATATTATTAAATTGGAAACAGGAAAAGACGAGCCAATAGCTCATTTCTAATTCCAAACCCTGAATTTTAAAAAGTCGGAACCTAAAAAAAATGTTCCGACTTTTTTCTTTATTGCCAGACCGGTTCTTCAAACTGATGCTTAAAAAACTGGTTCTTTATGGAATCCATTCCCCTAAAAATACTATCCATCCGCTCCATATCGCGCCGAAAACGATTGGAAAAAAAGTCATCTTTATAAAAATCGTAGTGCAATAAAGAATCTTCAAAAAAGAAATCAGAGAAAAAGGGCGATTCAGAAAAGAAATAGCTTTGGTTAAAATGATTTCTGAAGCTTTGAAAAATACTATCTCCAAGCAGGGTATCACCTTCAACATTTGAATAAAAATACGAATAGGTGGAATCGTAGCGTATTAAATTACCCGATTCGTCGTATTCTTTATTTACCGAAATATTGGTTTGTGGATTGACAGCAGTTTCTGCTTTTTCTTTTTCGTCCTGGCCCTGGCAACTGCTTATCTGAAACACAACAGCCAGGCAGGCAATTGCAAATACGTGTTTCATTTTAAAACAAATTTTTAGGTTCAACAAAAAAGCAAACCGGCTGGCCTTTTATCCAGCCGGTGAGTTTTTACTATGCAATAGCTATCTGCCGGGCAGGCTTTGGTTTAGCTTCCTCTTTTTTTGGAATAACAATTTTCAGGATGCCGTTTTCGTACAAAGCTTTAATTTTATCGCTGTCGGCCGAATTAGGCAAAGTAAAACTGCGGCTAAACGATTGGTAACTGAACTCTCTGCGGGTAAACTGTTGCCCGTCTTTGGTTTCGTTTTTAACTTCCTTATCCGACGATACGGTTAAAACATCGTGGTTAAGTTCAATTTTAAAATCGGTTTTTGATAAACCTGGTGCAGCAACTTCAACCTCAAAGTCATCGTTGGTTTCCTTTATATTAACCGATGGCAGCGTGGTGTTGGTTGAAGAAAAATTCCGGTTCGACCAATCAAACAAATCGTTTTCAAAAAAACGGTCGAACAAAGTCGGGAAGGTGTTTGAAAATCTTACAAGTGACATAACTCAATCCTCCATTTTTTAGTTAAACAATTAATTGATGATTTACTTTTTTCAAAGAAAATGCCAAACGAAAGATCTTAAAGGTTTAAACCCTATAACCTTGTTTTATAACTAATTAACCCTTGGGTTTGTGTTGAATAATAAACTGAAAATATTTCATGACATTTAAAATTCTGTCAAAATTTCAAACTGAAAGGAATTTTTGTCGCAAATTATATTCATAAAAAAACAGATGAGAATAAAGACTTAATTCTCATCTGTTTATACAGCAAATTGATATCGAATATTTACTCCTTAAACACCTTTTGTTTTCAGCAATTCGGCTTCAAGCTTTAAGGCTTTTGGAAAAAGTATGTTATTCTCGATGTGAATGTGACGGTGTAAATCTTTTTCAAAATCTTCCAGAGCGCGGTTGGTAACTTCGTAAGTGCCGCAACCATCGTCGGGTGTAAGGTAATTGTTACTTAACTGGCGTAATTTCCGGAACCGTTCTCCTTCCACATCATGCTCGGCCATCATCACATTTATCGGATCCAGAATATTTCCTAAAGCCGATGTTTCAATGCTTCCCTGTTTTTGAAAAGCAATCATTTTTTTGATGTAAGGAAACAGAATCAACTCTTCTTTTTTCATGTGAGCCGTTAAATTTCCAACAGCACCATCGAATAACTCTTTTATCTCAAATAATTCGGGATGATGATTGCCATGAACTTCGCACAATTTAGCCAGCTTTTGCTGAATAAAAACCGACTTTTCGCTCACGTAGCTGTGATGTCGCTGTACCACATAATCGGCAAGCAAATCAATAGCCAGTTGATTAATGTATTTTGAATCGGGATCGTCGGTACCAAGAACCTGTTGCAGTTTGTTCAATAATTCTGAACTATCGGCACCCTCTTTATTACAGGCGTCGACAATGGAGATATTACCACCACAACAAAAATCAATTCCTTCTTTTTCAAATATTTCAGCGGTACGGTAGTTTAATTTAACCACCTCACCTACTATAGCGTTTGCATTAAGTTCCATAATTCCTACTTTTAAAATTTATGGAACAAAGATAAGAAATAATTATAAAAGGACATTCATATCCTTTTATAATTATTTGTTTTTAATCTGCTTTTAGCAAACGAATATTTCTGCTTGTCGGTAGTTTACTGCTCTGCAGGTTCTTCAAACTTTTTAAGAGCAAAAAGCACCAGCCGATAGCTCACATAAATAAGAACCGGCCAGCTAAAAAAACTTACTATTTGTATAATATGCATAATCTATCTTCTTTAAAGTTTAAATCGAACAGCACTTAATAAACATGCAGGCTGTCGTCGTCTTCCAATTCTTTTTGTGTAAGCTGTTTGTTATTAATCGATTTCCAGGCGTACCAAATGTACGCAATTACAAAAGGAACCATAAGAGAAACCACAGCCATTACTTTTAAAGTAAACTTGCTCGACGAACTGTTAAAAATTGTAAGAGAACTCTGCAAATCGAAATTCGATGGATAATACGCCGTATGGTTAAACCCGGCGACCATCAATAAGCCCAAAACCGTTAAAACAGTTCCGGCTCCGGCAAACCAGATTCCTTTGGTGCTTATCTTACAGAAAATTGTGATTCCAATTCCGTAAAGCACACCTAAAACACCAACCAAAAAAACAATCAATACCAGTGGCATCTGTAAAAAGTTATGCAGGTATTTGAATTTCTCCATAAATACCTCATTGGTTTCCGGATTCACGGCGAAACCATCTTTTACCAACAGGTAAATAACAAAGTATAGAAAGAAAACCAAAAAAGGAATTGTATTTACCAACAAAGATTTTTTTGCTTTGGGAATTATTATTTCATCGTCGATGCTGTTGATGAAGTATAAGTTGGCCAAAACACGGCTGAGAAAAAATACGGCTAATCCCAGGGCAACATTGTGGAATGTTAACACGGCTTCTAAACCATACCAGGGTGTTTGCCATTGCGAAATTACCGGATTATCGGGGTTGGTCAGGTTCATTTTATCTATTGAGAACTCGGCACCATTAAAAAAGGTTCCTACGGCGGTACCTATAAGTACAGTTCCCAGCAAACCATTTGTAAACAGAAAGGCCTCAAAAGTTTTTTTGCCCAGTACATTGTTTGGCTTGGTCCGGAACTCGTATGATACGGCCTGCAATACAAAGGCAAACAAAATGGCTATCCAAACCCAATAAGCGCCCCCAAAACTTGTGGAATAAAACAAGGGGAATGAGGCAAAAAAAGCGCCTCCAAAAGTCACTAGGGTGGTAAAGGTAAACTCCCATTTGCGCCCAAGTGCGTTAACCAGAATTTTTCGTTTATCTTCGGTTTTTCCCAAACTGTAAATCAGTGTTTGTCCCCCCTGAACAAACATTAAAAAAACCAGAATTGCACCCAAAAGCGAAACAACTATCCACCAATAGTGCTGCAACAAAATATAGCTTGAATCAATCATAATTTCCTTTTTTATGGTTAATTATTCGTCTTTAGGTCCAATTTGTATTTGCTTGCGCATGATTCCGATTTCAGCTACCAAAAGAGCGGTAAATACAATCAGGAATAAAAAGAATGTAACTTTTACTGCCATGGTGTCGATTTGAGAAACGGCGGCAACAGTTGGCATAATATCCTGAATTACCCATGGTTGACGGCCTAATTCAGCAACAATCCAGCCGCACTGCGAAGCAATATAAGCCAAAGGAATTGTCACAAAAGCAAGGCGTAAAAACCATTTTTGGTTCTCAATCTGTTCTTTATACACAAAATACAAAGCCAGAATAAAGACAAGCATAAACCAAAACGCCAAAGCAACCATAATATGGAAACTATAAAAAGTAATGGGAACATTGGGAATTATGCTGGCCGGATCGTTTAAAAAGCCGTAACCAAAATACTGGAAATTCTCTTCCAAAGTAAGCAAGCTGGCTTGTTGCAAGCTGTCGGCTCCCTCATCTTTTGCCTGTTTATAGGTTGCCAGCGCATTTAATGCTTTTTTTCCTCGCTCCATCTTTTCCTCAGCCGAAAGTGCAGTATGGGTCTGACCATTTTCATCCACATAAGTGTAACCACCTTCAACAATATCTTTAATTCCGGGAACAAAGGCATCGGCATTTCGGTAACCTAAAAACGATAACAATTTGGGAATTTCAACTTTAAAATGATGCGCTTCCTGGTCATCGTGATATGCTTTTTCGTTATTTAAAACTCCAAAAACAATAATTCCGGCTCCTTCCTGTCCTTCGTACAAGCCTTCCATTACTGCCAGTTTCATGGGTTGTTTTTGTGCCACCTGATAAGCAGAACCGTCGCCCGACCACACCAGATACAAACTACTGGTTAATCCAAAAACAGAAGCCACAATAATGCTTCGCTTGCTGAATAAAATATGACGCTTGCGTAACAAAAACCAGGCACTGATACCCACCACAAAAATTGCTGCCAAAACATACGCTGAAGTAATGGTATGCAAAAACTTATTGATGGCCACCGGAGAAAGCGCAACGTCCCAAAAGTTCATCATCTCGTTACGTGCAGTATCGGGATTAAACTTCATTCCAACCGGAAACTGCATCCAGCCATTGGCAATAAGAATCCACAATGCTGAAAGGTTTGCCCCAAAAGCAGTAAGCCAGCTCGATAGCAGATGGAACTTCTTACTAACCTTGTTCCAGCCAAAAAACATGACTGCAATAAAAGTGCTTTCCATAAAGAAAGCCATAATTCCCTCAATGGCCAGTGGGGCTCCAAAAATATCGCCCACAAACCACGAATAATTGCTCCAGTTGGTTCCAAATTCAAACTCCAGAATAATTCCGGTTGAAACCCCAATGGCAAAATTTATCCCGAAAAGAGTCATCCAGAATTTTGTAATTCGTTTCCACTCCGGATTACCGGTACGAACATAAATGGTTTCCATAATGGCCACTATAAAAGCCAGCCCCAGGGTTAAGGGCACAAACAGCCAGTGATACATGGCGGTAAGCGCAAATTGGCCCCGCGACCAGTCCACCAGCGACAAATCTAAATTCTCAATCATATGGCGTTATTTTGGTGATATTAATTGTTCAATTACATATTCCGACCGCTCCTTGTCATTCTCAAACTTATTTCCCAAAAAATCCTGAAAGAAAAAGAGTTTTAGCACAGCAAACATTACAAATAACTTTATAATGATGATAGCCCATAGTTTCCGCCCCACAGTCATGCTTGTAAAGCCCTCGTAATAAAACCGGAAAACACGGATAAAAATATTTTTACTCATTGTGCGGTTGATTTTTTTTGAGCTTTAAAATTAACCATTTTCAACGGAGCTGCGTTTTTTAATTTCATCTTTTTTAACAGCAAATACGGCAATGTTGATAATAATTAAAACTTCGCTTATACAAACAATGCTAGACCGCCGCTTGCTATTACCAGTCAATTTGCTGTTTATAGGCCAATTAGGCCAAACATGTAAAAGAAAAACAAGGTTTTGACAATTATATTTCAAATTGTACTTTAGTACTTTGAAAAAATAAGGACAGGAATCAATCTTTTACTCTTATAAAATTATTCAAGCTTGAATAAACGTGTTTTATACATTTCGTACGACGGCATGACTGACCCTTTGGGGCAATCGCAGGTTATTCCCTACCTTAGCGGTCTGACTGCAAAAGGACATCAGATTTGGCTGTTAAGCGCCGAAAAGAAAGACGCATTTACCCGGCATCGACAAAAAATTAATACCTTACTCCAAAATCACAACATCAATTGGTTTCCAATACCTTATACAAAAAAACCGCCCATTCTTTCCACTGTAATCGATATCATCAGGCTTCAACGAAAAGCAAAGATGCTGGTGAAAAAAAACAACATTGAACTGGTACATTGCCGCAGCTACATAACGGCTTTTGTTGGTTTACATCTGAAGAAAAAAGGTATTCCCTTTGTGTTCGACATGCGCGGGTTTTGGGCCGACGAACGGGTTGACGGAAACATTTGGAACTTAAACAACCCGCTTTACCGCTTGGTTTACCGGTTTTTTAAACGGCGCGAAAAACAATTTCTAGCTTCGGCCGATGCTATTGTAAGTTTAACAGAAAATGCCAAAACAGAAATGCTGCAATGGAATATCCACGGACTCACACCGGAAAAGATTTCTGTAATTCCCTGTTGTGCCGATTTAGACTTTTTTGATTACAATCAAATTAAAAAATCGGCCCATGAAATGTGGCGCCAACAGCTGAACATACTACCGGAAACTTTTGTGTTGAGTTATTTGGGTTCAGTGGGAACCTGGTACCTGCCTCATGAAATGCTGGCATTTTTTAAAGAACTACTGACACAAAAACCGGAAAGCTGTTTTTTATTTATTACTAAAGATTCTCCTGAAATTATTCAACAACTGGCAGCCTTACAGGGAATTCCTCTTGAAAAAATTCGCATTCAGCCAGCCGAAAGGGAACAGGTTCCCGAATTGCTTTCCATCAGTAATGCCAGCATATTCTTTATTAAGCCGGCTTATTCAAAAAAAGCATCTTCGCCGACCAAATTGGCCGAACTGATGGGATTGGGCATTCCGATAATTGCAAACAGCGGCGTAGGCGATATTGAACGGGTAATGCAGGAGAATCCTTCGGGAATTTTAATTCATGAATTTAATGCCCCGGCTTACCACAAGGCATTAAACGAACTGAGCCGGCTAATTAGCCATGAAAAACACCTTACCCGTCAATTGGCTTGCGAATATTTTTCACTTGAGCGGGGAATTGCTACTTTTGACGCCATCTATCAAAAATTACATTGAAAACAAAACTACTTTATATTGCTCCGCACCGGCCAGGCCGCTCACCCGGGCAGCGCTTCCGCTTCGAGCAGTTCATGACTTACCTTCAGGAACAGGGATTCGAAATTACCTATTCGTACCTGCTAAATAGTATCGACGATAAAATATTTTACCAAAAAGGAAATTATCTGATAAAACTGTTTATCGGTTTTAAAGGATTGCTGATTCGAACCCGTGACTGGCTGCGGGCCGGAAGGTTTGATATTATTCTGGTTTACCGCGAAGCCCATTTTATTGGAACTACTTTTTTTGAAAAACGCTTTGCGCGAAGTCGTGCCAAATTGGTATTCGATTTTGATGATGCTATATGGTTAAACGACACCAGCGAAGCCAACAGCAACCTCAGTTGGTTAAAAAAACCGGAAAAGATTGGTGAAATTATTCAATTAAGCGATTTGGTTATTGCCGGAAATAAATACCTGGCCGATTATGCCCGCATTTTTACCAACGATGTAATTATTATACCTACCAGTATCGACACCAATTACCACAAACCCCAAACGCCTGATAAAAATAATACAGTTTGTATTGGCTGGACCGGTAGTTCAACAACCATCAAACACTTTCAGGATGCCGTGCCCTGGCTAAGCCGGCTAAAAGAAAAATATGACGATAAAATCACCTTTAAGGTTATTGTAGATGCTAAAATGTCGTGGCCCGAGCTGGGAATAAAAAGTACTCCCTGGACCAAACGAACCGAAATAGATGAACTTAACACCATAGACATTGGTATTATGCCTTTACCCGACGACCAATGGAGCCGCGGCAAATGTGCTTTTAAAGGACTCCAGTACATGGCTCTGGAAAAACCTGCGGTAATGAGTCCGGTAGGCGTTAACAACGATCTGATTCTGGAAAATGAAAATGGCTTTTTAGCTGCCAACGAAAACGAATGGATAAGCAAATTGTCGGCATTAATTGATTCCGAAGGCTTACGAATCCGTATCGGAAAAGCAGGTCGTAAAACCGTAGTCGATGCGTATTCGGTAGATGTACAAAAAGTAGTTTTCGCCGATGTGTTAAAATCATTGGTGCATTTGCCGGAATAAATAATTCCGCAGAATAACAAACGCAGCAAAGCAATGAAATAAGTTAATCCAACGTTGCTCCGCATGAAGAGCAAAAACGGGCATCGCTTTCATGGCTTTCTTTTAAACAATGTTTACAAACCCGTATGCTTTTTCCTTGTTCAATTTGATGAACACGTCCCATTTCAGCAGTAACAATACCTGTAGGAACAGCAATAATGGCGTAGCCCAGAATCATAATAAAACTGGCGAGAAACTGGCCAAGCACCGTTTGCGGGGTTATATCGCCATAGCCCACTGTTGTTATGGTAACTATTACCCAATACATACTTTTAGGAATACTGTGATAGCCGTTTTCGGGTCCTTCAACCAAATACATGGCGGCTCCCAGTATTATTACAATCATTAGCACAGCATATAAGAAAACACTTATCTTAAAGCGGCTGGCCCGCAAAGCCTTGGCAATAAGATTTCCTTCCGATGTATAACGGTTTAGTTTCAGCACCCTGAAAACACGCAATAAACGCAAAGCCCGTATTACCATTAAACCATGAGCTCCTGAAAAAAACAAATCGAGATACGTAGGTAAAAAAGCCAGCAAGTCGATGATTCCAAAAAAAGAAAAAATAAACTTTCGGGGTTTGCTAACTATCCAGATTCGAACCACATACTCAAGTGTAAACAAAAAGGTTACCATCCACTCAAAAGCTCTTAAATAATTTCCAAAAGCTAATTTTATAGAACTAACGCTCTCGAGCATTACTGCAAGAATACTCAATAGAATAAGCACTATAATTACCACATCAAATTGCTTACCTGCCCGTGTATCGGCTTCGAATATAATCCGGTAAAGTTTTTGCTTTATCTTGTCATTTTTCATAAACAATCGCTTTATGCTGTCTTTTTTTATGTTCTTACAAAACATCCGGAACAAATGTATGTATTTTATAAAAGTTGTTATCGTACAAACTTCGATTCAATTACAAAGAATACTGATAATTTGTTAATTTTGGTCTAATTATTCATGCCATGAACTATTTAAGTCGTATTGTCCTGATTTTATCTGCGGTTTTGCTTTTGGCCTCGTGCAACAAAACCGTTAAGGAAATTACCCGTAAAGAGCCTGTTGTTCCAAAAACAGAAACTCCGGAAGTAAAAAAAAGAAGTAAGTCATTATATTATGAGCCTTTTAACTCGTTTTCATCCCGTTTTCATTCCGACAGTTTGTTCCAGTTAAAACGGGTAAAGTTTCCTATTGAGGGATATCTGGTCGACCCTGAGGGCAAAGAGACCCCATGGAATAAAAGCACCTGGATGATGCATCGCATGCCCATCCAACAGATCGACACCTCGGAATTCAAAGTTAAAATTACCGAACAACCGGGTGTTCGTATCGAGGAGATTTTTATTGAAGGCAGCGGTTTTCGCACCCGTCGGGTGTTTAAACAAATAAAAGGCAAGTGGTATTTAACTTCATACATCGACGAGCAAATGTAACCTAAAATACGGCGAACATGTTGGTTAAAACTTTTGGTTCGGCTGTTTTTGGCATTAACGCCACCACCATAACGGTAGAAGTAAACATATCGATTGGTGCTACCTTTCACCTGGTGGGCTTACCCGATAATGCCGTAAAAGAAAGTCAGCAGCGCATAAATGCGGCCTTAAAAAACAACAAACTCGATTTTCCGGGGAAAAAATTTGTTATCAATATGGCTCCTGCCGATATCCGTAAAGAAGGCAGCGCCTATGATCTGACGCTGGCCATAGGTATACTGGCAGCATCGGGACAGATTATTTCAGAGGAGCTGGAAAAATACGTTATTATGGGTGAACTTTCGCTCGACGGAAGTCTGAAACCCATTAAGGGAGCTTTACCCATTGCCATAAAAGCCCGCGAAGAAGGTTTTAAGGGATTTATTCTACCCAAACAAAATGCACGCGAAGCTGCTGTGGTAAATAATTTAGCGGTTTACGGAGCAGAAAATATTATCGAAGTGGTCGATTTCCTCAACAAAAAGAAGCAACTTGAACCCCTGCATGTAAATACGCGCGAAGAATTTAACAAAGGCACAAAAAGTTACGACACCGATTTCTCTGATGTGCGGGGACAGGAGAACGTGAAACGCGCCATGGAAATTGCCGCTGCCGGAAATCACAACATTATAATGATTGGTCCGCCAGGCGCTGGTAAAACCATGCTCGCAAAACGGGTAGCTTCTATTTTACCGCCCTTTACTTTGCAGGAAGCCCTGGAAACAACCAAAATACATTCCGTTGCCGGAAAGATTGAAAAAGACACTTCGCTGATGACCCTTCGGCCTTTTCGCAGCCCCCATCATACCATTAGCGATGTAGCACTTGTTGGCGGAGGAGCCTATCCACAGCCCGGCGAGATTTCTCTGGCACACAATGGCGTGCTTTTTCTCGACGAATTACCAGAATTTCAACGCTCGGTGCTCGAGGTTATGCGCCAACCGCTCGAAGATCGTGTTATTACTATCTCGCGGGCAAAATTCTCGGTGGAATATCCGGCCAGTTTTATGCTGGTGGCCAGCATGAACCCTTGTCCCTGCGGCTATTACAACCATCCTGAAAAAGACTGTGTTTGCTCTCCCGGAATCCGGCAGAAATACTTAAACAAAATATCGGGTCCCTTGCTCGACCGCATCGACATACATATTGAAGTGGTGCCGGTGCCTTTCGAAAAACTTTCGGGAAAAGAAGCCCTCGAAAACAGTAAAACCATCCGCGAACGCGTTAGCAAAGCCCGGGCGATACAACAGGAGCGCTTTGCCGGTCTTCCGGCGATATACAACAATGCTCAAATGAATACCAAACTTATCCGGAAATACTGCCAGCTCGACACCACCGGTTCACAACTTATAAAAACGGCTATGGAAAAAGTTGGCTTAAGTGCCCGTGCCTACGACCGGATACTAAAAGTATCGCGAACCATTGCCGATTTGGAGCAAAGCGTGGACATTCAGCCCCATCATCTGGCCGAAGCCATTCAATACCGAAGCCTTGACCGCGACAGTTGGGGAACCTAACGATAAGTTTATTCGTTTTTGGGTTGCTTGCTACCACTGATAAACAGCATGCTTCCCACCCTGTAATAGGTAAAAGCATGACCCAGTGAATGAAAAAGCTCAAGCATTTCTCCCGATGATACCGGCTTCCCTACTTCTCCTTTTTCAAATAAAAGATTCAGGTACTTGCGGCTTAATTTCCGGTTGGTTGTTAGCACCGAAAACCCGAATGTACCTTTTGGCTTTAATACCCGCAGGGCTTCCGCAATAAACTGTGCTTTATCGTTAAACAGGTGAATCATTCCAAAACTCATTACCTGATCAAATACCTCTTCATAAAATGGGAGATGAAGCGCATCGGCCTGCAAAAACAGCAGGTTTGCCGGCATTCTTTTATTCTGTTTAAGAATTCGCCTTTTACCCAATTGCAACATACGCTCCGAGCTATCGAGCAAAACTGCTGTTGATTTTAATTGAGCATATAATTCTGCCGTTTGCGGAAGACCTCCGCAGCCCACATCCAGCCGTAAAGGAGCTTCTTTTTCGAGCAATTGTTTTGCAAAATCGAAGTAATAACAAGGCGTAGTTCCCCACATTACTTTATTATAAGTGTATTGACTTACCAGCCATTCGTAGGCGCGGGCTTTAACATCATAGGGTGAGGCGGTATTTGCATCCAGACAGGAATAAATATTATTTTGGGTACGATACAGCGGAACTTTAATTATTCCGGCAGGTAATGCTTTAATTGTTTCGTTCATCGATTAAGTTTTTTTTGCTGATGCAAAGATTCTTAATACGACACAAATAAAACTTAACCTATGTTAAGATTTACTGTTTTCCGGCCCGAATACGGCTTATGCTCACATCGGTAGCGTTCAGGTAACTGGCAATATGCTTTAGAGGAGCACGGTTGGTTATACCCGGATACTTCTTTTCAAGTTCCCAATACCTTTGTTTTGCTGAAAGAAAACGCAAACTTTCGATGCGCTCCTGCTCCTCGAGCAGTCCAAAAATGGTTAATTTACGCACAGCCCTTTCCAAATCGGGATGTTTCAGACACAATTGATCGAAACGCGCATAAGGTAAAGAATAAACCTCCGAATCTTCGAGCAACTCAATGGCTTTATTCGAAGGAATTCCCTTGAACAGGCTGGCTGTAGCTCCAACAAACTGATTCCCGACTGCAAAATAATCGGTTACATCCCTATCGTCGCGATAATAAAAAACCCGGGCCAATCCTTTATGGATGAAAAAAATATACTGAGCCACGCTCCCAAACGAAAGCAGCGTGCTGTTTTTAGCGTACTTCCGGTAACTAATCAAACCATCCAAAGCAGTTATCGAAGCTTCTGATAGATTGCTTATTTGCAATAGTGCAGCTATAAGCGGATTTTGATGCATGTGAACACTTTCAGTTTTTTTGCAACTATAACTTATTTTAGTGGTAAATTGTTGTGGCTTTAAAAAGTTAAATTACACTCAAAATTACAACTCTTATCTGGATCTGGCTCCAGTGGTGAATTTTGTTCATACAAAATTGTTATTTTTGATTATAGATTAGTTAAGCGCTTTATCAATCACATTTTTATGTACAAGTATCTTGTAATTGTATTTTTTCTTTTTTGCGTCAAAACTCACGGGCAGTATACTCCTGACCTGAACCCCAGCTACTCGTTTACAACCATTAACAAAAACGATGGATTGGCAGATAACAATGTAAGCTGTGTTTTTAAAGATTCTGATGGCTTTATTTGGTTTGGAACCCGAAATGGATTATGCCGGTTTGATGGTTATGAATTTAGAGTATTTAGAAGAGGAACCCATCCGGGTTCGATTTCAGGAAACCGTATTTTAGATATTTGCGAAGATAACCAGGGAAATTTGTGGGTTGGGACCTATAACGATGGACTTAACAAATTTGATAAAAAACAAGAGATTTTTACTCATTACAACGAAGTACATGGAATTGGTAACCGCATTAATCGTATTAAAACCCTAAAAGACGGAAAAGTCTGGATATGTTCAAACCTGGGACTTGCTTATTACCTGCCGGATTCAGATCAATTTTTTACCTTTCAGGCTAACACAGAGTCTTCAACAGCACTACTATCAAACCACGTTTATGATATTATTGAAACCAAAAATGGTTCAGTTTATGTTGCACCTGAATCAAATGAACTTCAACGGTTGAATTTGGAAACCAATACATTTGAAACCATAGCCTATAAAAGACACCCTGAATTACAAAATAACTATAATAAACATATTGTTGAAGGCAAAGATGGTATATTATGGATTTCAGCCAATTATCATGGATTATGTTCCTACAACTCTGAAACTGGTCACTCCGAATTATATTCAAAAGAAACTAAAAGTCTTTCAACCAATGTTTTGATGGGCGATATGGCTATAGACATTACAGGAAACATCTGGATATGTACCGAAGGTGATGGAATAAACCAATTTAATCCCAATACCAAAACCTATCAACAGCTAAAACACCAAAAAGGCAATCCTGAGGCTCTGAATTCTGACCATACCTATACCATTTATTTTGACGATAATAACATTGCCTGGATTGGGACCTACGATAAAGGAATAAATAAAAGCGACCCTTATCAACAAAAATTTCACGCAACACTTTACCAGGCTAACGACTTATCTATTTTAAACGGCTTATCGGTACTTGACATTTTTGAAGATTCAAAAAACCGAATCTGGTTTGGAACCGATGGCAATGGGTTGTATTGTTTTGAAAAAGGAACCCCTACAAAGCATTACATGCATACAGACGAATACTCAGATAATGGATTAACCTCAAACGTAATAACAGCAATTAGCGAAGATAAACACGGCAATATATTAATTGGCACATATGCCGGTGGTTTACTGGTATTTAATCCCGAAACAGAAACTTCAATTAGCTATATGAGCGAAAAAAACAATAGCTCAGGCCTATCATCATCCAATATATGGGAAATTTTAACCGATAGTAGAAAAACAGTTTGGTTGGGATTATTGGGGACCGGAGTAGATGAATTTAATTCAGATAGCGGAAGTTTTATAAAACACGGCCCCTCATCAAGCGATAATAATAAGATTGAATTCCCAAATATCATGGTAATTCTCGAAGATACAGATGGAGACCTTTGGTTTGGTTCTGAGGGTAAAGGTCTTTTTATACTTGATAATCAAAGCAGAAAGATACAGCGCATACCTCACGATTCAGTTTGTAATATTACTACCGAAGGTATAATTAAAAGCCTTTTACAGGATCAATGGGGACATTTGTGGATAGGTACAGAAGATGCCGGATTATTTAAGTTCAACAAAAAAACAAAACAAATTACCCGCGTAGGAGAAAAAGAAAATATGCTGGCTTTATCCATACAAAGCATACAGGAAGATAATATGGGGAATATATGGATAGGTACATCTAATGGACTCTACAGGCACAATCCAAAAAATAATAACTTTATTCAATTTGTTACTGATGATGGATTAACAAGCAATGAAATTAATCAGGATGCTATGATTAAACTGAGCGATGGGCGCCTTATTGTTGGAACACGTAATGGAGCTGACCTAATTATACCTGATAAGGTGCTATTAAACCAAACCCTGCCAAAAATTATTTTTACCCGCTTAACCATACTTAACAACGAAATTTATCCCAAAACAAAAATCAATAAAAGAGTTGTTACTGATACCAGCATTACTTACCTGAAAGAGCTAGAACTTTATTGGAAAGATAAAATATTTACCCTTGAATTTGCTGCATTAAACTACACCCTGCCCCATAAATGTGAATACAAATACCGCTTAGATGGTTTTGACGAAGATTGGGTGAATACTCCGTCGACTCGAAGAATTGCCAGCTATTCGAACTTAAAACCCGGTAAATACCTTTTCCGGGTTAAAGCCTCAAATAATGATGGGAAATGGGGTAATAACGAAACCTCAATTACTATTCTGGTTAAACCGCCTTTTTGGAATACACTTGTTTTCAAATTCTTTTTAGCTGTTCTGCTGCTCACATTTGCTTATATTACCTACAAATACCGTATTAACGTTCACAAAGAGCGGTTCCGTCAAAAGCAGATGGAACAAGAGCGAAAAATTATTTCGCTTGAAAATGAGATGCTGGAATCGGAGCTTAAAAAACTGGCATTTAGTGTAATTAATAAAAACAAATTATTAATTGAGCACAAAAATAAGCTGCTAACATTATCCAATAAAGCCCGAGTAAGTGTTAAAGAAGGGCTTCAGAAAATAGTGGAAAGTATTGATCAAGACTTAAACGAAGAAAAGGACTGGAAAACAATAGAACCTCAAATTGACAAAGCCTATAATCAATTTGTAACCAAACTAAAAGAACAACATCCCGATTTAACGGCATCGGAGATACGAATTGCTGCCTATATTCGAATGAACCTTTCGACCAAAGAAATTTGCGAATTTATGAATAAAACCCAGCGAGCTGTCGAAAACGATCGGTACCGCTTAAGAAAAAAAATTGGGCTCGAATCGAATGATTCCATTCAGAACTATCTCTTAAAGCTTTAACATTTATACAAGGGTCGTTTAATTAAATTTCCAACCATTAGTTGTTATTTATAAACCACTTACTATTGTCTGAGAGTTTTTAAGTATCACGCTGTTTTTAGGTGTGAAGTTTTAAGTATACCAATTTTCTGCAATTCATATTCAATTGCATAATTTAGTATCTTAAAGAAAAAAAGTATTTACAATACAAAAAACAATTAAAATGAAACTAAAAACGAATAAAATGTGGGTGCTTTCACTCATTATAGGAATTATGGCTTATAGCTGTGGCAATCAGGCCGAACAAAATTCCGCCATCAGCTTCGGCAACCATCTCAATCCAGAGTTTTCAATCGTAACTGCTGAGCAATACCTTACAGCAAAAGAAAGCAATGAACGACTTTCAAAAATGGAATCGCTAAAATTTGAAGATTTTAGCCAACCCGATGAGCATTTTGCCACCTTAATCGTCGATCCGACAAAAACCTTTCAAACCATCGAAGGCTTTGGGGGCGCTCTTACCGATGCCACAGCTGAAACGCTTGCTAAACTTTCGCCTGAAAACCGGGAAAGAATCTATACCGCTTACTTCGATAAAAACCAAGGCATTGGTTATAATTTATTCCGAACACATATTAACAGTTGCGATTTTTCAAGCCAATCGTATGCCTATGCTGAAGTTGACGGTGATTTGGATTTAGACCATTTTTCAATTAAGCAAGATTTGAAATATCGAATTCCACTTATAAAAGAAGCTATTAAGCGAGTGGGAGGCGATTTTAAACTTTTGGCATCGCCATGGAGCCCACCTGCATGGATGAAAACCAACCAACACATGTTGCAGGGCGGAGAATTAAAAGCCGAGAATTATCAAACCTGGGCCAATTATTTTGTCAAATTTATAGAAGCTTATCGGGCAGAACAAATTCCGGTTTGGGCAGTAAGCGTACAGAACGAGCCAATGGCTGTTCAGACATGGGAATCATGCATATACACCGCCGAACAGGAACGTGATTTTGTTAAAAATAACCTGGGTCCCACTTTTGAAAAACATCAATTATCCGACGTAAAAATTATAGTTTGGGACCACAACCGGGGAATTATGTATCAGCGTGCAGCTATTGTATATGATGATCCAGAAGCGAGCAAATATGTTTGGGGAACAGGGTTTCATTGGTACACCGGTGATCATTTCGATAATGTAAAGCAAGTAGCCGAAGCTTTTCCCGATAAAAAATTGCTGTTTACTGAAGGCTGCGTATTTCCGTTTAATTATGACAAGCTCAACGATTGGAACTGGGGCGAACGTTATGGAGAGTCAATTATTAAAGATTTAAACAATTCAGCAGCAGGCTGGATAGACTGGAATATGGTTTTAGACGAAAAAGGAGGTCCAAATCATGTGGCTAATTACTGCTATGCTCCGGTAATTGGAAACACGCAAACCGACGAAGTAATTTTCATGAATTCCTTTTATTATCTTGGTCACTTTTCCAAATTTATTCGTCCCGGAGCAAAACGCATAATCTGCTCAAGCAATTACGACGATTTATTGGCTACTGCGGCAATTAATTCCAACGGCAGTATAGCAGTTGTTGCCATGAATAAAACAACTAAAGAAATACCATTCAAGTTATGGATTCAGGGTAAAGCCGTTCAAACCGTTTTACCGGCCCATGCCATGAAAACATTGGTTGTGAATTAGATTAAAGACCCGCTCTGCAACAGTTTTTTCATAATTTGTTGTTGTTCCCAAAAAGTCAAGCTCCAAACAGAAGCTTGACTTTTTATTTTCTTGTCCTTAAAACCTTAGTCTACAAGAATTCCAACATTCTTAGTCCATAAATGTACGGGTTAAAAAAAGCCGTAAAGATAAAATCTCTACGGCTCTGAATTAAACCTAAATCTAAATTATGAAAACAACACACTTCATACTATTCCCAAATAAATGTACCCACAGCTCCATTATTAAGCGAAACAACAACACCTTTGCTTTTATATTTAATGGTAAAGGTTTGGGTTAAATTGCTTTTATTTAAAACAATTAACACAATTTGTCCATCGGGTGTTTTAAATGCCACATTAGGCAGATAATCGAAGGTGTTTGATGCAATACGTACTGAACCAGGACGTACAAATTTTGAAGCATGGGCTATAATGTAATAAGCAACATTACGGCTCACGCGGTTTCCTATGGTCAGAGCACCCAGACAACTGGTACATCCACCGGGTGTGTGTGGTAAATAATTGGGGTCAGAAGCAAGATTCCATTCCAAGACAACCTTACACCAGTTCCTGGAAGCTCCAACAATCAGATTTTCAATATGCCATTTCAAATCCCCCTCAAAATCACTGGGCCCGCCAACCCATTGTTCTGTAAAATACAGATTTTTGTCAGGGTGAGCTGCATGAACCTGCGCAAGGGCATCAATACTTCCTCCATATAAATGAAATGCAGAGCCATCAATGTATTGTCTTGCTTCCTGATCATTTAAAATAGATATAGGATAATCTGTCCTGTCGGCATTGTGATCGTAAATCACAATTTTTGTTTCAATATTATTCTTAGTAAAAGCAGGACCCAAATGATTCTTCACAAAATCCAATTGTTGAACGGCGCTCATTAACATGCTTGGATTATTTCCGCCATGCAAGGGTTCATTTTGAACAGTAATGGCATCAACCAGAATTCCATGTGACTGCATGGCCTGAATGTATTTTACAAAATATTGAGCGTAAACTGCGTAATATTCCGTTAACAACTCACCTCCAACAAAGCTTTTATTTGATTTCATCCAGGTAGGAGCAGTCCATGGTGAACCCATAAGTTTTATTTCAGGATTAATAGAAATAATTTGTTTCAACAGAGGAATCAAATCAATTTCATCGGTAACCAGACTAAAGGTGTTTAATTCAGGATCGGTTTCTCCAACTGGACGTTCATTATAAGTAAACGCTTCGCTGCTTAAATCGGATGCTCCAATGCTAATACGCAAATAACTTATTCCCAATCCTGTATTGTCGGTGCCAAAAAGTTCTTGCAATAAGGCTTGTTTTACCGGCTCATCAAGTGAATTAATTAATTCAGCACTTCCTCCGGTTAAGGTAAAACCAAAACCATCAATAGTTTGAAATTGTATAGCCTCGTTAATCTCGATAGAGGCATCGGTTTCAGTTGACTCAGAAAAATTTAAAATAAGATCCTGTTTATTAAACAAAACTTTTTGATCTCCCTGAGTAAGCCAGAAAATAACATCTGACTCGGTTTTTGGTATCGAATCCGGTACAACAACCGGATCATTCTTTTCAGAACAACCCGGAGCACTGGCCAATAATAGTGCAATTATAATTGTAAGTGACATGTGAAAAATAATTTTTTTAGGCATCTCTTTAAAAATAATTAGTATCCGGGGTTTTGTATCAATTTAGCGTTTTTATCCATTTCTGCTTGTGGAATTGGCCAAAGTAAACGATTTTCGTTCAATTGATAACCTAAAGAATTGCCGTCTTGATCAGTAACATTGTTAATAACCTCAATAGCTCTTCCGGTTCTCTTCAGGTCGAACCAACGATGTCCTTCAAAAGCCAGTTCCAAACGACGTTCATTTTCAATGGCAAGGCGCATTTCTTCCTGGCTAGCTGCCGGCGTATCAGACAAATCAACCCGCGAGCGTATCTGGTTTACCAGATTAGCCGCTCCGGTAACATCACCCTGCTCGTTAAGGGCCTCGGCTTTTAAAAGGATAATGTCGGCAAGACGAAGAAAAATATAATTTTGCGGACTCGGGCTACTATAAATACGGTATTTATAAATAAACGGATAGGCAGTTTGGGGCCAGTGCGAATCGCTCCATTTGCCTGAAACATCCATAAATGTAATTGAAGCGTCCTTTCTGATAACATCATTTTCTTTATCGAAAGCCCGAACTAAATCGTTCGAGGGAATATTGAACTTTTTCCAATCAAACCCAATAAACATTCCTGCTCCCCAGTTCCCACTCGAAGAAGTGCCTTCGTAATTAATTTCAAAAATGGCTTCAGCAGAATTCTCATTCTCATTGTTCCATAAATCATCGTAATTTGCTAATAAACTATAACCTCCGTTTATAACCTCATTGCAATAACTTTCAACTTTTACCCAATCTTTGGGCTCTTTAGTAGCATAAACTTTTGCCAGCAATGCGTTAACAAAACCCTTGGTAACATAGCTTTTATTAATTGCTGTTGTTCGTACAAAAGGCAATGCGAATTCTAAATCAGCAATTATTTGGTCATACACTTCCTCTTTAGGCTTGCGGGGTGGAAACAATAAAGGATAAATTTCAGGCAATAATTCGGCACTTATGGTCGTAACTTCTTTCAATTGTAGGGGGACATCGCCCCATAACTGTACCAATTGAAAATAAATATAAGCTCTTATTGCCGATGCTTCAGCTTTAATCTGTTTCTTGTCTGATTCGCTCAAAGTGGCATCGGGTACAGCCTCAGCATTATTGATTACCAGATTGGCTTTTCCAATGGTTGTATACAAATAACCCCAATCGCGGCTTACGTTACTGTTTGTTGCATCAATAGTATAGGCATCTATCTGAAAATTAGCCGGATTGTCAGCACCGGCATAGGCATCGTCTGATTGTGCATCGCCGTTTACAAAATAATCAAGTTCAAAATATTCATTTCTAAAATCATCGTACACCCCGGCTAATGCAGCTTCCAACTCGCTGGCTGAATGATACACAATGGTGTCGGTTTGTTCTACTTCTTCTGCTACACTTTGCGAAGCAGGCCTCAATTCCAAAAAATCGTCACAGGAAATAAGCAGTAAGCCAAACAGTAAAATAGGCAGCCAGGTATATTTTATCTTTTTCATATACATATCTAATTAAAATTCAACGTTTAATCCTATAATTAAAGTTCGCGCTTGTGGATAAGTTCCATAGTCAATTCCTTGCTCTGTTGCACTGTTCCCATAAGCGTTTACCTCAGGATCGTATCCGGAATAGTTTGTAAAGGTGAGTAAGTTTTGTCCGGTAAAATAGGCGGTTAATTTCTTAATCGCTTTAAAGTTTACCTCATTGTCTAAAATACGGTACGATAAGGTAAGTGACTTAAGCCGCAAATAGGAACCATCTTCAATAAAACGGGAAGAATTCCAAACATTATAAACGCTACCACTGCTTTTTGGTATTGCCCTGGGAATATCTGTTTGGGTATTATCTGGGGTCCAACGGCGCAAAACTGCTAATGACTGGTTTTTACTGTCGAACATTCCTTCCAAGTCAATTCGGGTTGCATTATATATTTCGTTCCCGTAACTTCCCTGAAAGAAAAACGAAAAATCGAATCGCTTGTAGGTAAAGGTATTGGTTAAGCCAAAGATAAAATCGGGCTGTGCATCTCCTATTACTGTTCTGTCGCCCGGATCGTTAATTCCGTTGTTGTTTATATCGCGGTATATCATATCTCCGGTTTCAGGATCAACCCCATCAGATACATAACCATAAAATGAACCTAATGAAGCGCCTTCTTTCAGACGAATTACATCCTGGTTGTTACTATATATCCGACCAAAATCGTAAGATTCAACATATTCCAGTTCAACCACTTCGTTTCGGTTAAAAGACATGTTAAAATTAGTAGTCCAATTAAAATCTGCAGAACTCATATTAATTGTTCGAAGATTAATTTCGATTCCTTTATTATTTATTTTGCCGGCATTGGTTAATATTCGGGTAATGGGTAAAGTACTCGGCAATTGTACATTTAAAAGCACATCACTGGTTTTTTTAATGTAAGCATCCAGATTTAAAGCTATTCGGGAATTAAACATCGAAACATCCAGGCCTACTCCGGTTTGCGCTGAGGTTTCCCACCTAAGATCAGGATTACCGTAAGTAATTTGCGCTGAGCTGGGACCCGACAATGGATTAGTTGGTGTTCGGCGGGAATAGTTTACCAATCCATACCGGGCATAATTAGCGATACCCTCCTGATTGCCGTTTACACCCCATCCACCACGTAGTTTTAAATCGTTAATAAAACTAAGGTTTTGCATAAAAGGTTCAGCGGATATACGCCAACCGGCTGAAAAGGCAGGCATGGTACCCCAATGCTGGGCCAGTTTTGACGAACCGTCGTGTCGGATACTGGCGGATATATAGTATTTGTTTTTAAAATCGTAGGTTGCCCTACCAAAATATGAAGCTAATGACCATTCATCTTTCCAGGTACTCCCAGTAATGGTATTGGCCGCATTTAACGATGTTACCGATACATCTTCGGGGAAATCAGTTCCATACAAATAGGAATCGTGGCCTTCAAATTTCTGTATACTGGTTCCAATAAGACCTGTGAAATTATGTGCACCTATTGTTCTTGAATAGTCTAACATATTTTCAAGCATCCACGATTGGCTCATGTATTTGTCGGCCTGACCTACACCATTATTATTCCGCCCGTAATTGGTGCGAAACGGATCAAGATAATAATTCCATTGATGATTGTTAATATCGACACCGAAACGGTTTTTATAAAACAATCCATCTAAAATTCGGGCTTCGAGCATTATGTTTCCAAACAATTGTCGGTCAATGGCCTGTTGATCGGCGCCCTCCATATAAGCTACCGGGTTTTCCCATGAAGCCTGAAAAGGATTGGTGTCGAACTGTCCGCTTCCATCAGGATTATAGACCCGTAGAAAAGGAGGTGTATTGAGTGCAGCCATTATTACCCCACCGCGTCCTGAACTGGCATTATCGGGCGTATCTTCTGTTTTTATATTCAACAAATTAACACTCGATTTCATTTTTAACCAGGGACGTATCTGGTTATCGAGGTTATAACGAACCGATATACGATCAAAACGCGCCGGCCTGACAATTCCTTTGTTGTTTAAATAGTTTACCGCAAGATAATACTGCGATTTTTCGTTACCATCGGAAAACGATAATTGATACGACTGTATTTTACCCGTACCAAAAACTTCCTTATTCCAATCGTTAAAATAGGTATCTGCGGGGTCCAGTTCTTCGCCACGCTCCTGCATTAAATCGCGGTACTGTTTGGTATTAAGTACATCAATGGTTTTTCGGATATTTGAAATGCCAAAATAGGTGTTAAAGTTCAATTGCGTTTGTCCTTCTTTGGCCCTTTTTGTTGTTATTATTACTACCCCATTAGCCGCTCTTGCTCCATAAATAGAAGAGGAAGATGCGTCTTTTAAAACGGACATCGATTCAATATCGTTTGGATCAATACCTTTAATATCTGTAGTAGGTAAACCATCTACTACATAAAGCGGTTCGTTTCCTGCTTCCACTGAAGTTGCTCCCCGAACCCTTACCGAAAGCGCTACACCTGGCTTTCCTGACGGTTGAATTACCTGTACCCCGGCTGCTTTACCCTGTAAAGCTTCCGCAGCTGATACCATGGGACGCTCTTTTATCTCATCCTGCCCCACAATAGAGACAGCAGTGGTTAAATCTTTTTTTCGTTGGGTTCCATAGCCTATCACTACCACCTCATCTAAACCTTTAATATCAGAAATTAATTCAACAGAAATAACCGACTGATCTCCTATTTCGACTTCCTGAGTAATAAAACCAATAAAGCTGAAAACCAAAGTTCCCTGATCTGCCTTTATGGAATATTTTCCATTTATATCAGTAATCGTTCCAATAGTTGTCCCTTTTAAAACAACAGTTACCCCGGGAATACCAACTCCTTCGCTATCAGTAACTGTTCCCGATAATTGTCGTTCCTGAGTATACCCAATCAGTGAAAAACAGATAACAAGAATAAATAAGATTATTTTTTGCATTGGTGTGTTTTTAAAGCGGTTGATTATTAAACGTGTTCCAGGAATGTACACCCTGGGATTTAAAGCATAAGCAAATTGACAAAACGGCTTTTTTAATTAAAGAATAATTATTCAAGATCGGAAGAATTATCTTCCGATCTTGAATATAATTAATAGTTATCGTTCCAATATGGTTGACCAGGAGGAACCCCCAGTATGTTCTGCTGAAGTATCTACTGTAACAAATAAATATTCTTTAGTTCCGGAATTGGCATATCCCATTACCTCATATTGGTTTGTTAAATTTCCACCATTAGGAGCATTGGCTCCGTCAGAATTTTCGCCACCATAATAGCCTTTATAAAAACCTAAAAAAGCTGCCATATCGCCTCCATTAGTAAGAATTATCTTAGCCCGTTCAGTATCGGTAGCCGGAATAAATTCATAACTATGTGTTGCCGAACCAAAAGCGGCTCCGTTTCCGCTGGCTTCAATTTCTGCATCAGAGATACAACCATTGGGGCTTCCAAAGTATCCATCGTTGCGTGCACTTCCGTTTGTTGCATAGGTATATACACCTCCGGCAGCAAATGTAAACTCATCATCGACCATACACGACCAATCATCAGCTCCGGTACCTTCGCCTGTCATGAATTTCTTGGGAACACTCCACCATTCGTTACTTCCCATAGCCGGTCCTACAAATACCGACTTTTCGTTAACAGAAACTTTCCAGGCAGCCCCTTGTAATATTGCATCAGTTAAAACTGCTTCAGAAGCAAAGAAAACGGTATTAAAAGCTTCATTGGTTCCCAATGCATTGCTTGCAGTAAGCGTTACGGTATAAAAACCATCATTGGTATAGGTATGACTGGCATCTGTTGACGAAGCAGTATTTCCATCACCAAAGTCCCATACAAACGAATCAGAATACTCACTGGTATTGGTACAGGTAATGGTTTTTCCTTCCACAGTCATGGTAAAGGCTGCTTTAGGCTGATTTCCAGGAATTGGAGGTTCATCGTTAGGATTGTCGTAATGTACAAACACAAAACGCCAGTATCCACCGGGTTCGGCATCTTCAGCATTGAATTTATATTCAGCTTCAACAATAAGAGTATCTGTAGTACCATCGTACAATGAAATAAGATTGTAGGTAACTGATTCCTGCGGAACTTTAACTTCAATATCCGTTGCCACTTTAGACAAACCTAAAAAGGCTCCCAAACCAATTACTTTTAAAGTTGGATTGGTTCCGGGAGTTAATTCAAACGAATGAGTTCCACTTCCCCATGCTGATAGGTCTTCTCCGTTGGGTCCTAGCATTTGATCTGTAGAAGCACAGGTATTTGCAGGTTCAAAAACTCCGCCTTCGGCCCAATAGTCTCCATTGGCATTAAAAACCATGGAACCATCGCGGTTAAAAGTCCATTCGTCGTTTAACATACATGGGCGGTTGGCTAATTCATCGTTGTCGCGGCCTACTGCCCACCAAATCTGATCCCTTAAGATTGGACCTACCTCAAGTGGATACACTCCACCACTAACATCACGCAGGAGTTTCCAAGTTTTAGAGGTTTCGCCAACCAGTTTGGTTAGTTCCGCATTCGGATCCTCAATCTTTACATTTGCTGAATAACTATCGGTAACCCCTCCGGAAGAAGATGCAGTTAATGTAACCGTAAATTCCCCAACAGCAGCATAGATGTGTACCGGGTTTTCTTCTGACGAAGTCTGTGTATCGTCACCAAAATTCCACGCCAGGGTGGCATAGTTCTGCGATGCGTTGGTAAAAGTTACCTTCTTGTAGTCAGTTTCATCAACCTGAAAGGTAAAACTGGCAATTACATCATCTTCTGTGGTATCGTCTTTACACGAAGCCAGCTGCAAAACAGCAAGTAAAAACAATACGCCTTTTGCAATTCTAAAATAGTTTTTCATTTTAATTTGGTTTAAGTTAACACTTAGTTGGCCCTATTATTAGCCCATGCTCAGAAAGCACTTGTACAAAAATAAGTTTTCATGCAATCGTTTGTATAAATTTGTGCTACTTAAAACCTCATCACACTAACAAAATAAGATACTCAAAACCTCTCAAAAACAAACTTGTTAACTTATAAAACAACCCGCTTCGATGATCAAATCCTGTTCATAATTACTTGTATAAATTTACTATACAAGTTAAACCCATTCACCAAGAGTGTAAATCAAATCAGGTACTTGAGTAAATTGAATCAGGTACGTACCGGAATTAAAAAAGATCCTAATGTAAATGAAAACAGGTACGTACCAAAATGAAAACAGGTAAGTACCGAAATCAAATTAAGTACGTACCTAAATTAAAATGGGTACTTAGGTAAAATGCAATAAGTACTTAGGCGTTTTAAAAAGGGTTCCGGCTTGATTATGCTTCTTTAGAAAAATAAAATTCGAAATATTGGCAAAGATCCAATTTAAACGCATAAAAAAAGCCCTCTAAAAAGAGAGCTTTTATATGTTTTTCAAAGGGAATACTACATCATTCCGCCCATTCCACCGCCCATAGGAGGCATTGGAGCCGGGTTTTCTTCTTTTTCTTCAACCAATACACACTCGGTAGTCAGGAACATTCCGGCAATAGATGCGGCGTTCTCAAGTGCTACACGACTTACTTTGGTTGGGTCGATAACTCCTGTTTTAAACAGGTTCTGGTATTCTTCAAGGCGGGCGTTGTAACCAAAATCGCCGGTACCTTCTTTTACTTTTTGTACCACAACCGAACCTTCGCCACCAGCATTGGCTACAATCTGACGTAAAGGTTCTTCAATAGCACGGCGTACAATGGCAATTCCGTAGTTTTGATCGATGTTTTCGCCTTCCACTCCGTCTAAAGCTTTGATGGAACGAATGTAAGCAACGCCTCCACCGGGAACAATTCCTTCTTCAACCGCAGCGCGGGTTGCACTTAAGGCATCATCCACACGGTCTTTTTTCTCTTTCATTTCAATTTCAGAGGCGGCACCAATGTACAACACGGCAACACCACCAGCCAGTTTAGCCAAACGCTCCTGCAATTTCTCGCGATCGTAATCAGAAGTTGTGGCTTCAATCTGAGCTTTAATTTGATTTACGCGGGCCTTAATGGCATCTTTATCGCCATTACCATTTACAATGGTTGTATTTTCCTTGTCGATGGTAATTTTTTCACAGGTACCCAGCATGTCTAAAGTAGTGTTCTCCAGTTTCATGCCTTTTTCTTCGGTAACTACCACACCACCAGTAAGTACAGCTATATCTTCCAGCATTTCTTTACGACGGTCGCCAAAGCCCGGAGCTTTAACAGCTGCCACCTTTAAGGAACCACGAATGCGGTTTACCACAAGTGTAGCCAGAGCTTCGCCATCCACATCTTCAGCAATGATTAACAAAGGACGTCCACTTTGAGCGGCTGGTTCAAGAACAGGCAGCAAATCCTTCATGGTAGAAATCTTCTTGTCGTAAAGCAACACATAAGGATTTTCGAGTTCGGCCTGCATTTTTTCGGTGTCGGTAATAAAATAGGGCGAAATGTAACCGCGATCGAATTGCATACCTTCAACCACTTCAACGGTGGTTTCGGTTCCTTTGGCTTCTTCAACAGTAATCACACCTTCTTTTTTAACTTTCTCCATGGCTTCGGCAATCAACTTACCAATTTCGGCATCGTTGTTAGCTGATATTTTAGCCACTTGTTCAATTTTTTCGTTGTCTTCGCCAATAACATGCGACTGCGATTTCAGGTTTTCAACCACCACTGAAACAGCTTTGTCGATTCCCCGCTTAATATCCATTGGGTTTGAACCGGCAGTAACGTATTTAAGACCCACGTTAATCAACGACTGAGCCAATACGGTAGCAGTTGTTGTTCCATCACCAGCATCGTCGGCTGTTTTAGAAGCAACTTCTTTTACCATTTGGGCTCCCAGATTGGCGTAGGGATCAGAAAGCTCGATTTCTTTAGCAACGGTTACTCCGTCTTTAGTAATTTGTGGGGCACCATATTTTTTATCGATAACCACGTTGCGTCCTTTAGGACCCAGGGTAACTTTTACCGCATCGGCCAAAGCATCCACGCCTTTTTTAATCAGGTCGCGGGCTTCAACATTGAATTTAATTTCTTTTGCCATTTTTCAAATTGTTTATTAGTTACAAAAATTGATTAGAAAATGTAAAGTATGTCGCTGTGAGCAATTAACAGGTATTTCTCACCGTCAATAAGCAGCTCGGTGCCGGCATATTTTCCGTACATCACTTTGTCGCCTTCTTTAACCTCAATGTTTTGATCTTTAAGTGCTGCTCCGGTTAACACAACCGTGCCGTGTAAGGGAGCATCCTGTGCTGAATCGGGAATGTAAATACCGCCAGCAGTTTTTGCTTCGGCTTCTGAAGGACGTACAAGTACTTTTCCTGCAATAACTTTACCATTCAATTTTGCCATTTTTTGTCTATTTTAAGTTTAACATCTTATTTTATATTCAACAGGCGGCTAGAGTCATAATTTGTGCCAAAGACACATTCACCCTAAACACGCGACAGAATTACCGTTTGGCGGCACTACTTAGTTTTAAAACTCTTTAACTAATAAAGCTACTATGCAGAAAGAAAGGGCTTTGGTAAGGGGCAAAAAAAATGTCAGCCTGTGTGACAAGCTGACATTTTTTTGATTGCTAAAAAAGCTTATTCTTCAGTTTCTTCGCTTTCGGTAGGAGCTGTTAAAGGAAAATTACCAGGAAGTGCTGATGGATCCTGGGCAGCATCAATTTGTTCCTGCATCATTGAGCGGGTGTCTTCACCACTTTCTCTTTCGATAAATGCAGCAGCCATAATGCTTAAAAACAACAATGCTCCGGCAAGCGTCCAGGTTGCTTTCTCTAAAAAATCGGTAGTTTTCCGAACGCCCATAACCTGATTCGACGACGAAAAGTTCGCAGCAAGTCCGCCACCTTTTGAATTTTGAACCAAAACGATTAAAATCAAGAGAAGACAAACAATTAAAATGAGTACTGAAATTGCGTAAAACATCGTTTCTTATTTATTGATTATTAATAATTTGTTTTATTTTATTAATTTGACCGGCAAAGTAACTATTTTTTTCCGGATATTTCAAACTTAATTTTTCGTAAGCATGTATTGCTTTATCGTAAAACCCTTGTTTAATATATATTTTAGCCAGAGTGTCGGTAATCATATCGGGATTAAGCTGTGGTTCTGATTCCGGTGTCGGAGTCGGTTCTGCTGCTTTTTTATCGGGTTTTGGAACTATTTTGGGTTGTTCTAAAATAAAACTGTCGATAAGTGCATTGCGTCGGGTTTGCACGGGTTTGGATGACTCGTCTTTTTTCTCCGGGTCCTGTTCGCCAGCTTTCTTCTTTTTAAACGTATTTTTAAAGTCTTCCAAATCAACCTGATCGCCCACATCAAAAAAGGTTCCTGCCTGTGCTGCTCCCGACATAATGAGAAACTCCAGTTCATCGTTTTTGTCGTAAGTATCCTGTTTTTTAGTCGATGGAGAGAGGCTATCAAAATCGGTAAGTTCCGCCAATTCGGTAAAGTCGATAGTTGCACTCTCGTTATAAGTGGCAGGTTGATGCACCTCAACTTCTTCATTTATGGGAAGCAGTACCCGTTTATCGAGCAAATAAAAAAGACGGCTGCGATTGGTAATCCAAACGGCGTTTGTCCTTAACTCCCTTTCATAGCTAATGGTTCCCTGATTGTTTAGGTTTTTTAACAACAACATACGGGCCGACTGAAAATATGGATATTCTTCAATCACAGCCTGCAAATCCGACAAACTGCGATCGTCGAGTAATTCAGGATGAGCCAGGTAGTTATAAAAGGTTTCTTTATTCATAAATGCTTACCAGTTCACAACGGCTTTGTTAAAAATGTCGTCCACCAATTGTTCCACAATAACTTCAATCAGGGAATCTTCTACATCCTGCAAATTCTGGTCACTGCTGTAATCTTCGTATCTTGAAAACTGCGTGTCGAAATTTGCTTTCGGATCTTTCTCGTTTACAAACTTTACTTTGATGGTAATGGTCAAACGGTTTTGTGCGGCCTGGTCGGTTCCGGCCTGAATAGCCATTGGTTTGGTGTCGTAATTTACAATAGAGCCCTCAAACTGCAGATGGCCGTTTTGCTGAACCAGTTGCAAGCTGGTTTGCGTCATAAACTTATCCTTTAGCGCTTCGGTCAGAATATTGCTCAACATAGGGTTTACCAGGGGAGCCATGTTTGGAAACTCTGCAATTGATACCGTTTCGGTTCCCGGAGGAATGCTGGCTCCGGTAAAAGAATATTTTATACTACAAGCAGTGCTTAAAAACAAACTCAGGATTATTATAATGCTTACTGTGTGACGCATGATTTTCTTCTTTTTATAAATCCAATTCATATTCCTTAATCTTACGATACAGGGTTCGTTCCGAGATGCCTAAATCTTCGGCAGCATACTTGCGTTTTCCCTTGTGCTTTTCAAGCGCCTTAACAATCATTTCCTTTTCTTTATCGACCAGCGAAAGTGATTCCTCAATAAACTCTTCGGTATCCTGTATTTGCTCGTCGTGACCGGAATCGCGACTGATAATTACGGTTGGTTGTCTTTCTGTTGCATCTGGAATTGAGATGTCGTTATCATCCCACAGATTCTTGATTATTCGTGCATGATCATCGTTCAAATCTCTTTTCTCAACGCCCTGTTTCATTAAATCGAGCACCAATCGCTTCAGGTCGTTCATATCACTTTTCATATCGAACATCACCTTATACAATATTTCGCGTTCCGAATTAAAGGTTTGCTCATCGACTTTCTTGTATAAAGCAGGCAACTTACTCCCTTCGTATATGGGCAGGTATTTTTTCAAGGTTTCGGCCGACACATCACGTTTTTCTTCCAGAATCGAGATTTGTTCGGTTATGTTTTTAAGTTGCCTGATATTTCCCGGCCAACGGTAATTTTCAAGAACCTTTTTCGATTCCACATCAAGCGTAAGCGCGGGCATGCGGAATTTTTCGGCAAAATCGGTGGCAAATTTTCGGAAAAGCAGGTAAACATCCTCTTTGCGGTCGCGTAAGGGTGGCACTTGTATTGGAACGGTATTTAAACGGTAATACAAATCTTCGCGAAACTTTCCCTCATCAACAGATTTTACCATGTTTACATTGGTCGCAGCCACCACCCGAACATTGGTTTTCATTACCTGTGAGGATCCTACCCGAATAAACTCGCCGGTTTCGAGCACACGCAGCAATCTTACCTGAGTTGAAAGGGGCAGTTCTGCAACCTCATCGAGAAAGATGGTTCCATTGTTGGCCACTTCAAAATAACCTTTTCGGGTGTCGGTAGCTCCGGTAAAAGCGCCTTTTTCGTGTCCAAACAGTTCGGAGTCAATGGTTCCTTCAGGAATAGCGCCACAGTTTACCGCAATATATGAACCATGCTTACGGCTGCTAAATTGATGAATAATTTTTGGAAAAGTCTCCTTTCCTGTTCCACTTTCACCACTAATCAGAACGGTTAAGTCGGTTGGAGCTACCTGCAAGGCAATATCCATGGCACGTAGTAAACCTTGTGAGTTTCCAATAATTCCAAACCGTTGCTTTACCTGTTGAATGTCCATAATACTTATAAAATATATGTGTTTTTTAATCTAAACGCCGGCAATGAAAACCATACACAAGTTTAATATTTTGTGTTTCTGCTTTTGATACAAGCTTAACTTGCAATAAATCAAAGCCAGCGCAGCTTGATTATAAAGCCTGACAAAATTACATATTTTTAGGAAACTCTAAAGGCTGAAAATCGATAATTGATGTAAAAACAAGGGTAAAACCCCTTATTTTAGCTTTAAGCAAATAAAAAAGAATATAAAAACCTGCCAGTATAAGCTAAAGGTTTTGACTAACTGTTTCAGAAACCAGTAGGTAATAGTGGCAGGTATTTTTTAAATTAATGAATTTCGTAATTCGGTAATGTAATCCTTTATCGCTACCAACTTTTCTTCCTTTTTTCTACCCTCATGTGCATTATTTATCATACCCATCAGGTTTGCCAGGGATTGATAAAGTTCCTGAAACCCGGCTTCGTCTTTATAAGGACTCATAACCATCAGTAAATCGTTCAAAGAACTCCGGTTCTGCAGCATTTTCTCGTAAATAGCCTGTTGATTTTCGGCAAACTTAAGGGTTGCACTCATTAAATACATTCCTTCAATCCAACTTCCGGCAAGCGCATACAAAGCCACTTCATTTTTATTGTTTTCTTCCAGATTTTTATGGGTGTCGAATTGCGCTTCTTTGATCAAAATTAAAAGGGAATCTTTATTATCGAGGTTTGATTGAACACTTTGAAAGAATTCGCGATTCAGATTCGATATTTCAAGATCTTCAACCAATTGTACAAAGTTGTCGAGGTAAACAGCCGTTTCATCGTTTTTCTGATAGGTAATGGTATAAATTAAATCAGCAGCATAAACGCCCAAATTAATCGATTTTTGCTTGTAAGAAATGTAGTTCGACACATTCTCAGCCGGATTGGTAATATCAAACACATAGCCGGCACCGGAACTGTTTAAAAATTCAATCATCTCGTACGATGAGGGCATCGGATATTTCTCAATCATTTTAACCGCATCGTCAACTACCACATCATCAAATCCCTGTTCAAGCTGCTTGCTCGATTTTTGATTGTTACATCCTGTAAATACAACCGCAAGAATCAAAATAATTAAATTAAGGTATCGGTTCATCATAATAGGGTTATTAAAAGATTTCAAGTAAATGTAAAAAAAATGTTTGATAAATGTATTACTCCATATAAAAAAGCAAATAATTCAAAACAAAATCGTACCCTGAAAAGCTCCCAAAAAAGCGTTTAAAACCATAAAAAAACCAAAACCTGGCGATTTCAAATGCTATTATAAGTCAATGAGAAAGCTACTCTTAGGATAATTAACAAAAATTGTTGATAATAATTGTGGTTTAAAATATAAATTGTATTTTTGCAGACCACATTTGGGGAATAATATCTCGTTGTATTTATGTATTAATTAAAAAGTTAGGAGTAGCGTGGACACGTTAAGTTTTAAAACAAAATCGGCAAACAAGGCAACCGTTGAAAAGAAATGGGTTGTAATTGACGCAAACGAAGAAGTTTTGGGTCGCCTTGCCACCGGTGTTGCTTTCCTTTTAAGGGGTAAGCACAAAACCGATTTCACTCCTCACGTTGATGGTGGAGATTACGTAATTGTAATCAATGCTGAAAAAGTTCAGTTAACCGGAAACAAATGGAGTGATAAAGAGTATGTTCGTCACACAGGACACCCTGGAGGACAACGCATTGTAACTGCTGCCGAGCTTATGGCCAAAAAGCCTATAGCTATGGTAGAAAAAGCTGTAAAAGGAATGTTGCCTAAAAACCGTTTAGGCCGTCAACTTTACAGGAATTTATATGTATATGCAGGTGAAACGCATCCGCACGAAGCGCAAAAACCTGAAAAAATCAGTTTAAATTCAATTAAATAGAAGAAATGGAAGTGATTAACGCAGTTGGACGTAGAAAGTCTGCAATCGCACGCGTTTACTTGAGCGAAGGAACAGGTAAAATTACGGTAAACAACAAAGACTATAAAGAGTATTTTCCGACAGGAACTTTACAGTACATTGTTTTACAACCACTTAACCTGCTCGAACTAGCTAACAAGTACGACGTAAAAGTGAACTTGGATGGCGGTGGTATTAAAGGACAAGCCGAAGCTTTGCGCTTAGGTATTACCCGCGCTTTACTCATTATTGATGAAGAGAGCCGTGGTAAACTTAAAGCAGCCGGATTTGTTACCCGCGACCCACGTGAAGTTGAGAGAAAAAAACCAGGACAGAAAAAAGCACGTAAGAAATTCCAGTTCAGTAAGCGTTAATAGCACTGCAGAATTTCGTTTAGTATCTAAATTGTTAAGATTTCTTGATACAAAAATTCAAACGGGCACATATTATCCAGTTCGTTTGTTTTTAAAGAACTACTTAACGATTGCTTTTTCAAAGAATGTAAACGAGTTAAAAAAATTAAAATGTCAAGAGTAAGTTTTCAAGAATTATTAGATGCAGGTGCGCATTTTGGTCACCTCAAAAGAAAATGGAACCCAAACATGGCTCCCTATATTTTTATGGAGCGCAACGGGATTCACATTATCGATCTACAAAAAACAGTAGTGAAAATTGACGAGGCTGCAATGGCTATGAAGCAAATCGCCAAGTCTGGTCGTAAAATTCTGTTCGTTGCTACTAAAAAGCAAGCAAAAGATATTGTTGCCGAACAAGTAAGCAAAATTAACATGCCTTATGTAACTGAACGTTGGTCAGGTGGTATGTTAACCAACTTCCCCACTATCCGCAAAGCGGTTAAAAAAATGACTTCAATCGACAAAATGGGACAAGACGGAACCATGAGCCATTTGTCGAAACGAGAAATCCTACAAATTACCCGTCAACGGGCAAAGCTGGAAAAAAACTTAGGTAGCATTGCCGACCTTACCCGCTTACCTGCAGCCTTATTTGTGGTTGATATTCAAAAAGAAAAAATTGCCATTGCCGAAGCTCGCAGATTACAAATTCCTGTATTTGCAATGGTTGATACCAACTCAGACCCAAACCTGGTTGACTATGTTATTCCATGTAACGACGATGCGGCAAAATCGATCCAGCTTATTTTGGACACTTTGACCAAAGCTATCGAAGAAGGTTTGTCAGAACGTAAAGTGGAAAAAGACAAAGACGCTCCGGCTAAAGACAAAAAAGCACCTAAGCGTGAAACCAAAACAACTGCTAAAAAATCGGCCGCTAAAAAAGAAACTACCGAAGTAGTTGAAGAGTCGAATGATGAAGTTGAAGCAAAAGAAAACGAAGAATAATCATAAAAATATTATAATATGTCAATACAAGCAGCTGACGTAGCAAAATTAAGAAAAATGACCGGTGCTGGTATGATGGATTGCAAAAAAGCCCTTACCGAAGCCGATGGTGATTTTGACCGTGCAGTTCAAATTATCCGTGAAAAAGGTCAGGCAATTGCAAACAAACGTGCCGACAGAGAAGCCACCGAAGGTGCCGTAATTGCAAAAGTATCAGCAGACGGTAAAAAAGGTGCGCTAATCGCCTTAAACTGTGAAACCGACTTTGTAGCAAAAAATGACGATTTTGTTGCCCTGGCACATAAAATCTGCGATTTGGCTCTGGCTAACCTTCCCGAAAACCTTGAAGCGCTTTTAGCTTTAGATTTTAACGGAACGACTTTGGCTGAAGCTGTAATTGCTCAAAGTGGTATTACCGGTGAAAAAATGGAAGTAGCCTATTACGCAAAAGCTGAAGCAGAATACGTTGCATCATACATCCACATGGGTAACAAATTAGCCACACTAATTGGTTTTAACCAGGCTGGCTTTGATGCCCAAATTGGTAGAGATGTTGCCATGCAAGCTGCTGCAATGGCTCCCGTTTCAATCAGCGAAAACGATGTACCTGCTGAAGTAATTGAAGAAGAACTGAAAATTGCTAAAGAAAAAGCACGTTTAGAAGGCAAAGCAGAAGAAATGCTTGATAAAATTGCCCAGGGACGCTTGCAGAAATTCTTCAAAGAGAGTACACTGCTTAACCAGGCATCGGTAAAAGATAACAAAAACACCATTGCACAAATACTTTCGGGCGCAAGTAAAGGCCTTACTGTTGTTGCCATGGAGCGTTATGCTTTAAAATCATAAGTAATCTTTATAATTCAAAAAAGAGTCCTTTCAGGGCTCTTTTTTTTTGCCAAATATTTAATTTTTATTGATTAAGAAGAACAAAAAAAGAAATTCCTTTATCAATAAAATGAATTCATTGTATTATATTCGACTTAAAATTTAAAAACAACCTTATGTTAAAATACAAACGGGTTTTGTTAAAATTGAGCGGCGAAGCCTTGATGGGAAACCAATCGCATGGAATCGATCCCAATCAATTAAATGCCTATGCCCTACAAATAAAAACCATCGTCGATAAAGGAGCACAAGTGGGAATTGTAATTGGTGGTGGAAATATATTCAGAGGTTTAAGTGGTGCTGCACAAGGTTTTGACCGGATAAATGGCGATTACATGGGAATGCTTGCTACGGTTGTAAATTGCCTGGCACTGCAATCAGCGCTCGAAAGCATACAATGCAAAGCAACCGTACTTACAGCCATAAGAATGGAACCCATTGCTGAATTTTACAGCAAACAAAAAACCCGTTCACTGCTTGAAGAAGGACAAGTAGTAATTTTTTCGGCCGGTACCGGAAATCCCTATTTTACAACCGATACGGCATCGGCATTGCGGGCCATTGAAATGCAGGCTGAAGTAATGCTCAAAGGAACCCGTGTTGATGGCGTGTATACCGCCGATCCTGAAAAAGATCCCAAAGCCTTAAAGTATAAAACCTTAAGCTTTGACGAAGCTTATCAAAAAAACCTTAAGGTGATGGATCTTACTTCGTTTACTATGTGCAAGGAAAACAACATGCCGATTATTGTATTCGACATGAATACCGACGGCAACCTTGAAAAAGTAATTTTAGGCGAACCGATTGGAACTTTAGTGAGTAATTAATTATATTTTTACCTTGAAACTTTAAACGGAATCCTTATGACAGAAGATATTCAAATGGTAATTGATCTTACCGAAGAATCCATGTCCAAAGCAATGGAGCACCTCGACGAAACACTGATTCATATCAGAGCGGGAAAAGCCGATCCGCGGATGCTCGAAGGACTTACAGTTGATTATTATGGTTCGCAAACAGTCATCACCCAGGTGGCCAACATTAACACACCCGATGCCCGCACCATTAAAATTCAACCCTGGGAAAGAAACATGATTGACCCCATCGAGAAAGCTATTATGTACGCCAATTTGGGTTTTAATCCGACCAACAATGGCGAAGCAATCCTGATTAATGTTCCACCGCTTACCGAGGAAAGGCGCAAAGACTTGGTAAAACAAGCCCGTCACGAAGGCGAAAACACCAAGGTGAGCATCCGGAACGCACGTAAAGATGCCAACGACCAATTAAAAAAAATGCTTAAAGATGGTCTGGCTGAAGATTTGGAAAAAGATGCAGTAGCCCGGGTACAAAAACTAACCGACGACTACACCAAAAAAGTCGAAGACCGCATCAAACTAAAAGAAGACGACATCATGAAAATATAAAATCCGCCTTAGGGCGGATTTTTTGATCCAATGCAACTGATAATTAGTATATTTAATGACTTTTTATTCGGATGCCACGATATATTACATACCTGCTTCTCTTGCTTTTGTTATGGCCGCCCAAGGCTAAGGCTCAATTGTCGGGCGATAGCATAAAAAACTTATTGCCCACCATAAAGAACGATTCTGTTTATGTTGATTTGCTCAACCAGTTGTCAAAAATTTATCGATACAATGAACCCACCGAGTCGATTGATTTTGCCGTTAAAGCAGAAAAAATTGCTCAAAACTGTAATTACCAGGAAGGATTAGCCATTGCCTACCACAATTTAGGTGCTTTGTATGCCGATAAAGAACGCAACGAGCTGGCTCTTGAATATTACAACAAAAGCTTAAAAATTCAGCGAATTTTTAACAATCAGCAAGCCATGTCGCATCTGTACGATAACATGGGCTTAATTTACCGCAGGCTTTTAAAATACGATTTGGCACTTGAATACCACAACCTGAGCCTGGGAATAAAACAAAAACTTGGCGACACCATCGGAATTTCCTATTCCTATGGCAACATTGGGCTCATTTTTTCGGAACAGGGAAAGTTTGATAAGGCTCTCATCCATTTTTACAACAGCCTTCGTTTAAAAGAATCGCTGAAAGACAAATACGGAATGGCCAATTCGTATGGTAATATTGGCGTTATTTATTTAAAGATTAAAAGCTACGACCAGGCTTTGGCAAACCTGGAACGAAGTCTGGCTCTTTTTGAAGAAGTAAAAAACAATACTGGAATAGCCGAATCGCTACTATACCTGAGCGATATTTATGCGCGGCAAAATCAGCTCCCAAAAGCCATTGAATCGTTAAACCGCTGCTTATCGATTTATCAGGCTAAAGGAAACATGAAAGGAATGGCTGAGTCGTACCTGAAACTGGGAAAAGTTTACATACTAAAAAAACAAGGCCACATTGCACACGATTTTTACCTGAAAAGTCTTGAATTATATCAAAATCTGAATCACCAGCCAGGTGTAGTGGAAACTAAAATTGCCCTTTCGGATTATTACTATAACCAAGGCGATTATGAAACTGCCAAGCTTCAGTTGTTATCTGCCATAAAGTTGGCTACACCCCTGGGACTTAAAGAATTTGAACTGGAAGCGCTGAAAATTCTAATTCAGATTTATTATAACGAAGAAAACTATTACAAAACAAGCCTTTTGCTTTTTAAAGCCGCTGAACTCTCCGACTCGTTAAACACCATAAGACGTGAAAAAGAAATCGCGCAAATTCAAATGCAAAATGAATTCGATAAAAAGCTTTTAACCCGCGAATTTGAGAACAACCGGATTGCTTTTGAAGCAGAACAGCGAATTAAGCAATTCCAATTAATCCGTAACTTATTAATCGGGGGGCTAATTGTTTTGATGGTGCTCCTGATTATTATCTGGAGAAAGTCGTACAAAACAACAAAGCAAAACAAAATACTAGACCTACAACAACAGCAAATTACAGAACAACTGGTAACCCTGGAAGCTCAGAAAAAAGCCCTGATAATGGCTAATGAAACAAAAAATAAGTTTCTCACCATTATTGGACACGACTTGCGCTATCCGTTTAATGCCATTATCAGTTTTGTATCGCTTATTACCGACAGCAACACCCGGCCCACCCCGCAACAATTACAGAAATACCTGTTACTAATTAAAGAATCAGGGACCAATGCGCAAAGCTTGCTTGAAAACCTGCTTGAATGGGCAAGAAACCAAAGCGGAGAATTGCAGGCCAAAAAGGAAAAAGTGTCGCTTAATTATATTATCCGGGGTAATGTTTTACTGATAAAAGAACTGGCTGAACAAAAGCAAATAAGAATTATTGAAGATTTAGAAGAGAACAACCATCAGGTTGTAATTGATAAAAACATGATTAACACCGTATTACGGAACCTGCTGTCGAATGCCATTAAATTTAATAAACCAGATGGTTCCGTGATAATAAAAACAACATCTTTCGAGAACGAAATTAAAATTACCGTTCGCGATACCGGAATCGGGATTCCTCCCGAGCAATTGAGTCAGCTTTTTGAACCCAATTCAAACACTCAAGACCGCAACTCATCGGGAACTACCGGATTGGGATTAATTTTGTGCAAAGAGTTTTTAGAAAAACATCAGCAAGAACTTCGGGTTGAAAGCACGCTTAACGAAGGTACTTCGTTTTGGTTTTATCTGCCCTTAAGTAAATAATCTGCTGATTTAAATAAAATTCAACTCAAGATGAACAAGTATAGTTCCACCAATCATTGAATGAAAAAAAATATAATTCCATGAGAGATATAAAAGGGCTTATTGCCATCCTAATTCTGGCTGTGCTTATTTATGTTATTTACGACAAAAAGAAAGCTGAAAACCAGGAAAAAGCTATACAGGATAATCAACCCAAAATAGAAGTAAAAAAACGCTACGATGAAAAAGGAAGGCTCGAAGCTGACGCTGAAACATTAAACGGAGTCCATCACGGGATTGCACACAATTACTATTCCGATGGATCGGTTCACAGCGAGATGCATTACCTGAATGGGATGAAACAAGGTAATAGTATCTGGTATTATCAAAGCGGCAAAAAATATCGGGTTACGCCCTATTTAAACAATAACCGAAACGGGATTCAACAAAAGTTCTATGAAAGCGGAATTCTTATGGCAGAGGTACCATTTAAAAACGACACCTTACAACCCGGAACCAAAGAGTTTACAGCTAATGGAAAACTAATTGATGACTATCCTTCCTATTCCATAAAGGCAGATCAGCATCCGCAAAACCGAAATCTTATTCGTTTTATCATCTCAGGTAAAAAAATTAAACAGCTAAGACAGCTCACTGTTTTTATCGGAACAGAAAGTTATCTTGTCAAAAAAGCAAGCCACATAGGTGCCAACGAAGCACATTATTTAATTGAAGTGGACAAGAACTACCAAACGCAGGATTTTGTGTGTTGGATTGCCTTTAAAACCGATTTAAATAACCTTAAAATTACAGAACAAATTACATCGCTGTAAATCGAAGAAAGATCGGTTAAAACCCTTATTTTGCTAATGAACATAAAAAAACCCGTCGGAATAAAACCAACGGGTTCTGTTTTATAAAAACGTTTCTATTCTGCAATTTTTGCCTTAAGGTATTCGCGATTTAAGGTAGCAATATTAGCAATAGAAATTCCTTTAGGACATTCTACTTCGCAAGCTCCCGTATTGGAACAGTTACCAAAACCCAGTTCGTCCATTTTTGCAACCATAGAACGAGCCCGGCGAGCAGCCTCAACTTTACCCTGTGGTAAGCGAGCCAAATGCGATACTTTAGCCGACACAAAAAGCATGGCCGAGGAGTTTTTACAGGTTGCCACACAAGCTCCACAACCAATACACGAAGCTGCATCCATGGCTGCTTCGGCATCGTCGTAGCCAATAGGAATGGCATTTCCATCGGGAACACCCCCGGTATTCACCGAAACGAAACCACCGGCATGCAATATTTTCTCAAAAGCCGTACGGTCAACCATCAAATCTTTAATTACCGGAAACGATGCAGCCCGGAACGGTTCAACGGTAATGGTTTCGCCCTCCTTAAACTTTCGCATGTGTAGCTGGCAGGTTGTAATATCGTCGTCGGGACCATGGGCCCGGCCATTGATAAATAAGCTGCACGTTCCACAAATGCCCTCGCGGCAATCATGATCAAATACAATAGGTGCCTTACCTTCTTCAACCAATTGATAATTCAAAATATCGAGCATCTCGAGGAAAGAGGTGTCGGTTGATATGTTGTTAACTGTAAATATTTCGAACCGTCCTTTATCGCTGGCGTTTTTTTGCCTCCAGACTTTTACTTTTATTTCTTTTAATATTTTTTCGCTCATCTTAGTAAAATTTTAATGTGTTGATTTGGCAAAAAGAACCTTAAAAATCTTTTATGCCGATAACACGATGTTATTTATAGCTGCGCTGAGTTAATTCTACGTTTTCAAAAACCAAAGGCTCTTTATGCATTACCGGCTCCTGATTTTCGCCTTTATACTCCCATGCCGAGACATAAGTTCCAATCTCGTCGTTTCGCTTAGCCTCACCTTCTTCACTAACGCTTTCTTCACGGAAGTGGCCTCCACACGATTCGTTTCGTGCCAGCGCATCGCGTGCCATTACATCGGCCAACTCGATAAAATCGGCAACCCGTCCGGCTTTTTCCAATTCCTGGTTTACTTCATTTTGCTCACCCGGAACCAATAAATCTTTCCAGAATTCCGTTTTTACTTCGGCAATTAATTCTATGGCCTTTTTCAAACCAGCTTCGTTTCGGCTCATGCCCACATAATCCCACATGATTTTTCCCAGTTTTTTGTGGAAAAAGTCAGCTGGTTTTGTACCTTTTATCGCCATCAGCTTATTTAACCTGTCGGTAACAGCCTTTTCAGCCTCAGCAAATTCGGGAGCCGAAACATCTGTTTTGGGAACCTGAATTTCGTCGGCCAGGTAATTGCCAATGGTATAAGGAAGCACGAAATACCCGTCGGCAAGACCCTGCATAAGTGCTGATGCACCCAAACGGTTTGCTCCGTGATCGCTAAAGTTTGCTTCGCCAATAGCATACAAACCAGGAATATTTGTCATTAGGTTATAGTCGACCCAGGTTCCACCCATACTGTAGTGAATGGCCGGGTAAATCATCATCGGTTCTTTGTAAGGATCAGCATCTGTAATCTTCTCATACATCTGGAATAAGTTTCCATAACGCGCTTCAATCACATCGTGCCCCAAACGCTCAATAGCATATTTAAAGTCAAGATAAACAGCCAAACCGGTATTGTTTACGCCAAAACCAGCATCGCAGCGTTCTTTAGCTGCCCGGGAGGCAACATCGCGCGGAACTAAGTTTCCATAAGCCGGATAGCGGCGTTCCAGATAAAAATCGCGATCTTCTTCAGGAATATCATTGGGCTTAATCAAACCTTTTTGCAATTTCTCAGCATCTTCTTTTTTCTTAGGTACCCAAATCCGGCCATCGTTACGCAACGATTCCGACATTAAAGTAAGTTTTGATTGCTGATCGCCATGAACCGGGATACAGGTTGGGTGAATCTGCACAAAACACGGGTTGCTCATAAAAGCCCCACGTTTGTAAACCTGCCATGCTGCTCCGGCATTACAACCCATGGCATTGGTTGAAAGAAAAAAGACATTGCCATAACCTCCGGATGCAATAACAACAGCATGAGCGCCATAGCGTTTAATCTCGCCACTTACCATATCGCGGGCAATAATTCCACGGGCTTTTCCGTCAATTTTAACCAGGTCGAGCATTTCGTGACGGGGATACATTTGAACGGTTCCCTTACCAATTTGCCGGTTTAAAGCGCTGTAAGCGCCAATTAATAATTGCTGGCCGGTTTGTCCACGCGCATAAAAGGTACGTGAAACCAATACCCCACCAAAAGAGCGGTTGGCCAAATTACCACCATACTCCCGGGCAAATGGAACTCCCTGAGCAACACACTGGTCGATAATACTTCCTGAAACTTCAGCCAGACGATACACGTTGGCTTCGCGTGCACGGTAATCGCCGCCTTTAATGGTGTCGTAAAACAAGCGATAAACACTATCGTTATCGTTTTGATAATTTTTTGAAGCATTAATGCCGCCTTGTGCTGCAATTGAATGCGCCCGGCGGGGACTGTCCTGATAACAAAAAGCCTTTACCTGATAACCCATTTCGGCCAGGCTGGCTGCAGCACTTGCACCGGCTAATCCGGTACCCACTACAATTACTTCAAGTTTGCGTTTATTGGCCGGACTAACTACTTTAATTTTTTGTTTATGCTTCGACCACTTTTCGGCCAAAGGTCCTTCGGGTATATGTGAATTTAAAACTGTCATTTTAGTATGGTTTTTAAATAATCGTTTGTATAAAAAGCCTGTTCAATAGACTCACATTTAAAACTTAATCAGAAAGTAGAGTGGAATAATTGAAAATCCAACGGCAATAAGAATTGCAAATACATTGCCTACTAACTCAATTCGATTGCGCCAAATGTCGTTGCTCCATCCAATGGTTTGAAACGCACTCCAGAAACCATGGGTTAAATGGATTCCCAATAAGACGGCTCCTGCAATATAAATCAAACAGTAAATTAAACTCGCTTTAAAAAGACCGGCAACCAGCCCATAAGCATTTTCCATCTCAACACCATCGACCATAATACTTGGAACCGTATGGCTTATTTTAAGTTGCCAATAAAAATTTATGATGTGAATCACCAGAAAAACCAGGATTAAAGCACCCAACACATACATGTTGCGCGATGCCCAGGAACTGGACTTGCTTAAATCGGCTTTTTTATAATTAACCGGGCGGGCCTTTTGATTCTTCAGCGTAAGATACGACGCATATAAAATATGCAACACAAAACCAAGAGCCAAAAGAGGTTCCACTACTTTAATAAGTGGATTGGTTGCCATAAAATGGGCGCCCTGATTAAATAAACTGCCACTGTCGTCGAATAACAAAAGTAAATTGATACTCAAGTGAACCACTAAAAACATCATCAGGAAAAAGCCTGTAATGCTCATAAATAATTTTTTCCCAATGGAGGAATTAACAAAACTGCTCATAAGGATTCTATTTAAATTAAGTTGTTTTAATTGTTTGCTGAACCAAAAACAAATCTAATTATTTTCCGCTTTAATTCCCGTGTAATCCTTTTCAAATATGATTCAAAGTTTATGTCAGGCAGCATAACAAAAATACTTATTAACAGAATGGCAAGGTTTTATGGTTTCAGCCGACAAACACAAAAAAATAAAAATTTAAAATCCTCCCAAACAAGCCATCAAAGCACCTTGAAGGAATAACCATTTATTTGTCAATGTATTTCGACTGCGAATGTGTTGTTTTTTTAATCTACAAATCCTATATTCGTATTTTATTAACAATTTGTTGATAACTCTGATTATGCCTTACCGACGATTACCCAACACCGATGTAGCCCGAATAAGGGCTATGCAAAAAGCACTTCAGAAAACTGAAGGAGTTCCTCCGTTCAATTTACCTTTTAGTGTTTCAATCCATCAGGAATTAAAATATTTTTTTCCTGAGTTTAAACAGGCCCTGCAATTTCAAAAGGAAGCCCAGGAAAGACAAAACCTTAAACATAAAAAACATCAGGAGAGTTTTAGAAAAGCCCGGCTTTACATGTCGCATTTTATCCAGGTTTTAAACTTTGCCATTATACGGGGCGAGCTTAAACCAGAAAACCGGGCCATATTCGGATTGGACGAAGACGAAAGGAAATTGCCCCAGTTAAATTCAGAAAAAGACCTGATTGAATGGGGCGAACGCTTAATTAAGGGAGAATACACACGTTTAACTTCAGGACAAACTCCCATTACAAACCCAACAATTGCAAGGGTAAAAGTGCATTATGAAGATTTTTTAAAGATTCACCAAAGCCAAAAGCATTTACAGGAAACCCACACCAAATCTGCAGAAAAAATAGTTGAACTGCGAAATAAAGCCGACCAGATAATAGCTCAGTTGTGGAATGAAATTGAAGATAATTTTTCTGATTTACCAGCAGAAGAGAAACGGGAACAGGCTGAAAAATATGGTTTGGTTTATGTATTCCGAAAAAACGAACGTTTAATGTTCCGAAATTTGAAACTGGGTGTTGTAAAATAAGTATTGTTAACTGCGAAGTCAAAAAGATTACGGATCGAATTACCGACTTCGTGAATTTATCCGCTAACCAAAAAACGCTCCAGCATAGCCAGCAGTTTATTTATATTCACTGGTTTGCGAATTATAGCATCGAACCCTGAGTTTTCAAATTCCTTTTCAGTAATTTCTTGCTGATAAAAAGTTTGCGCCACCACAGGTAAGCCCGGTCTAAGCTTTTTAATTTGCTTAGCTGCTTCAAAACCATCTAAATTTGGCATATAAATATCCATTAAAACCAAATCAATTTCAGGATGGGATGCTACCAAACTTACGGCTTCAGAACCATTTTCAGCCCGCAGGATTTTCACCTCTGTGGAATTTAGAATCTTAACGATAAATAAATAATTGGCTGGTTCATCTTCGGCAACCAATATAGTTTTATTGCTCCAGTTTTGAGTCATAACAGGTTAATTATTTGGCTGTATAAATTTCGGAAAAATATTTAATTAACCAATGTTTACGTAAAAAAGTTTGACAATCAGCCTTTTGTTTATCAAACGCTTGGTTTTATTGACGAACAAGCCTTTTTATCCCATCGCAAATCAATGATTCAAATATATTTTCTGAAAACCAGAGCAAAATTTAGTTATTTCCGGGGTTCCAGCAGTATAAAAGGAATCAACATTTCTTCCATTGAAACGCCTCCGTGCTGAAAGGTATTTTTGTAATAACTTACATAGTGATTGTAGTTGTTTGGATAAGCAAAAAAGTCGTCGTTGCAGGCAAATGCATACGAGGTGCTTACATTTATTTTTGGTAAATAAACCGAATGCGGATTTGGCACTTCGAAAACCTCCTTGGGATTGTATGACAACGATTTACCCTGCTTATACCTCAGGTTAGTGCTAATGGTTTTATCGCCGGCAATTTTTACAGGATTATGTACCCGAATGGTTCCATGATCGGTGGTAATAGCTACCGGAACATTTTTTTCAGAAAGCTGCTTTATTAATTCAAACAAACTGCTGTGCTCAAACCACGAGAGGGTAATGCTACGGTATGCCGATTCGTCGGAGGCCAATTCACGAATCATATCCATTTCGGTACGTGCATGCGATAGCATATCAACAAAATTTACCACAACAACCGACAAATTATGGTTTAACAAGCCACTGAGATTGTTTACCAGCTTGCGGCCTTTATCAATATTGTTTACTTTTTCGTAAAAGAAACTCGACTTTATACCCAATCGGCTCATCTGCTTTTGCATCAGTTGCTCTTCAAATTGGTTTTTACTGCCTTCGTCTGCTTCGTTCAGCCAATATTCGGGATGCAGTTTCTCAATTTCAGAAGGCATTAGCCCGGCAAACATGGCATTTCGGGCAAACTGGGTTGCCGTAGGCAGAATACTATAAAACAAATCTTCCGATTTTACTGAATAATACGGAGCTAATAAGGGTTCCATCATTTTCCACTGGTCGTACCTCAGGTTGTCGATAACAAAAACCACTGTGTTTTTTTGCTGCGAGAGCTTTGGAAAAACCTTCTCACGAAAAACATTGGGTGACATTAATGGTTTTTCAGTTTCGTTTGACTGAAACCAATCGATATAGTTCTTCTTAATAAAACGGGCAAAAGCCTTATTGGCATCAACATGTTGCATTTGTAGCACCTGGTCCATGCCTTGTTCAGCATGTTTTTCAAGTTCCAGTTCCCAAAAAACCAGTTTACGATACACATTTATCCAATCCTGTGCGGTTTGGCAATCGCTAATTTCCATTCCCAGGCGATTAAACTCGGCCTGATAATTTGCTGTGGTTTTTTGACCTACCAGCCGGCGCTGTTCGGTAATTTTTTTTATCGCCATTAATATTTGCTTCGGATTCACCGGTTTTATAAGGTAGTCGGCAATCTTTGAGCCGATGGCTTCTTCCATTATATACTCTTCCTCACTTTTAGTTATCATTACCACAGGAAGAACAGGAGCCATGTCTTTAATTTTCGATAAAGTCTCTAAACCGCTTAATCCGGGCATGTTTTCGTCGAGAAAAATTAAATCAAACTCCTTATCGCGAACCATATCAATGGCATCGGCACCATTATTTACGGTTTCGACTAAATATCCTTTCGATTCTAAAAAAATAATATGGGGTTTCAGTAATTCAATCTCATCGTCGACCCAAAGTATATTGATTGCTTTCATCATAATAAAAATAATTTTTAAGGTGTGATGCCGGCCAGTTGGCAGACTTTGAACACTCTTTATTAATCTCTGTCGTGATTTTGTAATTCAAAACAGGGGTGTTCATCTATTTAAAGTTACTAATTACACAAACTTTGCTACTTAACTAATTATTTACACAGCCTTGTGTGTTTGGTTAACAAAAGGAAAGAAACAAAGTTATAAAACGGGTAGTAGTTTTATCAATAATTATTTTTTTAAATAGTTTCTGTCGAAGAATTTTTGGTATTTGAGTACGTTTTTATCCTCTAAAAATGTTTTCAGGTTGTCGGCTGAGATAATAAAATCGCGGTAACTGTCGTCGTCAAAATCATTGAGTACGTCGCCGGCAATTCGAACCGATTCATAATAATTGTTGGCCATATTCCTGTTTTTAAATGGCTTTACCATTACCAGCGAATAATCGGCCGATAACAACTGGTTTTCAACTTCGAAATTCAGGAAGTCGTAATAATCGATGTTAAAATTCTGCACACGAAACTGCACCAAATTGGCGCTCACTTTTTGATTGGCCACTACCACAATGTAATAATGCGGCTGACTAAGATCTACTTTATAAATTGCCAGATCGGCAGAATCGATGGCTGAAACTTCGGCTAACTCGCTTCCAAAAACAGGTTCTTCTTCTTCCAGAATCACTTCGCGTGGTTTACGTTCCAAAGCAGCCAGCACTTCGTTTGCATACACAACTTCCTCTTTACCTGCAAAACGGCTTACAAACGATGTTAAAAGGTTTTTTAAAGCCAGCGTATCGCCGGTATGGCCAACACACAAATGGCTAAGCAGGGCGAACTTGGGTAACAGGGTGCTTTCAGAAAAAGCAGAATCGACATATTGGTAATTGTAATGTACTTCGTCGCAATTGTTATTTATGAAATATTTATAAGTAGCCTGATACATGAATTTAACCTGATTGTCGATTTTTTCGAGCTCTTTAAAATAATCGGGATTGCTCAACACCTTGGCATATTCGCTGTTCGGGAATTCATTAATTACTTTGTTTTTATAAACCTCAGCCTGATTGTAGTTTTTGGTCAAAAAATATAACTTATACAAATTATAATAACTAATTAACTTGTGCTCAGTATTGGGATACTTTTTTAATAAATTCAAATAGCCGTCAATACTCAGTCCAAAATCGTAGAACTTATCTTTGTAAAGGGTAGCCATATTAAAATACGCCTGCTCAATCTTTGTGTTCGATGCCTGAATGGCGGAATCGGTTAACGGCAAATCGACCAGGTAATAATCGCGGGTTTTATTACTCAGTTTGCTTTTAGCACTTTCAGTTTCTGCCGTTTCACTGGCTAAAGCATCGCCATAATCACCCGATGATTTGTTTTTTCGTCGCCAGTTGTCCTCCAGTTTACGGTCGCCCCAACGGGTTTTAAACTCTTGCTGGCCCATGCTTAACATGGCCGGATTATAAAAATACCAGGCTCCTCCCCCGTCGTTTCGCATGGTGTTTCCCTGCTGCTGCAAAAAAGCCATCTCTTGCTGCTGTTGAACTTTAGCAGCTTTCTCTTCCATTTCCTTATCAATTATTTGTGCAATCAACTGATCGATAACAGCGTTTCGTTCAGCATCGGGTAAAGCTGCAATTCGTTGTAAACTATCCTGTTCTTCAATTAACAGCAAATTGGTTACCAGCGCGTTCAGGTTTTGGTTTTTAGTTTTTAAAGCGGCGTAGTCGGGATAATCGGACGAAAGGATGGCCACAGCGCTGTCGTAGTAAGCCTGCGCTTTGCGATATTCTGGCTGTTCAAAAAACAGGTCGGCTGCTGCCAAGTACGAAACCGACTTTTGATTGGTGTTTACGGTGCTTACCCGCGCCGATTCAAGGAAAAAATTAATGGCGTCGTTGGTACGCGACTCGTTCAACGCTATTTTACCCAAAGCATAATAAATCTGATCGCGGAAATCGATGTTTTTTTCATCACGTAACATTTTGTTTAACTCTTTTTGAAGCGGTCCGCTATCGGCGGCTGAGGCATTAAAAATACTGGCCCGGTTTATACGTGCATTAAACGTCATTTCGTAATTGGGATTCTGGTCAATCACCTTACCAAAAGCTTCGAAGGCCTTGTTTTTCTCATCGTTATGCTGATACAACTGAGCCAGAATGTAGGTATAGCGGGCTTTCTTTTTTTTATCCGATGTATAATCGATTCCCTGAACAAGAAAGGGAATGGACGATTCATACTGTTTCTGTTTCATTCGGACATCGGCATTGGTTAAAGCTACTTCGCCCAGAAGTGTTTCGGGAACTTGGTCTTTCTCGCTTTCAAATTTGCTTAAAAACTCCAAAGCCTGGTCAAATTTTCCCATTTCGACATAGGTTCGCGACAGCCACAGATAAGCGTCGTATTTAATAGGCTTGTTGCTGTATTCGCGAATTATGTAATTAAAGGTTTCAATGGCGGCATAAAAATCGTGTTTGTAAAAATGGGATTTCCCAATTAACAAATACGAATCGTCAATCCATTTAACAAATTCATTCTGATCGTAAAAATCCTTGTCTTTTTGGCTTTGTCTTTTAGCATCTTTTCGCTTGGGCTTAACCCGAATGGAATGTTTGCGAATGCATTTTGAACCCTTTTCTATGGCCCGGTTCATCTCTCCAAACGAACCCCGGGTAACTTCGTTGTTACTGTATTTAAAAATGGGTAAAATAAGAGAGTAATTGTCTTTATACGATTCATCGATTTTTTTTACCCCTGTTTTAAAGGCATCGTTACCGTTGTAGTAAACGTTATAATACGAGGTTAGGTTATGGAAAGAGCGGGTTACTACCGTATTCTTTTTTGTAGAACAGGCCTGCAAAATTAATAGGCTTATCAACAAAAAAAATATGCGCTTATGTTTGATGTAGATTTGTAGCAAAGTGAATGTGTTTTTCAATGAATAAACTTCAATTGGGCAAAAATATTTTATTTTTTGTAATCTTTTTAATGAAACCGGAATAATCTGGCTTATTGTAATCAATGCCGGATAACTATTGTCAGAAAAAAACACCCAAAGCAGTAAATTATTTTATGGTTTTGAATAAAGTTGCATTCGTTACCATTTCACTCCGTTCCGGTTTCGATTAATAATCGCGCAAACCTGGCTCAATCCACTCATGTTTCCACAGCTCGAATAACTCGGGATCGTTCGGAATTTGTTCCGGTTCGTTTGCAAGAAGTTCTTGAGCGGCCCTACTTATAGATTCGTTGCCAAATTCAATTTTAGTAAGCCTTTCGGAACCAAAAGCATATTTTTTGTGATTTAATGATAATAGTTGAGCGTTTTTCGACGGGTTGTTCTCATCGGTTAAACGTGCTATTTGATATTCAATTCCATCTGAGTTTTGCTTGCGGATATATCCCCGTTGCGAAAGAGATGCTTGTTCAGGAAAAAGCGCTTTACTAATTTGCTTGCGAAATCCGGCCGCCTGGAACCTGTTTTTAAAAAAGAACGAACAGTAATTTACTCCAATGGGTAACTGCTGTTTTTTTGCATAATGTATAATTTCCAAAGCAGCCAATTCCGATTCGAGCACAAGCGGTTTTTCGGCAGGGACATAGGTATAAGGACGATTCTTAAATTTTTCGACATTATAAGGCGTTAAACGCAACTGGTGCAGATTTAAATTGCTAACCCCGGCATCAATCATTTGGGGTAAGAGTTTAATCAGGTTTTCTTTTTCTTCGGGTACTGCCGGAATTTCTATGGTAAGGTTTTTAATCAACCCTTTGGCCATTTTAATCTTGTCGAGATTGTAATTTATTGCACCAATATCGAAGCGCACCTCGTTTAAGTTCTGAGAAGCCAGCGTTTTAAACACATCGGGCGAAGCCAAAATACCATTGGTATACATCCAGGTATAAATATCGTCGGGAGCAAATTTCCGAACCGCTTTCAAATAATCATAAACCCGTTGCGGATATAACAGTGGTTCTCCCCCGCTAAAGCTGACTCCCTTAAATCCAAAATGTTTTACGTACTCGGCATAGGATTCGGGAGTAGGAAAAGTCAAACCCTGTGAGCTTGGTAATTCATCAATATTTTGCGATGTGGGACAATAAAAGCAATTTGCATTACACTTGCCGGTAATAAATAAACAACTCCACAAACCCGCGCCACAAATGCGACAACCATCAGATAATTGCTTATAATAAGGCTTGGTTCCTTTAAAAAGCGTGGTTTGTCCCGGAGTATTCAGCAGTTCGTTGCGCTTTTCCTGAAAATCCTGCGCAGCATAAGGATTCAACCAGTTCAACTCCGGGTAAGCGGCGTATTCTTTTTTATTCTTGCTAAGTAAGCCATTCAAGTAGCTATAATAGGCATCCATAAAAATTCATTTAATGATAATTACATTGAGTGATTGCGGTAATACCGTTTTTTGGCCAAAAATCGTTGTTATGAAAAGTGAACTATCACGCAGATAAAAAAGGAAAGCTGACCGCAATGATGTTCTGAAAGAAAAGAATAGCGAGCTTACAGCTCCGAAAAGATATATAAAAACATCAGTAAACCATCGTTTTGCTGATGCCCTTTAAGAATACCGATACGCTTTTGAGTCCGATTCATGCTGAGGGTAAAAGTACTACTAATTGATGGATGTTGGTAAGCTAAAACCAGCGTTTTTTAAAATATTTGGCAGCAATTAATTTAAAAAATAATTAAACTAGACACCTTGCTTCAGCGTGACTTCTGTTCTTTGAAGACGACGAAACGTTTTGCTTTAGGATTGTAATACCAGCTTAAGTTCTTTGGCAATTGCCGGCCATGAATAACGAGCAAAAAAACTGTCGGGCGTAGTTTCCTTTTCTGATAAGGCTTCTGCTATTTTTTCAGTAAAACTGTCCCAATCGTTATCGGCAACTACTTTTAATTTCTTTCCACAAAGACGCGCATCAATCCCATGAGCTCCGGTAATGGTCGACACCACCGTTTTATTAAACCCAAGGGCTTCTACAACCCGGGTACGAATTCCTCCTGCGCTTAACACCGGATTAATTACTACATCGGCACTGCCTGTATATTCATCAATATCGGGAACAAAACCGGCGTAAATCAGGTGTTTGTCGGAATACCCCCTCAACTGATTTTCATAATCGTCCGATATGCCACCTCCACAAATAAGAACTTTATAGGGAATATCAAGTCTATTTTGCAGACGAGGTAACAACTCGTTAATTATAATTTCAAGAGCCTCAATATTTGGTAAATATTTTAATGCCCCAAAAAACATAATAACTTTTTCCTCCGGTTTAATCCCTACCAAAGCTTTGGTTTGAATGATGCTTTCATCGGGTCGCTCCAGAACCGTAGTTTGAGGAATTCCATAGGACGAAATGTGACATTTATCTTCCGGAATTTTAAACTTTTCGATGGCCAACCTCCGGTCCTCTTCCGAAACAAAAAATAAGGCTTTGGCTTTACTATAAGTGAACGATTCCCAGAAGTACAACAAGGGATACCACCATTTTCCCAGCGAGCGGTAACGAAGATATTCTATATTGTGAGCATGAATAAAAAAAGGGATTCCGGTTTTTTTTGAAGCCAAATAAACAATGGGTCCCATAAAGGGTTTTTCGAGCAAAACGGCAACCGGTTTTATTTCGTTTATCTTTTGTACAATGTATTTAAAGTTACCAAACGACAAATACTTACGCACCCGATGTTCAATTTTTGGAAGCAGTTCAAAGGAATGCCCGGCGGTTGCCGATTTGGTGTCGGTAATACAAACCAAAGAGGTAATTTTCCCCAAGGCATCGAGCATTCCATACGTATGCTTTTGCCCGCCATCGACCGGGGGCAACAGGGGTGAAGGAACTATCGATAAAACAACCGGCTCTTTCGATGCTGTTTCCATAATTTGGGTTTAGTGAAACAAGATTTAAAAGTACATATAATTATCTTCCCCAGCATAATAAACAAGAGTGATTTCTGTTAATTTGTTAGTTCGGATATTTTATGCAAAATTTGGCCGTATCTTTAGTTCCAATTTGGAAAGACAAACGGGGTTTAGTTCGCTGTTCGCAGAAAAACATTATCATTTTATGGCAAACAAAAAAGTTTTAATAATTACCTATTACTGGCCACCAAGTGGTGGAGCTGGTGTTCAACGCTGGCTTAAATTTGTTAAATATTTGCCGGAATTTGGTTGGGAACCCATAGTTTATACTCCAAAAAATCCTGAATATCCCTCAATGGATGAGAGTTTGCAAATGGAAATTCCGGAATCGGTAAAGGTGATTAAAATGCGAATATGGGAACCTTATAGTTTTTACAAAAAGTTTACTGGGAAGAAAAAAGACGAAAAAATTAATGCCGGTTTTATTCAAGAAGAGAACTCAAATGCCATACTCGAAAAAATTAGTGTTTTTATAAGAGGTAATTTTTTTATTCCCGACCCTCGAAAATTCTGGATTAGACCCTCAGTAAAATTTTTAAAAAGGTATCTTGTGGAAAACCATATTCAAACAATAATTACCACCGGACCACCACATAGCATGCACCTCATTGGTCTAAAGCTGAAGAAAGCATTAAAAATTAATTGGATAGCAGATTTCAGAGACCCTTGGACCAATATTGATTTTTACAAAGATTTGCGACTAACAAAATATAGTGATTCAAAGCACCGAAAACTTGAAAAACAAGTATTATCGAAAGCTGATTGCGTAATAACTGTCGGTAATACGATGAAAAAGGAAATGGAAGAGTTAGGCGCAAATCATTGTAATGTAATAACCAATGGCTATGACCAAAAAGATATAAAAAACTTGTCAGTTGCCCTCGACGAAAAGTTTAGTATTGTGCACGTGGGATCATTAAACAAAGACAGAAACCATCCTGTATTATGGGATGTATTAGGCAAATTGGCAGCTAAAGACATTTTATTTAAAGAAAAACTTGAAATAAAACTGGTGGGAAAAGTTGATGTAGAAGTAATAAAGATGATACAAAACCATGGGTTGACACCAAACCTGAACAAAATAGAATACGTTCCACACAACGAAATTGCCCGCCATCTTTTATCGGCTCGGGTGCTTTATTTGCCGATAAACAACACGCCCAACGCAAAAGGAATTCTTACCGGTAAATTTTTTGAATACCTGGCAGCACAGCGTCCCATTTTAACTATTGGCCTTGAAAAAAGCGATGTTGCCGACATACTAAACGAAACAAAAATGGGCAAAGTAATTGATTTTAAAGACCAAACCGGAGTGCAGGCGTTTATTCTGGAAGCATTTAAAATGTACCGACAAGCTAAAGAAGCACCCATAAAGAGTAATGTAGAACAATACTCTCGCAGAGAATTAACACGCACGTTAAGCGAGCTTTTAAACCAATTAAACCATGGCTAAAAAAATTATTACTATTGTTGGTGCAAGGCCTCAATTTATAAAAGCTGCGGCGGTAAGCCGGATTATTGCTCAAACGGATATTGAGGAAAAAATTGTACATACAGGTCAGCACTTTGACTCAAACATGTCGCATGTGTTTTTTGAAGAAATGGAAATTCCCAGGCCGCATTACAATCTGGATATTCACAGTCTTACCCACGGAGCAATGACCGGACGCATGATTGAAAAAATTGAGAAAATTCTTATCGATGAAGAACCGGATTGTCTGATGGTTTATGGCGATACAAATTCTACACTTGCCGGAGCTCTTGCCGCTCAAAAACTACATATACCCATTGCTCATGTTGAGGCCGGCCTGCGATCTTTTAACATGCAAATGCCCGAAGAGACTAACCGAATTTTAACAGATCGGATTTCGTCTCTTCTTTTCTGTCCCACCGATAATGCGATAAATAATCTTAAAAACGAAGGTTTTGAAAATATTGATTGCCAACTTATTCGTTCAGGTGATGTAATGCAGGATGCCGCTTTGTATTATGAAAAAAAATCGAACGATAAATCGCAAATTATCAAGAATCTGAAATTAAACAACACGCCTTTTTTGCTGTCCACCATTCATCGTCAGGAGAATACCGATGACCCTGTTTGTTTGCAAAACATTGTAGCTGCCTTAAACGAACTCGCCAAACAATTCCGAATTGTTTTACCCTTACACCCCCGAACCCGTAAAATATTATTAAATCAAAAAACACAGCTGAATTTTGAACCGATTGATCCTATTGGCTATTTTGATATGATTCAACTCATTAAAAACAGCCAATTCGTCATTACCGATAGCGGCGGATTACAAAAAGAAGCTTTTTTCTTTAAAAAATATTGCATCACCACACGTACTGAAACAGAATGGGTTGAATTGGTTAAGTTTGGTTTCAACACCATTGTGGGAGCCAACAAAATCAAAATATTACAGGCTGTAAATTCTATTGGTACAAAGAATGCAGATTTTTCCATCGATTTATATGGAAAGGGAAAAGCCAGTGAACAAATTGTTAGGCACTTGTTGGAATTTAACTTATAATTTTAAGTCAAATCGTTAGTTTTCCTTTAAACTTTTAAGATTCTTTGAAAAGTTATTTAGATTTTTCCATTTGTTCCAGAATTCATTAATCTTTTGAAGTTCAATGTCTTCATAAAAATTTAAGAACTTTAATACAAAGGGGAATAGAACAATGAGCACCGTTTTTAAACCAATGCGTAGGAAAAAGTCTAATTCAGTAAATAAAAGCGACAGTAAATACAAGCCAAAGCTTACCATAACGATTAAAGCAATCTTTTTTAATTCATATGGAATATAATAGGTTTTTTGAGCAAAATGATAAACCAGCATAAAAAACAAAAATTGTGATAAAACAACGGATATAGCCGCCCCTAATGCTCCAAAGTAATGCACAAAAACCCCGTTAAAAATTATATTAACAATTAAGCTAATTAAAATTATTCTGGCTGTATAGTAGGTCTTTTTTGAAATGTTAATTCCGGTTAAGGCCATATCGCGAAGCATAGTAAAAAAAGTACTTAATGAAATAATTGGGATTAAATAGTACGATGACCAATAAGCCTCATTTTTTGAAAGCAGCACAACTATTTCTTTTCCAAAAATAGATAGGCCTAAAACAAAAAACATTAATCCAAAAGCATAATAAGTCATAACCTTTGAATAAAATCGCTTACTATTTGCTTGGTCCATCATTTTAAATAGCACTGGTTGTAAAGCCATATTTACCGATGTAATAATAAAAACACGAATGGTATTACTTATTTTAAATACTAACGAATACTTGCCCACTTCTACAAGATCTGTTAAAAAGTTCAATGCATACCTATCGGTAATATTCAGTAAAACACCAGTAACACCCACCACCAACAATGGATAACTATATTTTAGCATCGCCAAAACAATTGCAAATTCAAATTTTGGTCGAATTTCTTTTAAAACAAAAAATGCTGAAAAGCTTATGTAAGTTATATTTCCAATTAGTTGTGCATAGTAAATACCCTCTACAGATTTTTTTCGGTAAACAATAAAGAAAATAGTAAAACCCAGGGTTACCAGCAATTTAACAATCATTAATGCCGAAAAATAAACGGGTTTGTCTTTAAGTCTAATAATGGTTGTAGTGACAATATTTAAAGCTTCAAATATGGCAACTACAGAAAATAGAAAGATGAGATTTGCGTAACTTTTTGTATCAAAAATAAAATCTGAAATGGCTACTCTGCCCAAAAAAATACCAGACACTACCAAAATACCCACAGCAAATACAACGGTGTAGATTGAAAACAATATCGTTTTTTGTTTATCAATGTAATCTTTATCCCAATACCATCGAAAGTACGCGTTGTACAAACTTAGTCCTATAATGGCTATTAATATCTGTGAAGTAATTTCAAGCATTCCCAATACCCCAAATTCAGAAATAGAAAGTTTTGAAGTATAAAGAGGAATAAGAATAAAGCCGACCAACTTACTGGATAAGTTTCCCAGACTATAGATAAATGTACTTTTAACCGTGGAACGAAGTATATTTAACATCGTTAATTATCGGATTGGTATTTATAATAACTTGATAAGGCTTTCATCATCCAGGCTTGCCCCCAACGAATATAAGCTATTTTCGATTTATAGGAAAATTTAAAAATCCGGCTTTTATTTATGCCGTAATAAAAATAACCTTGTTTATCCTGCAAGTGTTCAATGGTCCATAGCAATACCTTGCGGGCAATCTGTTTTCCTTCCGGAAATGCTTCTGAAAGCTCCGACAGGCAATTTATACTTTCAGCACAGGAATGAATATCAATACGGTATTTCTGATTGGGTTTTAACCAGGGTATTGAAGCATCTTCAAAAAAATTTTCAATATAATGCTTATAGCATTTTTTTAAGGCCGCATAAACATCAGCACGCTGAGTTAACTTCCAAATAGAATGCAACATTCTTAATACAAATCCGGTGTGATAATTATCAATAAAATTTTGTGCTTTTTCCGGAGGTCCATTGTAATCAAATGAACCATCGTCTTTTTGATCCGACAAAGTATAGTTTATCGCCCTATTGCCCAGAGCGACCCATGTTTCATTGTTGATTTCTAAACCAACTTTAATTAGAAATTCGGCTACAAATAAGTTTAAATTATGCACATGATTAATATATAGCGGAGTATAGGAGAAACATATTCTATTGTTATCCAAAGCATCCTGAGGTAGTGTTTCAAGAAATTCACAAATGCCAACACAAACATCTAAGTACTCTTTTTCACCGGAATGTTTATACCACGACCAATAGGCATCGCCTACCGCAGTGGTAACAATACCATTGGGAGTTCCTTTGGGAATAAAGGCAGTTGACTGCCAATCGAATGGATATGCCCACTTTATACCTTTTCCTGAATCTGAAATATTATTAATTAACCATCTTAAACAATCTTTTGAGAGCCCAAGGTATTTCTCCTCTTTTGTAACCAAATAAAAGTCAAGATATGCTTTGGCAAAAAGGCCCATGGCTTTTGCATTAATTTGGGGTTCTATTCGAAATAGCCAACGGGAAAACCGTGGAAAAGAGTAAAACAATTCAAAAACCGTTTCGCGGATATAAACAAAAATTTTTGTCTTAGCACTTTTTTTAATAAGCCAAATTACAAACGGATGCCCTTTAATATCGTATGGATCATAGCCAGCCCAACCATTTTCTTTAAGCCAGTTTAATAGTTTTACCAAAGATTTATTTTGAATCTCATTCCCCATTTATTGCTTTTTAATGTAATAACAATACCTATGGTCAAAGATTGGTATTTTAGAAAGGATTGTTTTATCAACGATTTGATTGAAACCATACTCGCATTTCCGCATAAAATTATTTTTCTCGAAAACATACATTCCCCCAGACAGATAATTCCTTTTAACCCTTTCAAATCCTTTCTTTCTAAAATAACTATCCAAAAATTTTCCAGAATAAAAATTCAGATGTTCAGGTGGGGTAAACATATGCCAAGATTTTCCCAATAAAGGCAAAACCTTCCTTTTTAACGAGAAATAATAAGGAATCATTATTACAAGCAATCCTCCTTTATTTACTATAGAAGTTAACGATTCAAGAAAAACTAATGGGTGCTCAAGATGTTCCAGAATTGCATAACAACTTACCAAATCGAAGGAGGAGGTAAATTTTATTCTCTCCAAAAAATCATTATGAACCGTTAATCCTCTTTTTTTTGCAATTTCACAAAAACATGCACTAAGTTCAACCCCTTCTCTCTTTATCTGATGGTCAAAATGCATTAAAAAATCGCCTGTTCTGCAACCCACGTCCAAAACCGATTTGATGGGTTTTTTGATAAGTTTTTCTGCAATTTGTTTTTCTAAAATCCATTTGTTCGAAGACACATGCGCTAGCGGAAATTCTGCTCTGTCTTTGAAATCATCATACATTTGTTTTAAATCAACCGGATATTCATTCAAATTAAAAAAAGCAGATGCACATGTTTGGCATTGATATAGTGTGTAATCAAAGGCATTTATTGGAGACGTTATTTTCTTTAATACGCCTATTTTTACCGAGCCACAAAGTTTACATTTTCTCATTATCGATTATCATTTTCAAACCCTCTTCAAAAGATGTTGTTGGAAACCAGTTCAACAATTTTTTGGCTTTCTCTACATTGGCAAACACATCATTAATCTCATTCTTTCGTTCGTTATGTTCACATAGTATGGGTTTTTGTACATTGGCTATTTTTAAACAAGCATTAATTATCGCCTCAACACTGTAAGAAACTCCAGAACCGACATTTAAAATTTCAAAAGTAAATTTCTTGTCAATGGTACGGATAATAGCATCTACCAAATCATCTACATAAACAAAATCGCGTTTGGGATCTAGTGAAAAAACAGAAATTTCCGGACTATCTGATAGCACCTGTTTAATTATTTTTGGTATCAGAAAAATATCGGATTGTCCGGGGCCAAAAACATTAAAAGGCCTGATAATAGTAATAGGGATATTATAATTTTCAGCATAAAACCGGCATAATGATTCCGTCGCAATTTTACTATCCATATATGGGTTTGCTGCTTTTAAGGGATGGTTTTCGTCAATGGGCAAATATTCCGGAGTTCCGTACACATAAGCACTTATATAAGTAAGCGAAGCATTATATTTTCGACATTGTTCCAAAATATTTAGCGTCCCTAAATAATTTGTTTTGTAAAAGCTATAGGGATCTTCCCAACTGAGCGGCACATAGGTTTTTCCAGCCAAATGAATAATATGATCCAGCGTATCAAAAGAAAACTCATGGGTTGCAACATCCCCATCATTAATGTCAAATGTTTTCAACTTGAACCCAGGCTTATTTTGGAGTCGATTTAGCAAATGCTTTCCTATAAAACCTTTTGCTCCTGTAATTAATACCGTACTATTCTGTTTCGCCACGAAATAAACTGCTTTTTAAGTTTTCAAAATCTTCAATTGCTTCCATATAATCATCCGGTCGGCCTATATCTTTCCAATAACCAGAGAAATTTGATACTGTAGGAAGAATTTCTCTTTCTATCAATAAATACATAAGATCATCAAAACCAAATTTTTTATTAAAGGGAATAAAGTCAAGTACCTTCTTATTCAACATATAAACGCCCATACTCACTTGAAAATTAAAAGCTGGTTTTTCAGAAAAACCAAAAAGCTTGCTTTCATTATTTACTTCAAGAACCCCGTATTCCATGGTATGCGTCCTCTTGTAGGAAGAAATGGTAAAAACACTTTCTTTACGTACATGATCCTCATAAAAGGTTGCAAAATTTAAATCAGTCAAAATATCGCCGTTCATAACCAAAAAATTATCAGGCAGGTCATTTATCAGTTTTAAAGGCCCCATGGTACTTAGCGGTTTTTCTTCCATCGAATAATCGATTTTTACGTTCCATTTGGTTCCATCACCACAAAATGCTTTTATAATATCTGCCTGATGATTAACCGCCAGAGTAATATGATCGAAACCATATGATGAAAGCTGGCGAATAACAATTTCAAGAATAGAATAAGCCCCTAATGGCATTAGAGGCTTCGGCAATACCACGGTGTATGGAAGTAAACGAGTTCCTTTTCCTCCGGTTAATAAAACAGCACGCTTAGACATTGTAAATATGGGTTTTGAATTTTGAAAGATTCTCCTTCTTTTTATACCAGTCAATGGCTTCAAGTAAGCCGCTTTTTAAAGTATAGGATGGTTTAAAACCGGTTAATTCTTTAATTAAACTGTTGTCGCAATTTAACCTAAAAACCTCAGATTTCTCCGGCCGTTTTCTTAAATCTTCGGTTACAAAATTTGCATCACTCTGTATTAAATCCTTCAACAAAAAAAACAAGTCTTTAATTGATATCTCAGTTCCACTACCAATATTAACCGTTTTGCCTAAAGTATTTTGCGACTCTGCCAACAAAATTATTCCATTACAGGTGTCTTTTACAAAATTAAAATCACGTGTTGGTGTAATATCTCCTAATTTTATTTCCTTTTTACCTTCAAGCATTTGGCAAATAATATTCGGTATTACAGCACGCAACGATTGTCTGGGTCCAAAAGTATTAAAGGGCCGGGCAATTGTTAAAGGAAGATTAAACGCATTGTAAAAGCTCATTGAAAGAGCATCGGCACCAATTTTACTTGCACTGTATGGCGACTGGGCTTGTAATGGATGTTTTTCATCAATTGGAACATACTGTGCCGTTCCGTAAACTTCGCTGGTTGAAGTACAAATAATACGCTCGCACTTATTATTTAAAGCTGCCTGACACATATTCAAAGTGCCCGTTACATTCGTTTGAATATAGTTTTGCGGAGCCACATAAGAATAAGGTATCGCTATTAATGCTGCTAAATGAAATACTACATCTATTCCTTTGGTAATTTCGTTACAAAAAAATGGGTCGCGTACATCGCCTGAAACAACCGAAATATCATTTAAACAGGAAACGTCTTCGAGCCAACCCCAATAATTAAATGAATTGTAATACGACAATGCTTTAACCTTAGCCCCTTTTGCTTGGAGCATCTCAACTAAATGTGATCCGATAAAACCATCTGCACCGGTTACTAAAACCTGTTTATTATTCCAATTCATAAATGTCTTTTATTATGGGATGCCTGTATGTTTTTGACTTACAAACATCAATTTTCTTTTGCAAAGATAAAAATTGTTGATTCTTTATTACGTACATTATTTTTTCAGCCAAGTCATCAGCATCTCTATTTTTAAATAAATACGCTTCTTTTGGTCTGGGAACAGCATCGCTGGCAATTATGGGAGTTTCAAACCAAAGCGCCTCCTTAACTGATACAGAATTACCATCCGTATTGGTGGGTCTTATAAATAAATGACTATATAAAAATAAGGGATAAATTTCTTTGGGTTTACTTTCAATAAGAATAAAACGATTGGTAAGGTTTAATGCTGCTCTTTTGTGCAAAAAGCTATCATACAACGCCTTATCATTCACTCCATTAACACTGGCAATAAGCGAAATATCCAAATCATACTTATTAATTAATGAATAAAGCACATCGAGCGTTATATCAAATCCATACAAATCTTCCTGCTTATATTTTGAAAACCATCCAACCATGCAAACAATATATTGCGAAGACGGTAATTCAAATGCTTCTGTAAACAGGTCTAAATCGTTCTGGTTAAAGGTTGGTGGAATAAAAGCATCGTACAAATAGATGCTTCGTGGATTCAATTCTGACAGTGAATGAAATATGTTTTCGTTTGATGCAATAAAATTCGTGCAAGGAATTAATGATTTGATTTTTTTTGCCATAAACGTTGCTTCATTAATGGTATCCAAAAAACTGGCCCCATGCAAATGAAAGAATACATTCCGTTTAAAAAAGGAAACAAGCGACAATAAAAACCTTATTTTTTTACTGGTTGAATGATAATGAATCACCTTGTATCGGGCAACTAAAAAATACACAACATAAATATAAATCCATATGCTGTAAAATGGTATCCCTTTAGAAGCCGTTTTATTTGTATTAAAAAAGTGTATATTTTCTTTAGGCAGTCTGCTAAGCATGCGCTCAATATGAACAGAAATCCCTCCATAAGGCGGAGGATAGGGCCCAATAATTGCAATTCTTTTATTCCTGCTCATTATGTAATAACTTTTTTATATCCAGATGTTGTTCCAGATACATCAATTTTCCAGAAGGAGTTCGACTAATTTGATTTACCTCTTCAAATTCAATTTCAAAATTGTCTCCCAATTTATCAACCAAAGCTTTTTGAATGCCCGCAGTATTTACTGAATCAACTCCATGCTTTTTAATGTATTTAAACGTAAACTTTCCTATTTCTTGCTGAATAAACCGGAATTGCATCAATTCACTAAATGTTCCACAGATTATACTTACCCCGGTTAAAGCAATCAGTTTTTTGTTTTTATCTACAATAAATTCATGCTCCCTTCCCTGAATTTCTTCAATAATTTGGCTATATCTGCCACACTGGTCACAAAAATCCGGACCTTTCTTTGCATAATCTTTTGTTTTGTAACGAATAAATGGTGTGGCATAATTCCAAAATGAAGTTCCAACAATTTCTCCAATGTCACCCGGCGAAACTTCTAAATTGTTCGAATCAATAATCTCTGTAATACCATACAGCGAAAATGAATGAAACTTTTCGTTATGCTCACAATAACCTGCTAATACAGCTTTCTCACCATGGCCATACCAATTTACCAAGGGTGAATTAAAAATTTCATTAATGGGTTCTTTCTGAAAATCATAAAGTTTTTCAGAACCGAGCATAATGGCCTTAAACTGGTGCTTGATATTTAAACCCTGTTCTTTAATTAGCGAAGTAAACACATGTAAAGAAGAAGGATATGCTCTTAAAATGGGTGTTTTATATTGTTCAATGGCCTTTATGTATTTTTCAATATTATTAGGTACTAAATCAAACGATGATAATATAAGTCCGTTTAGAGGATCATAACCAATGGGCCCTTTTAGTTTTTTCCCTCTTAGTATGGTAGCATCCACATGATAATTAATTTCAGAATAAAAACGAGACCATAATTCGTGCATAAAAGCCAATTCAATTATTCCGTTACGACGCTGTTGATAAAAGGAAAAGGGGATTCCGGTGGAACCTCCCGTTGTTGTTTTTTTTAGCCCCTTTAATTTTTTATAAGAAAATTCCTCTAAATTATTTTGCAACATTTCTTTAGTAATAAAGGGAATCCGCTGAATATCATCCAAAGATTCTAATTTATCCGGATGAAACTTATTGGTTTCCCAATGTTTCCTGTACCCGGGTATGTTTTTCCAGGCATGTGCAACAATCTCCTTAAGATGTCGTAGTTGAAGGGCTTTAATTTGTTCCGGCGAGGCGTATTCGTATTTTCTATTGTATTTTCTGAAACTATGGTACGTTGCATATCCAAGCAATAGCCAGGGAGGCAATTTAGCATATATTTTTTTCAACAAGGAAACCTTTTTAACAATGTCAATCATATTATTTAAGTGCTAAAGAGACTTTGGTTGTTTGAATCATATCCCAATATGCAATAGGCCAACCAGCATCAGTATTGGTTAAAGCATTATATAACTCGTGCAATTCTTCTAAATGACCTTTCTGACTTGTTGTTGAGTTGATTTCTTTTAAGTTGACATTATACCCTTTAAGGCTTTTGTAATCTTCCATTATTATCGATTTCTGATCGTAATGAATTTCCATGTATTCTTTAGGTAATGATTTACTACCAGTTGAAAAATACTCAATAGTTGCAACAGAGCCGTCTCGATACTTTAAAACAATTGATTTATTATCGGAAGCACTATAATGATTCGTTTGAGGTTCCAATGACTCGTAACTTATGCTTTCAATCTCACTTTCGGTAAAATAATTCATTAAGTCAATTATATGACAGGCCTCGCCAACAATTCGTCCACCATTTTCATGAACCCAATGATCAAGAGGTATATACCCGGCATTCATTCGATACCTTATCATCATTGGATTGATTCTGTTTTTTATATGGGTTTTGATTTCTTTTGAGTATTTACTAAACCGCCTATTAAATCCAACCATTAATAGTGGCTTTTTCGTTGCATTTTGGTAAAAGTCCTCAATTTTCTTTAGTTCCTCTATAGTTGTAGCCAAGGGCTTTTCAACAAAAACATGTTTACCCGCTTTTAAAGCTTGCAAAACTAGGTTTGCATGACTATCGTGCCGGGTACTTATAAAAACCAAATCAATATCTTCATCAGTTAGTACATCGTCAAAGTTAGTGGTTGCATATATAGCCATATTATGCTTAGCATAATGGCTTGCTTTATTTCCCGATTTATTTACAATCGCGGCAATATTAAACTTATCTTTTAATTCATTTAAGTTAGGTAAATGAACGTTTGTGGCAAAACTGCCCAGACCAACCAAAGCAATATTAATTTTGTTTTTTGCTGGCTTTTGGTCTGTAATTATAATCTTCCGGTCGTGGTTTAAATAAGTTTCCAGTTTTGCAGTATCGGGCAAACCGTAATCAAGAATAACCATTAATGGTTTTTCCTCGTTATTATTCAGACTATTAAATGCTTGTGTAATTTCAGTAAGCGGATAAATTTTATTAATAATTTTATCAACTTGAATTAAGTTGTCTTTTAATAAGCGAATGTATTCTTTTAAATTCCGGTTTTCAGACCACCGCACATAAGCATAAGGATAATCGATGCCTTTTTCTTCGTAATTCTTGTCGTATCTGCCCGGTCCGTATGATGTTGAAATTAAAAAATCAATTTCTTTGGGATAAATATCTGCACGCTTAATATTCATGCCAGATACACCTACCAAAACAACTTTGCCTTTTCTTCTGCATATTTTAAAAGCATCTGCTAAAGGTTCGCTGCTATTTGTAGCAGCTGTAAATAAAACGGCATCAGCTCCGTAGCCGTCGGTCCAGTTTGTTATTTCACCAACCACATCCGACTCCAAAGGATTAAAAACAACTTCGGCGCCTAATTCTTTAGCTATTTCAAGTCTTTTATTATCTAAATCGGTACAAGCCACGCGCACCCCGGCAACCTTTAACATTTGAATGGCTAATAATCCCAGAATTCCAGAACCAATAACAACAGCGAACTCACCAAACCTTAAATCGGCCCTTCGAACACCATGCATAGCGATTGCTCCTAAAGTTACAGATGAGGCTGAGACAAAATCAACGCCATCAGGAAGCTTAACAACTAAACTCTCAGGAACATCTACATACTCGGCATGATTTGCATATCCTCCACCAGCAGCAGCAACCCTATCTCCGGATTTTAAATTTTTAACGTTTTTACCCACACCTAAAACAATCCCACTAACGGAATAGCCGGTAGGAGTACCTAAATCAAGAAGTCCTTTAACCTGTGCTAATGTTTTTTGAATGCCATCAGATAAGGTCATATCGATAACTTTCTTTAGTTTCTCGGGTTGTTCCAATATTCGCTTAAAAATGGGTTTACCACTGTTCTGAACGCCCGAAATTTCAGTTCCAGCCGAAATACAACTGTTTATCACTTTTATAAGTACCCCGCCGTCGGAGATTACAGGAGCCGGAACTTGTGCTCCTAAAACCATCCCTTTTTTTACAATTGCTTGAATCATTAGAATATATGGTTGGTAATTGTTTTAAAAAACGAACAAACTAAATAAAGATGACAATACTTTAATCCTCATAAATAAATTGAAGTTTAAGCGCTTCATTTTCCCAGCTATACTTATCTTTAATTGTTTGTTTCAAGCGCTCTTCATTAAAATTCATTCTATTTTCAATTATCCACTCTGCTTTCTGGGCTGCTTCAACCGGATTGTTCCACCTATAAACAGCACCTGCACTAATATCATTTACAATCCGCTCAATGGGAGAACAATTAGAAACCAATACTGGTTTGCCTGCCAAAATATATTGAAATAATTTATGTGGAATAGTGCTATCGGTATGGTTATTCTTTGTGTGAGGAATTAAAGCGATATCGGCCTGGATTAATTGTTCCAATACTGTTTTGTAGGGAACCTGACCAAAAAACTTAACGTAATTACCTATGTTAAGTTGTTGAACCAGTCCTTTTAATGTGCTCGTGTAATTTCCTTCTCCAAAAATACGTAATTCAATTTTTCTATTTTTATCCAATAAATACGGTATCGCATTTATAAAAAATTGTAAACCACGGTGCTCCGTAATTCCACCAGCATAAAACAATACAATGTTTTCAGATTTCTGACAATCAGTATGGATATTCTCAAAATCAGATAATTCAGGATAATTTGAAACAATAAATATTTTTTTATTGAAAACGCCTAACTTTACTAAACGCTCTTTTGCCTCATCAACAACAACAATTATTGAATCAGCATTTTTGCATTGTTCAAGCTCATATTCTTCCCATTGCTTAATGTTTGATAAAATTTTCCCTAAAAAACTATTAGTATGCGATGAGACTTCAAGATAAGATGGCCAGTTTTCATGTAAATCGAGTGTAAATTTTAGATGATATTTCATCTTAAAATATACCCCCAATTTGGCCAAAGGTAAATCGTGTATATGTATAGCGTCCGGCTCAATTTCGTTTATGATAGCTTCTAAATGGCTTTTCCAAAAATTAAAATAAAAAGGAAATTTAAGTGCCCCTACGCTACTTTTGTAAATAAACTTTCGCACCTTCTTTTTAAATACAACACAACCATTCCAATTAAAAGTAGAAGTTCCGCTTTTTAATCCATAGCAAGCTAATGAAACCGAATGACCAGCATTAATAAGCGATTTAATTTCGTTCTCGACCCTTAAATCCGGAGGAAAATCACGTTCTAAAACCATGAGTATTTTCATAATCTACTTTATTAAAAGTGGAATATAATGCTGAACAATATTAATTTATAAATATATTTGGCATTTATTAACAAAGCGCACAAAATTATGAATTTTAATTTTAAAAAACCGTTTGTATCCACAATAGTAATAATCATACTGTTTCTAGCTATTTCATTTACCTATTTTTCACCCCTAATTCAAGGGAAAGTAATAAAGACTCAAGACATTACCATGCATTTGGGAATGTCAAAAGAATTGGTTGATTATCGCAACGAACACGGAAAAGAAGCACTGTGGACCAATCGTTATTTTTCAGGAGCACCAAGTTTTCTCGTTTCTACTAAATATCCAGGAAACCTCATTAGTAAACTACTATTACCCGTTCAAAAAATTCCGCGCCCTGCTTCTTATTTGTTCATTAGTCTGCTTTTGTTTTTTATTTTGTTAAAAATAATTGGTGCCAACTCCTGGATTAGCCTGGTGGGATCTTTAGCGTTTTCGTTAAACACGGCTTTTTTTGTTTGGATAGATACTGGTCATATGTCGAAGGCTTTTACACTTACCTTTATGGCATTATTGGTTGCCGGCGTTTATTATGCCTATAATAAAAAGATAATTATTGGTTCATTAATAGCTACACTGGCCTTATCGTGGATGATAAATGCAGGGCACCCACAAATTACATATTATACCGGCTTCATGATTCTAATTATGGCTACGACTTATTTAATTTATGCCATTAAAGAAAAAACAATTTCAGATTTCATAAAAAAATCAATATTTCTACTTGTTGGTGCTCTATTTGCTTTGGGTACCAATTACTCCATGTTGGCTACGACAATGGAATATGGTAAATATTCTACCCGAGGTAAATCAGAACTAACCGATAAATCAGGAAACAAAACAACAGGTCTCGATAAAGATTACATTTTAGAATATAGTTACGACCTGGGTGAAACCGTTTCAGCTTTTATTCCCAGATTTAAAGGGGGAGGAAACGCAGAATCCGTTGGTGAAAAATCGAATGTATATAAACTAATTGCCCCGCAGGATAGATCATATGCTAAACGTATCTCTGAAACATTACCTCTATATTGGGGGAGCCAGCCCATTTCAGCAGCTCCATTTTATTTTGGAGCCGTATTAGTATTTTTATTTGTTTTTGGATTGTTTGCCTTAAAAGGACGGGAAAAATGGTGGCTGGCAATTACCGTTCTTCTTGCATTTTTATTATCACTGGGTAAATATTTTCCGACTCTAAGTAATTTTATGCTCGACTATTTTCCGGGTTACAATAAATTTCGCGATGTAAAAAACATTATTGTAATTGAACATTTTGCTATGGCCTTACTAGGTGCTTTAGCCATTAAAGAAGTTGTTGCGCGCAAAATAAATGATAAGCAATTTATGAATGCCCTTAAATATTCCTTTGGCATTACCGGCGGTTTTGCATTGCTATTTGTGCTTATACCCAACCTTGCCGGCGATTTTTCAGGAGGCATGGATGCTCGTTTAGGTGCCCCGGAAATTGTAGATGCTTTAGAGGCAGATCGCAAAATGGTGTTACGTGCTGATGCATTTCGCTCTTTTATTTTTGTTTCACTGGCAGCATTAACCTTGCTAGCTTATTGGAAACATAAGCTAAAAGCCCAATTCGCTGTTATTGCATGGGGAGCTCTCGTCCTTTTTGATATGTGGCCCATTGATAAAAAATATTTAAATAACAACGATTTTGAAAGTGAGCGCAAGGCTCAAACTCCTATAGAGATGACTGCCGCTGACAAAGCAATATTACAAGATAAATCACTAAACTACCGGGTATTAAATTTAACCGTTAATCCATTCTCCGATGGAACTACTTCTTATTATCATAACTCTATAGGAGGCTACCATGGAGCAAAATTGGAACGCTATCAGGAGCTTATTGAATACGGTATTTCTCCCGACATTGCGAAACTTCAGCAAAGCTTTTCAACCATCAGAACACAAGCCGATGTGGACAGTGTTTTTACGAACCTACGTATTTTAAATATGCTAAATACAAAATACCTGATACACAATCCCAATGCGCAACCCTTGTTGAACAAGAGCGCCTTGGGGAATGTGTGGTTTGTGAACGCGTATAAAATTGTTGAAAATGCTGATGAAGAGGTAGCAAAATTGGCTGTCTTCGATCCAAAAAAAGAAGCTCTTATCGATAAACGATTTGAATCACAATTAGAAGGCTTATCGCTACAAATAGATTCAAGCGCTTCCATTAAACTGGTAAACTATCAACCCAACTATTTAAAATATGAGTCAAAAAGTTCGTTTGAGAGCCTGGCCGTATTTTCTGAGATATATTACCCGGCCGGATGGACTGCAAAAATCAACGGAAACGAAGTTCCATATTTTAGAACCAACTATGTGCTTCGTGGTTTGAGAATTCCATCGGGAGAAAACACCATAGAGTTTGCTTTTCATCCCAAAACCTATTTCCTGGGCGAGAAAATATCCCTGGCAAGTAGTATCGTTTTGCTGTTTTTATTAATGGGAGTTGTAGTGATAGAATTAAAGAAAAAACAGTAACGTTAGTAAATAATGGTGTTAAAAAGGGCTGACTCATGTTTTCATGAATTAGCCCTTTTTAACATAACTTACAAGGTGTGCTATTCCGTTTTAGGCTTTAAGGTTGCTTGATACCTAAAACTATCTCTTAAAATGACCAACGCACTATCAATCACCGGATCGTTGGAGATATTTGCCTGTGCGCGTCCGGTTTGATAATAGTAGCGGCTTACAATTTCTTCGCGTAACAAATCGCTGATTTCGGTTTTAAACAGCTCCAAATCCTTGTTTTTATCGTGAGCCAGCTTTTTGCGCAATAAATCAAGCTCGTCGGCAACCATGGTGTGGTATTTTTCTCGTTTAACAACTTCTTCGAGCTTTGATATCATTTGCTCGCTCTCTAAGGTGTAATCGAAATCTTTGTCGGCTAAAAACGTCTTAAATTCATTGTATATCGACTCATCAATCGTAAATTCATGAACCGGAGGTAGCGTTTCGTGAGTTTGCTGGTATTGTGTTGCAAAATCAAAAATCAGGCTTTTTGTATAGAGGCTTATCGATATTTTACTAAGCATCTGTGGTTCAACTTTTATATCGGGCATTATACCTCCACCATCGTAAACTTTCCGCCCTCCTTTGGTTTTAAATTCACTTATCAGCGAATCGGGAACACGGCCAACACTTCCGTCTTCGTTCCGGTGCGAATAATCGAGGGCCTGAATGCAGCGTCCGCTGGGTATATAATATTTAGCTGTGGTGATTTTTAATTTGGAATTGTAACTCAGGTCGCGGGTTGTTTGCACCAGGCCTTTCCCAAAAGTACGGGTTCCCAAAACAACACCACGGTCTAAATCCTGAATTGCTCCGGAAACAATTTCTGATGCTGAGGCCGAACCACTATTTACCAAAACAGCCAAAGGAATTTCAGTATCGTAGGTATCATTACTTGCCTGATAAGCCCTGTTCCATTGGGTAACTTTTCCTTTGGTACTTACAATTTCCTGTCCTTTAGGAATAAAAAGATTTGAAACCGCAACCGCTTCCATAAGCAAACCTCCCGGATTTCCGCGTAAATCGAAAACCAGACCTTTTAGCGATTGATTCTTTTTCAATTCTTTAAGAGCTTCTTTCACATCTTTACTGCAATCTTCGGTAAAATTTGCCAGGCGAATATACCCGATTGAATCATTTAACATGCCGCTGTAGGGCACGCTGTTTATTTTAATTTTTTCCCGTACAACAATCTTGTCAAGTACTTTTTCAACACCCGGTCGTTGAATTCCCAGTCTGATCTCGGTTTTTGGTTCTCCTTTTAACAATTCACTAATCTCTTCCGAATTCCGCCCTTTCACCGATTTGCCATCAATTTCAACAATTTTATCGCCCGCTTTTATGCCTGCTTTATAAGCCGGAAAGCCCTCGTAAGGTTCGGTTATAATAACAAAGTCGTCGGCATTGCGGATTAAAGCGCCAATTCCCCCGTATTGCCCGGTTGTCATAAAGCGGTAATCTTCCATTTGCGATTCGGGAATGTAAACCGTATAGGGGTCGAGCGACTCCAACATTTTATCGATACTGGTTTTTACCAAATCAGCCGGATCGGTTTCATCTACATAATAAAGATTTAACTCGCGAAAAAGCGTGTGATAAATATCCAGACTTTTTGCAATCTGAAAATTCTCATCGTCGAAGGAGATAAAACCCAAGGTAATAACAGCAATGGTTACTACAAATCCTATTTTCCATTTTTTACTGATGCATCTCATATCAATCTTGTTTTCGAATAATTCATCGGAATAAAATATGTTTACCTCAGGTACAAGTACCCAATAAGTTTAAAGAAAATCATTTGTTTTTACTTTTTCACTCAAACGGAACAAAAGTTGTTTTATTTTTTGTTCAAATTCGGTAAAAGGAACTATTTCGCTGGAAAGATAAATAAGCATAAACGAAAGCTCGACATTTTTTCCCTCGAGCGATTGATAAAGTTCAGATTTATTGGTTCGGTAGCATTCGCGCATGCGCCGCTTAATAAAATTGCGGGTCACTGCGGAGCGATGGTTTCGTTTTGAAACAGACACTCCGGCTTTTACCAACGACGCGTCTGATGATGGAACAACCATCCATACCAGCTTAAAAGGGTAATTCCTAAGGTTTTGGTTTGTATCAAAAAGCGCCTGAATAGTGGAACGACTTTTAAGCCGTTCCTTTTTTTTAAAGGTGAGTCTTTTATGCTGACTATCAGGGCTCATCATATAAAAAGACCTGTGCCTTAGCACAGGTTCTTTTATTTTTTACAATTCTTATTTGCATCCCGAATATACTGATCAAGCGCCATGGTCATCGATGGGGCTTCGGGCAGCGGAGCCTGAATGTCGAGACGTAATTTGGCATCTTTAACCGCTTTTGCGGTTGTTGGGCCAAAAGCGGCAATTCGGGTGTCGTTCTGTTTAAAGTCGGGGAAATTATCGAACAACGATTTTATTCCCGAAGGACTAAAGAATACCAGGATGTCGTAATTTACATCCGACAAATCGGAAAGATCGCTGGCAATGGTCCGATACAAAATAGCAATATTATACTTTACCTTGAGTTTGTCAAGCCCTTTGGGAATTTCGGGTTTGTGCATGTCAGATAAAGGAACGAAGAACTTTTCGTCTTTGTGCTTTTCAATCACCTCAAGCAACTCGGTAAAGGAGCTCTTTCCAAAAAAGATTTTTCGCTTCCGGTATACAATATATTTTTGCAGGTAAAAAGCTGTAGCTTCTGAGATGCAAAAATACTTCATGGTGTCGGGCACTGTAATCCGCATCTCTTCACAAATACGGAAAAAATGATCGACAGCCGTACGCGCCGTAAAAATAACAGCTGTGTGATCCAAAATATTAATCCGCTCTTTGCGGAAAACTTTTGAATCAACAGGTACAACCTGAATAAAAGGTCTAAAATCAATTTTTAGATTATGCTTCTCAGCCAGATCAAAATAGGGCGATTTTTCGGTTTCCGGCTCAGGTTGAGATACAAGAATCTTTTTAATTTTCAATTTTTCAGTTTTTTTTTGTTACACACCAACCTCGAAATGTTACTTTATACGTAGGTTTCAAACAATTTGTAAAGAACCAGTAATGGTAAAATTTCAAGTGCACAAAGGTACAAAATCAAATAGAAAATTGAAAGTCTATTTTTGATTCCAAAATTTAATCCCCTAAAAATCCGAAAAACATAAAAGAAAACTACAACCAAAAACCCGGCATAAAAAAGCCAGGGCGTGACCTGTGGGTCGATAAAAGGAATTACGGCAATTAAAGGCAGCAGCAACAAACCTATCATCCGGTTATAAATAAAAATAGTTGCTGTATAATATTTAAACGAACCTTTTGCCAGGAAAAGGAAGTCAATTACAGCCATAATAGTTCCGCGCAAGCTATAAACAACTATCACAAAGGCTAAAACGGCCAGAAATAAAAACAGGCCACTTAGCCCCAACAATTCCCAATTCTGATAATCGAACCATTGGGTAACAAAAAGTGCCAGGTTGATAAAAAACAAGACATTCATAATATGAAAAATCCGACTTCGTAATATGTTCGATTCTTCGCGAACGCGCTTTGCCGTGTAAAAGTTAAAAGCAGTCTGAACAGCCAACTGCAAATAACGACCAAAACCCACACGCAGCCATCCAAATATTACAAGAACCAAAATTATTAGTCCAAGCATCCAATCGGTGGTCTCGAAAAATGTACCCGATTTATTTGCTGTTCGTATCGATTTTTTTTGTTTTACCTGCTCTTGAACTACAAGCTTATTCTTTTCGGCAACTTTATCAGCTTTTTGCTTTGTTAAAAGTACCGGAGCTAATTCCGGTTCAAAGGGCTGTATCGAAAGACTGGCAAAAAAATCGGAATTATCGGGTAAAACAAAGTTATCATCAAGTACATTATAAACCGGATGCACAATACTATCCGTTTCAGGAACATAAGGAACCGTTTTCACAACCGGAACCACAACTTTTGGCTTTTCAATTCTCGACGAATCGACAGTAAAGGTACGTACCGATCCCAATTCCATTGTCTTTCGGCCAATGTCGATCTTATTTTCCTGAGGAGAAATGGTTGGCGTATTAATTAATAATCCCTTAGCGGGAAGCGTGTCCTGACTCTGAATAATGAACTTTTTATAAACCATGCGAATTTTAACTGTTTTTCCGAAACACCCTGTCGTTTCAGCTTTCTGCTTTAACAATTGGGATTTTAATGCCATAAAAATAATAAGTTTAAGCGATAATAATTTATAATTGCCAATTTTAGTTTTGCCTTAAGGAATAATTTGAATTAATTGTATCTTTGGTTTCGAAAATAAAATTACCATGCATACACTTAAACGTTTTGTTTTTATTGCTCTGGGGCTTGCGGCCATGAACGCCTGCGTTCCGACCCGACAATTCCAGGAATTAAAACAAAAAAATGAAACTGCCGTCCACGAACGGGACTCACTTAAAAGCACCAACGAATCGCTAACAGTTCAAAACACCGAAATGGAAGCAGAATTGGAGGAATTGCAAAAACGCTTTACCCAAATGGCTTCGCAACAAAGCGGTTTAAAAGATTCGGCTGCTTTTTACAAAAAACAGTTCAAGGTTTATAAAACCATGTACAACGACCTCTCGAACACCCAGTCGACAGTTGAGAAAGGCCGCGATGAAGAAACGCGAAAGCTGCTGGCCGAACTTCAGGTTACCAAAGAAGACTTGCAGGTGCGCGAAGATGAGTTGCGGGAACTGGAAGACAACCTGATGGCTAAACAATTGGCTTTGGAAGAACGCGACGAAATACTGCTTGCTTTGGATGCATCGCTAAATCAGAAAAAAAACGAACTAGAGGCACAAAGCCGCCGCATGAAGGAATTGGAAAGCATTTTGCACAGCAAAGATTCTGCAGTTTTTGCCTTGAAATCGAAAATTACCGATGCCCTTTTGGGATTCGAAAATAAGGGGCTTACCATTCAGCAACGCAATGGAAAAGTCTATGTTACCATGGACGAAAAATTGCTTTTTAAATCGGGGCAATGGGATGTTGACCCCAAAGGACAGCAGGCCATCAAACAAATTGCCGGTGTATTGGAACAAAATAAAGACATAAATATTGTGGTTGAAGGGCATACCGATGATGTTCCCATGCGCGGAAGTGGCGAGATTAAAGATAATTGGGATTTAAGTGTAAAGCGGGCTACATCGATAGTAAAAATTCTCCTGCAAAATTCAAGCATGGATCCCAAACGGGTTAGTGCGGCAGGTCGTGGGCCCTATTTCCCGGTCGATGCTGCTAAAACCACCGAAGCCCGGGCAAAAAACAGAAGAACAGAAATTATTTTAACCCCAAAACTCGATGAGCTGTTCCAGATTTTAGAAAACAATTAAAATTTAGCTGACAATTGATAATAAACCTAAGGGTACAATATCCTTAGGTTTTTTTTAGTATAGCATGATTAGCTTCTACGATACCTATCGGTTTTTTAAAACCCTGACGATTAGAAAGGTGTTAAACGGAACACTGCTGCGTCTCAGCTATTTCCTGTCGCGAATCAGCGGAAGCATTATACGCTGGGGCTTACCGGAATCGCTCAGTATTGAGCCCACAAATCTTTGCAACTTAAAATGCCCGGAATGTCCTTCGGGAAACAATGGTTTGACACGCCCCCGGCTTTTTTTATCAGAACCCGCTTACCATAAGCTGATTGACAAAAACAAAAATCACCTGGCTTTTCTTCAATTGTACTTTCAGGGCGAACCTTTTTTGCATCCAAAAATATATCAATATATTCGTTACGCCACAAAAAACCGCATTTACACAGCCACATCGACCAACGGCCAGTTTTTGAACCCGGAAAATTGCTTAAAACTTGTTGATTCGGGCCTACACCGACTCATTGTTTCCATCGATGGTACAACACAGGAAAGCTATGAAAAATATCGCGTGGGCGGAAGTCTCGATTTAGCTTTAACCGGAATCGAAAATCTGATTGCAGCTAAGAAACAACGAAAGAAAAAAACGCCGGTGCTTATCATCCAGTTTGTTGTTTTTAAAACCAACGAACACCAAATACCCGAGATAAAACAACTGGCGAAAAAGCTAAAGGTAGATGCATTAAAGCTGAAAAGTCCGCAACTCGAGCATTTCGAAAACGGTCACCCCTTAATGCCCGAAAACAAACGGTTTAATCGCTATAAAAAAAATGCAACGGGAACTTATTCCCTAAATAAGAGCAAGCAGGTAAAATGCAAAAGAGCCTGGAATGGTGCCGTTCTTACTGCTGATAATAAGCTTATCCCCTGTTGTTTCGACAAAGATGCCAAATACCCTTACGGAACATTATCAGAAGGTAATCTGAAGAATCTTTGGAAAGGGGAAAATGCACATCAGTTTATAAAAACCGTATGGAGTAAAGACAATCCTATTGACATGTGTAAAAATTGTACCGAGGGTTTAAAACAAACCTGGTTTTAAGGATCAAAACACTTTCAGGAGTTCTTACAGACATATTTCTTTGTCAGATGAAAATAAATAGTTTAAAAATGGTTAGTTTTGAGTCCAAAAATTATCGGTTCATGAATCGCAGCCTTATTATATTTGTTTTAGTTTTCACAAGCACGCTTGTTCAGGCTCAGTTTTCAATTGGCGTCCGTCAGGGTTATGGAAACCATGGCATCCATTTGGAACCACCGGGACTTGAACAACTTCAGGCTGATTTTTGGCTGCCCAATACGGCTTTTGTTATTGCTTTCAATAATAAACTGAATAATGGGCTGCAAATGGAATTTTCATTGGCACAAAAAGGCTGGCGCGAAGTAGACACCATTCCCGATGCCTACTTTAGCCGTAAAATTACTTATCTTGAGATTCCCTTTTTCAGTCATTTTGAAATTGGTCAGGGAGCAGTCCGACCCGTAATTCTGGCAGGACCCTATCTGGCTTTTAAATTATCGGAATCTTCAGAAAACCACAATTACAATCATCCAAACGAGTTCGACCATTATACGCAGGAAGTCAGGACCCTCGATTTTGGGATAAAAGTAGCACTGGGCTTGCGCTATAATATTAACCGACGACTGGCTGTATTTGGCGAAGCCCGCTACGATTTACAAATGGCCGGAGGACGTGATATTTTTATCGACAGGCCCAATGGCATTCAGGCTTCACGATTAAGCGAAGTAGGCGGTACTTTTGGAATACTCTGGCATATAATTCCACAAGCTAAAAAAGAAGAAAAGAAAGGCTACGTTCCCAAAGAAGATTTGTTTGAATAGCTATGTGTTATATTTCTGATTGTGTTGCATATATGTTCAATTAACTAAACTTATGCTTTGGATAATAGAGCAACTAATTCCTTTAGCGAAGAGACCACCACATTTCCATTTACCATTAAACGCTCTTTCGATTGATGACCATTTGCCACCAACACACAAGAGCAAGATAGTTCGGAAGCTACTTCCTCATCGTGAAGGGTGTCTCCTACTAGCAAACAGTTTTTGCCGTTTAAACCAAGCTTTTCAAAAAGTAATCTTCCCCGATCAATTTTTCCGTGCGCAAAATGATCTTCAATTCCGGCAATAGCCTCAAAATATTCGTAAATTCCCAGTTTACGTATCGACTGAACCAAACTTTTTTGTTCCATAGCCGATAATACTACCTGTTTGTAACCCCGTTCTTTAAAAAAAGCAAGAGTAACTTTAACCTCATCGAACAAAAGGGCATTGGGTAACATTCCATGGTAATTATCCATAAACTGTAATGCAGGCACATCATAAGGCTCTTTTTCAAAATCGAATCCCAATGCCTGGTAATAATCTTTAACCGGAAAATTAAAAACCTTTAAATAGTGTTCGCGGTTTAATAACGGCAAGCCTCGTTCCCGTAATAAAGCATTCATCGATTGAATACAGATGTCCCGATCGTCAAGCAGGGTTCCATTCCAATCCCATACAATGGTATTAATAGCCGAAAAATCGAATTTACTCATAGTATTGGTTTTAATAAATGCTATTTATCATTATATATAAGTACTTTATCGTTTATTAAAATGGCCATGTGGTTTTTGTTCCAGGCAAGATCAATACCACTGGCTGGAAGTGAAATGGATTGATCCTGCTGCTTTAAAAAAGGCGCCTGCATTTTGAAAAGCATGGTTCCATCGTAAATTATCAAATGCCTTTCTGAAAAAAACACCCTTTGCATATTTTCACGGTGAATGGTGCTAAGGTAAGCGCCGAACAGGTCGAAAACCAACAGTTTATTTTGGCAATTCACATAAATCTTTTGATTGTTTTCATAAATGGCATTTACAGTACAGTTACCAATCCATTCGTTTAGGGCTTGTGTTTTAACAAGTATTTTTCTTTGGTCGTTTACCCGAAATAGTTTTTGCTGTTCCGGACAAAAAGCCCAAAAACCACCACTCGATGAAGCACAGACCAGCGAAATTTCGGAACCAAAAACCGCGTAGGTTTCAAATGCATCGGATAATTGAACCAATTCCCGATCCAAAAAACTTACCAGGCCAGCTTCCTTATAAAAAACCAGCACCTGCATCGCATTGGTAGCATCAACCGAATGAATTGGCCCGTTTAGCGAGCGACTATAACGGTTTAACAAGGTTCCTGAAGCATTGTACTTAAGCAACTCAACATCATTTATCAGGTATAAATTTCCCAAAGCGTCAAACACAACTTGCTGCGCTTTTTGATTGATTTCAACAAAGGTCTGAGCTCTTGAAACAAACAAAGAGTTAAGTAATATTATTAATATTATTATTTTGTTTTTCAATTACTTGTTATTAATCATCTTTAGTATTTCATCAACATAATCGCGGTTGTTCGACAGTCGGGGAATTTTATGTTGTCCTCCCAGTTTACCCTTTAATTGCAGCCATTTATGAAAGGTTCCTTTATCAACACTATGAACTATAGGCATATCAAGCGTATAATTTTTAAAACGTTTGGCTTCGTAGTCTGAATTTACCGATTTCAGGGCTTCATCGAGCATGTAGGTAAAGTAATCCATATCTGAAGGTTCTTTCTCAAACTCAATCAGCCATTCATGGGCGCCCTGTTTATTCAGCTCCATATATACCGGAGCCGCAGTATATTCGTTTATTTCGGCACAGCTTTTAGCACAGGCTGCTTTCAGGGCCTTTTCGGCATTATCAACTATCAGTTCTTCGCCAAAAGCATTGATGAAATGCCGGGTTCTTCCGGTAATCAGAAATTTATGGGGGTAAGTGCTGGTAAACTGAACCGTGTCGCCAATAATATAACGCCAAAGTCCGCCATTGGTCGAAATTACCACAGCATAATTCTCTCCTGTTTTTACCTCACTAATGCGCAAGGTGGTTGGATTTGGGCTGGAAAATTCCGTCATGGGAATAAATTCATAAAAAATTCCATAATCAAGCATCAACATCATGGCCGGATCGTTGGGGTCGTCCTGAATTCCAAAAAATCCCTCTGAAGCATTGTAGGTTTCCAGGTAATGCATCTCAGGATTGGGAATCAATTGCTGGTATTGTGAGCGGTAGGGAGTAAAACTTACCCCGCCATGTATAAACAACTCCAAATTTGGCCAGACTTCCGTGATATTTGATGCCCCGGTAATTTCCAGTATCCGCTTAATTAAAACCAGAGTCCACGAAGGAACGCCTGAAATATTGGTCACATTTTCTTTTATGGTAGCATGGGCCATTTGCTCTAATTTCTCCTCCCAATTATCCATTAATGCAATGGATGCTTTGGGTGTTCGAAAAAACTCGGCATAAAAGGGAATGTTCTCTATTAATATAGCCGACAAATCGCCAAAATACGATTCGTTATTAAAGTTATTTATTTTATGGCTTCCTCCAATTATCAGGCCTTTGCCTTTAAGAACCCGATTGTCGGGATACAAGTGCTCGTTGATGTACATCACATCTTTTCCACCGCGCAAATGGGCAAGTTCAATAGCCTCCTGGGTAACCGGAATAAATTTGCTTTTATCGCTGGTGGTCCCGCTACTCTTGGCAAACCATTTAATCTCGCCCGGCCAAAGCAGGTTTTTTTCACCGGCACGCAAACGCTCCACATAAGGTTTAATCTGTTCGTAATCCTGAAGCGGAACCCGCGATTTGAAATCATCGTAGGTTGTTATGGTATCAAAATCGTGGATTTTACCCCATTCCGTTTCACGCGCTGCTTCAATAAGACTCATCATTACATCGTGCTGCACATTACCCGGATACTGCCGAAACAAATCAATTTCGTTCATCCTTTTGATGGTAAGCCAGCTAACAATCCCCTTTAATATCGGCATAAGTATAGGTTTTTCTCAAAGATAATTTTTTTGTGGAAGGCATTAAAATTAATGGGTGAAAATTAAAAACTCCTACAGCATTATTTCTTCAACAATACATTATCCCTGGAGTGAAAACCGTACTCATTTGCCACAAATAAAAAGGGGCCGGCTTCTTACGAAACCGGCCCTCTTTTCAACATTTAAAAAACTATTTTGCAAGTAGTATTTGTTCTGTAAAAAGGTGTTCCGATGATTGTATTCTTAAAATATAAACTCCTGCTTTGGCCTGCGACAAATCGATACGTGTTTCAAGCTGATGGAGTTCTTTTTGTAAAACAATTCGCCCTCTTAAATCGGTAATTGTCATACTCATACCCGGACTTACCTGATGTAATAATATGGCAAACTCACCGCGACTTGGGTTTGGATAAATACTGCTTACCAAAGCATGCTCTGTGTTGATTCCAACAGCAAGCATCACTACATCGACGGTAAGGTCGGCGTCAACAACTGAAAGTGTGCCCTGATATTCCTCAAAAGCCTCGGGCTTACTAATGCTAAATGGAGCTTCACTTACAGGCATTATTTCGGTATAAACTGCTTTACCGCTTACATCCGTTAGCTTCGATTCGCTGTTAAACAATACCGTAGCTCCTTCAACGGGATTTCCATCTTCATCGAGCACGTTAAAAGTAACCGTATAGCTTTCATCGACCCGAATGGTAAATTCAACGGTATAAACCAACTGGGTTTCGCCATCTTCGGCGGTAACCGTGATTGTGGCAGTACCCGGAAGCTCTGAAGCCTGAACAACATCAACCAAAGCGTTGGCATCGCTTGCCGTGGCTGCAACTACAGGAATCGTAGTGGTACCCGTGGGCAATTCCACTTTATAACTAAGCTTTGTTGCATCAAATTCTTCGAGTTTCACACCGTCAACCATAAGGGTGCTTAAGGTGGCATCGTTGTTTGGTGCCAGGGTAAAGCTTACCGAATAAGTTAACTGTGTTTGACCATCCTCGGCAGTTACCCGAATTGTTGCTGTGCCCGGTATGGCTTCGGCTTGTGTTATGTCGAGCGTTGCGTTTAAATCAGTTGAACTGGCTGCCACTACCGGCAAGTCTGTTGTTCCATAAGGCAGGATTACCTGATAGTCAAAAGTATTGGCGTCGAAACTGCTTATTGCTTCACCATTCACGGTAATTCCGTGTAAGGTAGCGTCGTTATTCGGTGCCACACTAAATTTAACCGTATAGCTTTGTTGTGTTCCCCCGTCTTCAGCCGTAACAAGTACCGTTGCTTCTCCTGGTAATTGGGTAGCCTGAGTGATTTCCATACTGGCATTGGCATCATTTGTCGTTGCACTAACTACGGGTATTGTGGATGTTCCGTAAGGCAGCTCAACCTCATAAACCCATACTGCCGGAGCAAAACCGGTAAGAGGAAGTTCATCGACGCTTAAACTGCTTAAGCTGGCATCGTGGCCTAAAGACGCATCCACAAAGGTAACTTTGTAAGTAAGTACCGTAGTGTTGTCCTCGGCTGTTACCTGAATACTTGCAGATCCGGGAACCGCTGTCGCCTGAACAATAGTAAGCGAAGCCTTGGTATCGCTGGCAATTGCACTAACCACAGGAATACTTTGGTTTGAAACGGAAAAAACATATTCCAAAGTACCCGGAGCAAATCCGGCCAACGCTTGTCCATCAATCAGAATATCACTTAAGGTAGCATCATTATTTAAGGCTACACTGAAATGAATGGTGTAGGTAAGTGTGGTTTCATTGTCTTCGGCAGTAACTTTTACCGAAGCATCGCCCGGTAACTGAGTGGCCTGGGTAAGCACCACATTGGCTTTAGCATCGGCAGCTACTGCTGCTATTACAGGCACTGTTGTAGTTCCGTAGGGCAACACCACCGAATATTCATACTGGTTTGCTGCAAAGCCTTCCAAAGCAGTTCCATTATAGCTTAAGCTGCTTAAGGTTGCATCGGTATTGTAAGGTGTAACTGTAAATTGTACGGTATAGGTTTGTTGTGTTACTCCGTCTTGTGCAGTAACCGTAATACTTGTAGTACCCGGCAAGTTTGTGGCTGCAATAATCCCGATGCTTGCATTTGCATCAGTAGCGGTGGCAACAAGCACAGGAACTTCAGTAGTACCTGCCGGCAGACTTATCGAATAAGTCAACACGGATGAATCAAAACCATCCAATGGCGTTCCATCGAGGGTTATTGCGCTCAGGCTGGCGTCGTTCGACGGGAAAGACAGATCAGTTGCAAAACGCGCCGTAATATAATTTCCAGTGGTTCTGCTATGAGCAATACCACTAATGTTACCGGTGGTTTCCGGCAACACTGCTCCGATATAATCGGCATCGTAAAAGTTTGTATAGAAATTAGCTGTGTTTGTCTGATCGCTTAATGTATAGCTCGTTCCCGTAGCAAACTTCAGGCTGCCATCGGCCTGACTAAATGTTACATCTTCAAAAGTAAGCAATTCTGCTTCATAGGCTTCAAAATCGGAGGCAAAGGCTTCCAAGCTTACTACTTCGGGAAGGATTACTGTACCTGCTCCGGAACTTGCACCCGGATCGGCTGATGGTATCAGTTGTAACATTCCTCCATATTCCGTTAGCGAACCTTCAATGCCGCTTATACTAGCTCCAATTGTGTAAGCTGAAGAAATTTTTGCGGCAACATCGTCGATTAGAATGGCGGCCGTAGCATCCTGAATAAACTTCTGATTGCGATAACTTTGTACCATGGTTACGGTTGCATTGCCTGCAAACTTAACTTTTGCTCCAGCACCCTGACTGCGCAATGCGGCCAAAGTTTGAGGAACAGCAATGATTTCAAAGTCGCCACTTACCGCGTTTATGGCAGCATTTGATGCATCGCTGATGCGTATTTTATAGGTCTTGCCATAATAGCTGTCGGCTCCAACGGTTAACGCAACGCTACCGGTAGTAGCGTCGGTTGATGCCAATAATTCCGTCCATGTATCGAAGCGGGGTACATAAACCTCAACTTTTATCTGGCTTATGTTGGCAGCATTCCAGCCCAGGGTAACTTCGTCGCCGCCATAGAATACTTCGCCACCTGCCGGATAAGTCAGGCTAAGGCTTTGTACCGAAGCATCGATTGTAGTGAAGCTTGTCTGTGCACTAAGGTTACGATTGCCTGCTTTATCCTGAACCGCATCGGCTTTCAACACCAAAGTATATTGGGTGCTGTTGGCCAAAGCTGCATCGGGAATCACCGTAATTACCCTTCCGCTGATGGTTGCGTTAAAGGCTACGGTATTTGCAGGAGTAGCTGTTTCGTAGCACTCAAGCAGCAAGCTTACATCGGCTCCGTCGGCAAAGACCAGTCCGTTTGCATCGAACACATTTTCGTTAAAAGTTAAGGTAGGATGCACATTCACAAATACATCGGTGGCATTATTCACAGGCTCAAAAGCAACTACCGGACCTTCGGTATCGGGTGCCTGAACGTGTGAACCCAGGTAAGAAACCTCATCCTGAGCATAAACCAGCCATTGGGAATCGTCGGTGTTTGTTCCGGCAGAAAGTGCCCAATCGGTAGTGCCAATTTCAACCGGTGCTTTACGTACCAGCGTTTTGTCGACGGTGGCGTTGCTAACTCCGGCTACCGTCCAGGCACTTCCGGGATCTTCACCCACGTTACCAATAACATCGATAAGCACCTCGTTTTTAAACAAGCCCAAAGCATCGTCGCCGTTAAAATTGGCCACACCCGAGGTAATGTCCCCTGCATCTATAATAGCCTGAATAGCGGCACTTGAGTTGTAGATAACATACACATCGCCCGCAGTAAGTGTTCCGCTTAATGTAAGGGTAGTTCCCCAGCTTGCACCATTAGTGCCCAGCTTAACCGAATAGGCCGATAAATCGACGTCACTTCCGGTGGGATTATAAATTTCGACAGCCTTGTTGCTTGAGGAACCTTCGAGGTATTCCGAGAAAAACAATTCGACTGTTGGTGCCTCGTCGAGGGTAAGTACATAGGTTTTTTGTGTGATACCATCCTGGGCGGTGACCACTACTTTGTATCCGCTTTGCAGATTGTCAGCTACCGTGGTACCATCGGAAAGGTAAACTTCAAATGCCGCATTGGTAGCAGGAACTATTTCTGTTTTAAATACAGCCAGGGTTGTTCCGTAAGGAATGCCTGTAATGGTATTTTCGGTATCGTTAACCGTATAAAGCGCTGATGTTACAAAGGCTTCCGTACCGGGTGCTTCCCAGGTAAAGTCGATGGTATAGGTTTGGGTAGTCAGTCCGTCCTGAGCGGTAACTTTAACGCTGGTGGTTCCGGGCATGGATTCCGCCACGGTAATTTCTGCCGATGCAGTAGCATCGTTCAGGGTATAGCTTACCGCGGGAACCACTGATGTGCCGTAGGGATACTCTTTCGTATAAGAATATACCTCAGCACTGAAGCCATCTACTGCCACTTCATCGATAAACAAAGCACTTAAACGGGCATCGGTATTCGGAGCTTCAGGAGTAATGCTTACCTGCCAGTCCTGTGTGGTAGTTCCGTCTTCGGCAAGAATGCTGTATGTAAGTGTAGTTTCAAAATTATTGGCTGTTTCGCCACTAACCTGAGGCGTTGTTCCCACTTTTGCCGTAGCTCCGGCACTCAGGGTAAAGGTAGCTACCAGGGCACTACGAGAGCTTCCGAAAGGAACCTCAATAGCAATGGTATGCGCACCGGCGTCGATAGTTGCTGCTCCGGTTTGGCCGGGAACGGCAAAGCTCAGGATGTCGGTTTCGTTGCTGACGAAAGCTACTTTATTGATGGTATAGGTTTTTTTTGTTATACCGTCTTCGGCCACACATATTAATTGATATTCATCCTGCAAATCGGAAGCAATGCTAAGTCCATCGGACAGGTACACATCGTACGAAGCGCCGCTAAGGGCAAGCACATTGGTTTTAAAAGTGGCTAAGTCCTCGGAATAAGGAACATTGCTGATGGTGCTGTTATCGTTATCGACGGTATAAACTGCAGAGGCAACTTCAGCCACAGTTCTTGCTTCGCGCACGGTAAAGGTGGTACTGCTTTCGGCGTTTTCGTTTCCGGCAGCATCTTCCACCGTATTGGCCAGCAGGCTGAGGGTGTATTGCATGCCCAGCTTTAAGTCGCCGGTGGGATCAACCACTATTTGTTGTCCCGAAATACCAGCCACAAAGGGCAAGGTGTTGGCCGGAGTGGCTGTTTCGAAAAAGGACAGCTTGGTGGCTAAATCGTCATTACCTATCGCTGAACCATCGGCATTATATATTTCCTCGTCGAAACTAAGGGTGATATCGGTAGTTTCAGTAACCTGCGAAGAACCATTCAGCGGAGAAAAGCTTACCAATGGAGCTGCATTATCGGTAAACTGAATGTGAGAACCCAGATACATTAAGGTATCCTTAGGATAAACCTGCCACTGGGAATCATCAGCATTGGTTCCTGCCGAAGAAGTCCAGGAAATGGTTCCCATGTTTATTGCTGCCTTTCGAACCAGGGTCTGGTCCACTGTACCACTAGCATCGTCGGCAACCGGCCATGAGGCTCCGGGATCTTCTCCCACCTGACCAATGACATCGATAAGGACATCGTTTTTAAACAAACCCACGGCATCGTCGCCATTAAAATTAGCTACACCCGAGGTAATGTCGCCTACATCCTTAATAGCCTGTGCAGCGCTTGAATTGTAGATAACATAAACATCGCCTGCTGTTAAGGTTCCACTTAAGCTAAGGGTTGTACCCCAGTCGGCACCATTCGTGCCCAGCTTGACGGAATAAGCCGACAAATCAACATCACTTCCGGTAGGATTGTAGATTTCCAACGCTTTGTTACTACCCGAACCTTCGATGTATTCCGAAAAGAACAAATCAATAACCGGGTCATTCACTGTTAAGGTATAGGTTTTTTGGGTGGTGCCATCCTGCGCGGTAACCACTACCAGGTAGCCGCTTTGCAGATCGGTAGCTATGGTGCTGCCATCAGCAAGGTAAACTTCAAAAGTAGCACCCGTAGCAGGAGATAATGCTGCTTTAAAGGCTGACAGGGAAGTTCCGTAAGGAATATCGGTAAGGGTTTCGTTTATATCGTCCACCGCATAGCTGGCCGATGTTAGGGTGGCCTCGCTGCTGGGGGCTGCTACCGTAAAGTTAATCCGGTAATCTTTTTTGGTGGTGCCATCCTGGGCAGTTACTTCAACGCTGGTAGTACCCGGCAAGGAGCCTGCATCGGTTTGAATAACCGTGGCGGTGGCATCGCTTAGGGTATAAGTAACCGTAGGTACCGTGGTAGTTCCGTAGGGTAATTCCATATCGTAAACCACCGTTCCGGCATCGAAACCGGTAACTGTGGTACCATCGACTTTTAAATCGTCGAGGGTGGCGATGGAAGAAAGTGTAGCCGATGTAGTAAAATTCCAGTCCGTTTTGCTGGCAATTCCGGCATAAGGGTTTCCGGCTAAATCGGTAAAGGCCGTAGCATCGACCATTACATAATAGTTTTCACCAGCACTTAAATCCGAAATCAAATCAACCACAGCTATGGCATCAGTTATTATAACAGCTTCCGTACTTACATCAACGGCCTCAATTAAAACATCGCTTGCATTATAAACCGATATATTACCTGAACCCTTGGCTATGTTTTCATTAAAAGTCAGGCTAAGGTCGGTGCTAATGTTTATATCGCTTGACTCATCAGCAGGTGAGGTTTCTAAAAGCAATGGGGGTTCTGTATCAATTGGTGTTGACCAACTTTCAAAATCTCCATTAGAAACTATTTTAAAAGTACCACTAGGTGATTCAAATGTTACATCATCCAAAAATTGCTGTTCTCCAGGCACAAAATCAGTTTGATCATAAAAACGATATCCTATTTTAACACCTGTTGCACCTTCTGGAACGATTCCTGCATCTGTGATTAGTTCAAATTTAGTTGAACCATTAGTTGAATAACCTCCATAAGTAGTAGTTGCTCCTGTCCATTCAAGAACTACCCTGCCTTTAACATATGCACTTGAATATACATAAGAATTGAAGATCCAGGTATCACCTGGGGTCACAGGAATTTCAACACTCCTAATATCGCAGTTAGCCTGTGTTTCAGTATTAACGACAACTTTCATACTATAAGTTCCACCATGAACAATTGAAGTTTCTTTATAGGTATCAATACCTGTATCCCCAGTCCAATCAATAGGTAATTCCTGCCCCCATCCCTGGGAACTAAATAACAATAGCAAAAGCAAACCCGGCAAAAAACGCCGCAGCCCGCCTTTTAAAAGCGTAATTTTTTTCATCTGTGTAAATTTAGTTGTATGTATTGAATCCTTAGTTGCTTGTTGTCTGCTTTATGAGTATTTCTTAAATAGGAAATGGTCTGGCAATTTATAATATTATGCCAAACTAAACAATAGTCAAAAGTATTATTTTTGGTTTTTTTTCCTGCTTTTTGTAACTTTTGTGTAACAACTGCACTTATACAACACCCGGTTCAGGGACAAAATTTAGGCAGGCTGGCTTACAGCCCTGCATATTATCTGAAGGCTTAGCGCTAAGGCCTGGTAGCTTTCTTTTTTGGGGGAAAAAACAAGCCTGTAAAATAACCACGAATGATTCGGCACTTAAATGAAGGCAGACTGCCGGACAGCATATGCTTCAGCGGCTTAAAAAGACTTTGCCTGTCAGCCGCAGGTCAATCAGCGGTTTAAAAACCCCCCGCCGTTAAGCAGCAAGCAATTCAGAGTCTTAAAAAGCTGTTGCCGGACCGCAGCAGGTAATTCCGCGGCTGATCTGCCTGCTGCACACCAGCAGCAAGGAATTCAGGGGCTGAAATACTTCCTGCCAACCAGCAGCAACCAATTCAGAGGCTTAAATACGTGCTGCCGGCTGGCAGCATATTGATAATCTGCATAATGCCTAATTTCGCTTCGTTTTAACTGAAATATTTGGAACTTCAAAACAGAACGCGGATTCCTGAAAGCCGGTTAAGCGGCCCTTGAGGCCGCAGCAAGTCTGGTCTTAGCTTATTATCAGCTTTTTATCCACATTTTTTAGGTCATTTATTTGGTGGTAAGAACGAATTGCCGTAATTTTGATTCGCCTGCCAGAGCCAAGTAGTTTTTATTAATTTAAAACACTTGCGTTATGATTAAAATTTTCAATTTATTCCTGTTGCGTGCCGGCGAGTTGATGCAATTCTGCCGCGACGCCGTAAACATTCTTCAGGCTACCGACTTAGCGGGCCTTGAAGTGAGCGAACAAGGAACGGCCTTTATCAACCGTTTCGAAAGTGCCAAAAGCACCTACAGTCTGGTAAAAGGTAGTTTAATCAGTAAAGAGCTGGCGGCTATCGACCGCCGTCGTGACACCGGCATTCGGGGCATCCTCGATATGCTTGACGCCTATGCCCTGCACTACGACCCTAATGTGGTAGCTGCAGCGGAACGTATAAAACAACAATTTAATCGCTTTGGGGTGAAGATAAGCCGCCAGAATTACCAGACAGAAACCAACAATATTTTTAGTCTGGAAGAACAGGTTAACGGTGATGCTTCGCTGCAAGCAGATTTTACACTGATTCATCTGACCGATTGGTTCAATCAGTTGACTTCAGAAAACCATTTATTTTCGGATCGCTATGCGGCCCGGGTTGCCGAAACGGTTGAACAGGGTGGTGGTAAATTTATGGAGGAACGTCCGCTGCTTATTGAAGCTTTTCGTCAGTTTTGCGTGCATGTTAACGCACACATCACCCTTAAGGGAGATGCTGCCTACAAGGTTTTGACAGAACCTTTAAACGTGCAGATTGAAAAATACCAGTTAACCGTTAAAACACGACTGGCTACTCCGGAAAATCCCGAAGACGAGACCGTCGAAAGCTGAACCGCGAGGGAAGGACGCGGACATTGAAGCAAAGGAACAGCAAACACCGTGTGTGTTTTAACCCAAAAGGCGAGACACACCGGTGTTTTGTTTTATATGTCCTACGGATAAGGAACCAAGCCAAAAGGGTGAACAATACCGGCCTTAGTGCAACCTACGGATGCAAAGCCATACCATCTGCCGAACTCGGAAAGGGTTCAACAGGAAATACGGTAATATTTGATTGCAGATTTCAGATGTGCGATTACGTTCCGTGAGGACTTCGTCGTTACCGATTGCAGATTTGCGATTTTTGGGCCGGGCTTACCTTGCGCTGCATGAAAACAACGCATTTCATGGAACCTTTGCTGCTTGCAGCGCTTTATATTGCTGGAAACCCAAACCCCGGGTTTACACCCGGGGCTATTATTATGGCACCCCTTCGGGGTTCTCTCCCCCCCGGAGCACCTGCCTTAGATTGTTGGAAACAAAGACCTTTAAGGTTTCTATTCGGCTATAATCCCTACCAACCCGAAGGGTTTAACTATAATAGCCGTAGGTGAAACCTACGGATTGATGCGCCAATCCAACACGGAACCCGGAAAGGGTCCAACCGGGAATACGGTAATATTTGATTGCAGATTTCAGATGTGCGATTACGTTCCGTGAGGACTTCGTCGTTAACGATTGCAGATTTGCGATTTTTTGGTTGATGAATTGTTGCGCTGCATGATAACAACGCATTTCATGGAACCTTTACTGCTTGCAGCGCTTTATATTGCTGGAAACCTAAACCCCGGGTTTACACCCGGGGCTATTATTATGGCACCCCTTCGGGGTTCTCGCCCCTTGGGACATCTACCAAAGATTATTAGAAACAAAGACCTTAAAGGACTCTATTCGACTATATCCCAACCAACCCAAAGGGTTGAACAATAATAGCCGTAGGTGAAACCTACGGATGCAAAGCCATACCATTTACCGAACCCTGAAAGGGTTCAACCGGGAATGTGTTAGAAATTTGCCTATATTATTGACGTTCTAATTGACCCTTGAAAATTGCGGTGCATGGTAGACAGGTATTCCATGGCAACCAAATGCTTGCACCGCTTTATTAGATGCGTTCCTATTATTCTACAAAGATTCCGCCCCGCTGGGGCTTTATCGCGGATTGTAGATGCATTCCAAAAACCTCGGGGTTTCCTCTGTTCTAAAAACGAATAATAACTTAATCTAAGCTCTTTTCGTATTTATCCTTCTTTATTGTCCATTTCAGTTGCGGACTTAAGGCTGGGAACCGCCAACTGTGGGCTGAAGACTGACTAGTGCGCTTCGAGCCAGTTTGAGCCCACCCCAAAATCGACAGTTAAAGGAACTTTCAACGATACCGCCTGTTCCATCTCACGTACCACCAGGGTTTTTAAGGCTTCCAACTCCGTTTGCAGCACATCGAACACCAATTCATCGTGTACCTGCAATATCATTTTCGATTTAAGCTGTGCTTTATCGAGGGCCTTTTGCACGTTTATCATGGCAATTTTAATGATGTCGGCGGCAGCGCCCTGAATGGGTGCATTAATGGCGTTGCGTTCGGCTGCTCCGCGCACAATGGCATTGCCCGAGTGAATATCGGCAAGGTAACGCCGTCTCCCGAAAAGGGTTTCGGCATAACCTTTTTCGCGCACGGTACGGATGCACTCGTCCATAAAGCGTTTTACCCCGGGATAGCTTTCAAAATAGCTGTCGATAATATTTTTTGCCTCGCTACGCGAGATGTTCAGGTTTTGCGCCAGTCCAAAAGCTGAAATACCGTAGATAATTCCAAAGTTGGCTCCTTTGGCAAAGCTGCGTTGCTCGCGGCTCACCTCGCTTTGCGGAATACCAAAGATGCGGGCTGCGGTTGCGGCATGAATGTCTTCGCCCTGAGCAAAGGCTTCAATCATGTGTTCGTCGTTGCTCAGGTGTGCCATCAGGCGCAGTTCAATCTGCGAATAGTCGGCAGCAAATAGCACGTGATTGGCATCGCTGGGAATAAACGCCTTTCGTATCTCCCGTCCCCGTGCTTCGCGGATGGGAATGTTCTGCAGGTTGGGATTGTTCGAGCTAAGGCGTCCGGTGGCTGTGATGGTTTGGTTGTACGAGGTGTGAATTTTTCCCGTACGGGGATGCACCAACTGGGGCAGGGCCTCAACATAAGTCGACACCAGTTTTTTAATGCTGCGGTATTCCAAAATCAACGGAACAATTTCGTGTTTGTCGGTAAGTTTAACCAGCACCTCTTCGCCGGTAGCGTATTGCTTGGTTTTGGTCTTTTTGGCATCTGAAACAATGCGTAGTTTTTCGAACAACACATCGCCCAGTTGCTTAGGCGATGCAATATTGAAAGTCTCTCCAGCCAACTGGTATATTTGTTTTTCAACTCCGGCCACCTCAGTATTTAGTTTTTCCGCGTAAGCGGCCAGTTGCTGTTTATCGAGCTTAACCCCGGCATATTCCATATCAGTTAATACAGGAATCAGGGGAACTTCAATCTCATTGAACAGGCTGGTTAATTTCCATTGTTCCAATTCCTTTTTTAGTTTGGGATACAGGCGGAAGGTAATGTCGGCATCTTCGCAGGCATAATCCTTTACCTGCTCCACGGGAACCTGATCCATGGTTCGTTGGCCTTTCCCTTTTTTACCGATGAGCTCTTCGGTTTTGATGGTTTCGTAATTCAGGTAGCTTCGCGCCATGTCGTCGAGGTTATGGCGGAAATCGGGCTGAATCAGGTAATGGGCCAACATGGTATCGAAAAAAGGGCCGGACATAGTAACGCCGTAATTTTTCATTACCTGCATGTCGTATTTCAGGTTTTGCCCTACTTTTAGTATCTCCGGATGCTGAAAAAAGGGAAGAAAGCGCTCGACCACTGCCTGTGCTTCATTTTGTTCCATTGGAACTGAAACGTACCAGGCTTTACCTTCGGCATTGGAAAAGGCCATGCCCACCAATCGGGCCGAATGAATTTCGAGGGCCGTGGTTTCGGTATCGAAGCACACTTCCTTACTCTGGAGCAGTATTTTAAGCAATTCATCCTGTTCCTTTTGAGAAACCACCAGCCGGTAGTCTACTTCGGCACTAGAAAACGAGACTGTAGATGGTTGGTTTATCGTTTCTGCTGCCGGAGCATCGAACAGGGAGCCCTGCACGGGAACTCCAGGGGCAGCTTTCTTCGCTTCGGGCTGTTCGCCGATAACCCGTGGCAAAAGGGTACGAAACTCGAGCCGTTCAAACAGGGTTTTAATCTTTTCGGTATCGGGTTTTTCAACAACATAAGTTTCTGCATCAAAGTCAATGGGAACCTTTGTTTCGATGGTAACCAATTCTTTCGACAAAAGAATCTGCTCTTTAAAAGCAATCAGGTTCTCTTTTTGCTTGCCCTTCAGTTCATCGAGGTGCTCGTAAACTCCCAACAAAGAACCAAAATCGCCAATCAGTTTCTCGGCCCCCTTAGGGCCAACGCCGGGACAACCGGGAACGTTGTCGGAACTGTCGCCCATAAGTCCCAGCAAATCGATAATGCGTTCAGGAGCCACCTTAAACTTTTCAATTACCTTTTCGCGATCCCAAATTTCGGCATCACCTCCTGAGCGGGCCGGTTTAAAAACAAAAATACGGTCCGATACCAGCTGGGCATAATCCTTATCGGGAGTCATCATAAACACTTCGAATCCTTCCTGTTCGGCTTTTTTGGCCAGGGTACCTATTACATCGTCGGCCTCAAAGCCTTTAACCTCAAGTACCGGAATGTTCATGGCTGCAATCAGTTCCTTAATAAACGGAATGGAATGCCGCAGATCTTCGGGCATGGCTTCACGATTGGCTTTGTATTCGGCGTACATCTCGTTCCGGAATGTGGGTCCGTGTGGATCGAACACCACGCCAAGATGCGAGGGTTGCTGCTTATTCAGTACTTCGAGCAGGGCATTGGCAAAACCAAATACCGCTGAAGTGTTTTCTCCCCTCGAATTTATCCGAGGATTTTTAATAAAGGCATAGTAAGCACGGTAAGCCAGGGCGTATGCATCGAGCAGGAAGAGTTTTTTTTCAGCCATTGTTTTTGATTTTAGGGTAACAAATATAACAAAAACGCACGGGCAAACCGTGCATTTTATAATCCTCATGTATTTTTAAACCTTCTTTGGCTAGACATTGTCTGATGCAAACCATTCGGCGTATGAGGTGGCCGTTTCGTAAAGCCGTAAACTAAACAAGCTGCATTGCGACGGCAGTATATCTTTAATCCTATCGGCAAAATCGGCAACCAGGTTTTCACAGGTTGGCTGATAATCGACATAAATGGTATTTGAAAACATCTCGTGCTGATTTTTTTCGGACACAAAACCCGACTGATTATACAGCACAAAAGCGTGATCGAAAACATTTACAATAGACTTTACAACTATTTGTTTTAAATCGCCAAAGTCAATCAGCATTCCCAGCTTGGGGTCTGCTGTATTCCTGGTGGGCTCTCCTATTACGGTAACAAATAATTTATAGGAATGTCCGTGTATGTTTTTGCATGCGCCATCGTAGTTGGCCAGCGCGTGTGCCATCTCAAAGTTAAATTCCTTGGTAACTCGTATAACTGACATTGTTTTTAACTGATTTAATTACTCCGCAAAAGTAACAAAATTACCCGGCTTATGTTTGGTCAACCAGGTAAAGCTTGCTTCCAAAACCACAAGGCTGTTGGTTAAATGTAGTGGCCTTTTAAGCGATGAGAATATTCCTAAGGTTCGCACAACAATTTCACCTGCCTCAGAATTATCATATATTTTTTTTATATTTATGCAGCATTTTGGGTGCAATAACAACCAATAAACTGAACACAAAACACTACCACGAATGAAAAAACAATATTACTTACTACTGCCACTCGCTTTTGTTATTTTTACCTGCTGCCAGAACCCCAGTCAAAAAACCGGGGATAAGCGATTTGAGGTTACAACGGGTGAATCGGATACCTCTACTGAAGAAACCCGGGCGGTTCCGGATTTGGTTTTTTATAACCTGTTTTCTCCGGTTGATGTGGAACATGTGATTGATCAGAAAAGCGGACATTTTAATGCCGAATTTCTGAATTCGGTAAATAACGCAACACGCTACACTGACAGTTACAAAATGGCCCTAAACCTGGGAGTTTACGGAGCCGACCTAAGCTATCTTTGGATTTACGATCAAACCCAGCAGGCCTTCAATTACCTGGCTACCATTCAGGCATTAACTGAAAAGCTGGGAATTCCCAAAGATTTTGTAGATTTTACCCTGCTTTCGGTGGAACACAACAGTGACGAAATTGACACCTTAAAAAATATTGCCCGCGACGCCTATGCCGCAACCGACCGCTACCTTAAAGGCAGCGAACGTGAAAATGCCGCTGTATTAATTCTTTTGGGCGGTTGGATTGAATCTTTACACATTGCTTTAAATCTTTACCAGGAAGCCGACTCAAAACTTGCCGGTAAAATTCTTACCCAAAAGTATTCGCTAAACAGTTTAATCAATATGGTTCAAAACCAGCACGACGATTTAAAAATGTCGGAATACCTGCTTTTATTGAAAAAACTGAACGAGGCCTTTAGCACTTTTGAAAGTAAGCTCTCGCCAAACGACATAGAAATTGACACGGTAAACAAAACCATTAGAATAAAAGAAGATGCACCCCTGCAAATTGAACCCGAAGCTTTTGCCGAATTAAAACAACAGGTAGAGACCTTGCGTTCGCATATTGTAGATTAATAAGTAATGCTTATTTAAAAAAGGGCTATGTTAATTCAATCCTTTTCTTTACTTTTAATCGTTAAAAATGGTGCAAGCCAACTAAAACAAAACCCATTGAAAAAGTTATCATTTATTCTTGTGCTTTTATTCTTTTGTTCACCTTTTTGGTTTGCCTGTAACAATAAAGGAAACAGCCAAAAGACCATTGAACAAACGCAGGAAAAGAAATTTAATGCGGCAACCATCGATTTTAAGCCTGAAAATTACCGGGAAGATGAAATTGTTTTTTTCAATCTTTTCTCTCCCGTTGAATTTACCTACCTGATAACTGAGCATACGGCCTATTACAATTCGTTGCTGATAAACCCGATAAATAACATAACCAAATACAACTCGAGCGACAAATATGCCATTAACACCGGTATTTATGGTGCCGATTTAAGCTACTTATGGATGTTTAACCAGGAACAGCAGGCTTTGTCGTATCGGGCAGCTATTCAGCGTTTGTCCGATTTGCTTGATATTCCCCGTGAGTTTGTCGATTTCACTTATCTAATGGCTGAAAATCATGCTCAGGAGTTCGACTCATTAATTGATGTGGCTAAAAATTCTTATGCCTCGGCCGATAATTTTCTCCGGCAAACCGGACGTCCCCATGCAGCCGGACTTATTCTGCTGGGCGGATGGATTGAAACCCTTTACATTGCCACCAATTTATACGACCAACCTGATCAGGTCTTATTGAGCCGTATCGCCCTTCAACGCTATTCCCTGAACAGCATTTACAGCCTTTTGTCGAAATATCAAAACCGGATTGAGATTAAAGAATACCTTTTACTGCTAAAAAAGCTTAAAAAAGTTTACGATTCACACAACATTCAATTACCTCATGAAATGCTGGTGGTTGATACTTTAGCCAAAAAAATTGAACTGCGCTCCCATACCGAAAAGGTGATGACCCAGGAACAATATAAAGAAATTCAACTTACCACGGCACTAATACGGAATGCCCTGATTCAGTAAATGCATCAACCCCTTTTTCTGATAATTGCACCTTACAAAAATGATATTAAACAACATTAAGATAATGTTTCATTTTTGTTACAAGGCTCAACGATATTTGCTATTTTCGCTGCGAAATTTATCGTTATTATGAATTATTCACTTCTTGATTTTTTAACCCTTTTAGGGTCTTTGGGTTTATTCCTTTACGGAATGAAAATAATGAGTGAGGCGCTTCAAAAAGTAGCCGGCGGAAAACTTCGTAACTTTTTGGCAGCCATGACCTCGAACCGGTTTATGGGAGTATTTACCGGCGTTCTGATTACCGCCATCATTCAATCGTCGAGTGCTACCACTGTAATGATAGTCAGCTTTGTGAATGCCGGCCTGCTTACCCTGGTTGAATCGGTGGGGGTTATTATGGGAGCCAACATAGGAACCACCATTACCGCCTGGCTGATTTCCATTCTGGGATTCAAAGTAAAGATGAGCGTGCTGGCATTTCCGATAATTGGTATCGGATTTCCGCTAATTTTCTCGAAAAAAACCAAAAACAAATCGTGGGGTCAGGTACTGGTGGGCTTTGCTTTGCTCTTTATCGGACTGGAAAGTTTGAAAACCAGTGTTCCCAATATTGGAAATAATCCGGAAATACTGGAGTTTTTGAAAAACTTTACCGGTATGGGCCTGGGTTCCAACCTTATTTTCCTGCTGATAGGTACCCTGTTAACCGTTATCATTCAATCGTCGAGTGCTACCATGGCGCTTACCCTGGTAATGTGCAACAATGGCTGGATAGGTTTTGATACCGCTGCTGCTATGGTTCTGGGCGAAAACATTGGTACTACCATTACAGCAAATCTGGCTGCCGCTGTTGCCAATTCAACGGCAAAAAGAGCAGCACGCATCCATTTGCTGTTTAATGTGATTGGAGTTACCTGGATACTGGCCATTATGCCTTGGTTTTTACAAGGTATTGCCAATCTGACTGAAGGCATTTCGGGCACTTCTCCTTTTGATAGTGCGCTTGCTGTTCCGGTGGCTCTTTCGTTTTTTCACACCTTCTTTAATATTCTCAATGTGCTTATTCAAATTTGGTTTGTGAAATACCTGGTTCTTTTTGTTCAGAAAATAATTCCCATCAAGGAAGATGAACAGGAATTCAGCTTAAAACACATAAAATTTGGTTTGCTTAGCACCAACGAGTTGTCGCTATTACAGGCCAAAAAAGAAATTATTGCTTATGCCCAGCACACCAAAAAATTGTTTACCCGGCTCCAGAACATGTTGAACGAAAACCGCGACAAACATTTTAACAAACAGTTCGACAAGATTGATAACGGTGAGGATAAGAGCGACGAAATGGAAGTTGCCATTGCCAAATACCTGACTAAAATTGCCGAAGGAGAATTGAGCAAAAGTTCGTCGAAGCGTATTAGTTCAATGCTTCGTATTATTGACGAAATTGAAAGCATGGGCGATTCCTGTTTGAATATTGCCCGTGCTATGAGCCGAGCCCGGGGCAAAAAAGAACATTTTACTCCTGAAATGAAAGAAAATATTCAAAAAATGTTTGCCCTGGTTAATGAAGCCTTTGAGCACATGATGGAAAACCTGAACGAACATCATTATAAAGTAAGCAAGACCCGGGCTAAAAAGATTGAAACCAACATTAACAGCCTGCGGAATGAACTACGAAACGAACACGTAAGGGATATTGAAAACGAAAAATATTCATACCAGATTGGCACACTATATAAAGATGTTTTTTCGGAATCGGAAAAGCTGGGCGATTACATTTACGATGTTACCCAGTCGATTGTTGAGTCGGTAGAATAAAAAAAAGAACAGTACTGTAATAAAAGCCGGATTAATTCCGGCTTTTATTTTATGTAAAAACGCCAGGGTTTGTTTTTCCAGTAATCACCGGCATAGTCGATGCCCACACGAGGAGCTGTCTGATAATCGGTAACCATTGGAGCATCCTCAACCCAAATCTCTTCAGAATCGAGCAGGCTGGTTTTATTTAAGTCTTTTGTAATCTCAAGTAAACGGGAAACACGTCCCGGGCCAATAACTTTATCGACTCCGCGAATTAAAACGGCCTGCGGATTATTTTCACCGGCCGTAACAAAATTTAACAGCTTATGAATTCCGTATATCAGATACACATATACATATCCCCCCGACCAATACATTACCTCTGTTCGCGGTGTTCGGCCTTTACTGGCATGACAAGCCAAATCGTCCTCACCACGATAGGCTTCTACTTCGCTTATAACAAATCGTTGTTCACCAATTAAAGGAAGCTTCCGAACCAGGATTTTACCCAGCAACTCGGGCGCAACCTCCAATACATCGCGTTCAAAAAATGCTGCTGACAAACGATTTTGAAACAAGAGAATCCTGATTAATATTCCAGCTTATCTTCTTTTGAATCCCACTGTTGAAAGGCTTTTATGGCCTCGTCGGGTAGTAATTGAATAAACTCAACCTTGCGCTTGTTAATGGGCAATTCCAATTCATCGTAAATAAATGAATCGTCGAAACCGATATTACGCGCATCGCTTTTGTTATTGCCATAATATACCTTATCGATGTGTGCCCAGTAAATGGCTCCCAAACACATGGGGCAGGGCTCGCAGGATGTGTATATGGTGCAGCCCGATAAATCGAATGTTTTAAGTTTTTTGCAGGCTTCGCGAATGGCTTTTACTTCGGCATGAGCCGTAGGATCGTTTTCGTCGGTTACCCGATTGGCACCGGTGGCAATTATCTGACCCTCTTTTACTATTACAGCACCAAATGGCCCCCCTCCCTCATTTATGTTTTGCTTCGACAATTCAATGGCGTCGAGCATAAATTTTCTATCGAATTCTTTCATCGAAATATTAACTGTTAAAAATTCTGTTTATATGATATTAATGGCGCGGGTTGGACAAACAGCAACAATTTCCTGAACCAAGAGTTCCTCGTCCGGCCAAAGCATACGAAAATAGTTATCTTTTTTTAAATCTCCATCCAATAAGTCGGCTTTTCCATCGGTGGAATTCAGTTGCCAGATATGCGGAGCCCTGATGACACAGGATCCACAACTGATGCATTTATTTCGGTTATAAATAATTTTTTTCATTAAAACGTTTATTGCATTAAATCGGGTGTGGCGTCGACCCATTTATATACCTTATCGCCCCTGCGAATTAAAACGTTTACCGGCATCGAAAGTTTATCGCCCTTTTGTGCTTGTTGAACCGGTTTTAAATCGACACGCAACTCGGGAATGGTAAACTCCTCGACCCCGGTTGTTTCACCAATTACCAAAATGTCGTCGCCAACACTTAGGGCACCACTTTCCATAGTAATTTCGGCCACGCTCAGCTTACTAAAGAAATTGGTACATTTTCCTACGTAAATTTTACGCTTGGTTGCTCTTGAGCCATAAACCTCGCTCCATTCGCCCATTTTTCGCCCCAGATAATAACCGTCCCAAAAGCCCCGGTTAAATACCCGTTTTAACTTTTCTTCCCAGTGTTTAACCCGTTCGTTGGTAAATTCGCCGTTGAAAAGCGCATCGAGTGCTTCGTTATAGGTTTCAATCACTGTTTTAACATATTCAGGCCCCCGGGCGCGACCTTCAATCTTCAACACGCTCACACCAGCCAAAATCATGCGATCTAAAAACGGGAGGGTAAATAAATCTTTGGGCGACATAATGTATTCATTGTCGATCTCCAGTTGGTAGCCCGATTCTTTTTCAGTTACTTCATAGGCCTTTCGACAAGTCTGCATGCAGGCTCCGCGATTGGCTGCCGAATTCTGTTCGTGCAGGCTCAGGTAACACTTTCCCGAAACAGCCATGCAAAGGGCTCCGTGAGTAAATATCTCAATCCGCATTAAATCGCCTTTGGGTCCCCGAATGTTATCTTTTTCAATTTGCTCAGCTATGGCTGCAACCTGATTCAAATTCAACTCGCGGGCAGTAACCACAACATCGCAAAATTGAGCAAAAAAACGTACCGCTTCAATATTCGAAATATTTAACTGGGTCGATGCATGAATCTCAGCTCCTTTGCTGAATGCGTATTGTAAAACCGATAAATCGGAAGCTATAATGGCAGACACCTTATTCTCGACAGCAGCATCGACTACACGGCGCATAAGGGCCATTTCGTGGTCGTAAATAATGGTGTTCACCGTAAGGTAGGTTTTTACCTTATGCTCATTACAAATGCTTACAATTTGCTTTAAATCCTCAAATGTAAAATTGTTCGATGAGCGGGCGCGCATGTTCAACTGCTCTATTCCAAAATATACCGATGATGCTCCTGCCTGAATCGCAGCACGCAACGATTCATAGGAACCTACCGGTGCCATAATTTCAATGTCTTCCCTGCTGATTTCTTTCCCAAATATGGTCTTCATTCCCAATTGTTTAATTATATCTGTATTATTCCTTGTCTTCGTAATTTAAAATGAAATGGATTTGTTTAACCACTTCCTGCGTATCGATATTTTGCATGCATTTAAAATGACCCTTGGGACATTTTTCGTATCCGATTTTTGAGCACGGGCGACAACTTAAGCCTTTTACTTCAAACACCTTAGATTTTTCATCAGCCTGATAAGGATACATGCCCAATTCAGGAATGGTGTTTCCCCAAAGTGAGATAACCGGCTTTTTAAAAGCGGCGGCAATATGCATCATGCCGGTGTCGGGGGTAATTACGGCTGCAGCCTGCCGGATAAAAGAAGCCGATTGGTGCAACGAAATTTTCCCGACGGTATTTAAAAACGGAACTTTCAAAGCCTGCTCTATTTGAGCCGCCGATTCCAGCACATCTTTTCCACCCACAAGGCAAACCGGTATTCCGGATTGATTTAACAGGGCAATTAGCTTTTCTGCCGGAATTTGTTTGGTAAAATGATTGGCTCCCACAACGGCAACCAAATACTTTTTAGCAAAGGCCGCGTGCATTTGTTCCGGTATAACTTCTTCCGCACGCGGAATAAAATAATCGAGCCCACTTCCATCGTCTTGCACATCAAAAAGCTTAACTGTATCCAGATACCTGTCAACAATGTGAAGATCGGGCATGCGGTTGATCTTAAAATTTACCAGAAGCCACTTCTTAAAATTCAATTTGTCGAATGAAAAGCTGATTAAACCGGTTTTACGCTTTATAACTGAAGTACGCAGGTTATGATGCAAGTCGATAATATAATCGTAGCCTTCCTGATTTATTTCATCGATGGTATCGTCCAGCTTCTCTTTTAAAACCAAAAGTTTGTCGATATAAGGATTTTCAGCCAGTATTCCTGCAAACTGGGGTTTGGTCAGAAAGTGAACTTCGGCGTTATCAACCTGCTGCTTTAAGCCCCGGATTACCGGCGTAGTAAGCACAATATCACCAATAGAACTGAAACGGATAATCAGGAATTTTACCATTATTTTATGCGAATTAAACAAACGGCAAAGATAATAAAATAGCAGAATTTTATTGGACTGGATTCAACAAGCTCTGCTTTACTAATTCAATAGCAGTTAAACGTTGTATGTGTATCATTCAAAACGCATAAAGGCTGATTAAGCGATTGCTTAATCAGCCTTTTATATGTAATTACCTAGCGTGTACTAAACCCTTTCAGTTAAAAGAACAATCTTGTTTTTATTAACCTCAACCACTCCCTTTTCAATATCATAAAACTGTTCCTTATCGTCCATTTCCACAATTTTAACCCTCCCTTTTGTGAGGGTAGAAATAATGGGTGCGTGATTTTTTAAAATCTCGAACGAGCCATCAGCTCCGGGAACCTGAACCAACTTAACTTCACCGGAAAATACTTTTTTGTCGGGGCTTACTATTTCTAAATGCATTATTTTATTATTAGAATTTAGCGTCTGTACTTTGAAAATCAGCGCTTAAAAACATATTATCAAATTAATTACTAATAACGTCTAAGCGCTAATTTCCAGTTTCTAACATTTAATTAGCTTTTGTTGCAGCAATCATTTTTTCTCCTTTTGCAATTGCCTCTTCAATGGTTCCAACAAACATAAAGGCTGCTTCAGGATATTGATCCACTTCGCCATCCATAATCATGTTGAAACCTTTAATGGTATCTTCGATATTCACAAAAACACCCGGAATTCCAGAGAATACTTCAGCCACATGGAAAGGTTGCGAAAGGAAACGCTGAACCCTACGTGCCCGGTGAACTACCAGCTTATCTTCTTCCGACAATTCATCCATGCCCAGAATGGAAATAATATCCTGAAGTTCTTTGTTTCGCTGTAATATTTCAATAACCCGCTGTGCAGTCTGGTAATGTTTTTTACCCACCACTTCCTCCGAAAGAATCCTTGATGTTGAATCCAAAGGATCCACTGCCGGATAAATACCCAACTCAGAAATCTTACGGCTTAACACTGTTGTTGCATCCAGGTGAGAGAACGTAGTTGCCGGAGCCGGGTCGGTTAAGTCATCGGCAGGTACATATACCGCCTGAACCGAAGTAATGGAACCATTTTTGGTCGATGTAATCCGCTCCTGCATGTTACCCATTTCAGTGGCCAAAGTTGGCTGATAACCCACCGCAGAGGGCATCCGCCCTAAAAGCGCTGAAACCTCGGAACCCGCTTGTGTAAAACGGAAAATGTTGTCGATAAAGAAAAGAATATCTTTACCGGCTCCTTTACCATCGCCGTCGCGGTACGATTCAGCTACAGAAAGACCAGAAAGCGCAACACGGGCACGTGCCCCGGGAGGTTCGTTCATCTGACCAAAAACCATACTTAGTTTCGAGTTTTGTAAGGCATTTGGATCTACTTTACTCAAATCCCAGCCGCCTTCTTCAAGACTTTTTTTGAATTCTTCGCCATAATCCACAATTCCGGCTTCAATCATCTCGCGTAGCAGGTCGTTTCCTTCGCGGGTACGTTCACCCACACCGGCAAATACCGAAATACCGGAATAGCCAATGGCAATATTGTTAATTAATTCCTGAATCAATACAGTTTTTCCAACACCAGCACCACCAAATAATCCAATTTTACCTCCTTTTGCGTAGGGTTCAATCAAATCGATTACTTTAATTCCGGTATAAAGAACTTCCGTTTCGGTTGATAGATCTTTGTATTCTGGCGGCTCGCGGTGGATTGGGTATCCGTTTTCTTTTGATAAGGCGCCTATTCCGTCGATGGCATCGCCGGTAACATTCATCAGCCTTCCTTTAATGTGATCGCCCACGGGCATTGTAATTGGCGAGCCTGTGCCTTCAACCTCAACGCCACGATGCAAACCATCGGTTGAATCCATTGCAATGGCACGAACGGTATTTTCACCTATATGCTGCTCTACTTCGCAAACCAGCACAGAACCGTCTTCGCGTTTAATTTCCAGTGCATCCAGAATGTTCGGAAGCTCGCTTCCTTCCTGCTCGAAACTTACGTCTATCACCGGACCAATAATCTGAATAATTTTTCCAATATTCTTAGCCATTATGCCTGAAATTTTATGTTATGTTTTATTTATTTACTTATCTCTTTTTAATAAATCGCTCACCAAAGTTTTTAACCGCAGCTTTTTTTCATCGGGTATATTTAGCTTTGTCAAATGGCTAAAAGCATCTTGCGAAAAGCTTTCAGCCCTGTTTTGCGAAAGTTTATCGACACCCAAAGCCTGATAAATTTCCTTTACTGATGCAATTTTTTCTTCGGCAGCAAAATCAATCGCTTCAATCCAGCGAAACAATTCCTTTTTTTGTTCCGCATTGGCTAATTCAAGCGCTTTTATCAGGAGGTAGGTTTTTTTGTTCTCCACAATGTCACCACCAATTCTTTTTCCAAAAACGGCTTCCTCTCCAAAGCTGTCGAGCCAATCGTCGATAAGTTGAAAAGCCAGACCAACCGAAATACCAAAGGAATATAATTCATTGGCATCTTTCTCAGAAGCACCCCCAATTAAAGCTCCGATTTTTAAGGCTGCGGCCAGTAACACACTGGTTTTTAAACGAATCATTTCAAGGTATTCTTCCTCGGAAACATCCATTCGCTTTTCGAACTGCATGTCGAACATTTGTCCTTCGCAAACGCCCAATGCCGTTTCGGAAAAAACAGCAAGTACTGTCGGTAAAATTTCACCCGGGGCTTTGCTAACCAGTTTGTAGGCTTCAATCATCATGGCATCGCCCGATAAAATAGCGGTATTGGCATTCCATTTTTCATGTACCGTTGGCATTCCACGACGAACCGGAGCATTGTCCATAATGTCGTCGTGCAAAAGGGTAAAATTATGAAACACCTCCATACCAAGAGCCGGAGCTATTGCATCATCAATTTTTTCAGAGAACATATTGCAAGCCAACAGGGTAAGCAAAGGTCGAATTCTTTTACCATTGCTCTGAAGGGTGTAAGAGATAGGGTCGTACAGTTCTTTGGGTTGTTTTTGCCACGTCATTTGTTGCATGGCGTTTTCAACCTGTTCTCTTAACCTTTCGAGTTGTTGCATTCTATATAATTATTCTGTTCGTACAATCCTACTTCCAAAATTTTCTTAATCCCCTGTTCCACGCTCAACAACTCGCGTCCTAAAAGCTTTTTCATGTCAGAATTATCGGGTTGCCGGCGCTTCATATCACCATCTTTTAAAGGATCAACATGTACAATCTTCGATTTTGAGCCAGTCAAACGAATCACAATCTGAGCCAGTTCTAAAATGGCTATTTCCCTGTTCCCTCCAATGTTAATCACATCGTTTACCACTTTATTTTCGTTTAAGGCCGTCAGACAAGCATCAACATTGTCATCGATAAAGCAAAAGGTTCGGGTTTGTGTTCCATCGCCATAAATGGTAATATCCTGATTGTGCATGGCTGCCAGCAAAAATTTACTGATAACAAAATCTTTGCTTTGCTTTGGTCCGTAGGTATTAAAAAAACGGAAAATGGTATAATCCAGGTCAAATTCCTGTTTGTAGGAACGCATAAAGGCCTCGCCTACATTTTTTACAATGGCATAGGGCAAACGACTGTTCAACGGTGTGGTATAAACATTTTGCGGCACTTCGACCGGATCGCCATAAATCTCGGAAGAGGATGAAAAAAAGATTCGCTTTACCGTGGTGTTCTTCGATAAGGATAACACATTTTTAATGCCTTCAATATCCTTTAGCACCATTACCGGATTTTCCTGAGTACGTTGAACTCCAACCACAGCAGCAAAATGAAATACATAATCGAACATGTAAGAAGTCATTATTGGAGCGATTTCGGTATAATCGTTCACGTCGCATTTTATAAAGCGCCAGTTAGTGGTTGGCAACTGAGGCAATTTGCCTTTATCGCCGGTCGAAAGATCGTCCACAATAACCACATTGTTGTCGTGATTGCGAATAAGCTTTTCGGCCAACGCACTGCCAATAAACCCGGAACCGCCTGTCACCAATATTTTTGACATCTTTTTTTGTTTCTATAAGTATTCCACTACAGCAGGGAAATAAACTGCTGTTAATTTTTTTCTAGTTAACCATTCATCGCCTCTGCGCCACTTACAATCTCTAATATTTCGCCCGTTATCGACGCCTGGCGTGCTTTGTTGTATTGCAAGTTCAGGCTGCGAAGCAAATCGGTTGCATTGTCGGTTGCTTTATGCATGGCTGTCATACGGGCACCGTGTTCCGATGCAAAAGAATCGAGCAAGGCTTTGTAAAACTGTATTTTTAATGCGTTGGGAATCAATTCGTGAACAATTTCCTCAACCGATGGCTCATAAAGGTAATCGGTTGATTGCTTTTCTGTTATTCCCTCAATTTTCACAATGGGTAAAAACTGCTCTACTTTAAGTAGCTGGGTAGCGGCATTTTTAAATTCATTGTAAACCAGATAAACCCGGTCGTATTTTTCTTTTACAAAGGCCTGCATAATATTTTCAACAACCGGAGCTACCTGTTCGAAGCTAAGATTGTCGTAAACCTGGTTGTTGTGGCTCACCGGGAAACTGCGTCGGCGGAAAAAGTCGAAACTATTTTTACCGATAGCCATTATTTCCAGATTGCCTGCATCAAATTGTGTTTTAAAATCTTCGCGAATCAACTGCATTACCCGTTTGTTTACGTTCGCATTAAAAGCACCACACAAACCCCGGTTCGAATTAACAGATACCAATAATATTCGGTCAGTCCCCCTGTCAATAGCAAATGGATTCTCCTCTAAGGTGTCGAGGCTTTCGCTTAGATTCCCCAATATTTCGTTAAGTTTATCGGCATAAGGTCTAATCCGGATGATAGCCTCCTGCGCACGTCGCAATTTGGCTGCCGACACCATTTTCATGGCGCTCGTTACCTGACGCGTGGTTTTGATGCTTTGCATCCGGGTTCTTATCTCCTTAAGACTTCCCATAAGTGTTTATTATAAGTCCGTAATTTACGGTATTATTTATATTTTGCTGTCAATTCCGTTACCAGATCCTGAATTACTTTTTCAGCATCGGCTGAAAGATTCCCGGCTTTTAATTCGTTAAGTACGTTTTTGTGTTTCATCTCCATCCGCTCTAAATACTCGGCTTCAAACTCCTTAACATTATCGGCTGGAACCGATGACAATAATCCTTTCACCCCGCAATAAATGATGGCCACCTGCTTTTCGACTGACATGGGTTGGTATTGTCCCTGTTTAAGGATTTCAACATTTTTTCTTCCTTTGTCGAGTACTGCTTTGGTTGCAGCATCCATATCGGAACCAAATTTTGAAAACGCTTCCAGTTCACGGAACTGAGCCTGATCAATCTTCAGTGTTCCGGCAATTTTTTTCATCGATTTAATTTGAGCATTTCCACCCACACGCGAAACTGAAATACCCACGTTAATTGCAGGACGTACTCCGGAGTTAAACAAATCGGACTCCAGGAATATCTGACCATCGGTAATTGAAATTACGTTGGTGGGAATGTAAGCTGAAACGTCGCCAGCCTGAGTTTCGATTATAGGCAATGCGGTTAAGGAACCACCACCTTTTACCAGCGGTTCACCATTTTCATCTTTGGCAAGAGCCAATACCGGTGGTAAATCGTTCATTTGTCGGGCCACTTGGTCCGATTCAATTATTTTAGCTGAACGCTCGAGCAAACGGCTGTGCAAATAAAAGACATCACCCGGATAAGCTTCGCGGCCCGGGGGACGACGCAATAAAAGTGAAACTTCGCGGTACGATACGGCTTGTTTCGATAAATCGTCATAAACTACCAAAGCAGAGCGTCCGGTGTCACGGAAAAACTCCCCGATTGCAGCTCCGGCAAATGGCGCGTTAAACTGCATGGCGGCAGGATCGGCTGCGGTGGCCATTACAATTACGGTATAGGCCATAGCGCCATGACGCTCAAGCGTTTTAGCAATATTTGCCACGGTTGAACCTTTTTGTCCAATAGCGACATAAATACAGAATACTGGTTTTCCGGCTTCGTAAAATTCTTTTTGATTGATAATGGTATCAATGGCAATGGCTGTTTTCCCGGTTTGACGGTCGCCGATAATCAGCTCACGCTGCCCACGACCAATTGGAGTCATGGCGTCGATAGCTTTTAATCCGGTTTGGAGCGGTTCTTTTACCGGCTGACGGTAAATAACACCCGGAGCTTTACGTTCAAGGGGCATTTCGTATAATTTGCCTTCAATTGGCCCCTTACCGTCGATGGGTTCACCAATGGTGTTGATTATACGGCCCAATAAACCTTCGCCTACGTTGATTGAAGCAATCCGCTTGGTACGTTTCACCGTGCCGCCTTCGCTAATTCCTTCGGTTGGTCCTAAAATTACTGCACCTACATTATCTTCTTCAAGATTAAGAGCAATACCCTTAACCCCGTTTTCAAATTCAATTAACTCATTGGCCTGTACTTTCGACAAACCAAATATGCGGGCAATTCCATCGCCCACAGTTAACACGGTTCCAACTTCTTCGAGTTCGTTTTCCGATTTAAATCCTTCGAGCTGTTGCTTTAAGATGGAGGAAACTTCTGAAGGTTTAATGTCTGCCATATTTTTAATTGTTATTTATTATCAAAATTAAATTGTAGTATCCATAAATTGCCGCTTAATCCGCTTAAGCTTTGAGCTAACGCTGGCATCGATTTGCTGGTCGCCAACCCGAAGGATAAAACCGCCTTTTAATTCGGGATTGGTTTCGGTTGTTAATTCCAATTCGGTTTTAAACAATTCGGCAATAACCTTTTCCAGTCGTGCCTGGGTTTCTTTGTCAAGTTTAGTTGCCGTAACCACTTTAGCGGCTTTAATCCCCTTATCGTCAAAATATTGCTGAATAAAATCGCGGGCAATATCCGGCAAATAAACTTCGCGTTTGTTGTGAGCCAGCATCACCAAAAACTTAATGCTTAAGTCGTTTAGGGTGTTTTGAAAAATCTGCTGCAAAATGGCTTTTTTGCGCGATGTTTTAACCACGGGACTCTCAAGCAAGAGTTTAAAATCGGATTGACGACAGGCTTCGGCCACTTTTTCCATATCGGTTTTTGCCACGTCGAGTAACTGTTGCTCGCGGGCAACCTCAAAAAAAGCTTTGGCGTACCTGACTGCTATTTTACTTTGATTCATGCCTGCTTAATTAATATTGGTTTGTTTAAGCAAGGTTTCAATCAAGGCTTTATGTCCTTCTTTATCACCCAATTCTTTTTCAAGAATTTTTTCAGCTATAAGTACCGAAAGGTTCGCCATTTCGTCTTTCATTTCGTTGATGGCAGCACGCTTTTCGTTAGCGATGGCTTCTTTTGCTGACTTAATAATAAGATCGGCTTCCTGTTTCGCTGCTATACGGGCTTCTTCCACCGTTTTATCCTTTAAATCGCGGGCTTCTTTAAGAATTTGGTCCCGTTCGGCCCGGGCTTCTTTAAGAACTACTTCGTTATTGGCCTGAAGTTTTACCATCTCCTCTTTTGCTTTGTCGGCTGCGGCTAAAGCTTCTTCAATACTTTGGTTGCGATCATTAACCGCTCCTAAAATTGGCTTCCAGGCAAATTTATAGAGCAGGAAAAGTAAAATCAGAAATATCAATACTGACCAAAATACCAAACCTATTGCTGGAGTTACTAAATCCATATGTTAACTGTTATTAAATTTTACTTTTAAAAAAACTTTCTGCAACCAACCGTTGCAGAAAGTTTGAAATTTTTACTTTGCCACAAGTAACGATACTACTACCGCAAAAAGGGCAACACCTTCAACAAGAGCCGCAGCAATAATCATGGCTGTCTGAATCTGTGAATAAGCCTCAGGTTGACGGGCAATGGCGTCCATAGCAGAACCGCCTACTTTACCGATACCTAATCCTGCGCCGATTACAGCTAATCCAGCTCCGATTGCAGCAATTGAAATTCCTGTCATAATTTTAATTTTAAGTGAATTATTAATGATGCTCCTGAACGGCCAGCCCAATAAAGAGCGCCGACAAGAGGGTAAATATATACGCTTGCAATAAGGCAACCAAAAGCTCCAACACATCCATAAATAATACAAAAGCAATGGAAACCGGTGCTATCCAGATTGTCTTAAAAATAAAAATCAACGATATTAAACTCAATACAATAATATGACCCGCAGTTATATTGGCAAACAAACGAATCATCAAAGCAAAAGGCTTTGACAGAATTCCAATTAACTCAACAGGAATCATTATGGGCGCTAACCAAATTGGAACTCCAGGAGTTGCAAAAACATGCTTCCAATACGATTTATTTCCACTTACATTGGTAATAATCATGGTAATGGCAGCCAAGGTAAATGTAACGGCAATGTTCCCGGTCAAATTAGCTCCTCCCGGAAAGAAAGGTATAAGCCCCAGCATATTGTTAAACCAGATAAAAAAGAACACCGTTATTAAATAGGGTAAAAACCTTTGGTATTTGTGTTCGCCAATATTGGGTTGTGCTATGTCTTCTTTTATAAATAAAATTATGGGTTCCATAAAGCCCTGAAGACCCGAGGGAACCTTACCTCCTTTTTTGTATTTGCGTCCCATGGGAATAAAAACGGCCAGCAACAAAAGGGCTGAAAACATCATGGATGCCACATTTTTGGTGATTGAAAAATCAAGCGGCTGCGCATTGGTTGGGTGGTGGTGCTCGTCGAAGGTTAATTCACCGTTTTCGGCCACATATATTTTATTATGATATAAAGCATATTCGTTGGCTCCTTTAACAACCGTTTGTTCGCCATGATGAAATGCTGAGGACATAAAAACATCTAACTGTCCTTTATGCCAAACAATTACGGGCAGCGGAATACTTACGCCGTGTTTTTCTCCGGTTTCTTTATCTACCTTATCCCAAAGGTGCCAATCGTGCGCATCACTAATGTGATGCATAATTACAGCCGTAGGATCAAATTCCTCGTCGGTGGATGCGTTAGTTTTTTGATTTTCTGATGCTTGTGCTGTTAAAGCAAATAGTGAAATCGTAAGAGAAAAAAACAAAAGATAAATACGCTTCATCAGTATCGGTTATATATTGACATTTTCTGGTTGTAAATTTATACATCTTGAACAAAACAACAAATCGGTGTTAAAGTTCAATAGACAAAGGTGTAAAAAAACAATAAAAATGTTGTTATAAAACAAGCTTAAAAATTACTGATTTTTCATCAGGTTTTTTACAAGAAATACCACTTCAAGCGCCAAAAAAGCCAAATAAACCGTCATAAAATTTAAGGCCATAACCATTGCTGTTGCGTTGGCCGGAAAAATGGAAGGAAGTAAAAACAAAATTGCCACAGCCATTTTAAATAAACTTATGGCGGTAAATATAAAACCCGAATAGCGCGGCCATTTATGAAACAACCATTTTAAACCGATAAAATGGGCTAGTGAAAGAAATATTAAAAACAGATAAATAGCAATTAAAGATTTTGCCGAAAGACCTATAAAGGAGGGAAAAGCTCTTAAAAGCAGAAAGTGCAGGCTTAAAAACAAGACTGAAAACAAACTGAGTATCCGGATAAATCTATTTAGGTTTAGTTCCATTTCGCAACAAATCTTTTAAAACAAGATACAAAGCAACAAAAACTGAAAGCAACGATAAAATAAGCGTCCAAAGTGGAAAATCGCCGGAAAAACGTTCATCGAGTTTGAACCCGCCCCAGGTTCCTAAAGCAATAATGCCAAGCATTTCGAAGGCAAGCCCCGAATACCTGGCAAAATTAAATAAGTTCGACTTTTTATCGTCGTTATTTTTTGGCTTCTTCATTTACAACAGTTTGGCGTGACGTGTCCGAACTGTGGTTCATGGTGCAGTTTCCTGTAAATTGAGCTCCGGGTTCAATGGCTAATTTCCTGGTTTTAATATCACCCAAAATCGACGAGGTTGTTTTTAACGAAAGTAATTCTCCCACAGAGATTTTACCTTCGATTTTACCTTCAACTTCGGAATTTTTACACGAAATTTCGCCTTTAATTGTACCAGATCCTCCAATAATTACCTTCCCCTGTACAAAAAGGTTTCCGGTAAGATTTCCATCGATTCGGATATCGCCCGAGCAATTAATGTCACCGGTAATACTGGTACCGGCACCAATAATATTAATTTGTTTTTGTTCGGTTTCAATTGTCTTTGCCATGGTATTTGCTTTAGTTTTTATTCCACTTTATCGCCATCGTAGGCCCATTTCAGGTAAATGGTACCCCAGGTAAACCCGGCTCCAAAAGCTGAAAGAATTATATCATCTCCTTTTTTAAGTTGCTTCTCCCATTCCCACAAACAAAGCGGAATGGTTGCCGATGTAGTATTTCCGTAACGTTCAATATTAACCATTACTTTACTGGGATCTAAGCCCATGCGTTTGGCTGTAGCATCAATTATCCGCAGGTTGGCCTGATGTGGCACCAGCCAGGAAAGTTGTTCTGCGGTTAAATTATTACGTTTCATAATCTCAACTGAAACATCGGCCATATTTGAAACCGCATGTTTAAACACCACCTGACCTTCCTGATAGATATAATGCATTTTCTGGTCAACCGTTTCGTGAGAAGCCGGATTACAGGAGCCTCCACCTTTCATATACAGGTGATGACGCCCCATACCATCGGAGCGGGCTATGAAATCCATCATACCCAAATCTTCGGTAGTTGGCTCCAACATTACAGCAGTTCCAGCATCTCCGAAAAGAGGACAGGTAGTACGATCGGTATAATCGGTTATGGCCGACATTTTTTCGGAGCCTACAACTATTACCTTTTTATACTGTCCTGATTCAACAAACTTTGATGCAGTAATCAGGGTATAAATAAAACCGGAACAGGCCGCGTTAATATCGAACTGAAAACCATTTTTTATACCCACCTTATCGGCAATAATATTGGCTGTAGGAGGGAATGGCATATCGGGAGTAACTGTTGCACAAATAAGCAAATCAACTTCATCGGGCGAAGTGTTTGTTTTTTTGAGCAATTGCTTTACGGCTTTTTCACCCATAAAAGAGGCCCCTTCGCCTTTCTCCTTTAAAATTCTCCGCTCTTTGATGCCAACGCGCGTCATAATCCACTCGTCGCTGGTATCAACCATTTTACTTAACTCATGGTTATCGAGAATATATTCAGGAAGGTAGGCGCCTACCCCCGTAATCATTGCTCTAATTTTTGACATTACTTATAGATTTCAATTAGTTTTTCGGTTACCTGAGCCTCAATAACATCTTTAGTTTTAAGGATCATGGCCTTAATGGCTATGTCGTTCGAAACGCCGTGCCCGATAATAACCGGAGCATTAACCCCCAGAACCGGGGTGCCTCCGTAGTTTTCGAAATTAAACTTATCGATAAAAGGATCGGTAATGTTCCGTTTTTTTAACATGTGGTACATTCCCTCAGCTTGCTTCAGAACAACATTCCCTGTAAAACCATCGCAAACAACCACATCGGCCGGGCAGTCGCCCAAAAGCTGATTGCCCTCAATGTTTCCGATAAAATTAAACTCTTTATTGTCCTTCATCAAGTCGTAGGCACTCTTAACAATCAGATTGCCTTTCTTCTCTTCAGAACCAATGTTTAAAAGAGCTACTTTAGGGTTCTCCACTCCGTACACCCGATTCGCATACACCGAACCAATCATGCCATACTGATATAAAACATCAGGACGACAGTCGGGGTTAATCCCCACATCGAGTAATAAAGCCGGAATTTCGCCAAACTGCGGAAGTTCAGTCGAAATACATGGACGGATTACACCGGGTATAGCTTTAACGGTGTACATGGTTCCCACAAGCATGGCTCCGGTATTACCGGCGCTTGCAAAACCATCGATCATTTTTTTGTACAGCATTTTAAAGCCTACAGCAATGCTGGAATCGGGCTTTGCACTAAACGCTTTTGCCGGATGGTCGCCCATCTCGATGCATTCGCTTGCATGCACAATTTCGAACTTGCCGGCATCGTAATTCTCACGCGCCAGCAGTTCGTGTATTTTTTCCTGATCACCAATTAAAACCAGCTGTACATCTTCGGGTAGGGAGTCATTTGCTAATATGGCACCCAATACGGTTGCTTCGGGGGCAAAATCGCCACCCATCATATCCACTCCAATTCTCATACGTGGTATTTTGATTAATCCTCGAAAGGATTAAGGTTTAAGCAGAAACTTCTTTCTCAATAGCTAACTTGCCACGGTAAAAACCGCATTCAGGACAAACGTGGTGGTACTGAATTGCTGAACCACAATTTGAACATTTTGACAAAGTAGGTGCTACTGCTTTGTAATGGGTTCTTCTTTTATTTCTTCTTTGTTTTGATGTCTTGTGCTTAGGATGTGCCATTTTACAATCGCTTTAAAATTAGTTAATTAAATCTCTCAGTTTATCCCATCTGGGATCATCTATCTCGTCTTCATCGTTGTTGCTAATCATTGAACCAAGTCGCTCAAGCATTTCCTGGTTGCAAAGTAGTTCACCATCTTTGTTTTTACCATGTACTTTATGCATGGGTAAACTTAAGTAGATAAACTCATATATGTACTGCGCCAATTCCAGAAAATTTTCGTTCCCTGAAATAATGACCAACTCATCGGTCATCTCCTGGCTTTCCTCGCCATATTCAAAGTAAAGTTTTCCATCGTAATCGATGGGACACTCCAAATCGTCGAGGCAGCGGTCGCAAGGCACAGTAACAGCTCCCTGAATGGTAAAGTGCGTTTCAATGCCTGTTGATCGTTTAATTAAGTCGACCTTAGCAAGCAACGCTCCTTTTTGTATTTCACTTTCAGGAAATTCTTCAAAGAACTTATCATCGATACTAAATTCGTATTGATGCCTCCCCTCTTTTATTCCTCTAAATGGAATGTTGTAATCCACGTCTGTATCTTTTAAAATACCTGCAAAAGTAAAATTTAATGCCAAATAAAAAAAATTAGCGCGCAAATTTATAGCTAATTGGAATTCAATCCAAACGAAACGATAAGAAAGCGCCAGAATTCTTTTTATCGCTAAAAATTATTCTGCTTAATTATTTAGGCACCACTATTTTAAAGGTTGTGCCTTTTTCAATTTCAGAACTGGCTACCGTAATTTTTCCCCGATGATAATTCTCAATAATCCGTTTTACTAGCGATAAGCCCAATCCCCAACCCCGCTCTTTTGATGTATATCCCGGATTAAAAATGGTTTTTTGTTTGCTTTTGGGAATTCCTTTACCGGTATCGGTAATTTCCACTATGGCTTCCTTATCGTTTTGTGTCAGGTAAATACTGATGGTGCCTTTTCCGTCCATTGCATCAACGGCATTTTTAACCAAATTCTCAATAACCCAATGAAAGAGCGACTTGCTTAAAGGAACCAAAACGGGTCCATGTGTATTGTAATGTTGCTTAAATTGAATGTTTTTCGAGGTGCGCGATTTCATGTAATCAACGGCTGAATCGAGGGTTAGGGTTAAATCGGCAACTTTTAACTCCGGTAATGAGCCAATCTTAGAAAACCGTTCGGCTACCATCTCCAAGCGACGAATGTCTTTTTGCATTTCTTCGAGATACTGCTTGTTATCGGTTGTTTGCTCCAGAATTTCAATCCAGGCCATCAGCGACGAGATGGGAGTTCCCAGCTGATGAGCGGTTTCTTTCGACATGCCGACCCAAACCTGATTTTGTTCCGATTTTCGTGATGCGCTGAAAGCTATGTATGAAATAATAATAAAAAAAGCAATGATGGAAAGCTGAACATAGGGATATACGGCCAATTGCTTTAAAATGGTAGAGTCTTCATAATAAATGTAATTAACTCCCCCATCGATAAAATTTATAATTATGGGTTCCCGTCCGCTTTTCATGCTAAGCAAACGTTTTTTCTGATATTCAGCGGTTTCGGAGCTGTCTTTTCCTAAGTTTGCATAACCTATAATCTGATCATCTCCATCGGTAAGAATTACCGGAATAGTAGTATTGTTGGTAATAACATTCAGGTAAAAATTGATGCTTTCACCCAGGTCGTCATCATTTCCTAAAATACTGGTAGCTTCAGCCCAAAGCAGAATTCGCTTGCGCTCTTCTTCTTTCATTTTTTCGACCAGTTGATTGGTATAACTGAGGGAAAAAGCCCCAATCAATACGGCCAGAATCAGCAAGGCAGCTTTCCACTGTCGCTTGTTGGTATAAAAATTCATTTTCAGCATAATTATCAATAACGTTTAAAGCGGCCTAATATTGTTATTCTTCGTCCCATTCAATCTGAAACTCAGGGTTTGTCTTTTTTTTGGTTTCTTTTTTTAAGGTGCTGTCTTTTTTAAACCAACCAAATTCATCCTGGAAAATTTTTTTTAATTCCCGCTTCTCTTCTTGTAATCCCTGTTTTAAATTCTGCCTCACAGCTTGCCTGTCGAGCGAAACAGAACTTTGCCCGTTTACACTCTCCGCCAATAAAAACAAGCGGGTACGGCCAAAACCATCATCCTCAACCACACCAAATTCGGTTTGTTGTTTTTGAAGGTGTTTTGATTTTCCGGCTAAAAAATCGGAAAGAAAAAGCTGGAGATGATAGGTATAATCGCCGTTAAAATTTTGCTGCCCGGCTATCGACATATCGAAAGCATTGCTGCTAATCTCCATTTTAGGAATATGCACCATACCTTTTGAGATAAGCAAATCGTTTTCGAGTCTAGAAAATTCAATGTTCCTAAGTTCCTTAATGTCGGCAAAGGCTGAAACCTCGGTTATGGGTTTAAAATTCATTAACTTCCCGTTATCGATGCGCACATGACCCAGAAATTCGATCGACTGGGTATTGAATTTATTTTGATCGATGCGACTTTCAAATTCAAAATTACTGGTAAGTTTTCCCATAATGTTTTCGTGTGTCAACACTTTCTGATCAAAATTATTAAAAGCAACAAAAAGCTTGTTTATATCAACTTTTACTAAATTTCCATCGATAAAAAGCCGGGAACTTTGCTCATTTCTAAAATCATAAGATACCGCAGCATCAGCCGAACCTTCGAAGGCATTAAAAGCCAATTTTGTAAAATTCAACTCTTTGTCAGCGTAGCTTAGCTGGCTTTTTACCGCAGTTGCTTCAATGTTTTGATACCTAAATTGCTGTGCTCGTATCGATGCATCAATCCTATATTTTAATTCAAAGGAATCTTTGCTTTGTTCTTCGTCCGGTTTAAAGAGAAACTCAAAATTAGCATAATCTACTGTCTGTAAGTCTAGATCGGACGTAATTTTCAAAAATTCAGCAGAGTTGGCAAAAGCATTTAAACTATTCTCAGCAGCAAAATTTCCTGAAAAAACGGTTTCAAGGAATACACCTCTTGTGTTATTTAGTTGCAGTACTTGATTTTCGAAATCAAGCAAACCTTCGTTTATCAATAGGTTAAGTTTATTTTTCTGATAATATAATTGAGAAATATTTAACTGAATTTTCGGATTAAGCTGTTTTACCGTATTTGCCCAATGGCTATCGTTTAAAAACAAGGTTCCGTTTGAATTTAGGGTTCCTTTTAACTGCCCTTCAAGTTTATCGATCGCCTGATTTTTCAACAGCACAGAAAAGTCATTTAAGTTTATATCAAAAATACTTTGAGCCTGTAAGTTCGGTTTAATAAAATTATGCAGGCTTAAACTCCCCGATAAATTGCTGTTTTTGTGGTTAACGACAAACTCCGAAAGCGAAAGTGTTGACGAGCCGGCGGTTTGCTGCGCTCCGTTCGAAAACGATCCCGCACAGGAAATTCCCTTATGAATATCTATCCATTTATTTTTAAATGAGCCTTGCGCCAAAGCAAAATTTGCCTGGATTAATGGCGTTTGCGTTTCGTTGATGGGCCCTTTTACCAAGGCTTTAATCAAAAAGGTGCCATCGATATCAAAATTTGATTTGGCTTTATAACTTATCAGGTTGTTGAGTTTTGCCAGGGAAATGTGGTCGGCCGATAAATTAAGGTCGAGATCTAACTTCGGTTGAAGGGCAATAAATCCGTCCATAAAAATTTGTTGCCCGTTTATTTTGAAAACACTCGATTCGACAACAATTTTCTGATTGCTAATAAATAGCGACATATCGAGTTCTGCCGGAGAATTCGGACGGATTAGCTGCTCCCGAAACTGGAAATGGCTTAAAAGCAGTTTCCCTTTGGTTGCCACATCGTATTCCTGCTTGTAAAAAGCCCCTTTAATCTGATAATCGGGAAACCGCCAGGTAACCGCCGTTTCTTTATACAAATTATAATAGCGAATGGTCAGATTTTTTAAGGCAATCTGCTTAAGCAAAAACTTAAAATCCAATGCTTCGTTTGCCTCGTTTGTTTTAATTTCTTTTAAGATGCTGTAGTTGGTCCGTCCTTTTTTGTCGACCATAAGATTCAAAAAACCTTTTTCAAGCGACACTTTGCTTAGTTCCACATCGCGGTGGAATAAAGAAAGCATATTCAGCGAAAGGTATAAATTATCGATCCATAAAAGGGTATCGGTAGTATTGGGAGCAAAACCCTGACGATCGAAAGTTGTGGCAGATAAAAGCGTTACGTTCTTAAGTTGTAATGTGGCGTAGGGAAACTTTTTTAATAGCGAAAAGCTAATCTCGTCCATATATACCGGCACATTAATGTTCTCGTTTAATGCGCTTACCGCTTTTTCAATAATTTTTTGCTCAATAATTTTTGAGGTTAAAAATAAAATGGAACCAATAAAAACCAGTAGCAGCCCCAGACGAAAAAACCACCTTAACAATCGTTTCATAGTTAGCCTTAGATATAAAGTTTTACCGGAAAACTAAAATCCCGGAGGTTTCATTACAAAATTGTCACCAAAAATACAAAACAAGCACAAAAGCCCACAGATAATTTAAAACTAAACTTTAGACAGCTAAGAAACCACGGCCACTTAAGTTTAAATTAAGATTCACCGGGCATCATTAGGCGCATAAAAATAAAAACACCTTATAAAAAAAAGAGCCTGCTCATTTTAAGAACAGACTCTTTAGTTCTATTTTTCTTCGTTTCTATTTCTGCATCAAACCATTTATCCACTTGTACACGTCGTTTCCATTGGCAAAAAGCAATAAGGCCAACAGAAGAAAAATGCCAACCATTTGAGCATATTCCATAAATTTATCGCTGGGTTTACGGCGGGTAATAATTTCATACATTAAAAACATTACATGCCCTCCATCGAGCGCAGGAATAGGTAATATGTTTAATATGGCCAACATTATGCTTAAAAACCCGGTCAGGTTCCAAAACGATTGCCAGTCCCATACCGATGGGAAAATACTTCCGATGGCAATAAAGCCTCCCAACGATTCGTAAGCCTTGGTTTCGGGATTGAATAAAAGCTTAAATTGTTTCAGATAATCCTGCCCTACTTTTACTGCTTTTTTAATTCCGGCCGGAATGGCAGCAATAAAACCATATTCAACAACTTTTAATTCGAAAACATTGTCAATATTCGGGCGGGCACCAATAAGTCCACTTTCGGGAATTGCCACTTCAAAACTCAAGGTGTCTGTTCCGCGCAATACCTTTACCGGTGTTGTCTGGTTTTTGTAATTGGTAACAACCGAACGGAACTGATCAAAAAATGGCGTGTCCAGGGTATCAATTCCCAACACCTGATCGCCGGGCAATATTCCAGCAGCTTTACCAGCCGATTCTTTGGCAAACTCGTCGATAATAAAAGGAAAACGCGGAGATAAAAAAGGCTCACCTTTTATTAAGCGGGGAATTATTTCTTTGGGAACCGCAAGTTCAATACGCTTTCCGTTGCGATCAATCTGAATGGTTTGTGCTTCGTTCAATAACAAATGCGAAGTAATGGCGGTAAATTTGTCGATTTTTTGGTTGTCGATGCTTAAAATTTTATCGCCATGTTGTATTCCCATATCATGGGCGGCACTTTCGGCTACTACTCCGTATTTCATGTTTTCGAGCGGAAGGTATTCTTCGCCCCAAACCTTTAACACCGATGCATAGATAATAACAGCCAAAATAAGATTGAACAATACGCCGCCAACCATTATCAGCAGTCGCTGTCCTGAGGTTTTGGAACGAAACTCGTCAGGTTTGGGTGGTTGTTTCATTTGCTCTTTATCCATGCTCTCATCAATCATACCGGCAATTTTTACATAGCCTCCCAGAGGCAACCAGCCAATTCCATATTCGGTGTCGCCTTTTTTAAATTTAAAGAGTGAAAACCAGGGATCGAAAAACAGGTAAAACTTCTCGACCCGTGTTTTGAACAACTTAGCAAAAAGAAAATGTCCAAACTCGTGAACTACCACAAGGATAGACAAACTCAACAGTAGCTGTGCTACTTTAATAACTATTTCCATTCTATTTTATTTGTTTCAAAATGCATAACTAAATTAACGATTTCACAAACCGTCGTGTTTCTGTATCGCTCGCCACATAATCGGCATAAGACGGGCTTTTTACAAAGCTTATGCCATTCATGGCTTTTTCAATCAATTCCGGTATTTGTAAAAAGCCAATTTTATCCGACAAAAAAGCTTCCACCGCAATTTCATTGGCCGCATTAATAATAGCCGGTGTATTTCCTCCTTTTTCAAGTGCCTGATAAGCCAATGCCAAACACTGAAACTTTTCAAGATCGGGCTGCTCAAATGTCAGGTTCTGGCAAACATTGAAATCCAAACGCGGATAATCGGCATGCCAACGATCAGGAAAACTTAAGGCATATTGAATGGGCAATTTCATATCGGGCAAGCCCATTTGGGCTTTTATGCTACCGTCGGTAAATTGTACCATACTGTGTATAATCGATTGCGGATGAACCACCACCTCAATCTGTTGATTTTTAACCCCAAAAAGCCATTTCGCCTCAATCACTTCCAGGCCTTTATTCATCATGCTTGCCGAATCGATGGTAATTTTAGCGCCCATTTCCCAGTTTGGGTGTTTTAATGCCTGAGCCTTAGTTACTCGAGCCAGTTCTTCAATGGTTTTAGTCCGAAAGGGCCCTCCCGATGCGGTTAAAATTATCTTTTCAATTTTTTCCGGCTCTCCAGTCAAACACTGGAAAATGGCAGAATGTTCTGAATCGACCGGAGTAATAAATACTTTGTGCTCCTGAATTAAACGGGTTATTAAATCACCGGCAACCACCAGGGTTTCTTTGTTTGCCAGCGCAATATGTTTGCCTGCTTTAATGGCTTTAATGGTTGGTTGTAAACCGGCGTAACCAACCATAGCAGTAACTACCGTATGAATGGTTCCCATTTGAACCACTTGCGAAAGCGCATCCACCCCCGCATAAACTTTAATATCGTGAGTTGCTAAAGCATTACTTACTTCCTGATATTTTGATTCGTCGGCAATTACTACAGCATTGGGTAAAAATTCAAGTGCTTGCTTAATTAATAAATCAGCATTCCGGTTAGCCGTTAAAACTTCAACCACCAGTTCTTCACGATGCGCACGTACCACGTCAAGGGTTTGTGTTCCAATGGAGCCGGTGGAACCAAGTATAGCAATGTGTTTTGGCATGAATCTTAATTTAAAATACGATGTAATCGCGTGGATTTAGCGGTTTGCCATTAAACCACAATTCAAAATGCAGGTGAGGCCCCGTGGTATATTCGCCGGTGTTTCCAACAATAGCAATAGCTTCACCCGCTTTAACCCGGTCGCCCATGTCTTTTAACAACTGACTGTTGTGTTTGTAGATGGATATGAGATTGTTCCCGTGTTGAACCTGAATTACATAACCGGCTTCAAGAGTCCAACCCGCCAGAATAACAGTGCCGTCCAATACGGAAAGAATGGGTTCATTCAGATTCGATACAATATCGACTCCAAAATGGTTCCCCTGAGCATCGTAAAGATTGGTAATGGCGCCCTTTAGTGGTGTGTAAAAATGCAGTTTGTTTATTTCGAACTTTGTCTCTACAGGCTGATAGGCCATGGTAATATTGTAGCGATCTTCTTCCAATATTTGCGTTCGTAAAACGGAATCAAAATCATTCTTCTCAAATTCCACTTTACTAACCGGCGGCAAAGAATCAAGTGCGGTAGAATACGAAATCGTTTCTTTTCCTTTCAGGATAGCCCGTACATTATTAATGTATTGGTCGCGCAGGTGAATTTGCTGTTCCAGCGAATCGACCAGCATGGTATTTTGCAGGTAAAGCCAGCGAATATTACCATCGGGATAACCGGGAATATACTCACGAAGCGGTGTAAACGAAACCAATACAATTCCGATTGCCACCAGTACAATTCCAATAAATCCAATCCAAACCATGAAATTCATACGCGAAAGCACCGCATACCAGACGTCTTCAAGCGTATTTTCGTTGAGAATGACAAGGCGATAACGATCTTTCAACTTATGAATGAATTTTCTTTTTTTAACCGGTTTTTCCATCTATCCATTCATTAATTCGTGCAAAGATAAAAAAGTTTGCCAGTTGTCGCTTAAAAATCAAATCCGAATAGCTTTTCAACACAGAAGGAATATAAAAGAACAGCCCTATAAGCTGCACTCCACGATTTTAAATTAAGACTTTTAAATCTTTTATAAAACATTTTGCTGATTGAACGGTAAAAACTTTATTTTTGATGCAAGCTTTAGTTTTTAAAACCCTTGGGCGCTATGTGTTATTAATCTATCGCCCATCTTAACAACATAATTGCTATGAAACTAATATCGTGGAATGTAAATGGTTTGCGTGCAGTCGCTAAAAAAGATTTTTTTACTGATTTTAAACAAATAAATGCCGATATATTTTGCCTGCAGGAAACCAAGGCGCAGGACGATCAGGTAGCTGAAGTTCTTAGCGAATTATCGGGTTATCATTTCTATGCCAATTCGGCTGAAAAAAAAGGGTACTCAGGAACAGCCGTTATTTCGAAATCAAAACCCATCAACGTATCGAAAAACATGGGAATAGCCGAACACGATACCGAAGGCCGGGTTTTGTGTCTGGAATACGAAAACTTTTTTCTGGTTACTGTTTATGTTCCAAACTCGGGAAGTGAATTAAAACGATTGGATTATCGCCAAACCTGGGATTTGGCATTTTTTAATTATTTAAAAAACCTGGAAGCAAAAAAACCGGTTATTGTTTGTGGCGATTTTAATGTAGCACACAAAGCAATAGACCTGGCGCGACCCAAACAAAACTACAACAAAGTAGCCGGCTATATGCAACAGGAAATTGATGGAATGGATCGCTTTACCAGCGGAGGTTTTATCGATACATTCAGGCATTTTTTCCCTGACAAAACCGATGCTTATTCGTGGTGGAGTTACCGTGCCGGAGCGCGAGGCAAAAACATTGGCTGGAGAATCGATTATTTTTTGGTTAGTGAATCGTTTGTGCCCAATGTGAGCCAGGCTTTTATTTTAAACGAAGTAATGGGCTCCGACCATTGCCCGGTGGGGATTGAACTAAAATAATGTTGATTCTAAGTTTACAAAAAGGGTAAAACCTAAAACGGCAGAATGCAGCAAAAAAAGTTTGCTGTGCTTTCTTTCTTCTTTTGTTCGACAAATAAAAAAGACGTGAAATATTTTGGATTCCGTTAATTTTATATTTTACTTTGCACTTCAAAGTACTTTATGCAATGAAACAAGATTCAAATTCAATTGAAGATTTACAAGCCATAAGAAAACTAATGGAAGACTCGTCCAGATTCCTTTCATTAAGTGGCCTGTCGGGTGTTTTTGCCGGACTCACAGCTATAGCCGGAGCGCTGGTTGCCTATTTTTTCATTCTGGGAAAAGGAGGTTTTCATTTCGAAAATTACCTCAACAATTTACCCCTACATGAATTCCAAAAAACAAGTTACTTACTCTTAATTGATGCCGCCATTGTTCTTCTGGTGTCCGTTTTGTTTGCCTTGCTTTTTTCAGTAAAAAAAGCAAAACGCGAGGGCAAACTATTCCTTACGCGCATATCAAAAAGACTATTTGTCAACCTAAGTATTCCTTTATTAACCGGAGGCTTATTTGTAGTTGTGCTTATGGTTCAAAACCAAATTCAACTCATTATTCCTTCATTTCTCATTTTTTACGGCCTGGCTCTGGTTAATGCCGGAAAATTTACCTTTGGCGAAATCTTTTATCTGGGAATACTTCAAATAATTACCGGACTTGTTGCTGCATTTATTCCGGGAGCAAGTCTGCTGTTCTGGATGTTTGGTTTTGGAATCCTTCACATCATCTACGGTTTGTTAATGTACAGAAAACATGAGGCATGAAGGATTTAATTTCGAACATAAACAAGCTCTTTGAAAGCAGGGTTCGCCTGGGTATTATGTCGGTGTTAATGGTAAACGAAAACTACGACTTTAACAGCCTGAAGGAAACACTGAATGTGACCGACGGAAATCTCGCCAGTCACCTAAAAGCCCTGGAAGAAAACGGTATAATACAGGTAAACAAACAATTCATCGGGCGAAAACCCAACACCTCGTATTCAGTTACCAACTTGGGAATTGAATTGTTCAAACAACACTTAAACGCTCTTGAGAAGTTAATTAAAAGGCAATAATTTTTTTATCAACTTACTTTGTACTGCAAAGTTCTTTTAATAAACAGTTCATAAAATCAGAAAATAAATGAATCATGAAAGCAAAAATTAAAGAAAATCTAAACAATCCCGAAAAGCTGGAACAACTTTTCCGCGAAGACAGCACAGCCTTTGAGTCGGGCTTTGAAGAACTCTATCCGGCAATGGAAAAATCAGAACTATCAACCTTTTGGAAGCTTCGACTCGATTACGGCAAAATGCCCGAATTGCTAAAAAAAACAAACCCTTTTGACATCATCTTTTTGATTGCGGCCTGTTTATTAAGCGGATTTCTTATTAAAATGCCAGAACTATTTAAACTAAATTGGGATGAATTCTTTTATGTCCGAAATACCGGAATCATTGTTTTCTTCGGGTTAAGTATATACGCCATGTGGACAAACCGCATGGTTGAAATAAAAAAACTTTTGTTTTTTGTAGGAGCCTTTTTGCTAATAACAATCTATGTTAATCTTTTACCACATAACAGCGATAGCGATACCATTAATTTGGTTTACATTCACCTGCCCTTGCTAATGTGGAGTATTTACGGTATAATTTTTATCAATCTTAAGCTGAAAGAACCTTACAATAGAATTACGTTTATAAGATACAATGGCGATTTAGCCATATTAATGGCAATTCTGACCATTACAGGTGGAATTCTGACTGCAATAACCATTGGCTTGTTCGAAGCTATCGGTTTTAATATTGAAGACTTTTATTTTAAAAACATTGTAATTGTAGGTGCCGTTTCAATTCCGATTGTAGCCACTTACATTATAAAAAACTATCCCGCACTGACCAATAAAATTGCACCCATAGTAGCCCGAATTTTTAGCCCTATGGTTTTGCTTACTGCCTTGGTTTACCTAATTGCATTGGCTTTCTCAGGCAAAAATCCCTTTAGCAATCGTGAATTCTTAATCGTTTTTAACCTTATGCTGATTGGAGTTATGGCTATCATTGTATTTTCAATTACCGAAGCGTCAACCAACAAAAAGTATAAATTCAATCAAATGGTTCTATTATTGCTTTCGGCTTTGACGGTAATTATTGATGTGGTTGCCTTATCAGCAATTTTTTATCGGCTGCAGGCTTTTGGAATTACCCCCAACCGAATGGCGGTTTTAGGTTCGAATGTGCTGATATTAGGTAACCTGGTTTTGTTGCTAATTGGTCTGTACAAACTAAACTTTAAAAACGCTCCACTAAAAAATGTAGAACTTATAATTGCAAAATACTTACCCGTCTATCTGATTTGGGTTCTTATTGTAATCTTTGCTTTTCCATTATTTTTTGGTTTGAACTAACACGGTAAAAACAAAATTATAAACCCGGAAGCAATTTTTTAATCAAAACAACACTCGAAGAGCCTCATAAAAATAGTTTTATGAGGCTCTTCGTGTTTAACTAAACATTCAATTTTATAATCATTAAGGCCAAGCTAAATGCTGAATCACTATACATTGGACACAGTCAAATTCTTATGATAAATTCAATGAGTAAAACACATTAGTGTTAATTCGTGAAATTCGTGGACATTAAAGAATTCATCTAGGCAGATATGAGCCCAACAAAACCAATACTTATAGCTTTGAAAAAATTTCTTGTTGCAAATATTCCCGGCCTTTACCCGATTTCAAATACTTTTCTCGATCTAGTGCTGCTGTTTTCGATGCAAAAAATTCCACATGTATTACTTTCCACGGACGGTATCTAATAGTCCAGCCTTTGGTGGACAATTCATTGTGAGAATGGAAACGGGATATCAGGTCAGAAGTAAAACCCGTGTAATGCTTCTGGTGCTTTTCTGAGAATAATATGTAGACTACAAATTCCATTAAACTAAAAAAGCCTCTCAGTTTCCCAAGAGGCTTTGTAGTAGCGGGGGCCCGACTCGAACGGCGTCCGCCCGGGCGGATATGAGCCCAACAAAACCAAGACTTATAGCGTTGAAAAAATTTCTTGTTGCAAATATTCCCGGCCTTTACCCGATTTCAAATACTTTTCTCGATCTAGTGCTGCTGTTTTCGATGCAAAAAATTCCACATGTATTACTTTCCACGGACGGTATCTAATAGTCCAGCCTTTGGTGGACAATTCATTGTGAGAATGGAAACGGGATATCAGGTCAGAAGTAAAACCCGTGTAATGCTTCTGGTGCTTTTCTGAGAATAATATGTAGACTACAAATTCCATTAAACTAAAAAAGCCTCTCAGTTTCCCAAGAGGCTTTGTAGTAGCGGGGGCCCGACTCGAACGGACGACCTTTGGGTTATGAGCCCAACGAGCTACCAACTGCTCCACCCCGCAATATATTTTTAAGAACGTGTCTTTCTTGTTTTAGCGGCTGCAAATATACCGCTTTTGATTTAATCCACAAACAAAAGCAACTATTTTTTAAAATTATCGCTTATATAACCGACAAACCAGCACTTGCAAACAAGGCTTCGTCGAACTGTTCCAGTGAGTTCAGCTTATAATCAGCAATGCAATAACCCTGTTTTTCAAAGTTTTCACCGTCAGGAACGGCAACCACTTTCATTTTTGCCGCCTTACCGGCAATTACACCATATACCGAGTCTTCGAAAACCAGACAACGCTCAGGAGCAACTTTTAATCGCCTGGCTGCTTCAAGAAATACTTGCGGATGTGGTTTTCCAAACTCCATGTGTTCGGCCGATTGAACTACTTGAAAAAAATCAGCAATTTGCAATTTCTTCAACACCGCATTAATTAAGGCATAACTTGATGCCGAAGCTAAAGCCACAGGAACTTGCCTGCTTTTAAGCTTTTCCAACAAAGATACAACCCCCGGGAGGGGTTTTCCTTTTGTCTCAACCAGTCGGGTAACTTCACGCATAATGGCATCAACCACCTCGTTAACCTGAAGGTTTGCCTCTGGATAAATACCGCTCCAATAATTCACCACTTCATCAACCCGCATTCCGGTAGTCCCGCGACAATCGTCTTCGCTTAATGAAATTCCGTGTTCTTTAAAGATCGCTATTTCGGCTTCTCTCCAAAAAGGCTCTGAGTCGATGAGTAAGCCGTCCATATCAAAAATTACCGCTTCAATCATGATAAAAAATTTCGGTAAAAATAAACATTGCTTTGGGTTTGCCCTTGTTTTCTGAAACATTCTTTATTCTTTTCATGGTTACAATGTTGTCACCGGCAAAAAACAAGGGCTTCAAAAATATTTCAACTATCTTTACGCCATAAAATAAAGGATTGGAAAAAGGATTAGTCATAAAATCGACGGGTAGCTGGTACCTGGTAAAAAGCGAAACGGGAGCAATTGTACCCTGCAAAATACGTGGAAAATTCCGCAGCATGGGCATACGCACCACAAACCCAATTGCTGTGGGCGATCGGGTACAATTTACCTTCGATAAAAAATCGGAACATGGAGTAATTGCATCAATTGAACCGCGAAAAAATTACATTATCCGTCGCTCCATCAATTTAAGCAAACAGGCACATATTCTGGCCGCCAACATCGATCAGGCTCTTTTAATGGTAACGCTGGTAAAACCCAAAACCTATCCGGAATTTATCGATCGTTTTTTGGTTTCGGCCGAAGCTTATACCATTCCGGCTAAAATCATCTTTAACAAAACCGACCTTTATGACCCGGCGGCTCTTGACGAGATGCAATCCCTAAAAACGCTGTACGAAAAAATTGGCTATCCTTGCTTCATCATTTCGGCCAAAGAAAAAACCGGGATTGATACAATTAGTGACTTGTTGAAGGACCGCATTTCATTAATTTCAGGACATTCAGGCGTAGGAAAATCAACCCTGATAAACGCAATTGATCCTGGATTAAACCTTAAAACAACTGAGATTTCGCAGTATCACGATTCAGGTAAACACACCACAACTTTTCCTGAAATGCACGCTCTTGTTACCGGTGGATATATTATTGACACCCCCGGCATTAAAGGCTTTGGCGTGGTTGATATGGATAAAGAAGAACTCTCCCACTATTTTCCTGAAATATTTGCATTATCTACCCAATGTCAGTACTATAATTGCAGCCACTCCCATGAACCCAATTGTGCAGTAAAAAAAGGAGTTCAGGACGGCTTAATATCAGAATCGCGCTATCGGAGTTACATTAGTTTGCTGGTTGGCGACGAAGATGAAAAATACAGAAGCAATGCCTATTAAATTACTTATCAGCGTAAGCCTTGCCCTGGTTCTATTTGCATCGTGCCAGGATAAAGAAAAAAAGGAATCTAAAAAAAGCGAGCGGGAAATAACTCAAAAAACAAAACCGCAGCCAAAAGCTGCCAAACAGAAAAAGTTGATTCCCTTAACCGACAGCAATCTTGAGGCTGAACTAAGTGCTTATGGAAAAGAAAATCCGGAAACGCTTATTTTACTTAAGACACCTAAGGGAAACATGAAAATAAAATTGTATGAAAACACCCCCCTGCACCGGGCGAATTTTATTCGCTTAGTAAAAAACGATTTCTATAAAAACACCTTGTTTTATCGGGTAATGAATAACTTTATGATACAAGGAGGTGATTCCGACGACTGGGAGCGCCAATACTTAAAGCGTAAAATGGGAACTTATACCCTTCCGGCTGAATTCCGAAGTGAAAATATTCATAAAAAAGGAGCCGTTTCCATGGCGCGCCAATATGAAAACAATCCCGATAAACGTTCCGTTCCCTTCGAATTTTTTATTGTACAGGGCACAAAATATACTCCCGGAGAATTGGCAGGCGCCGAAAAAGAATACGGAATACACATTGCTGAAAATCACAAAAGTACTTATACAAAAATTGGGGGATGCCCGCACCTGGACGGTCAACATACTGTTTTTGGACAGGTTGTTGATGGACTCAATGTAATTGATTCCATTGCTGCTGTAAGGGTTGACGAGGCCAACTGGCCCATTGAAGACATTACCATCGGGTTTCAGATTTTAGAGTAATTGTGTATCTTGCCTGCATTGACAACTAAAATAAACGCATATGAACTTATTATTGATTAGTAATTCAACCATGGCCGGTGAAGCCTATCTGGATTATCCGAAACAAAATATTGCCGATTTTTTGGGTGGAAAACCGGTAAAAGCTTTATTTATTCCTTACGCCGGTGTTACCCTTAGCTGGGACAATTACGAAAAGAAAGTGAAAGAACGTTTTAATGAAGTTGGGCACGATGTGATTTCTATCCATCGGTTCGATAATCCGGTAAAAGCCGTGGAAGAAGCCGAAGCCATTATTGTTGGCGGTGGAAATACCTGGAACCTCTTGCGTACCGTTCGCGACAATGGACTAATTGAGCCCATTCGTAAAAAAGTTTTGGCAGGAACCAAATATATTGGCTGGAGTGCCGGTTCCAATTTAACCTGTCCAAGCATTAAAACCACCAACGACATGCCAATTATCGATCCTTTGGGATTTGATGCTTTAAACCTGATTCCTTTCCAAATTAACCCACATTACCTGGATAAAAATCCCGATGGTCACGGTGGCGAAACCCGCGAAGACAGAATTCTTGAGTTTCTTGAAGTTAATCAAAAGGTTACTGTTGCCGGATTACGCGAAGGCTGTATGTTCCAGGTTGTTGACGGTAAGGTTTCTTACATCGGAAAATTGCCTTTACGCCTGTTCCAACACGGTAAAGCCCCGGTAGAAATAGCACCAAACGACGATTTCAGTTTCTTGTTCAAATAAAAAAACACTTGGAATGCTTTGCCCAATTTTTTTACGGGCGGCATTCCATTTTTTACAACTCATGAAATACAAAATACCTTTTTTACTGCTGATGCTAATTAATTTTAGCGCTTTTTCACAAATTATTATTCCAAAAAAAGATTATGTGCCCGAAGCCCGGCATCCACGTTATAGTTTTTCAATTTCGCTGATAAGCGGAGCAAATTCTTCGCCGGTTTCCTTTGGTATTTATCGGCAAAACCCCGACAGCACTACCGAAATTATTTTTCTGACTCAGGATGCGTTTTTGCGTCAGGCAAGCGGATATGAAAATTCACGAGCCAATCCTGAAAAAATAAATTTTTTTGAAGAATATGGGATTGACACTAAAGTATTGAACCAACTTTGGAAACTAAAATACGAACAATTTCCTTATGAGAATAACGATGAATTAGGCTGGGGCTCATCAATGGGAGTACCATCTGAAGGGCAGTTCTCTCTATTGTCAAACTTTGGTATTCAGCAAATGACCGATGTGTGCTTTGGCGAAAATGTTTGGTTGTTTTTACAAAAAGTAAGCGATCCCGTTTGGCAGGGAAAATACCAGCAAATGCGCTAAGGTTTCTTAAGAGAAGCGCGAAGATCCAACAGCCGATTCATTTCCTCTTCGGTTAAATCCTGTTTTTGCAAAAGATAGTCTATCGCAGTAAACTCATCGTCCAGCGTGGCTGATTTATTTTCATCGTCAATACCCAAATCTTTTTTTAACTGGACAACCATAGCTGAAATCAACTCTTGTATTGGTTCACCCAACGTTTCAAGCACATCCTCGGGAATATTGCTTTTTATAAGTTTGTAATTACCTGCCAACAACTCAAAATTCTGATATAAGGGATCGTTTTTTATAATAATCCCTTCTTTGGTTGCCTTTTCGCGCAAGCGTTCAAAAAGCATTATCAACTCGTCAAGCTTCGATATCAATGATTTCTTATTCTCTTCCATGAGGTTTCTGTCTACACTATAATAACACTCAACTTAATATTTTGTTATACCTGCAAAAGTATAAGTTTTTTAAAAAACACCATTAAACATACGAAAGCCTTTTGCGTTTCGTTTAAAATGCAAAATTCGGATTTACAAAACCACTATTTAAAAAAGCTAAACTGATGAAAAGATATTTTTTTACCCTTGTTTTTTCGCTATTGGTGCTGATTGGTTCTTCACAGGTGTTTAACACCTCGCAAACATTAAAAGAAGGCACTTTTTCATTTGGAATTGAACCTTTATTAATAGCCAGCGGAAATGGCGATTTTGTTTTATTTGGCCATGCCGGTTACGGTTTGGTATCTGGCGTTGATTTGGGATTAAAAGTTGGTGTTTTTGGTGGTTCAACCTACGTTGGAGCCGATGTGGAATTCGCTTTTGTTAAGAATTTTTCCATCAGCGCCGGAGCACATGCCACCGGCATTTTTGGACTCGATGCTACGCTTATTGGTAGCTTTCCCCTGGCAAGCAATGTAACTTTTTATGCTGGTGCTGACGCAGATCTAAACTTTGGAAACGATCTTACTTTACCGCTTTGGATTCCGTTAGGTTTGGAGGTTCAGTTGAACAAAAACATGGCTTTCTTATTTGAAGCGCTACCCGGAATAACCCAAAGTGCACCGCACCTTATTGGTGGCGGAGTTATGGTATATTTTTAAAAAGAAAGGCGATTGCTGGAACCAACAATCGCCTTTAAAATATATTTACCAAATAGGTTAATCGACAAACGACACCCAATTAAATTTATCTTCCATCTCGCCGTACTGTATTCCTTGTAAACGGGAATAAAGCTTTTTACTCACTTCACCGGCTTCACCATTCTTACTGAAAACATACTCTTTTCCATCACCCTGAACATCAACAATTCTTCCGATAGGCGATATTACAGCCGCTGTTCCACAGGCTCCACACTCCGTAAATTCAGCCAATTCTTCAACAGGAATCTGACGACGTTCAACCTTAAGGCCCATATCCTCGGCCAAAGTCATTAAGCTTTTGTTGGTTATACTGGGCAGAATTGACGACGACTTGGGCGTAACATAGGTGTTATTCTTTATTCCGAAGAAATTTGCCGGACCGCATTCATCAATGTATTTCTTTTCTTTGGCGTCGAGATAAAGAGCAGCAGCAAAACCAGCTTCATGAACTTTATGTCCCGACAATAAACTGGCTGCATAGTTTCCTCCCACTTTATAAACCCCGGTTCCCAGTGGTGCAGCACGATCGGCATCGCGTACAATTTGAATGTTAACCGGTTTAAAGCCTTCTTTAAAATAAGGACCTACAGGAGTTCCAAAAATCATAAAAAGATACTCATTCGCTGCTTTTACACCTACCTGAGCTCCGGTTCCAATAAGTAATGGACGCAAATAAAAAGCAGCTCCGGTTCCAAAAGGAGGAACAAAATCCTGGTTGAGTTGAATTACTTTTTTACAGGCTTCCCAGAATATTTTTTCGGGTACTTCAGGCATCATAATTCCTTTGGCAGAATTCATCATGCGTTTGTGGTTTTCGTCCCATCTGAAAAGACGTATTTTATTGTCTTTGCCACGGAAAGCTTTTAATCCTTCAAACGCTTCCTGGCCATAATGCAGGCAGGTTGCCGCCATGTGAATTGGAATTGTATCAGAAGAAGACACTTCTAACTCACCCCATACGCCATCTTTATAATAGCAACGAACGTTGTAATTGGTTTTTGTGTAACCAAAAGCCAGTTTTTCCCACTCAATATTTTTCATCATTATAAAATTTAAAAATTAATGGTTGGCAATACCTTTTTTTAAAACAGTTTCTAAAGCAGTCTGTTTTTAAAATCGGGCAAGAACCGGAATATTTTTTTGCTGAACTTTATTTTATATTCATGAAAAGAAAACCCCGTTAAAAAGGATTTCTTTCAAGTTTGAGACAAAAATACGGATTAAAAAATGGCGTTACAAAAACCGGCTCATGTTAAAAAATAGCATTCACAAAAAAAGAAAAACCGGAATAATCCGGTTTTATCTGAATCCTCCGTATTTGATAATTTCGTTATTCCGGTTAACGACCATTATTGGTATATTAAACTGGTAGTCGGGTTTTTCCCGTAAGAATTTTTGATATTTTTTTGCCATCATAACTATTAGGTCAGAATCAATCATTTCAGCAAAGCGTAAAACCTCATCCTGAAAATCCTTTTTCTTTTTGGCTGTTTTTATACCATAAATAATGTTCTTTTTGTCGAGTGTTTTTTTAGTAAAATAAATATTATTTGCCATGTCTTTTTTCATGTCTTCCTCTTCAAAATAAGGCTTAATAATGTTTATGTTACAATTATAATATTTCGACAGATAGACAATCCAATGCAGGGTTTCTTTAAAGGTTTTGTCCGGGTCCAGGGGCACAACAATTTCTTTGTAATAGTTATGCGCCGGAAGTTCCTGTGCCACAATAAACGGAACATTTAGTCCTTTAAGTCTTTTAACAAACTCAAGTGGGGTAAATGTAGTTTTATTGTTGAGTTTATAGGTTTTTCCGGAAATTATAAGGTTGGCGTTTGCATCCTGCAACAATTTTGAAACCGTACCTTTTGATGAACCCAGTTCTACGGTAACAAATGGGTTTATCTGATACTTTTCAGAAATTGTTTGTCCAACCGCTTTAAGTTTTTCGCGCTCTTCGTTAAGTATCCTCTCTTTTTTTGCTTTGCCGGTAAAAATTCCGGGCTTTTCAAGGAAACGGGCCAGCATGATATGATTATTCACCTCTTTGGCTAACTGTACACCATGTGCAAGAGCAATCTCACACACGTCGGTATAGTCCCAGGGAATTATTATCACATCCTTTTTGTTTTTTGCCATAATTTAAACATCCATTAAATGTGGTTCCTTAATCTACAAAGTTAACTATTTTCTTCAACTAATTTACGTATTGCTTCCAATTGGATGTTTTTATTTACATCCCGTAACCGCTTCGCTGTTTCGGTAAAGTACTGATGCTTTTCAATAAAACTAATCTGAATCTCGTTCCAGCGGTTTATATCGTCTTCAATTATTTGATGTTCTTTAAGTTCCCGGAAAAGGTTTCCCGACACCGGAATAAAATCAACCCGCCCCAGGTAATCCAGGTCGGCGTCGCAAATAATCTGTTGCAACAAATTTTTTGGTTTCGGCGGCAATTTGGTTACCATAATTAATTCTGCAATTGCGTCAATCTGTTCCGGTAAATAATCGTACGACGGCAATATTTCGCGAGCCAGCAAAACTCCGGCTTCTTCATGATCTTTATAGGTGCGGATAAAACCGGTATCGTGAAAAAGAGCCGCTGTTTTAAGCAATAAAAGTTCTTCGTCCGATATTCCTTCGCCCCGACCAATTAATTCCACTTGTACGGTAACGTCAATAGTGTGTTTTAAATTGTGATAATAGAGGTTTCGGGGAAGACTTTCTTCAAGAATATTCATCACATGTTCTTCCAAATCGTCGAAGCGAATTAATGCCAGGCGGGTAGCAAAAACCCGATTGGGTTTTATGCCAAAACCCTCAACCGAAAGGGCCGGCCGGAATCCTTCAATAAAATACATGTCGATTTCGCCCTTGTATTTTACCGGCATTTTGCCCCGGTACTTACACAGGAAATAATCTTTTACCAGTTCATAAGTCATTCCGGTAATGTTCACTTTCCCAATTTCACCAGAAGCTTCCATCCGGCTGGCAATATTTACTGTATCGCCCCAAATTTCCAGGCGTTTTTTATTCCCGGTGGAATTGCTAAAAACCGGTCCGGTATGAATTCCCATGCGTAAATCCCAGATTTTTTGGTTATTTCGTTCATACTGGTCTTTTATAGTTTGCATGTAGAGTTGCATTTCGAATGCGGCCAGAACCACTTCAATGGGATTTGTACGGTTTTTTTGTGGAATACCTCCGGCACAAATGTAGGAATCGCCAATGGTTTTTATTTTTTCAATATGAAGACGCTCTACCGCCTCGTCAAACTGAAAAAAGAAGCGATCCAAATCGTCGATAAGCCTTTCGGCGTTCTCCTGTTCGGCAATTTTTGTAAACCCCAGAATATTTGAGAATAATACGGTAACCATTTTGTACCGCTGGGTTTTATCTTTTGTGGTTTCTTTAAGTTTTTCAAACTCCTCTTTGGGCAAATAATTGGTAAGTAGTTCTTCGTATTTGCTTTTTTGCTCTGAAAGCTCCTGGGTGCGAATGCTAATTTCTGTTTCCAGTTGATATTTATCTTTAGCAATATGAAAATCAGCATATAAAAAGATTACAAAAAAGAAGCCGATAAAAAGAAAACCATAAATAAACCAAGCAATTACTGTATTAAAAATACCAAACTGGGTCAATAACAATACCCTTTCGGAATAAATAGTTCCATCAGCACTTTTAGCCTGAAGGATGTATTGGTTTTTTGCCTTTTTTCTGTCGCTGGTTTCTTTAACCGGATAAATAAGCCAGGGAACTCCTTCGGTGCTGTTTTCATCGTGTACACGAAACCGGGTTAAGTTGTGCGTGCAAATTGCTGTAGAATCAAAATAAAAAACAGCCTGTTTCAGACCAATATTTGATGGAGCCAATACAATTCGCTGATTGTAAGCGGTATCAAAATGAGGTTTTAAGCTAACATCGCCTCCAATGTTTATATGACTAAGTAAAGGGGCAGCCTTATCTTGTGCAAACCCCTGGTTTAGAGCAAACAACAACAATAAACCGAAGACAAAAAAACGCCTCCTGTTTACGTTAGACCATGCAAAAACAGAAACTTTTTTTAACATTATGCTATTTGCATTTTAATTGGCTTGAATATAAGCGCTTTATTTTAATTTATCAAATAAATTCCTTAACCGGCTTTTTTGTTCAAGTTAAAGCTACTTTTTTGAAGACAAACTGTTCCCGCAAAATTACAAAATAAAAAAACCTTCAAGACAAACGTCCTGAAGGCTTCCTTTTGTATAAAAATTTCCAGCTATTAAAAAGTAATTTATTTCTGGCCGGTAAGTTTTCTTAAAAGTTAAACGAAACACCCAGGGTAAAGGGGTAAAGTTCCGGTCCTTCGTTTTCTTTAAACAACGACTGCAAGCTGTAGGTACCGTACAAACCAAACTCATCGTAACCCAGTCGTGCGGCAAGCACATAAGTAAATGGATTGATGTAAAAATCGGAACGTTCTTTTGTCTTACTTCCCGACTCGGTTTTCCATTTGGTTTTAGCTCCCAGTTTCAAAGCGCCCTCAACTCCTGCTGCAAGATACAGGGGCCGATGGTTAACGCGTGCCTGAAATTCAATCATCAACGGAACTGTTAAATAGGTAACCATTAGTTTACTTTTATCGGTATTTGTGGTAGAATCGAACACATGTTCCAACTCATTTACACCTTTGCTTAGACGGACGCTGGTGTTGGCAAATTTATAGTTGTTCCAGCGCAGACCAACACCAGTAACCAGTCCAATATGGTCTTTCACCAGGTTTATCCCGAGTTCTGCCATATTCAAATTAAACTCCAACGAGGTGTTTGTATTCAAATCCATATAACGCAACTCCTCGGGCAACGACAAGGCCTGGTTTGCTGCCATATAATTATTCCAGCCTATAGAAACTGAGGCCCAGTGTGGGTCGAAACGATCGCTTTTTTTATCGGAATGAAAATTAAAATCATCTTCGTCGTCGTCCCAACCCCAATCATCATTGCCTTTGTTTATTTCCACATCCTTACCATCTTCGGTAATTCTGATTTTCATTTTACCAATGCGTATTTTGGTGGTGTCGGTTTCATTTGCTGCCTCAAGAGCATCCAACTCCTCTTCTAATTCCAATAAAGGTTGTTCTTGCTTTAAAGTATCGGGGGCAATTTTTTCAGCCGCTTGCGGAATGGTATCTCGAATAATTGCCGTGTTGGCTTTTACCGGATAAACCAAACCCAGTACGATAAATGATAAAAGAGGGTATAAAAAGAATTTTGTTTTCATGATTTCAAGAATTTAATGTTTTACTTTTTTCGGTTTTTAACTTGGGTCGATACCGCAAAATACCTGGTATTAAGCGCAATTTTGGTTTTTTTACTTTCGCTTGATTTTTCAATAATCAATTTACCATTCGACCAATTGTTTATTTGTGAAAGCCCAACCTGAGCCAGTTCTTCCACTAAGTTTTTTTCGGCTGCTTGTGTGTTTTGTTCTTCTTTGCCTCCTTCGTCGGAGATATTTATGGTTTTAATTTGATTTTGGGGGATTGCACGTTTGTTTATGGTTTTTGATTCAACAAAAACTTCTTTACAACCGGAACAATCGAGTGCTGCAAGTTGAATGGGTTGCATGCGGGTAATGGAATGTGACTTCTGATTTGTCTCCAGTTCAGCTGCCTGACTTGCTGCTTTTTGCAATTTTTTAAACCCAAACAAATCGGTTTTTTGAACTTCAGTATCTGCAACTTTTATTTGCTCTGCTTGAATGGGTTCCAATTGTTCCGGAGCTTTAATAAGCGTTTGATTTTTTGCCACATGTCCCGCCAATTGTTCTTTTTCATCGAAAGTGCTACTGTAATACACCATCAAACCAAAAACAATTACAGCTGCCGACGAAGCAACATACGACAGCACCTTTCGGGTTTTTGTGTTAAAAATACTAAACCGCTTTAGTTTGTGTTTATCCGGATAAACAATTGAATAATCAGGAACCAGCTTAAGTGTTTGGTAGCGTGTAAGAGTTGGTTGTTTTTCAGGATTTGCTTCTATAAAAGCACTTAATGCCACCATCTGATTCTGATTCAACCAACCTTCAACACAACCAATACAATAGGCTTCAAAATTTATATCGCTAATTTTGGGGTTCGACTCATTAGGCATTAATAGAATTTTTTCATCAAACACCACAGAATCTTCAGGCAAAATGGTTTGCCGAAAAAGGTTCAGTTCCCGGGTTTTAGATTCGCTCTTTTTTACCGATGCTTCAAAAACGGCCTGCTCGTTTTCGGTTAACCAACCCTCAATATAGGCAACACAAAACCGTTGAAAATAATCGGAAGAGGGTTCCGACTTTTCAAGTGGAATTTGTTTTAGTCGTTGTTTTTCAGGAAAATAGGTTGCGTCAGCTTTAACACTACTTCCAGCATAAAGGGCCATCTCCTCCTGTATGTCGGGGTTTTGCTTCAAAAATTCTTCCACCAGCGGAATCAATTTTGGAGCTAAGGTTCCCTCGACATAATCAACCAAAAACGACTCGTAATTTTGTCGGTTTATATTCATGCAATTGTTTCTAAAAAATGTTTGGGTGTTGTTAAATTACAGCATCCATACTACCAATATAATTTTTGAGAAATACGCGGGCCCTAAAAATATACACCTTGACCTGAGCCTCAGATAAACCCGTAATTTCTCCAATTTCCTGATAAGAATATCCCTCATAATCGCGGAGCATTATCACACTTCGCTGTGTTTCGCTCAATTTTTGCACCGCCTGGTTGAGAATTTCACTCAAATCAGAATATTGTTTGCTATGGGAATACTTCTCTTCGCGCACCGTTTCAAAATCTGTCATCCGTTTTTCCTTGCGGATTAAGTCTATCATGGTGTGGTAAGCTGCGGTAAAAATGTAACTCTTAACTTTTTGAGGGTTAACATTTCCAGCATTTACCCATAACTTTTCAAACGTATCCTGAACAATGTCTTTGGCTTTTTCCTCGTTCCTTATGTTTTTAAGGATAAACCGATAAACCCCATCTGAATACGTATCAACCGCCTTGTTATATTCTTCTATGTTCATTTTAAAAATTTGGCTACAGACAAGTGACGGAACATGGTGTTTTTTTGTTACAAGCCTGCTGATTTATTTTAAAAAAAGATGCTTAATCGTAGGAAACTCGTTAATTTAGTGGCCTAAAATTAAACTTATTTTGTCATTATTATGAAACAACTTATTCCACTGTTGCTTGCTCTCGTATTCTTTGTTGGATGCACGCCCGATCAAAAAAGTGAAATTCCGAACCTATCGGAAAGCGAACACCTGGTAATGGCCACCGATTGGTTTCAAAAATCAGCAGAAATGAGGGCTGTTTATTATCAAACATTTACGCTGGCTAAGTACAAATTAAATGAAAAACAAAACGCCTACAAGGGGAATAAACCAACTGCGGTGGTTCTCGATATCGACGAAACGGTTCTGGACAACAGCCCCTTCGAAGTTCATTTAATAAATACCGGACAACTTTATTCTGGCACATTGTGGCAAGAGTGGACCAGCAAGGGAACTGCGAAAGCTTTACCCGGAGCCGTTGATTTTACACAATACGCCAAATCGTTGGGGGTTGAAGTTATTTACATCTCGAACCGAAAAACCAATGAACTTGAAATCACTCTCGAAAATTTAAAAAGCGAAGGGTTTCCCAATGCCGATTCAAACTTTGTATTTCTTCGTCCAATGGATAAGTCGGGGGATAAAACCGAACGCCGAAGCTTTGTTAACAAAACATACAACGTGCTTCTGTACATTGGCGATAACCTGACCGACTTTAGCCAGATTTATGGTGAACGCGAAGCCGATTTGGGTTTTTCGATGGTCGATTCTACAAAAAACCATTTTGGCGACGATTATATTATTTTGCCCAACCCCATGTATGGAGAATGGGAAGGAGCCTTATACGGAAATGATTATTCCCTGTCGCCCGAACAAAAAAGAATTCTGCGCAAACAACTGTTAGATGGCTATTAATCGAATAAATTATTTACTGTAACCCATGAATTACCAGGGAACCCTTCTGAAAATGTCTTCGGAACTTAAGACTCCGGTTGCCTATTACATGAACTTTAACAATTCGCCGGTACTGGTGAACGATTGGCTGGGTAAATCCCTTCATTTTCATTTCACCGGGCAGATAAACTGCATTCATTGTGGACGAGTTACCAGCAAATCGTTTTCACAAGGATATTGTTATCCTTGTTTCACCACGCTCCCACAAACCGATGTGGGAGTGTTACGTCCGGAGTTGAACCGTGCACACGAAGGAATTTCGCGCGATATGGAATGGTCGAAATTAAACGATTTGATTGAGCATTACGTTTATTTGTCGTTTACCAGCAACTTAAAAGTAGGCGTTACCCGCAAAACGCAAATACCAACGCGCTGGATTGATCAGGGGGCTGAATTTGCCATAAAACTGGCAAAAACACCATACCGTCAATTGGCCGGATTAATTGAAGTGGCTTTAAAAAACTTTGTTAACGATAAAACCAACTGGCGTAAAATGTTGTCGGGTAAAACCGAAGAAATTCCCGATTTGGTGTATCAGAAAAAACATTTTTCAAATTTATTGCCGCCAGAACTCAGGCCTTACCTGCTGCCCGACGATGAGGTGTTTCAAATTTCCTATCCGGTAGAAAAATATCCTGAAAAAATTAAAAGCGTAAACTTTGACAAAAACCCTGATTTTAAAGGTCTTCTTACAGGAATTAAAGGACAATATCTTTTGTTTGACGATGGTTCGGTGTTCAATGTTCGGAAATACAACGGCTATCAGATGCATGTTTCGGTAGAATAAGCGTTCAGTTGTAAACCAATTCGCAATAAAATAAAAAAGCAGGCCGGGGAGGCCTGCTCTTTAACTGCGGAATGAAAGTCTAGAGAACAACAAACCTTATAGTGCTCACTTTATCTCTGCCAATTTAGAGCAACTCGTGTTCTTTTGACATCGAAAAAGCAATGGCGACCGTTAAGTCAACCATCTCATTCCGCCTAACTGTGTTCCCGTCTAAAAATTAAGAAATTCAACAACTGAGGATGTTGTTGTATTGAACTCATAAACCAACCAAAATTTACCATTATTAGGATTGGGATACACAGTAAGCTTTTCAATCTCTTACTTATTTATATATCAGATTCACAAAAACGTTTAATTTTTTGCAAATCCAACATTCAAAGAACTCTTTTTAACATCGTACTGTTTTTATATTAACAGTATTAATCTGATGTTTAATCGGCTTATTCTGTGAAAGTTTCACTTAATACAAAGACCCACAGGCTAAGTTCGATTGTCGTCAGATAGAGTAACAATGAAAACACCGGAAGTGTTCACATCAATTGCTTTTTGTTTTCGAAAAAACTCCAAAAGCACAAGCCCCACTTTATATTGTCTTGTAATTTAGCGTATTACAACCTTCAAAAAAATACCACACATCGACGTTTTTTGTGCAATTTTTTAATTTTAATCTGTCCGAAAGGAATAAAAAAAACAATTAAACCGCTGATAAAGGGGTAACGGATTAAAAAAACAGGAAAAAATACACGGCTTTTTATGCACAAATCAAAAAAAAAGCTCATTAAAAAAGACTAGCACTAAAATAACTAGGCCTTTTGCCGGTAATTTGTATTTTTACAACTAAATAAAACAATACATATATGAACTTTATAAAACTATTGACACTAACTACACTAATACTTGCCCTGGGGGGATGCAAAGAAAGTCGCGTTAAAGAAAGTCTGCTTCCCAGCTCATCGGGAAATCCGGGTGAAGTGGTTTTAATTATGGAAAAAACAGCCTGGGAAGGCTCGGCTGGCGAAAGTTTCAGAAGTCTGTTGCAGGAAGAAACTCCCGGCTTACCTCAACGCGAACCCTTATTTAACCTGGTGAATATTCCTGCCAAAGCGTTTTCCGATTTATTTAAAATTCACCGCAATTTAATTATTGTATCAATTGATCCTTCGGTTGAAAAACCCGGGATTAATGTTGATTACAACCGCTGGTCGAAACCCCAGCTGATTATTACAATGAAAGCCCCCAATCGGGATAGTTTTTTCGAATTATACGACGAAAACAATCAAAAAATTCTGGGTTTGTTGCTTAAAGCCGAGCGCGATCGCCTAATGCATAATTATAAAACCTATCCGGAACACGCCCTGATTAAGCGGTTGGAAAAAAGAACCGGTATACATCTCGACATCCCCAAAGGATATTACTATGCCATGGATACCAACAACTTTATCTGGCTCTCGCACGAAACGTCGGAAACCAGCCAGGGTATTTTTGTTTATTATTACGACTATGTCGATTCTGAAACGTTTAGCCTGAATGCTTTAATAAACAAAAGAAACGAAATGCTTAAAAAATATGTGGGCGGCGAAAATCCCGGCTCCTACATGTCAACCGAACAACAATTGCTTCCAATTTTCCGCTCATTCAAGCTGAATGGAACTTATACTGCTGAGCTTCGCGGATTGTGGAGAGTAGAAGGCGATTTTATGGGCGGCCCTTTTATTAGTATCTCGCAACTCGACGAAACAAAAAACCGCGTAGTAACCGTCGAGGGATTTGTTTATGCTCCCAAATATAACAAACGTAATTATGTACGTCAACTGGAAGCCATTCTGTATTCTTTAAAACTGAATGTTCCAGAACAAAAGAAAACTCAACCTGTAGAAACAGCGGCTAAATAAATAAAAAAGCCCCTGTTCCGGGGCTTTTTTATTACTTCATACTCAAGATTACTTTATTCCCAACTTCTTTTTTATGTCTTTTGGAATGGCGTTTTTGTGTACGCCAAAACTTAATGTTTTGTATTGAACAAAAGCTTCAGATGCATAGAAGAAACCTCCATAACTATTGTAATCAGTTCCCCATGAGTTTTTAATATAATAGTATTTGCTTCCGTTCTGATCTTTTGCAACTCCACTGATTACCATACCGTGATCATCGGTGGTTTGATAATTATCAAACGCCTGCTGACGCAATTCCTGAGTTATCTTCTTTTCGGGTTTTGGTGCATCAAAGCTATAAAGCAATTTGTCGCGTTCAGCTCTGCTCATACTTTCCCACTTCAGGCGTTCTTCGCCGGCCATTTCGGCCAAATCGTCCTGTGGCACTACAGCAACACCATTTTTCGATGAAAAACCTTTTTCACTTACATCGCTGGCCCAAACCACAGTATATCCTGATTCAACTGAATAATCAAAAACCTGCATCATCTCTTCCATAGGAATGTTGTAATAATGCGACCAGGTCCAGTTATCAGGAACTTCTAAAACAAAAGTTTCATAAAACGGATGATGAGTAAACGAGGTTAAAAAGTAATAATCGTCGGGATTGATGCCTACAATCTCATCGGAAAAAGTACGCGCGGTGTATTCTTTTCCATTCCAGGTAAATTTTTCCGGAACTTCACCAAAATAAGCATCCAGAATTCCCTGAAAACCTTTAAACCAAGCTGTAGAAAGGGAGCGGTTTTTGTTTTCAAGAACACCATCGAGGTAGCGCTTTAACACTTCATCAATTTCTCCATGGGTATGCACATCGGTTCCGTAATTCAATCCGGTGTAGGCTTCTTCAGGAAGCATCCCGTAATTTTTTATCACATTGAAGACATCGTTTACGGCACCGCCGCCACCAAAATTGTAATGCCCATGCATGCGAACATAGTTCCAGGCCTTTTCTTCAAAACTCATACGAACCACATACAATTCCGACAAATCAACTGCCGATTTTCCCATTCGCAGCATTTCGGCTTCAACCATACCCATGGCAGAATAGCTCCAGCAGGTTCCGGCACGTTGCTGATTCTCTACCGGGCTCGAAGGCACTTCTTTTACCATCGTAAACTGATACCCTTCCGGCTTGTTGGTTTCCATTTCCTGAGCAGAAACTCCCAGGTTCAATAAAAACAAAGCTCCGCTTAAAAACACCATTTTTCTCATATATTTTAATTTTAGTTTTTGTTTGTCATTAGAATCCAAAAATAAAAAAAAGTAACAGGAATGCCCGTTGAATTGTTACTAAGCATAAACAACTCGTGTGGGTGAACCGTTTCTAAAAAGCAATGACCTTTTGATAATGAGCTATTCTTAATTGTTTTTTGCACATTCTTGCCCTATTAACCGCCCGACTAGATTCATTCAGGCAGGCCTGCCCGAATGGCTCGTTCAGGCGGGATTCAAGGGAAAGAACAGTAGTCTTACAAATCCGCTTTTTATGTATTTTGCTTACGTTATTTTTAGTAAATCATTTAAGCGCTTTTACAAAGGGCATTGTCAAAATCTGGAAGAACGACTATCGGAACACAATAAAGGATTAACAAAATCGACCAAGCCTTTTATTCCATGGGAGTTGATATATTTTGAAGCATTTAGCACACGCGAAGAAGCTATTGCCCGGGAAAAATATTTCAAAACTGCTGCCGGAAGAAGGTATCTAAAAATAAAAATTCAGAAATAAGGCTATTTTGTGCATTTCATTTTATTACTTACTTTTGCCGCACATTTTTGCCCTCATAGTTCAAGGGATAGAATAAAAGTTTCCTAAACTTTAGATCCAGGTTCGAGTCCTGGTGAGGGTACTCTATAAAAAATCCACCTTTAATATTCGTTCAAATTAGTTTTTGCTATTGCATGAGCTTATTTGATTTACCGAAGACTATTCTCACAAACATTTTGTATTTTGCCCTAAATTTATCTGTTATGAAATTTTGGTCTGCCATATTAATTTCAACGCTGTTTTCATTTTCGGCAAGTGCTCAAAAAAATCACGTGAGTTTAAGTATGGGTCTGGCTTATCCGCTGAGCGAGTATGCAGAATCAAACGATTACTATAGCCATGGGTTTGCCAATCCGGGTTTTAATTTAAGCTTCGAAGGAAATTATATTCCCTTATGGTACGTGGGCGTGGGTGGTGCTGCCAGTTTTACCACAAACTATACTCAATCGGACAAATATTTCGAGGCCTTAGTTGACGCAATAAACAGGAATCCTGTTTCCCAAATTCCTGATGAAACCCTGGTTCTTCACGAAACCGACCGCTGGAGCTATGTGAATCTGGTAGTGGGTCCAACACTTGCCATTCCTTTAAACCGGCTTCAATGGAATATAAAAGGCTTTGCTGGAATTAGTATTATACTTCCGCCAACACAGAGTCTGATTATTCCTGCCGAGATTGGATCGTACAGTCATTCCGGTGATGCCCAAAACATTGCCTTTAGCTATTTGCTGGGAACCGACCTTATCTACAAATTGATGAAAAATTACAGCATCATTCTAAATGCTGCCTATACCCATACGCAATCCAAATCGCAATCGAACCTGAGCTATACGGTCGATGAACAAACCACCATACTTTCTCCTTTTAATAAAACCACTGATATACAGTCGATTCACCTCACTCTGGGGCTCGCTTATTTGTTTTAACGGTTTTTCGGCAAATGCCCTTTCTTTTGCATGTATTTCAAATAAACGCGTACTTAAGTATAATAATTAACTAACTGTCAAAATAGTATTTCAATCTATTGTTTTTTTCTGTAAACTTGTATCTAGGCAACAAATTAGCACAACAAATACATGGTACAGATGAAAACTTTTTACGCTGTTTTGTTTATGGTGACCCTGATGCTAGGTTCTGCAAGGGCTCAGGAGAATCCAACAATCGACAAAAAAACTTTCTTTGCCAATCCCGACGGAATGGTTCGAGTTAAAAAAGATTTCAGATTAGCTGAAAAATATTATCAAAAAGGGCAGGGAACTTACGACGAGGCCCTGAAACACTATTTAAAACTGTTTCAATACAATCCCGAATCGCATGCGCTGAATTATAAAATTGGGGTGTGTTATTTATTCACATCGAACAAAAAAGCATCGCTGGATTATTTCCTAAAAAGTTCTCCCGAAGTTGCCCGCGATTATTATCTGTTGCTGGGGCGCTCGTTTCAATTCAACTTAAAATTTGATGAAGCCAGCGACGCTTACGGAAAACATATGGAGACGCTCTCAAAATGGAAAAAATTCGATTTCAGAAAAGAATATGCACAGTTAATTGAAGAATGCAATACCGGCAAGGAAATTATGAAAGATTCCCTTTCGGCGTTTGTGATTAATTTAGGCCCCATCATTAATAGTTATTACGATGAGTATGGTGCTTTTCTTCCCTTCGACGACACCATCATTTATTACACCTCAAAACGACCCAAGGTTGAACCCCGCAAAAGAGAGTCGCGTTTTAAATTTAATGAACGCCTCTTGACCTCAAACAACGCTATTTACCAGCCGGCACGCTACGCCAGCGAATTACCAAAACTCGGCTTTAACGATAACACCAGTCTGGCCGGGGTTGACCATCATCAAAAACGAATTTTCCTTTACCGGGGCGCTACCCATCACGGACGACTATTCTCGGCAAAATATAACGGAAAACGCTGGAAAACCAAGTTGCTTAAAGGAAACATCAATCACATTGCTTATAAAGAAACATCCATAAGCATAGCTGACGATGGAACAACCTATTATGTAACCAACCGCCGCGGAGGACTTGGTGGTAAAGATATTTGGGCAGCAAAACAGGTAGCCGAAAATAAATTTAAAGAAGCTAAAAACTTAGGTGCTCCCATTAACACCCCCTTTGACGAAGAAGGTGTATTTGTAACTCCCGATGGAAACACGCTGTTCTTCTCTTCGAACGGACATAAGGGAATGGGCGGTTTTGATGTGTACAAAAGCACAAAAAATGAAGATGGCAGCTGGTCGGAACCCATAAATATGGGACATCCCATAAACAGTCCTTCCGACGAACTTTTCTATCATCCTACAGCCGACACCATGGTTGCCCTTTATTCAACCATCCGGGGCGACAGCTATGGCGGCCTGGATATCTACAAAATTCAGATTGATCCCCGAATTCCCTTTAAACTGATTGGTTCGGTTACCGACAATGAAGATGGCAGGATTCTTCCTGCAGCCGTTAACCTTTACGATGGAAAAACACAACGTTTGTTGCAAAGTACATCGGTGGATAGTGTCGCCGGAATTTATCTTTTCGATTTGGAAGATGTGGGCGATTATTTCATTACCATTGATTATGAAGGCTACAAATCGATTACTGAGAATGTAGTGTGTCCAACAAATAAATATGAAACTATTGTACAGGATTTTAGAACCGAAAAACTAAAGCATCCCTTTACATTAATTGGAAAGGTTTACGATTTGGACAAATACGCACCGCTTCAGGCCGCGTTGACCTTTAGACTGGCGCATCAGGATTCTGTAATTGCACGGGTGGTGTCGTCCGACTCTACCGGTAAATACAGCGTAACCTTCGACGATAAATATGACATGATAATTGATGTAGTTGCCGAAGATTATTTTGATGTTCAGGAGCCTTTAAATGCGACCAATGAACCAAACAACATTATTTCAAAAGATCTGGCGCTAAAACGCAGCAAAATAGAATACACCCTTACTGGCCGAATTATTCAGGAAGAAAGCAATACTCCGGTTCGGGCTGCCATCAGCTTTTTTGCTCCGAATAGTACAGAACCTTTTGCTATTGTAGTTTCAGACAGTGTAGAGGGAAAATACACGGCAAATATTGAAAATCCGGGTCCATTCCTGCTTGAAATTGAAGCCAATGGCTACTTCTTCTTAAATGAAACCTATCAGTTTCCGGAAGGACAAACCTATACGGCTAAAAACTTCACCTTGAAAAAAATGGAAACCGGAGTTAAGTTTGTAGTTAACAACATTCTATTCAACACAGGTAAAGCCTCGCTTATGCCGGAATCGTTTAAGGAGCTGGATAAGCTGGCCGACTTGTTGCAAAAAAATGCCGGAATTCGCATCGAAGTGTCGGGACATACCGACAATGTAGGTTCCGCATCCATAAATAAAAAGATATCAAAAAGCCGGGCGCTCACCGTTAAAAACTATTTGGTGTCGCGAGGCGTTGAACAGGATCGCATTGAATACGAGGGTTATGGTTTCGACCAGCCCATTGCCCCCAACGACACTCCCGAAGGCCGGGCAAAAAACCGAAGGGTAGAAGTTAAGATTATACAATAATTTTAAATGCACAGATTATGAAAAAGTTTTCCATACATAAAACGCTAATTCTGCTAAGCACACTATGGCTTGTGTCTGGCTGTTTTGAAGACGGTGTAGAATTAACCGATCCACACAAATATGATCGTCCGTTGAATTTAGCTGGCCCGGTTGGCGATATCAACATAAGCACAAGTACACTTCTGGAACAACTCGATTCCACATCCTTCTTTTTTGTTGATAGCGAAGGCCTTTTGCACGTCCAAATCGACACTTCGATTACAGCCTCCTGGGAAGATGTTATTTCGATTAACGATCTTACCACTTCGCGGACTTACGACATCAATCCCAATAAAAAAGCTCCTGTGGGTCCTTTTTATGACACCATTGTAGTTAATGTGCTGTCGCTGGGCGAAGACAATCAGCGTTTCGACCGTATGCTGATTGAATCAGGACAATTGGGCGTTGCGGTAACCTTACCCAATAATTTTGAAGGCTCATATACCATAACTATTCCGGAAATTACAAATTCTGCTGGCGATTCCCTGGCTCTGCCAACCCGCGATTTTAATGACGCATCGCCCATTGAGTCCATCGATTTGGCTAACGATTCCCTTGTTTTTAAAAATGCCGATGGAAAAAGCTTTATAACCATTGTAACTTATGTAGATGTTACCAATGTTTCCGGAAGTCCTTCGGAAACAGAAATGCGGGTTGATGTCACCATACAAAATTTTAAACCAGCATACATCGAAGGCTACTTTGGTAAAATGAATGTGCTGGAACGAACCAGCGAACAGCGTTTCGATTTCTTTAGCAACTTTAATTTTGCAGAGATGGTTCAGTTTCAGGAAATCAGCATGGAACTAAATATCGACAATTATTTTGGCATTCCCCTGGCGCTGCTTATCGATTCCATGGTTTTTGAAAACACTGAAAGCGGCCAGCTAGAACACATTACCATTAATGGGAATTCGCTGGCGGTGGACGGGGCAATAGCACCGGATCAACCATCTACGAATCAATTGCTGGTTGATAACAGCAATTCCAACTTAATTGACGGAATAAACATGGGACCCGACCGGGTTTACATGGAGTTTGTTGGACAAACCAATCCCGATGGAGAAACGGCAGAGCCCAATTTTATTAGTACAACTACACAGGTAAGTGCCGGCGTTTTAATCGATATTCCTTTCTGGTTCAAAACCAGCTTGTACGAACGTACCGACACCTTAAGCTTTAAAGTGACGGAAATCTTTGAAGACAGCACACAGGTTGATATGGTTGAAACCATCGATTTGTATTTAAGCTTTGAGAACGGATTCCCCTTTAATATTCAGGCGCAATTCATTATGATTAACGACAATGGATATGTAATCGATTCGCTGTTTAATCAGGATGGCGGTGTATTTATCTGGGAATCGGGTCAACTCGACGCTCAGGGAAAGGTGTCCGCGCCTACCAATACAACAATTAACATTAGCATTAATAACGCCCTGGCGAAAAAGCTATACAAATACGATTCGTCCCAAATTCTTATTCGTAGCCGCATTTCGACCGGAGATAAAGACAATCCGGAATTTGTCCGCCTGTACGATTATTATTCCATAAAAGGAAGCTTGAAGTTTGAAATAAAAAGCCGCGATTTAAGCTATTAATCCTCGAAAAAGTACTACTATGAAGCAACAATACAAACTACTTATAGCACTTACCCTGGGTCTGTTTTTCTGGATGGGATCCTACGCGCAACAACCCTTGTCGCTTTATTACCTGGAAAATATTCCGCAATCGTCGTTTATCAATCCGGCCATGGCTCCGCGGGCCAATGCTTTTTTTGGCATTCCGGGAGCCAATTCCATTTATCTGGGCGTAAATACCGATTTATTGGGTTCCCAACTTTTTCAAAAAGCACCCGATGGTTCCGACGTTACCCTTACCAGTAAGTATTTTGATTATAGTGAGCTGTACAAACGAATCGGTAAAGCTGGCAACTTAAGCCCATATTTTAGCATCGCACCCATAGCCTTTGGATTTAGCGGCAAAAAGGGATATTTTACCTTTACCTGGTCCGAAAAAGTTAATGCTTCGATGAACCTGCCCAAAGATTTCTTTACCTTGCCCGACATTGGAGGTTTCCCCAATGGAACGCATCTCGATTTTAGTCCCCTGGCCATGAATGCGCAATATTACCGCGAGCTTTCGTTTGGATACTCCTATAAGTTTATGAGCAAGCTACGTGTAGGTGCTCATGTAAAGTTACTTCAGGGACTGGCTGCAATGAAAACCGATTTGGAAAAATTCGACATCCAAACCAGTACCGATGAGTGGTTGGTTGATATGGAAGGCTCGGTTTATCTTTCGGCTCCCATTACCGTAACTACCGACGAAAACAACGTTCCCGACGGCATGGAAGATTTTGACAGCAGCACCAAAAATATTATTGAAAAAGGGCTGTTGAATTTTTCGAACCCCGGCATTGCCTTTGATTTGGGCGCAGTTTATGAATACAACCCCAGTTGGACTTTTTCAGCATCAGTAAACGATTTGGGCTTTATAAAATGGGGCGGTGACTTAACTTCACTAACAGCCAATGGAACCTACCGTTTTAATGGTATTCATGTCGATGAATCGAACATTGACAGTTTAGGCGGTGATTATATCATTGAAACGGTGCTCGATTCGTTGAAAAACGCCGTAAACTTACAACGCGGTTCTCAGGGTTTTTCCACGGGGCTGGGACCCAAAATCTACCTGGGGGCCAAATACAATGTGAATCATTATTTTGCCCTGGGTGCCGTTTCGCGCACTTCGTTCTACAAAAACGACTTTCAGCAGGAATTTAATGTCTCGGCCAACCTTAACCTGTATCACTTCTTAACCACCTCGGTGAATTATACCCTTGCGGTTAATGGGGCCAACTCGGTGGGCTTTGCGCTGGGAATACGGGGTGGTGCGCTGCAATTTTACCTGGCAGCCGATTACCTGCCTTACAAATGGAGGCCTTACACCATTAATTTTACCGCTGACGAAGGAGAACAGGCCAATGAACCCATTGAAATTCCACAGGCTCCCAAAAGCTTCGATAATTTTAATTTGATGCTGGGCTTTAACCTGCTGTTTGGGGCCAATGGCTTCCGCGACGAACCCATGATAGATGCCTATGAATCGTTTTAATAATTCATTTCCATTCACCACCCGCAGTTATGCTGCTGAATAACACCGATTTACACAGAAGAAAATAAAAAATTAGTCCGTAAATTAAATCTGTGCTATCCCTCCTGAACGGACGGGCATATCGGTGTAATTCTGTAGTGAAAGAAACGCACCACCCGTAACAATGCTGCTTGATTACACAGACTTAACTGCCTCTGGCAGGTTTACACAGAAAAAACAACGAAACGAGAAATTAACTCTTTAATAACCGCCATCGAAGGCTTGTTATCAGAAAAAGACATTCAAACTTTAGTCTTATATCTCCAAAAATATTTATCTTGCTTATTGTCTATGTTTGAACCAATGATCATGGAAAAATTAAACCGCCTTTCCTATGAAATCATCGGGTGTGCGTATGAAGTTCATAAGCAACTTGGGCCTGGATTGCTTGAAAGCACTTACGAAGCATGTTTGGAGTACGAACTAATTGAAAAAGGATTAGAGACCAAAAGACAAGTCGCCTTACCTGTTGTTTATAAGGACATTAAACTTGATGCCGGATATCGAATCGATCTTTTGGTTCAGGAAAGCATTATACTTGAAATTAAAGCTGCCGAAGCCATCATACCCATTTACGAAGCACAACTTTTAACTTACTTAAAACTATCAGGAATAAGGCTTGGTTTGCTGATAAACTTTAATGTTAAAGACCTTAGGAAAGGAATCATGCGACGGGTTTTTTAATATTGTTCACCACCCGCAGCTCTGCTGCTGGATTAACACAGACCAACCATCCACAGGCCAGTTAGCACAAATTAAAGAAAAAGCAATACAGTCTGTGTATATCTGTGTGTTTCTGTGGTGAAGAAAAGCACCACCCGCAACATAGCTGGTGGATTACACAGACTTGCCTGCCTCTGGCTGTTTTACACAGAAAATTCTATTGCAAGGCCTCACAATTCAGAAACTTTAAATACTTTTAGGTTTTAAAAAACCGGAAGACCTTGTATCAACTGCTAACCATAAAAGATTTTATTGTTGTCCCCGTATTACTGATGGTAGCTTACCTTTGGGGTAACCGGATAAAAAACCAAAGCCTGGCTCAAGCTCCCTATTACCGGTACTTTGCCTGGGGTCTTTGGGCAAAAATTGCCGCCGGAATGGCTTTTGCCGCTGTTTACCTTTTCTATTACGGAGGTGGCGATACCGTGTACTATTTTTTTGGCTCGGCCAGTACCGTTAAAATGGCTGCTAAGGATTTCTGGGCCTTTATCCGCTTACTTGCAGGGGATCACAGTGCCGAAATATACAGCCTCTTCGATCGCTCCACTGGTTGGCCTTTGTACTGGCGCGACACCAACTCCTACGCCGTAAGTCGTTTTAATGTACCGTTTTATTTGCTGGGTATGGGTTCCTACCTGGGGAATACCATTGTGATGAACCTCTTTTTATACCTGGGCATCTGGCGTTTTTTTCAGGTGCTGCTGGAACTTTATCCTCAACGGGAAAAAGCCCTGGCCCTGGCTCTCTTGTTTATTCCCAGTGTGGTATTCTGGAGTAGTGGCATCCTGAAAGACGGCTGGACCCTGACCGCCATCCTCTTTATCTTTGTTTCCATCTACCGCTTGTTTATCAAACGACGTAAGTTTTGGCTTAACCTGTTTATCCTGTTGTTTTGGTCATATATCGCCTTTTCCATTCGTCCCTATATTTTTTATGTAAGCATTGGTTCCGGATTAATCTGGCTAACCTTTAGCGCCATCAAAGCCATTCAGAGCGTTTTTTTGCGCACCATTGCCCTTCCTTTTATGGTATTGCTGGCCTGGATTTCCGGCGCCCTGATAATTGCCCAAACAGGCGAATTGGCCGGCTCGCGCTATTCCAGTCTCGACGCCATGCTCGAAACTGCCTGGATTATCCAGGACGACCTGAAAAAAGATTATTACGGTGGCAACAGCTTCGATATTGGAACCTTTGAGCCCACCTTAAGCGGCGTACTGAGCAAAGCCCCCAAAGCCATTTTAGCCGGACTGTTCCGCCCTTATATCTGGGAAGGCGAAGGCCCTTTAATGCTGTTGTCGGGATTGGAAAACCTGGTTTTACTCCTGCTCTTTGCGTGGGTACTGTTAAAAACCGGCCCCTTTCGATTTTTTAGCCGGCTGTATCACGATCCGCTTATCCTTTCACTTTTTGTCTTTGCCCTAACCTTTGCCTTTTTCGTGGGGCTAACTACCGCCAATTTTGGTGCATTGGTGCGCTATGTGGTCCCCGGAAAACTACTAATGGTACTGGTAGTGGTGCTGGCTTATGAGAAGGATAAAAAACAGCATACTTCTTGATTGCATTAATCGCACCCCAACAATTAACCATTAAGGAGTTAAGGACAATTAAGGGGCCCTCAGAAACCCGCTACTTAACTAAGCTTCATTTCTTAATGGTTAAAAAAAAACAACCATTAAGGAGATAAGGACAATTAAGATGGACTCAAATACCAGTCCCTTAACTTCTCTTCAATTCTTAATGGTTCAAAGAATGAAAATAGTTTTCATAAAGCGGGAAGTTGTTTAAAGAATTCATTAACATAGGGTTTCATCGATTTTGAAATGTTAACCACATTAAAATTGATTAATAAACCCTGGGGCTTTTGAAGCAACTTCATATAAGTCATTAATTGAGCTTCATGTATGGGCAGTATACTCTCTATGGCTTTTAATTCAACTATTACGGTGTCGTTAACCAATAAATCGAGTCGTAAATCGGCTTCAATCACAAGGTCGTCATACTTTACCGGCACTTTAAGCTGTTGCTGTACCTGATACCCATTTTTAATCAGCTCATATTTAAGGCATTTCTCATAAACGCTTTCCAGCAGGCCAGGCCCCAGCTCGCGGTGAACTTTAATGGCAAAGCCAACAATATCATACGATAATTGCGTTACTGCACTTTTTGTATGGTAGGCTTGCATCATTCTTTGATTTTAAAGAGAATAAAATTAAACAAACTTAAAATCCAATGCAAAAAAAACCATTAAGGAGTTAAGAGCAATTAAGATGAACTCAGACACCAGCTCTTTAACTTCTCTTCAATTCTTAATGGTTCAGAAAACCAAGCTCAGCATAATTCACTTACCCAACCAACGGTTGTTTGCTGGAAGCCGGGAGACTATCTGGAGTTATAAAAAACCCTTGCCACAAAAACACTAAAACACAAAGAAAACCACTAAGGTTTCCGCGCATTAATGACAAAATAAGTTACACCAAAACACAAAAAAAGAATTGAATTGCTTTATGCATCTTAAAGGCTTTGTGTATTTGTGGCAAAAAAACCGGCCCGGCTTATCGTGTTGCTAAATGATTCAATTTTAAACAACCATTAAGGAGTTAAGGGAAATTAAGTGCGGCTCATCTGGGTGCTTTAGTAAAATTTTTCAAATATGTGGAAGTATCTTTTTTTGTAAATCTGTTTTAATCTCATCCCAGGTAATTTTTTCCTTCATGATAGGCATTGGTTCTGGTTCGGCATCTTCAAAATGTATCAGACTCTTTTTAACCAGAAATAAATTACCATCATCAAATTTCTCAAAATAAAATCTGAATAAATCGTTTAGGGAAAAGTATTTTAGCAGATAATATAGGTCAATAAAATCTTTCTTGGTACCACGTCCGGTAATGGCATTCAATTTCATCGCCCCAATATCTTTTAATGAGGCCAATCGACAATTCTCTTCTTCGATTAATTCTGAAACCCATGGATATCTGTAATTTACTATATCTACTCTTATATTGTCGATAGACAGTACATTTATGTTTTTTGATTTTTTTAGCACCTCAACACGACCGGTTAATTCAATGTTTTTTTCTTGCTCCTCAAAATCTATCTTACCAAACAAATCAATATCAACAGATTCTCTATGCCCTATCTGTAATGCAAGCGCAGTGCCACCAACTAATCTTAGGTCAGAAAACACATCCATTTGCATTAATTGAGCTAATATCCGTAATAGCTCGGGTTTGACTGCTGATTTGTATAACATCGAAATGATTCTTTTGGTACATTGGTAAGTAGAGATATAAAACTAACTACTTTTGGATCCATTGAGCGGGCCGAAATAATAGCCTCTTTAATTTCATCCATAGAAAAACGGGATTTAAGCAAGTTCCAATCATTTAGTTTCCCGTATTCCATTACTCTGCGAATAACGAATATTTTATGCTTCTCAAAATCCAGGGTTGCCACATCTACATCCCAAAACAGGTGCGGTGAAAAGTCTTTGGGCGATATGTTCTTGTCGTTCATGTTTCCGGGTAGTTTTATACAAAGTTAATGAAAATATTAGCGGGGTGAAAAGTAAAATTGCCACAAAGACACTAAAACACAAAGAAAAACACTAAGGTTCCCGCGCTTTCGTGGCAAAAAAAAAGAGTTACATCAAAGCACCAAAAAAATACGGCTTTGCTTTGTGGATCTTAGAGCCTTTGTGTATTTGTGGCAAAAAACTGGTCTGGCTTCTCGTGTAGCTTAATGGTTCAAATTTAAACAAACATTAAGGGATTAAGGGCTATTAAGCGCCTCAAACAAATCATCTTAACTAAGCTTCATTTCTTAATGGTTCAAAACAAGTGTTTTTATAAGTTCCGCCAGTTTTTTTGTCTGGTTTCTTCTGGAGAAACTAGCGGTGCAGTAAAAACCTCCAGGCTTGCCTGTTGAAAAAATAATTAACCTTACTGGCAGCTTGCATGGCGCAGGCAAGTTTATATAAAAACGAACCTCTTTTAAGTCCTTGCAGAATTATTGAAAGAAAAACATAGGCTTCAATAGTTTTAATTTCTTTCTTTTCGTTTTTTTCGGCTTTGGAAAGGTACTTACGTCCTAACTGCTTAAGAACCCATAGCGCCTCTTTTAAATCACCCGGACTTACCGTTTGGTCTGCTCGCAAACCTACTATTTTAGCCACCTTGCGTTCAACGGGCATTATCCCCATTGCGCTGTGGTGCTCCTGAACCAGGGAAATAAAGTTTTCTATCTGAATAGACTCAAAAGTATGCGATACACTTTTTGAATTAATTCGGTTTTTTTGTAAAACATCGGGGATGTTTGATATGCGAACCGTTTTTCTGATTAAACGGGTCCACAGTTCAAAGTCTTCGCTGTGATGAGCTATTTCAATTGTTGCATATTTATTCTCTTGTAAAAACTGACTTCGGCAAAACACGGTTGGGTGACTGAGCGGAGTAATAAAAAATGAAGCAAAAGCACAAGCAACACCAGACAAACAAATAGGAATGCTGCTTTTTAGTTCCCTTCCTGCCTCTGTAATTCGCATAAAACCACTTGATATTATTGCTGTATGCTTATGGGTTTCCAAATATCTAAGCTGTTTTTCGATTCGCTGAGGCAGGGCGATATCATCTGCATCCATACGGGCAATGTATTCGCCGGTAGCAATATCAATACCTTTGTTAAGGGTTTTTATTAGCCTAATATTCTCTGCATTATGAATTACCCGAATGCGGGAATCTGATTTTGCATAGCGTTCCAACACTTCTCCGGTTTCATCGGTGGAACCATCGTTTATGCATAGAATTTCAAGATTTGTATAGGTTTGGTTAATAATCGACTCTAAGGCCTCCGGCAAATAGGGCAGGGCATTGTAGCAAGGCATTAAAACGGTTACCAAAGGGGTATTAGACATAAATGTATTAAGCGGTTTATTTAGTTTTCAGGTATTTCTTTGATTTCATAAATTCTTCTAAATCGCTTGAAAGCCTTTCGGGAAAATTATCTTCTCCATCATCACCCGACAAAAACCAATCAACCCGATGGGCATAGATTTCTGCCTGGCGCAAAGCATTTACAGCCTCCCTCAGTTTTTCCTGCACAAGGGCTGTGTAGGTTGGGTAAAACCGATCCTCTGGATACTTCTCATAGTAATCTTCGGTCCCCCAAAGATCATCCTTTGGTTTTTTCTTTCCCTGATTTTTTAACTCCTGCTCAATAGAATCAGCCATTCTACCAATCCGATATTGGTCGTATTCAAAAAATCCTCCACTCATAATGCGTCGTTTTATGTTATGGTATTGAAATAATTCACTGCTTAAAATGATTGTGTGGTTAAAAATGCCCTTAAATGCATATGTTTAATTCCTTTAATATCGCTAATTGTATAAGGATCCATTGACACGACAATCTTTTTAAAGTTGTCGTTTATGCGGAGCAAATTACCGAATTCACGCTCTTTCACCTTTGCATCGGTAATTAGGTATGCAACCTGAATATATAATAGTTCTCCCGACTTTTCAGCAATAAAATCAATCTCAAGGTCTTTTAGCACGCCAATGCTTACCGAATAGCCCAATTGTTTGAGGTGTGCAAAAACCACATTTTCTAAAACATCGGGTACCGAAAAATGTGATAATCCCAACAAGCCATTTCGTAAGCCCCAATCCTCGAAATAGTATTTGTGATTAATTTCAAATACCTTTTTACTATTTACATCAACGCGTTTTAATTTATGAAGTAAAAACGCGTTTTTAATGTTATCGAGGTAATTCAAAACCACTTTGGTTGAAATATCAACTTTTTGTGATTTTAAGTATATACTAATTTTCTGAGCTGTAAATAAATTCCCCGTATTTGCAGCTAAATAGTGTATTAAACTATCGAAAAAAGCAACATTCCTTATTTTATAGCGGTATATAATATCTTTATAAATAATAGTTGAAATGATGTTGCGCAAATAATCAAACACCACCTCATCGGTGTGTTGTAAATTGCGGATAAAGGGCAATCCACCCCATTTAAGGTAGTTTATTAACGCCTCTTCGGAATTGGCAACCCCATGAAACTCCAGGAATTCGAGGTATGAAAGGGTACTAACTTCAATTTTCAGGTAGCGCCCGCTAAGCAAGGTGGCCAAATCGCCCGAAAGCAATTGCGCGTTACTACCTGAACAATAGATTTCGAGGTTATTTTGATTCTGAAAATGCCTCAGGGCTTTTTCGAAGCGTTCAATCTCCTGAAGTTCGTCAATAAACACGAAATTTTCGATGCCTTCAATATAGTTCTTTTCAATATATTGTATTAAAGTCTTATAATCAGTTATGGCATCAAAGTCATACAATTCTTTATCAATAAAAAGTATATTGGCATTAGGGTATCGCGTTTTTATAAATTCAGCAGTCATGCGTAACAAATACGACTTTCCCACTCGCCTTTGGCCTACAAACACTTTTATAAGATTAGTTCCAATAAAGGGTTTAATCTTATCAAGATAAGCCTGTCGAACAATTATTTCGTTACCCATAAGTAAATGTTTTATACAAAGCTATGAATAATTTACTTATGGGTAATACTATTTTGGGGTAATTTTGATGGAAATTCTCCAAGAGCTTTCCTTAGCCATGTTGCTTTATAATGTAAGAAAAATCAGTAAACACTGGTTATTTGCTTTATAATGCAAATATTCGAATGATTATACTTTAATCACCTGCTTCACCCAATGTTTTAGCAAATTATTAGTAGGGTACAAAAATAGAGCTATTATCAAATAAAACGGATTGCCGCTGGCTTTAAACTTGTGAAAGTAAAAATTACCCCAGGCTTTAATCTTATCCCGCCCTTTTAACAAGGCATACCTACCTTTCTGTAAGTCGGGATGCAAATCCGGGATGGAAACATCAAATCCATTAAAATAAAAGGCTGACAGGGTAGTTAAGGGAAAATAACTTTGTTTGGCATCAATCATGGCTTGCTCTTCGGGAATTAATTCGTTTTCGTTTTGATCAATATTAAGACTTGTCACGTGAGGCGGATTGTTTAATATTAAATGTTTTCTTAAAGACTCTGTTACAATAAATGGTGCCGGTATTAGCTTAAGATGAAAAAAACGCAGACTATGTTCTGTGTGACCAAATCGCCTATATTTCGCAAATAAAGTGTGCCAACCACCCACCATCTCTAGTCCAGCCTTTGTGAAAAAATTAAAATATGCTCCAGCAGATGTCGCCTTTGTAATAATCTCATTTTTTATTTTTTTTTTATCAACAACTCTTTTCTGAATAATTGTAGCACAGGTTAAATGCGGAAGCTTCTCGGATAAAGAAATATTGATGTGACTATCAAATATAATTGTGTTAATAATTTCAACATCATCTTCAATAAAAAAATAGTAATTATAATCTGGAAACCTCTTTAAAACTCTATTTTTTGATAAGCCTACCCCTTCGCGTGCCTTAGAATACAATAAAGGAATATTAAATTTTTGACAAAATTCAAGGTACTCTTTTTCAGTTCCATCCAGAGCCAGTAAAAAATCATAACTTGAATTTGAATTTACAAATCTAAGAAAAGGAATAATGTTCTTTTTTACTTCATTTATTCTCCGGCATGTAGTAATACAAACTAAAGCTTTCATTAACTATATGCGATATTTAATTAATTTGGCAGGAACTCCTCCGTAGACTGCATTTGCCTCAACATTCCTATTAACCACTGATCCCGCTGCAATTATAGAACCCTGCTCAATTGTAACTCCATCTAAGACACTAACTCCATGGCCAATCCACACATTATCCTTAATTGTTATACCCTGATTATTCGTCCCTTGGAGTTTAATTGGAACATCTGTTCGATCAAAATTATGGTTGTTACTCACAATCATACAATGTCCAGCTACAATTACATTATTGCCAATATTTACATTTCCATTGCCATAAATCATAGTATAGGGATTAAAATTACAATTATCTCCTATTTTAATGGTGCCTCCATAAGTAAATGTAACCACCCCATCAAAAAATTGGCAATTATCTCCAATGATAATTTTTCCTCCATATCTATTGCTTATTTTTGAACTCTGATGTAAATAAACATTCTTTCCAATTTTTATATCAGGATTATATGCAATTAAAGAATAGTTATACAATCGTCCTAGAATTTCGAACGGTTTAAAAATGATTAATAAATAAACCAAAATTCTTTTCAAAATATTCTTCATATGACTGGTTTAACCTTTCGAGCAAATAAAAAGTCTTGTTCAATTATTTTTATATCCTTTACGTCAATATATTCCGGATGTTTTTTCCCATCAATCCATTTAATATATCTTAAATTATTATTTGTTGTCTTTTGCTTTAGTATACTGTTGTTTAAAACAATACTCTGAAAAAACATCTCCTCTGGGTGCAATGCTCGTTTATGATACTTAATGTATTTTGGATGTTTAACCAAAAACCTAAATATATGTTCCACAGCCTCTCGTGATATGTTCCACCATTGTGATGAATAATAGGGCTGCAAGTTATATGGAAACGTTCGGGTCGTTTTTCCAAAATTCCAAACCCAAAGACCAAAATTAAGTATTTTTCCCTTTACCGATAAATCCCTTGCATGACCTTTCCAGGGAAATAGTGTTTCATTCTTACCATTAACAATAAACGAATAATTATTCGTGCGATTAAGTCCCTTTAAGCCCAAACGATCCGTTGGTATTGCTTCATATTCGATAAAATTTGTGTTGCTGTTTTGCTCAAAAAAATAAAGTATTTCACCTATTGGCTTTAATGGGTAATCTTGCCCACCAAGTAAAACAAAATAGTTATATTCTCTCTGAAAAGCCTCCTGTAATAGAAGTAGCGTAGCATCAATATATCTATAGCTTGAATATACAATGTTAATCTTTTGAATTAAAAAGTCTGGATTAACCCCTTCTTTTAAAAATGCCTTTTTAAAAGAAGCTAAATTTGATTTTTTATCAATATGAACAAAAACACCACTTTTTTCAGTCTTTATTAACCGAATTAACTTACCAAGTTGCCGGGGTTCCTTATGTGCTAAAATAATAAAGGCTGTTTTCATAATGATTGGCTCATATACCAGGTTACAAAGGTTTCAATTCCCTTTTCCAACTTTGTAATTGGTTGATATTTTAAAACCCTTTTTGCTTTTGAAATGTCTGCATAAGTGCTTTTAACATCTCCAATTGGTAGGGGTAAAACTCTTTTGTTAGCTTTTTTATTTAAAACATTCTCAATGGTTTCAATTAGTTTGCTAAGTTTTTCCGGTGACGAGTTTCCAAGATTAAAGATATCTAAAACAGGGGTTTTTGAAGCTCTTAAATATTCAGCAGCCTTAATTATCCCATCCACTATATCATCAATGTAGGTATAATCACGTTCAGTTGAGCCATCACCATAAATTGAGATTTCCTTGTCGTGAACAATGGAATCAACAAATTTATAAATAGCCAAATCTGGACGCTGTGACGGGCCATAAACTGTAAAAAAACGTAAAATAACAACCGAAAATTTATATAAGGTATGATACATTCTAACCAAATCTTCACCTGTCTTTTTTGTTATAGCGTATGTCGAAATTATAGATTTTAAGTCATCTTTTTCATTAAATGGTACCTTGGTATTCTCTCCATAAACAGAAGAGGAAGAAGCAAAAATTAATTTTTTCACTCCATATTTATTCATGTAATTCAATAAATTTATTGTTCCGTTAATATTTACATCAATATATTCCGATGGGTTTTGCATCGAAGGTCGAACACCGGCCTTGGCCGCAAGGTGTATTACTAAATCGATGGAGTTTGTATTAAAAACTTGTTCCATTTGGTAATTGTCTCGAATATCTACTTCAAATAGTTGAAAATTAGAATCACCCTTTGACCAAAGCAAATTGTTTAGTTTGACTTGTCTTGGATAAAAATCATCGAAATTATCAACCGCTAAAACCTGATGTTGGTCTGTAATTATTTTACACAATTGTGAACCTATAAATCCGGCACCACCTGTAATTAATATCTTCATAATCCTAAAACCTTCTTATTAAGTTATAAGGTTGTAATTAACTTCATTTTCCAATGCATTCCTAACACAATGCGGTTTTCAAAAGCGACTATTAAGTCTTATTATACTATAAAAAAGTCCATTTTAACATCTTTAAAAATGAAAATCCAGATTATTTTGTCGCGAAACCAGACAAAACACTTGTTCCGGATTTTTATGTGCTAATATAATGTAGGCCAAGTGCATTCTCGATCAATTGTAAATATTTTTATAACAAGGAGTCCTGCTTCATTGCTCGTTGATTTTATAAAAGGGTAAAAAACGAATATTGGTTTCATCTATTTTAAGTTCTGACTCAAAATTCCGATTAATAATCCAGGCCTCGGCGGGTTTATATTTTGCTATAAAACTACGGAACGATCGAGAAATAGTTTGGGTATTTAATTCGCTGTATTTTACCTCAATGGGTAATATCGCTGATGGCCGTTTTACAACAAAGTCAACTTCGGCTTTGTCGGTGGTGCGCCAATAATGCAGGGTGGTATGGCTCTGATTGAACTTAGTTTTCAAAAGGTTGAACACAAAGTTCTGGAATACAAAACCCAACTGATTGGGCAACGAAAGGGTGCCCATTTGGCCCAGAGCAAAGTTACGTAAACCAATATCGGAAAAATAGTAGGTAGGGGATTTGGTAAGTTCTTTTAAGGGGTTGGTAAAATAGGGTGAAACATAATTTATGCAAAAGGTTTTTTCGGCATAATACAAATACCGCTTAAGGGTAGGCAATGCCGAACCACAGTGGCTTGCCAGTTCGCTGTGGTTTATTATGTTTCCGGTTTGTGATGCCAACAGCCTTATTAACAAGTGAAAAACCTCGGGGCGCTCAATCTTTAAGAGGTAAACCAAATCTTTTTCGACATAACTACTGAAAATTTCATCCATTAATTTCAGTTTTTCCGAAAGCGTTGTTTCGGTCACAATTCGGGGATAACCCCCGTAGTTCAGATATTCGAGCAACAATTCCTGAGTTTGCTGTTTTTCTAACTCATAAAACAGAGGTAAATTATTAATATACTTGTAGTTGGTTTTATAATTGGTAAACTCGGTAAAGGTAACGGGCTCCATTTCGAATAGTCGCTTACGCCCGGCCAGCGATTCCTTAATTTTCTCTTTTAATTCCAAACTCCCCGAACCAGTAATCACAAATTTGTAATTAAGATTCCGGTCGTAAAGTCCTTTTAAAAATAACCCGGCATTATCGAGACGCTGAATTTCATCGATAAAAACATAGCCGGAAGAACCGATTTCGAGGGCTATTTTTTTTAACAAGGTTTCTTGTGAAACAAAATATACAGAATGCGCATCTATATCGAGGTTTAAAAAAAGCACCATTTGTTGTTGTGCCCGCAGCTCCTCTATTATTTCGCGCAACATAGTGGTTTTACCCACTTGCCGCGCCCCCGAAATTATGGTAATCTCTTTTTTACCAAGGTGCTCTATAATCTCATTTTTTAGCGTGCGTTGTATCACTACTATTCAAATTATCTGGTTAATAGATAACAAATGTAATAAATTATCGGGTTATATCAAGCATTCATATAATATATTATCGGGTTAAAAAGAACGTGGGCGTGGCGATGTGTGGGTAAAAACCATATCCGAAGCTATTAACTCCTTTAAATAGTTTATTGACGCTTTAACAATTCCCAGATTACCCCTACAACCGTTTTCCCGTCTGGTAATAAATTTTATATTGAACCCTGAATTTTCAAAAACAATTTGAAAGGGCTTTATATCAACTTTTTTTTCAATATGAGTAAAAAAATAATCATCGGGGTGGTGCAAGCGTGAAACCAACCGGTGCAGTTGGTCGGGGTTTTTATGAGCTAATATAATATAGGCCAAATGCATTATTCAAAAAACTTTCTATTTGCTTTAATTCGCGCCATATTCCAATCCCACCATTTTAGTTGTTCTATTTCGTCAATACGCTCCTTGCTAAAACGGTATTTAATAATTTTAGCCGGGTTTCCCCCCATTATGGCAAATGGAGGAACATCTTTAGTAATCACGGATCCGGCACCTATAACTGCCCCATTACCGATAGTAACTCCCGATAAAACAGTAACATTTACTCCTATCCAAACATCATGTCCAACTACCACACTACCTTTCGTTTTAATTTCCTTTTTAATGTCATCTCTAAAAACATTTCTGCCAATATAATAGGTAGTAAGCTTATTGTAATCGTGGTAATACTCCTGAATAGTCAGGTTTCGTGCGATAGAACAAAAATTTCCAATTTTGATCGGGTTTATACCAGACAACAGGTGAATTCCTGGCCCCCACAATGAAGAATAGCGTCCAATTTCAACATTTCCACTAATTTCTGTTTTATATAGCTTTACTCCCTCAGCAATAATTATAGCCCCATACAACTTACTATTTTTTATAAAAGCACTTGGGTGAATTTGTGCCTTTTCATCAATGCGGTTAAACGATTCTGTCCAGCGAATGGCTGTATCAGTAATTTTTCGTTTTATTCTTTTTAACAGAAAACTCATAGTAAGTTAGATATCTCTTTAGCAAAATTAGCATAATTTGTTTCGGCATTAAAGTGTGTTCTATAGAAATCGACAATCTCAGAACGATTAAATGGATTTGCTGTAATAACATTTACTATTTTATCTGCAATGTTTTCTATCGACTCATCAGGTTCGAGAAGTATCCCCGATTTCTCCGTAACAATTTCAGGAACTCCGTTAACTCCAGTTGCTATTATAGGTATTCCATAACTAATGGCCTCCATCATGCTTACCGGCAAGCCTTCAGAGCTGCTTAATGAAAGAAACAAAGCAATTTCATTATCACGATAAAAATCATGTATCTCTTTATTGGTGAGCTGTCCCATTAAAGTAACTTGAATATGTGGGGGTAATTCTTTAATTTTTTGTTGCGCCAAATCAAATTCCGGGCCATCGCCAAAATGCACCCATTTAAGCGGAACAGTAACATTTTTTAGTATCTCCGGTATCATACTAATGCGTTTAAAAGGTTCCATTCGGGCACATGAAACCAGCAGTGGAATTTCAGGATTAGTCTTTTTTGTAGCCTCCGCCGGTGGATTTACACCAAGATAGGAAAGAGCCAGTTTGCCATGGTATTTTTTGGGCAACTTATTCTCCAAATAACGCTTTCCGTGCCTGCTGATGCAATAAACTGCATCAACCGCTTTGTATTTTGTTAACCTGTAAGGGACATGATTACCCATATTTCGGTCGTCATATAAATCGAACCTATGGGTTCTGGTAATAATTCTTAATTGTTGGTTTTGTTTTTTTAACAGGCTTAAAGCCAGCAATGCCGTATCGGACCAGTAAGTATAACAAAGCATGTTTTTTTGCAAATTAATGTCCATCCACTGTTTTAGTTGAGTTGCTGCTTTTTTGGCATCTATCCATGTATATAAAAAATGCTTTAAATGGAGAAAATACCGGTAACCGCCTTTTGTTTGCCCGGCTTCTTTTAAAACAGCAAAAAATGCACTTAGGATTAACAAAACAGCTTGTTTCCTTAATACAAACGGGGGGTAGATTAAATCATTCTGAACAGTAACGTTTTTTGGCAAAAACCTTACTTTTTTAGTTTTAATTCGAGGAAATACATATACATGGTTAAAGTGCTTTGCCAAATAACCAATTTCAACCTCCAAAAAAGGTTCCCCTTTTTTACCATAAGGGAATTCACCGGTAAATAGCAGTACTATTTTATTGTTTTTGTCCAAGGCGCCTGATTTTATATTTAACCTTATCCCAAAATGTAATTTTTTGTTTAATGTCCACAAAATCGTTTAAAATGTGCAAAGGTTTACATACAATATATTGATAGTCATAAGGTTTTGTGAATACGCTATAATTTTTAAGTTCCTGAATAAAAAAACCGCTTTGGGTTAAATTATCCGATAGCAGAGAAAGGTGAACCGGTTGATCGATAATTTGTAGTAACTCGGGCCTGTTTTTATGCAACCAATCCTGATAAAAGGGAAATGGGATATGAATAAACATAAACCCATCGAGTTTTAACACCTTCCGTAATTTATCGAAAAGTATGGGGTGTTTTTCTAAGGGAATGTGTTCAATTACATCAGGCAGTACTATTACATCGAAAGCTCCCTCAATATTGTATTCGGTTAGGTCGGCACAAATAAATTGAACATTCTTATGTTTTGAATACTTCTTTTGAGCTATTTCAATACTTTTTTCACTTAAATCATACGAAATTAATGCGCCCGTTGGGGATAAGTATTTTAAAATTAATCCCGATTGGGTACCAATACCACAGCCAATTTCCAAAACTTTATGATGCTTCAGTAATCCTGCATCGATTAGTTTTTGCATAATTGAATGGTGACGGGCATTTACACCTATCCTTTGCTGGCGTTCAACATACTTATTATAGTAATCCCTTACACCTTTATTTTTGATCATAAATTAATTTTTTTGAAAAAAAAGAATAAATTCTTGTCGTATAGGACTTAATTCTCACAGTAAAGAAGTCAATTAAATTCCTATACAAAGGATAATAAAAAAATGTTATTGATATTATTCTTAATCTACAGCGAAAGCTATTACAGAATCCCAAATGAAGAAAATAATATTCTGCTAATGCTTTTCGTCTTTTAATCCCTTTTAGTAGCGGATACCTTCGATTTTGCTTTTTTTGTAAAAATTTCGCAGCTGTATCGTTATAATTCTTATCAAACCCATTAAAAAAATATGGGGACAAGGTCTTTACGGGATAATGTTCTAATTTTTTATGGAACAATTCACCCTCATCTTTAATAAACCGATCATCCACATCTCTTTTTTGAGGTTGTGTTACATGGGGGGCAGGATGGATAAGGGTCATCTTTTGGGTTTCTTCAATTAACAAAAAAGGGGCAGGTTGCAATCCTGCATTGTAAAAACGATAAGTATGTTCTGTATGTCCGTATCGTTTATGTTTTGCAAAAACAGTGTGCCAACCACCTGCCTGAATAAGACCCGCTTTTGTAAAAAAGTTAAAAGTGCCGCCTCCAAACTCTGCTTTTATAATTTTCTTATTATTTACTGTATGAAACGACCCAATAATATGCTGAATACCTGATGATATAAAATGTGGGTAGCCTGTTTCCTTTGAAACATCAATGTGTAAAGCAAAAATTGAAGAATCGAGCAACTCAATGTCGTCTTCAATAAAAAAATAGTAATTGTAATTGGGAAATTTAGTTATAACCCTGTTTTTCGACAAGCCAACCCCCTCTCTTTCTTCAGAATACAAAAGAGGTATTTCATACGCATTGCAAAATTGAATATAATCTTCATTATTTCCATCTAATGCAAGCAAAAAGTCAAAACCCTCATTTTTATTGCAAAAATTTATATAATCCCAAATATATTTTTTTACATCACTCAGCCGATTACAACTGGTTATGCACACGAGTGATTTCTGATTGGTTTTACTATTTTCCATAATTCCTAAAATACCACCTCAACAATGGTAATTTTTTAATTGCTTGAATTTGGTTGGCAAAATCAAAAAAGGCTTCAATTTTAAAAGCCATGTTCAGAGCTAAATAGGTAAATGCACCCAAGAAAGCTAATAATAATAGCTGCGCAATTTGGGGTAAGGCTATTAAAAGCGGTAAAAAGCTAAAACCTTTTACCACAAGAGCCATAAACACAGATGTCAAAAATACAGGTGCAAGGTTGAGTAAGAAAACGTTGGCTGGTAATTTGAATAGATGAAACAGAATTCCTAATGCAACACTACCTACAATTAGTGTAAAAATAAAATAAAACCAAACCACACCTAATAAACCACTAAAAATATAACCAAAATAAAAAACAGCGATTAAAATTGGTGTAGTAATAATATCTAAATAAAGTTGTATTTGCGGTTTACCCAGGGCATAATAACCTGTCCCCACGAAAGTAATCAAACTTTGAAAAGCACCTACAAAAACCAAAACCTTTAATAATGGAATAGTTCCTCCCCAATTTATCCCATATACTCCGAGAATAAAAGGCTCGGCCACTGACCATAATCCAAACATTATAGGAAAACTAATAAATGCAACAATTCGCGTGCTGCGTAAAAAGAGCATTTGTAATCTTTCCCGGTCTTTTTGTGCCTCGGACATAGCCGGAAACATAACCTGTTTAAATGAATTGGATATGTTATTTAATGGAAGCAACATAATTTGATAGGCTTTATTATACAAACCCAAACTTGCATCACCAGCCAATTTCCCAATCATAAATGTATCCACATTTCGGGAAATATAACCTAAAGGGGTTTGCAAAAAGACAAAAATGCCAAATTTGAATAATTTCTTGAAAGAAGTTTTTGAAAAAACAAGTACCGGTTTCCAGTTTGAACTGATCCATAAAGCAATGGCTTTACTAAGGTTTTGCATAATGCCTCCCCACACAAGGGATATTACACCAAAATCCATAATAGCCATTGGAATGGCAACTACGTACATAATTAAATTAGAACTGAGATTAATTATTGCCAGTTTTTTAAACGCAAACTGCTTGGTTAAAATAGTACCTTGTACGCTACTCAAGGCATTGAACAAAAAATTGAAGGCTAAATATTTGGTCAATCCATCTAATGTGCCATTATCATAAATACGAGCTACTACTTCGGAGCCGAAAAAAAAGAGCCCAAATAGTATAATACCAGTGCCTGTATTAAACCAAAATACCGTAGAATAATCGGTAGTATCAACCTTTTGATTTTGAATGAGAGCCTGATTAAACCCGAACTGTTGTAAAAATCCAGCAAAACCTATGAAGACCATCACCATGGCCATCATTCCGAAATCTTCGGGCATTAACAGCCTTGCCAGAACAATGCCCAGCAAAAAACCAATAATTTGATTGCCGCCGTTTTGCACAAAACTCCAGATACCACCAGAGCGTATTTTATCGTTTGAAGTATATGCCATTTGTAAAAACTGGTATCTATGTTTTCTTTATAGCAAAGCTTGGTGCCTTATGAAACTCGGCCGTTAAATAAACCAGCTCCCAATTATAATTTACACAAAACTCCTGAACGGCCTCAATGACTCCGTAACGTTTCATTTCGTTCCAGTTTCCTATAATAAAATCATGTCCGGCAATTACTCCACCTTGTTTGATTTTAGGTCCCCAAAGTTCTAATTCCTCTTTTGTAACTTTATAGGAATGATCAGTATCAATGTAAATCCAGTCAAAATATTGATCATCAAAACTATGTACAATTTCAGTAGAAAGACCTAGGTTTATTTCCACATCCTTTCTACTTAATTGTTCAGCAAACATTGTTTCAACAAGCTCTTGTTTTTGTTTATTATATCGGCTACTATCCCAGGCATCTATTAAATGAAATTTTTTAGGCTTATTTATTTTATAAATCGCCGCAGAATATTCACCCTGATCTACTCCAAGCTCTGCCACAATACCTTCTTGTGGTAAATATTTTAGCAATTCTTGCCTGTCAGCAAGCACTTTCAAGTGCTGAACATGCTCGGGTTTAAGGCAATATTTGGGAATTTTTTCAGATATCGCCCTGTTTTCTTCTTTAATTTTGTACAGGTATCTGGCATAAAGGAACTTTTTAATAGAGATAGGTATTAACTTTTTAATTCTGTTTTTCATTGTATATTATTTGAATAATTAATTTATGCTTACTCTTTGACAAAATCAACGGTTCCGTTTGTCGATAGCAGGTTTTTATATTTTTTGTTCATTGCAGCTTCTCCAAACACCTTATCCAACGTTATTTTGTTATTTTCTTGACTTAAATACAACTCATTTTTACCTAAGTCATTTATAGTGTCTATCATAAACCCAGACTCCTGTAGAGATTTAAATAAAGTATTTTCAGGATGCATAAAGACCGGAATGTTATTTTTTATGAAATAAAGAATATTACCGGCAGCCTGTGATCTCAGATTGAAATATACAGCAATATCTATTTCGTTCAAGAGTTTGAAATAATCTTCTTTTGGTAAAAATTTATCAAGTGGTATGAACTTGTCTCCAAATAAGAATTTTCCATAAGCTTTAACCGTTTCAACATAATTAACCTTTCCAGAATAGGATAATGGACAGATTATTTTGTTTATGTTCTTACTATCTATATATGTTTTCAAATGCATCAGTCCATCCAGATGATTGTTAAAAATTGAGGCAGAATTACCTAACATGATCGTCGTAGATTGCAATTCTAATTTTTTATAGGGGATTGGTAAAAATAAAAATTGATTATTCCCAATATAATTCCATTCGATAAATTCAATTTTTGGGTTTAAGGGTTTAACAAACATTTCATAATCCTCCTTAATAAAATGTGCAAAAACATGGATGGAGCATATTAATCGTTTCAATTTATCTTCCCGTAATTTTTGTTTCTTTTTGTAATGATTGTAATTAATAAAGTTTCGTCGCAATTGAATAGGATTTAGTGAAAAACGAAATATCGTATCTTCGTTTTTATGATAGTATTTTTTTGTTTCGGGCAAAAACAGGCTTTCTCGATATTCTTGTAAATCAAAAACTTCATGTCCAAAAAAAAGCCAAATCAACCTATGCTTTTCATGCAAATTGCATGCAAATACCATATCTGCATATATCTCAGTTAAACCATGCAAATACACACGTTTTATATCAAAAAGTTTATTATAAATGTATTTAAAGTTTTCAACGGTAGGTTGTATATGTATAACCCTTTTGCTCTTTGTATAAATTAATTTGTCGTTCCTACTAAGAACAACATATGTGTTTTTTGTTTGTGAGTACCTTTCGGCATTTTCAATAAAATAATCAAGAAATTTATCGTCGGTTGAGAGGTGTAAATTCATTTTTTGCTTATAATATTAGATATACCTTTTATTTCAAGTTGTTTTAAATAGCCTGTGCAATGTATTTTTGGTGATTGTAGGTAATAGATGCTATTGAAAGCAAAGGCTTATTCATCGATGAAGTTTAATAATTTATTATTTCTGTCTTTTATATACCTGGCCGGGCTTCCGGCATAAATACTCCATGGTGCTGTTGATTTATTTACAAGACTCATGGCCCCGGTAACCGAACCCTCACCAAACTCAACCCGGGGTAAAACAACGGTATTTGCACCCAACTGACAAAAACGGTTTAATATTATCTTTCCCTGAATCACACGGGTATGCTCCTTTTGATTTTGTGGTCCGATAAGATAATCTCCACTAAAGTCATCGGTAGCAGAGAATAAGGAACAGCGCGGACTTAACCCGGAATAGTCCCCTATTTCTATGCCTCCCCCCCCATACAAGGCACAATAGGCTGAAATGTGAATGTGGTTTCCCAATGTTATTTCACCCGATAAAAGGCAAAAGTCATCAATCCGCACATTATTTCCCAAAACCATATTGGCTGCACCATAAAAACGGGCAAAACGGCTAATAAGGACATCCCTACCTATTGATTTAAATCCTAAGTCCCTTAATTCTTCTGGTGTATAAAACGAGTTACTCATGGTTAAAAATTCTTTATACGACTACAAATGTTTTCAACCTCTTCAATCCCCAAATCCGGATATATCGGCAAACAAAGCACCTGCTCTGCCAGACGTTTTGCCACAGGCAAATTATCGGGATGAGCACTGGGCAAAGCGCGGTAGGTAGAAAAATCGGATATCAGGGGATAAAAATAGCGTCGGGTAAACACCTGCTTTTCTTTAAGTTTTTCATACAAAGCATCCCGGGAAAGCGGATAATCCTCGCTGATAAAAACCGGAAAATAGGAATAATTATGCAGCACCCCATCCCTGTCACTTTGAAAGCGCAATCCCTTCACGCCACGGAGTTCCTTTCGGTACACTTCGGCAAGCGCTTTTCGCTTAGCAATGCTTTCGTCCATATACTTTAACTGCAATAAGCCAAAAGCCGCCTGCACCTCATTCATCTTGGCATTGATGCCCGGAGCCACCACCGTAACTTCATCATGAATACCAAAATTTTTTAAATCGTCGATGCGTTTTTTGGTAGTGGCATCGTGACAAACAATAGCCCCGCCTTCGAAGGTATTAAACACCTTAGTGGCATGAAAACTTAATACCGACAAATCGCCCCAATTTAAAATGCTTTGTCCGTTTTGCCTTACGTTAAAGGCATGGGCGGCATCATAAATCAGTTTTAAATTATAGGTTTCGGCGATACGCTGAATTTTATCGTGTTGACAAGGGTTCCCATATACATGAACCGGCATTAGGGCCGTGGTTTGCGGGGTAATGGCTGCTTCTATCTTATCGGGATCCAAATTACCATAAACCGGATCAATATCCACAAATACCGGTTTAATGTTATTCCACCAAAGCGAATGGGTGGTGGCCACAAAACTAAAGGGGGTGGTAATTACCTCCCCGGTAATACGCAGGCATTGCAAAGCCGTCATAAGGGCCAGCGCGCCATTGGCAAATAAGGAAATATACTTTACTCCCAAGTATTCACACAGCTCTTGTTCCAATTGCTGGTGGAATTCCCCATTATTGGTCAACCACTTATTTTCCCATATCTTTTGCAAATAGGGTTGAAACTCCTCCAGGGGAGGCATAAAAGGCTGGGTAACTGTTATCTTTTTATCCATGGCAATTAAGATCGTAAGTCTTTTAACTCATTTATCAGATAACTAAAACCTAAAAATCGGAAGAAATAAGCAGAAATAAAATAAAAAAACATAAATAACTTTGTGTAAAAACAAATTTCCAACTCCATCAAACAATTTTTATTCTTCACCACAAAAAGTTAGTTGACAAAGTTAATATACTTAATAAACCAACTACAAGCTTTTCCACGAAACGCTTTGGATTAAGGGCGAAAGCCAATCCGGAATCAATGCATCTACACTTCGTTGTGCTTTTGACCATTCCTGCCTTGATTCGGCCATGCGTACAACACCCCGAATTGTGGATGTCTAAATACATAAATATCAACACCTTCCCCAGCAGGAGTGCAAAAGTTGCGTAACAAATCGCATCCTGCTGCAGCAGTAGGGGATTTTTCACCATAAAAAACAGCTTCTGCTGCAGCAGTAGGGGAAAAGTGAGTCAGAAATCGACTCCTGCTGGAGCAGTAGCCCTTAAAAAAATTTTTTTACCTTCACTGCTGCAGCAGGCATCCATTTTAGGATGCAAAATGCACCACTGCCCGGGCAGTAATCCCTTATTCACAAACAAAAAGCCCTGGCGCTATAGCAGCCGGGCAATCTTTTTATCTTTGTCTAAATTCTACATTAGTTTGTCGTCACACGAACTCAAAACGATTCGATAAACTCAATAGATAAAGGCTCAAAGCTCACCCAATCATGCTCTTTTGTTTTTGTGTTGCATAACATACGGAACAAATTAGCAAATTAACTTAATTTTGATAAGTGTTAACTAAAATTTGTAATTATGCCCGTATTAATCTATCCTCTAAGCGATCAGGCTCGTCTGGTGTTTATAGACCGGGCCATCGACACGGCTAAAAAAGACAAAGCCAACAACCACCACTACCTGACCGACGAAACGCTGGCCAGTGCAGAAGCAGTAATCCCGGGATTCCGGACGGCCCAGAATGTAGTTACTACAAAACTCAGTGAACGATCCCTGGAACTTGATCAGAAAAACACAGCCCTGAATCGGTTGGAAACCCATATTCGCGATGCCTGGGAAATAATAAAGCGCCGGGTTCACCGCTTAAACGAACCGGCGCAGGTACTCACCTACTATCAATTACCCCTTAGTGGTTCCGTCCCCAAACCATCGAACAATGAAGCCTGGCTCGATATCGCCCAAAAAGTGATTGCCGGTGATGCCGAAGCTGTGGCCAAGGGTTATGCCAGCCTGGCCTGTCCAACCGTAGCCGAGATTCAGGCCGCGCTCGATGAAGCAACCAAAGAAAGTGGCGATGTAGCTATTGCCGACCGCGATTACGACCAGGCCCAGGAAACTGTTGAACAGTTACGCCCGCAGGTGGACGAGGTAATTGGACAAATTATTGCTGATTTGCGTTACTTCTTGCGGAAAAAAGACGAAGCCAGCATGCGTCGAATTATGAAAACTTATGGGGTAACTTTTAGGTATTTACAAGGCGAACCTATAGAAGAAGAACCAGCAGAAAACGAAAGCTAAAAACCAAAGTTCCGGGGAGCAATCCCCGGTTATTTTTTCTCCCTGTCCTATTTTTTTAGCGTAAACCTACCCCTAAACTGAAAATCAACATTCCCCTTTTTTGATTAAGTAAGGGAATCTTTAGACCAGAAGCCCCAACAAATTATACAATTACCCGTATATTTGTTCCTTGCACTAAGACTACCTCTATGCGAAAGGCGCTTTTTTGTTTTTTTTTAAGTCTCCTGGCCGGATTTTCTGTGCTAGGTCAGGACACCCTATTGCCGAATTATCCGGGTTTGCAACTGTGGTTGCTTGCCGACAGTGTTATCAAAAATCCGGATAATACCGTGTCACAATGGACCGATCTCTCGGGAAACAGCAACCACCTGCTTCAGCCCCTTTCCACAGCTCAACCGACACAAGTAAATCAGGCCTTAAATAACCGAGCCATTCTTCGCTTCGATGGCACCAGTGATTACCTCGCCGGTGGTGATATTTGTGATATAGCTCCCGAAGGGGCCACCTTTTTTGTGGTGGGAAAAAGCAATTTCAAAACCGGAGCATTTATAGCCAAATCGTTGGCCGGGGGAGCTACAAAACGATATGGGGTACTTTACGAAAACAACAACCTGGTTTATTTATTTCACAGTACCGCAGTAGCTAACGTTTCCTTTGCTTATCCCTTAGGCAGCTATGAACTCATAACCAGCCAAACCGATTTCATCAATTTAAAAAACAAGGTGCGGGTTAATGGCCTCGAGAAAAAGTCCCTAACCATTCCATCAAGCACCGATATGAATTCATCCTATACCTTTTTAATCGGGGCTTACAATAACAGTTCGGGCACCACTCCTCCCTATCCCGGATATTACCTGAACGGGGATATTGCAGAAATTTTAATATACAATCGCACGCTAACCGAAACAGAAATAACGAGTGTCGAAAACTACTTAAAGGCCAAATATAATCCGATTCTTGATTTAGGTCAGGACAGAGAAGTTTATGGTTTTGGCCCTTATGAGCTTAAATCAAACGCTTCCTATCAAAGCTATGCCTGGTCTACCGGGGAAACTACACCAAACATAATAATAAATACTGATGGCAGGTATCATTTAACCGTAACGGGTAATTTTGGGTGGGTACAGCAGGATACGGTCAACATCACATTTTCTAAATTACAGTATCCAACCTTAACAAAAGATACAACACTTTGTCTTGGAGATTCTTTGCTTTGGTTCAGTGGACTCTCCACCAACTATACGCACCTTTGGAACAATGGGCAAATAAGCAGTACAATAACCATTAAAGAAGCGGGACGGTATTTTGTTACCATTACAGATAGTTTGGGATATACCCTAAAAAGCGATACCCTTACCATAACCATAGACAGCTTCCCGGCACAAAACAGTTTAGGCCCCGACCGCGCCTTATGCAAGGGAGAAACGGTAACCCTAAGCCAACAAGGGGATTCCATTCAAAGCTGGCTTTGGAACACCGGAAGTACTCAAAGCTACATCAGCATTAACAGTGAGGGCTCCTACAGCGTTTCGGTAACCAATAACCGGGGCTGTGTGGCTTCAGACTCAGCCTTCTTTTCCCTTTCGGGGGAAGCTCCTGCTGTTACTTTTACTGCTGACACCGTTTGCCTGGGTGATAGCACCTCCTTTGTTAACGTATCTACGGTTCCTCTACCTGATACCATAGATTCTTACCTGTGGAATTTTGGAGATGGCCAGACGACAGCACTTGCCGAGCCCAGACACCTTTATACACAAGCAGACACTTTTGTAGTAACACTTACCGCAACGGCAAACTCTGGTTGCGCCAGTTTCTCGATCGACAGTATTATCGTAAATTCCGTTCCAGAAACTTCTTTTATTATCCAAAATGGTGCTAATAATTGTTTTGGTTCTACGGCTTCGTATATAAACACAACCACAGACACGGCTTATAACAGCTTCTTATGGAGCTTTGGTGACAACCAGATTTCTACAGAAATTTCCCCTTCACACATATATGATACGGAAGGCTTATACGAGGTCTGGCTTAAGGCTACAAATCAATTCGCTTGTTCCGATTCTACTTTTACAAATATAGCAGTTAGCTCCTCGTTCCCTTTAGTTTCATCCACAACAAAACTCTTTCCAACACAGGATGCTAATGTTCAGGATACGGCCATTACCTTCTCCTGGTCTTCGGTTCAAGAAGCCAAAGCCTATCGATTCATTCTTTCTGATGTTAGTGACTTTTCCACCTTAATAGATTCCATCGATTTAATGGATACAACCTATACGGTCAGTTTTTCCGATGAGGGCTCCTATTTCTGGAATGTGTATACCCTTAACGAATGCGGCCAATACCAAGAGGTGGTTGCGAATGCCTTCGATCTTTCAGGTCCTTTATTCATTAACAATATCGGATTTTGGCTTAAACCCAATGAACCCTATTTGCAAACCAGTGGCGATACGGTTATTTCCTGGACAGACGCTTCTTTAAACACCCTGTCTTGGGAACAGGTGGAACCATCAAAGCGCCCACTTTTAAAAACAGACCCAACCTTTCCTAACATTCCTGTTATTACTTTTGATGGCAGTAACGATTTCCTTACCGCGGGCGACACCGCTGACATTAAACCGCAGGGAAGAACCCTGTTTATTCTTGGGAAAAGCAACCTAAGTTCAGGAGCCTTTTATGCCAAAAGCAAAGCGGCAGATGCCACTAACAGGCATGCCCTGTTTTATGAAAACACATTAAAAAGCTTCTATTATACTTCAGCAGATTTTACCCTTAGCGTAGGTGGTAATAAACCCCAATGGGAGCTAATCCGTTTAGAAACAGACCTTATTGAGGGGAAAAATCACATATTCATTAACAGTAAAATTAAAGGAAGCAAGGACACTCCGGCTGAAATAAACATGGACAACAATTACCATTTTCTTTTAGGCGCCTATAATAATACGCTCGGCACCAATGCCGGTCTTTATTTTCTCAATGGAGCAATCGGGGAAATAATTGCTTATGACAAAGTGCTGGATTCTTTGGAATCGGTTCAGATTGAACAATACATTTATAACAAATACAGCCCTCCCGTTAACCTGGGTGCCGATATCGTTATTAATGGTTTTTGTGATACCACCATCTCCGCCTACAAACCCTGGTTTACCTCCTACCTCTGGAGTAACGGTAGCTCCGACTCCGCCATTACTGTCAGTCAAAGCGGAACCTATAGCCTTACTGTAACTGATATTTTTGGTAATCAATCCACCGACCAAATCAAAGTTTCCTATCCGATTCCTGTTTCACTTTCCGACACCACTCTTTGCCTGGGCGATTCCCTGCTTTGGGATTCCGGACTGGACAACTATTATTCCTTCGAGTGGTTGGGAAGTCCTGTTACCACATCCTTCATTTATCTTTCAAATGCCGGAAAATACGCCTTTAAAGCATCAGGTGCCGGAGGCTGTGTTTTTTATTCCGATACACTTACCATAACCATTGACAGCTTCCCGGCACAAAACAGTTTAGGCCCCGACCGCGCCTTATGCAAGGGAGAAACGGTAACCCTAAGCCAACAAGGGGATTCCATTCAAAGCTGGCTTTGGAACACCGGAAGTACTCAAAGCTACATCAGCATTAACAGTGAGGGCTCCTACAGCGTTTCGGTAACCAATAACCGGGGCTGTGTGGCTTCAGACTCAGCCTTCTTTTCCCTTTCGGGGGAAGCTCCTGCTGTTACTTTTACTGCTGACACCGTTTGCCTGGGTGATAGCACCTCCTTTGTTAACGTATCTACGGTTCCTCTACCTGATACCATAGATTCTTACCTGTGGAATTTTGGAGATGGCCAGACGACAGCACTTGCCGAGCCCAGACACCTTTATACACAAGCAGACACTTTTGTAGTAACACTTACCGCAACGGCAAACTCTGGTTGCGCCAGTTTCTCGATCGACAGTATTATCGTAAATTCCGTTCCAGAAACTTCTTTTATTATCCAAAATGGTGCTAATAATTGTTTTGGTTCTACGGCTTCGTATATAAACACAACCACAGACACGGCTTATAACAGCTTCTTATGGAGCTTTGGTGACAACCAGATTTCTACAGAAATTTCCCCTTCACACATATATGATACGGAAGGCTTATACGAGGTCTGGCTTAAGGCTACAAATCAATTCGCTTGTTCCGATTCTACTTTTACAAATATAGCAGTTAGCTCCTCGTTCCCTTTAGTTTCATCCACAACAAAACTCTTTCCAACACAGGATGCTAATGTTCAGGATACGGCCATTACCTTCTCCTGGTCTTCGGTTCAAGAAGCCAAAGCCTATCGATTCATTCTTTCTGATGTTAGTGACTTTTCCACCTTAATAGATTCCATCGATTTAATGGATACAACCTATACGGTCAGTTTTTCCGATGAGGGCTCCTATTTCTGGAATGTGTATACCCTTAACGAATGCGGCCAATACCAAGAGGTGGTTGCGAATGCCTTCGATCTTTCAGGTCCTTTATTCATTAACAATATCGGATTTTGGCTTAAACCCAATGAACCCTATTTGCAAACCAGTGGCGATACGGTTATTTCCTGGACAGACGCTTCTTTAAACACCCTGTCTTGGGAACAGGTGGAACCATCAAAGCGCCCACTTTTAAAAACAGACCCAACCTTTCCTAACATTCCTGTTATTACTTTTGATGGCAGTAACGATTTCCTTACCGCGGGCGACACCGCTGACATTAAACCGCAGGGAAGAACCCTGTTTATTCTTGGGAAAAGCAACCTAAGTTCAGGAGCCTTTTATGCCAAAAGCAAAGCGGCAGATGCCACTAACAGGCATGCCCTGTTTTATGAAAACACATTAAAAAGCTTCTATTATACTTCAGCAGATTTTACCCTTAGCGTAGGTGGTAATAAACCCCAATGGGAGCTAATCCGTTTAGAAACAGACCTTATTGAGGGGAAAAATCACATATTCATTAACAGTAAAATTAAAGGAAGCAAGGACACTCCGGCTGAAATAAACATGGACAACAATTACCATTTTCTTTTAGGCGCCTATAATAATACGCTCGGCACCAATGCCGGTCTTTATTTTCTCAATGGAGCAATCGGGGAAATAATTGCTTATGACAAAGTGCTGGATTCTTTGGAATCGGTTCAGATTGAACAATACATTTATAACAAATACAGCCCTCCCGTTAACCTGGGTGCCGATATCGTTATTAATGGTTTTTGTGATACCACCATCTCCGCCTACAAACCCTGGTTTACTTCTTACCGCTGGTCAATCAATGGCGATTCCATTTCTTCTGACTCTGCTATTACCGTTAATAAATCAGGAACTTATGCCGTCGAAGTTACGGATATCTTCGGATTTACCAGCAGGGATTCTATAACCGTGAGTTATCCCCAGCCACAGCAAATAGCGTCGGCGGAGCTTTGCCGTTATGATACGCTTATATGGGATCTACAGCTTGCGGGCAACTATAGTTTTGAATGGAGCAACGGACAAAGTACACCTGTTTTGAATATTAGCGAACCCGGAGCCTATTGGTTGATTATTCGCGACAGCCTGGGTAATGAATGGCACTCCGATACCATAACAATAAACGTTGATGAATTCCCCAAAGAGCTTTCGCTGGGTGCGGATACCACCTTATGTCTGGGCAATCGCCTGTATCTACAAAACGGATCAAATGAGGCGCAAAGCTATCTTTGGAGCGATGGTTCTACACTGGAATATTTACAAGCCGAAACCAGTGGCTTGTATGCTGTAACGGCTACCAATGCACGGGGCTGTGTGGGTATCGATACCATAAACCTGACCATACAAGGCATTGCACCCCAGCCTGATTTTTCGGTGACGCAGCTTTGTCATAAGGACAGCGCCCTGTTTGCTGATTTGTCGCTTTCGCCCGATGGCTCCGACATTATAAACTGGGTTTGGGATTTTGGTGATGGAACACAATCCAATGAAAAAGCCCCGGAACACCGTTACGAAGATGCGGGGGAATATACCGTAAGCTTAAGCATTCGCAACGAGTTGCTTTGCAGCAACAGCGGGCAAAAAACCATACAAATTCACGCCTTACCCCAGGCGGCATTCACACCCTTAACGGCATGTTCCAATACCCCGGTAAGCTTTTCCGAAAACAGCTTTTCAACTTCGGGCGAGGTAAACCAGTGGCAATGGACTTTCCCCGATGGTTCGGTACAAACCCAGGCCAGTCCTGAATTTACCTTTGCTACAGCGGGAGCACATCCGGTGCACCTGGTGGTGCGCTCCGACCTGGGTTGCTACGATACCCTGATACAAAACATCGATATAAAACCAGGGCCCCTGAGCGATTTTAGCTTCGGCCCCGCTTGTCAGGGTTTACCCGTAGCATTTAGCGACCAGTCCATCAGCTTCTTGAACCTTCCCCTGGAATACAGCTGGGATTTTGGTGATGGCACGGGAAGCCAACTAAGCAGTCCGGAAAAAACCTATGCCGAAACCGGAAGCTATCAGGTAAGTCTGCGTACCACCCAGACCTCAAATCATTGCAGCAGCATCGTAAGCAAAACCCTTACGGTTAATCCAAATCCTACGGCCCGTTTCGAATTGCCGGTCACTTGTGTAAACGCTCCGGTAGTACTTACTGACCTGAGCGAGAGCAGTTCGGGTGCTATTTCCGAATGGGTGTGGAAAATTGATTCCCTGGGTACCATTCGCAAACAAAGCCCCTTCGTTTCGTTTGCTTATCCCGGAACTTATCATATTAATCTTTCGGTTACCGATAACCAGGCCTGTTCCGATTCTGTCGGAGGTATATTAACGGTGCACCCGCTCCCTGTTGCCCGTTTCGAAACTTCGATTAACAAAGGGCCGGTTCCCCTGATGGTAAGCTTCAATAACCAATCGAAGGGAGCTGCCGGCTATCTATGGGATTTTGGCGATGGCGCTGGTTCTGAAGAAACACATCCCCAACACACTTATGTTGACAGCGGCTCGTATACCGTGCAACTCAGCGCCACATCAGCCGAAGGCTGCAACGCATCTTTCTTTGGAAGCATTCGGGGCATTGTTCCCCGGGTCGATTTGCAGGTGCTCGATCTTAAAACCGAACTTACTTCGGGCTACCTTAAAGTCTGGGCTTTATTGCAAAACCAGGGAACCCTCGATTTGGAGCAAATTGTACTGCAACTGCACGCCCAGGGAAGCCCGCCCTTACGCGAAGAATTAAAAACCACCTTGTACTCGGGACAAACCTACCTCCATGAATTTGCCACGCAGCTTCCGCTGGATGCCAATAATCCCTTGACACATATTTGTGTTAATGCTTTCGATTTGGCTTACGCCGATGAATTTTTAGAAAACAACGAAATCTGTCTGGCTTTGGAAGATGCCTTTAAAATGCTGCCATCGTATCCCAACCCGGCTGAAGATTACCTGGTGGTGGAATACCTTATCCCGACCGATGCCCGGCTAAGCATCAACCTATACGACACCAACGGAAAAATAAAGGCTGTACTTTACGATCGGGTCTCAGGTGCCGGCTTTAACCGCCATCGATTTGACATTGCTGATTTGGGCCCCGGTGTTTACTTTTACAAAATAAGTTACAAGGATAAGCAATACAGCCGGACTTTTGTGGTGAATTAAACCTACTACCACGTTTATACTGCAAATAAATAGTACGCGGGGAATTAAGCCCGGAGCATTATAATGAAAAAGAAGCTGTCTAAAAAGCAAAAGATTTAAACCATCTGCTTTCAAATTAAAAGGGATAGAACACGGATAACGCTGAAAAAACTGATTTACGCTAATAAGATCTGTGAAAATCAGTCAAAATCCGCGTCATCCCTGTCTACCGGCCAGGCAGGAGCGTTCCTTTTTTGAAGATTACTTATATTCTGTAAGTTTTTGGTAAATGCATATTACTTTTGGGACACCCTCTTTAAAAATTTTACTTTGACCGTGTATCGGTTATAGGCTCCGTAAAAACTCCTGAATGGCTCCGTCAATTTCCTGAATATTAAACGGCTTATTAAAATAGCGGTTTATCTGGTGTTGGTCGAGCGCCTCCTTTATTTCCTTATTGATGTCGAAAGCTGTTAATATAAAATAGGCAATGTGCTGGTAGTTGGCTTTGGCTTGGGTAATAAACTCAATCCCGTTCATTCCGGGCATTTTCATATCGCTTATCACCACAATAATATCCTTATTTCCTTCCAGCTTTTGCAATCCTTCGGCACCGGAACCCGCTGTCAGCACCTTGTATTTGCGGCGAAAATTAATCTCGAAAAGCGTTAAATTAATGGGTTCATCATCTACATAAAGTAAGGTAACGTCCTGGTTCATTCGTGTACGGTTTTGGATGATGCCAAAGCACCCGGGTAATTAATTATTGGGTCGTAACCCATTTTGCTTATATTGCAGTTAAAAATACAAATATTAACGTAAATAATACGATGAATCCGCCTTGATTTGCAAAGGCAAACAAAAGAGCATAATAATCAGCCATATGGCAATCGCTTCACAACATAAAAATTAATAATCTATGATAAATAAACTGATTTTTGCCACCAACAATCCGAACAAACTGGAAGAGGTTCAAAAAATGTTGGGCAGCCGCTACCAGATTGTAAGCATGGCTGAAGCCGGAATCGACGAAGATATTCCCGAAAACGAAGCCACGCTTGAGGGAAACGCATTGGCTAAAGCCGACTACATTTATCAAAAACTAAAATTGCCGGTAATTGCTGATGACACCGGATTGGAAGTGGATTACCTGAATGGTGCGCCCGGTGTACATTCGGCTCGTTTTGCCGGTGCCGATAAAGACCCGGAAGCAAACATGCGTAAACTTCTTTCGGCCCTCACACTGATCAAAAACCGAAAGGCACAATTCCGGACAGTAATTTGCCTCCGCGCCAACGAGCAAACCCACTACTTTGAAGGGGTGGTTCATGGAAGCATTCTTCAGGAAAAACAAGGTGCAGCCGGCTTTGGATACGATCCCATTTTTAAACCCGACGGGTTCCAGTTATCCTTTGCACAAATGCCCATGCAGGTAAAAAACCGCATCAGTCATCGGGGACGGGCCATTCATAAACTGACTGCTTTTTTATTGCGAAACAAGTTTTAAGTTTAGCCCCAAAGCTTCTTTATTCCAGGAAAAGACAAGCGGGCCAAAGCCTGTATTTTTTCGATGTGCTTTTTTTTGCAAAACACCAATTAGTCCCTAAATTTTGCTTATTTTGCCGGCCAAATTAGGGTTGTTTTGAAATTTACTTTCTATTTATTCTTTTCTGCTGTTTTACTGACAACTACAGCTTTAAATGCTCGGGTTATGGCACAACTGTATCCTGCCGACAGTGTGCGCTGGCTGGTAAGTCAGTCGCCGGAGTCGGAAGCGGATGCTCGCTACAAGCTTTGCACAAAAATTATGGGCTCTCACGACTCCTTGTTTTTAGAGTTAATCGAAAGACAAATAAAACAGGAGCAAAAAAAAACGGATAAAAAGCAGCTTAAAAACCTTTACTGGTGGTTGGGCTCTTACTATCAAACAGCCGCCCAATTAAACCGGGCACAAAACAGTCTTGAAAAAGCCCTGGGTTTTGCTTCAGAGGCAAGCGAAAAATCATCCTTGCTTTTGCATCTGGCACACTTAAAAATTACCAGCGGACGGTACCTGGAAGCCCTGGAATATTTACGCCAGGCCAAAATTGCCATTTACAATCGCGAGTTTTACCCGCTTGAATCGGAAATTCAGCTCGAAGAAGCCTTTTGCTACATTCAATTACTTAACTACGATGCGGCGGCGGCGCGCTTAACTGCCGCGGGTTTTACCCTCCAGCTCACTGAAAACCGCTTCTTAAAAGCTAAGCGCTTAAGTTATTTGGGGTATCTGCATAGTGCAGAAAAAGATTATTTAAACGCTCAGGCTTTTCTGATGCAGGCTTTTTCTCTTTGGAAACAGGATACCCTGAATGCAGATTTTGCTTTGGCTTCGCAGCAATTGGCCGGCATCTATAAAGCGCAGTATAAATATGCCCTGGCAAGCCATCACGCCCAAAGGGCACAACATATTTTTGACTCCTTGCGTTTACCGGCAGGCAGCGCCGGCTCCCGCTTATTTTTAGTGTCATTGGCTAATAATCCCGATTCCTCAGTACACCAATTACTGACTCAGGCCAAAAATATATTTGAAAATACGCAGCACACAAGCGGACAGATTGAATCGTACATTGCATTAGCCAAGTATTTTAATCAGCAAAACCTTTCCGATTCCGCTTTACACTACCTGAATCGTGCCGAAGAATTTTTTCCCCTGGTTGAAAATCAAAAACAGCAATTGAATTTTAATCTGGCAAAAAGTAGTTATTACCTCAAGCATTACAGGCCCGACAGTGCGCTTATACTTGCTAAAAAAGGACTGCATTTTGCATTGGCTTCCGGCGACTGGGAGCAAAAAGCCGACGCTTATGCTCATTTAGCCGACCTGTACAAGATTACCAAAGATTTCAGGCAGGCTTTCCAAAATCTTACTTTGGCTCATGCCTATAAGGATTCCCTCGCACAATTAAGCGCCTCGTTCGAATTAAAAAAATTGCAGGAAAGCTTTGAAGCAAAAAGGCAGGAATCGCTGATTCAGCATTTAACCAACGAGCGAAACCAGCAAAACCAAACCATTGAGAAAAACATTAAACGCCTCGAAAAACAACAGGCCACCATTTACCTGATAGCCATTGTTCTGTTACTAATTCTTTTGATAGCACTGCTTATGGGCGCTTTTCTTCATTACCGCAAAAAAGACAATAAGCGTCTGGCTTTACGCAACAAACAAATTGCCCAGCAAAAAGAAGAAATTGAAGTACAACGGCAACACCTCGAAGATATCAATCAGGAATTGGAAAAGCTTTCGCTGATAGCCCGCCAAACCGATAACGGCATCCGGATAATGAATGAGGTGGGACGTATAACCTGGGTTAACGAAGGCTATGTAAAGATGCACGGCTACACCCTCGAGGAATTGCAGGAAATAGGCCGCTTCGATTTACTGGGCGAAGAAGCCAACATAAACATACAACAACTGGTAAGCGTTTGGTATGGTGATAAAAAACCCATTTCTTTTGAATCACTGGTTAAAAATAAGTGGGGAAACGAAATGTGGGTGCAAACCACCCTTACGCCCATTCTGGACGAAAACCAGAAGATTGAAAAAATGATTGCCATTGAGTCGGATATTACACGCATTAAAAAAGCAGAGCAGGAAATCCGCACCAAAAATCTCGATATCACGGCAAGCATTTCGTATGCCAAGCGTATACAGGAAGCCATGATGACTCCCTTTAGCGTGCTTAGCACGGTGTATCCCGACAGTTTTTGCTTTTACCAGCCCAAATCGATTGTAAGCGGCGATTTTTACTGGATGACCAACAAACACGACCGCTTGATTGTAGCTTGCGCCGACTCAACCGGACACGGTGTTCCCGGAGCATTTATGAGTTTAATTGGCATGTCGTTCCTGAATAAAATTGTTAACGAAAAAGGCTTTGTATCGCCGGCAATAATACTCAACCGGCTGCGGATGAATATTATTTCGCACCTGCACCAAACCAATGGCGAAAACCTGGCCGGTGACGGAATGGATATTTCGGTTATTTCCATCGACTTAAAAAACAATTACCTGGAATTTGCCGGAGCCATGAATCCGGTAATTATTCTGCGAAACAAAGATCTGATTGAACTTAAAGCCGACCGCATGCCTGTTGGCTTTTTTGATAACGAAGATCGGCCCTTCTCGTCGACCAGCCTGAACCTGCAGGCCAACGATCAAATTTACCTATTTACCGATGGCTATTACGACCAGTTTGGCGGAAAAAACGGGTCAAAAATGAAAAGCCAGCGTTTCCGCGATATCCTGCTTCGCTGTGCGTTTAAATCGAGCGAAGAACAAAAAACCATTATCGAAGACAGTTTTAATGCCTGGAAAGGAGAATATCCCCAGGTTGATGATGTGCTTTTAATGGGAATTCATATCAATTAAAACAAGCGCTTATTCTTACCCAAAACGATGCAGCACTTCCAGGGCCTGGTTCAGCGTATCGGGGTGTTTGGCAAAGCAAAGCCGCAGCACCTTATAATCGCTCTTATCCTTATAAAAATAAGAGAGTGGTATGGTAGCCAAACCAAACTCACGCACCAAACGGGAAGCAAACTCCATATCTTTTTCGTCGCTGATATCGGAATAATCAACACACTGAAAATAAGTTCCGGCAGTCGCTTTAAACTTAAATCGGGAGCCTTGCAAGCCTTTCAGCAATAAATCGCGCTTTTCCTGGTACAGATGCTTCACTTCAAGGTAATTTTTTTCGCTTTTCAGGTATTCTGCAAAAGCGTATTGAACGGGTGTGTTAACCGTGTACATGGAATACTGATGCGTTTTGCGAATTTCCGTTGTCAGGTGTTCGGGTGCTATAATATATCCCAGGCGCCAGCCAGTGGCATGATACGTTTTTCCAAAAGAGTTAACGATAATGGTTTGGTCTTTTATTTTAGGATGCAAGGCCAGGCTCTCGTGCGCGGCATCATCAAAAATAATGTGTTCATAAACCTCGTCGCTCAGAATATAAATATCGGTACCCAAAACCACTTTTTTTAAACGCTCAATATCCAAAGCCGAAAAAACCGTTCCGGTAGGATTATGCGGGTTATTGAAGATTATCATGCGGGTATTTCCGCTTAAGGCTCTTTGCACGTTCTCCCAATTCAGGGAATATCCGGGCATATTCATGTCAACATACACCGGAATACCACCACTCAAGCGCACAGCTGGCGCATAGCTGTCGTATGCCGGTTCAATAATAATAACTTCATCACCCTCACGTACCAAGGCAGTAATGGTGGCAAACAAGGCATCGGTAGCTCCGTTGGTAATGGTTATTTCCGTTTCCGGATTGTAGTTGGCCTGATACAGTTCCTGCATGCGAAGGGCAATCTGTTCCCGCAGTTCAAAAAGACCATCGACCGGAGCATATTGGTTTTTGCTGTTATTTAGCTGCTTACAATACAAATCAATCAGTTGCTGATCAGGGTTAAAATCGGGATAACCCCTCGACAAATCAATGGCCTTATGCTGTTGCGCCAGCTCCGACATGATGGCAAAAATAGTTTTGCCCGAATTCACCAACTTGGAATATGTTGCTTTTTTACTCATGATTTCCGAAACTTAGATGTGGGTTTAGCTTAAACAAAGGTGCAAAAATTACTTCACTTTTTAATCGGAAAACACCTCTTTTAAAACAGCAAACGATTTTAAGGAATTGAAATTAAGCAGGTGAAATTCAAAAAGCTGAACCAGCGCCTCCAATAGTTCGTTGCGTAAGCTTTTACTTAAATTGAACTGTTCCATCTCGGTAAACGGAGCGTTTAAAAAACGTATCAACCATTCCAACACCGATTTATTGACAAAAAATGCGTGTGCAGGCTTAAAATAAACGCCGTGACCTTCTTTAAAATCGTAATAGGGAGCATCAATCAGCTCGTCGGGCATAAAGCCCATATAGCGTGCTAACTTGGTTAAAAACACCAGATGATAATAGGCCAGTCCCTGATTTGCCTCTTCCAGCACCAAAATAGCTGTTTTTACAAAAGCATAGAGTCGTTCATCGGCAAATTCTTCGCGTACAGTTCGGTGAATAACTTCGGCAAGAAAAAGAGCCAGGGTGCTTTTACTTATTTCCTGAGTTAAGGAATGAAGCGGCACAACCAACTTATATTCTTTTAATTTCTGGATGGCAGCCGAAGCTTTGTAGTAAATCTGGGTGTCGAGAAGAAACAGCGGTTGAAAAGCTCCCAGCTTATTTTGTTTTCCATTACCAATGCCATAAACCAAAAGCGACTGACGTCCGTATTTTTCGCTAAGTACATGAACTATAATCGACGATTCGCTGTACTTGGTATAATTCAGAACAATAGCTTCAGTTTTTGAAAGCATTACTTCACAATTAGTATTTTTGTCGCCTCTGCTTGTTCGCCCTCGGCGGTGGTGCACAAAACCAGGTAAATTCCACTTTGAACGGCATCACCACTCATGTCCCTTCCATTCCATACCGCATCGCCGCCATTGCTTATGGTTTCGTACACCAGATGTCCGGCCAGATCAGTTATTTTTACGTTGGTTTGGTACATTAATCCACGTATGGTAATGGTTCCATTGTACCCTTCTTTAACCGGATTGGGAAAAGCATAAATGGCGCTGAAATCGCTCCTGGCATCTGTGGCCGTGCCCATAAATGACTGCAGGCCTTTGTCGGTGCCAATAAAAAGCTCTCCGGTTTGAGTGTCCATTTCCAAAGCCATAATTTGATTCGACAAAAGCCTGGAATTATCAGTATTCCACACCAGGAGTTCTTTAGTTCCATCAGCAGAAACCAAAAACAATCCGCCTCCGGCAGTTCCCAGCCATTTGCGGTTTGCCCCGTCAACAACAATTGAAGTAACCACTTCGCCCTCGAGCAAATCTTTTAAATAGCCATCAACAACCAATTGCGGCACCCGCCCATAAATTACATTATTATCAAACACGCGATTGGGATTATCGTAAACCACCACGCCATTGGCTGTTCCCATCCAGATGGCCCCCTCCTTATCTTCAACAATTGAATAAATTTCGTTGCTCAACATGCCGTCGGCATCGCGTAAAAAGAAATGGCGGTAAGCATCGTCTGATTCAATAGCCGGAGTGTTGTTTGAATTCCACACAAAAACCCCGTCGTTTCGGTTCGATACGGCCCACAGATTATTTTGCGAAGTACAAATTATTTTGGAAATTGTTTTGTTGCTAAAAGCGCCATTATAGGCATAGCTATACCAGTTATTGTCCGGTGTTTTTACCACAAAGGGATAGTCTGAAGTACGATTAGCCAGCCATAGGTTTCCACCTTTATCGTAAGCACATCCTCCTATAAAATTATTAAGGTGACCCTGGGTGTTTTCTGCTGTCCATATTTTACTAACCTTATGGTCCGCTACCTGAATAGCACCGTAACCCCAGGTGCCGGCCACATAATTTCCCGGACTAGTTCCGGTAATGGTGCTTACATCGCGCAGGTTAATTAATGAATCCCAATTATTGGTAAGCAGCGACTGCCAGTTTTCATCCTGAAATTCAAAAACATCAGCTTTGTAATAGGCGTTTTCGCCGGTTCGCCGATGACCACCCGGAGCAACCAACAATTCACCCCGATTGTAATATAATTCAAAGATGTTGCTGTTTTCAGGCCCTTCGGGCAAATAAACCGATTTATAATTCGTTTCACTGTGACTCAACAATCCATTTTTGGCATCGGCAATCCAAAGGATTCCTTCGCTATCGTACAAACCATGCCGAGCTTCGTGTGCACTGAAAAGGCCTGTTTGTTGCAATCCGGCCTCATAAGTATGTACATGATACTGCTTTACTACTGTTAATTTATTTTCTGATACCGCAAGATTCGACACCTGTTTTAAATGGGTAAGTACAGTATCCCACTTTTGTCCATTGTATTCACAAACAAGTGTATTGTCAACAATTGTGGTGGGATTTAGTACATAAAGCTTATCATCAAATAAAACGGGTGAAAAATAAGTACCATTGGGACTTAATAGATCGGAAACAAGTTCCCAGTTTTCAAAATTGCTTAAAAAAGGATTGCTCATAGCAGCCCGGTAAATACCCTTATCGGTTGTGGCATACAAGGTGTCGTTATAAACTGCGGTTCCGCTTACTTTTAAATAAGAACCTCCCGTTCCGATGATGTAGGTATCACTAATCTCATCTTTAAGCAGGTTAAAAACCACAATGCCAAATCCACAGCTCAGGTAGGCGTAATCTTCAAAAAAATTAATGTGATAAATGGCTTTGTCGGCTATCATGTTTTTTTGTTTGATATCCGGAAAATTCGTTTTTACATCGTCGGTAAATAAGTCGAGGTTGCCATTGGTGTAAGCAATCAATAATTTATTAAACTCCGGGTTGTAAGCAATGTAACCCACTCCAAGGTCACTCAGTACATTAATTTTCGACAATTTATTAAGCCTTCCGTCGGGTTTGTTATAATAAAAAACCGCCAAATCGGTAGCGCAGTAAACCCGGTCATTTGTCAAAGCCAAAGTATGCCCCTGATTGTAAGGAAGGTGTTCGCGCCAGGTTCCTTTGGGAATTTGTGAAAAACCAAGGGTCGAACTTAAAAAGATCAAAAAAACAGCAACAATTTTAACAGTCATAAAACATTCGTTTGAAATACATACTTGTATAAACTTATAAACCGGCGGTTTTATTTTATTGCTGAACAAACATTAACGCTCAAAAACAACCTGTTCGTAAGAATAACGCTTTCGCGGGTAAAATATTCCTTCGGGTGTGCCCTCGCCAACAGAAATTACCATGTTGATTTCTGCTTTGCGCGGAAGCTTCAGGTATTTTTTAATCCGTCGGGAGTCAAAACCTTCAATCGGGCAGGTATCATAACCATAAGCCTTAACAGCCAGCATAAATGTTTGGGCTGCTAAAGCCACACTTTTGTGGATGGTGACTTTTTTATTTATTGCGCTTACTTCGCGAATAATGGGCCGTTTTAATCCGATAAAAAACACCAACAGCTTTTTTAACAAACTAAATAGAAACAGAAAATCGCCGGAATAAAATAAGCGCATTACTTTGCTGTAATAAACGCGTCGGCGCTTCTTACTTTTATCTTTTTCAAAATTATCGGGACTCTCAATGGAATCGAGATTAAAGCGAATCGATTGCTTAAACTTATCGGGACGCGCAACTACAATTACAATTTCAGAGGCCGTTCGCGTAGCACTTTGGTCCAGGCAAAAGTTTGAAATCTTTTTTCGGGCTTCTTCCGTTCGAATGCGGTAAAATTCCCAAAGTTGCATGTTGCTGCTGTTGGGCGAAAGCATTGCCAACTCAAGGCTTTTTTTAACTATTTCAGGATTATAATTACTGTGATTGCCATACACCCGCATCGAGCGCCGTGCATGTACTATTTGTTCAAACGATGCTGCATTATCCATGATTATTTCTTTTCAACAATTTGTAAGTAGTGACATTCGGTCGCAAAGATAACATTTGCCAAAGAACCCCTATAAAAAACATGCTTCTTTAAAATAACACCATTTACAAACCTTACGCTTAGCAAGCGTTGCCGGGATGCCCAATTATGCATAAATATATGTTATCTGTTTAATTAACAGCAACTTAAAAACGCAAACGATTGCTTATTTATATGCAGAAAATCATTTTTACCCACCTTATTTCCCCGTCGTTTTTTCTATCTTTGTTGAGCAAATACGTACTCAAAAATTAACACAGATAAATTATTGAATCATGGTAAAAATTAGTGATTACAATTTCAAAGGGAAAAAAGCCATCGTGCGCGTTGACTTTAATGTTCCTTTAGACAAACAAACTTTTGCGGTTACCGACGAAACCCGCATTGTGGGAGCCCTTCCCACCATCAACAAAATTCTTAACGATGGCGGTAGCGCTATTCTAATGTCGCATCTGGGTCGTCCCGACGGAAAAAAACAGGAAAAATTCAGCATGCAACATGTAGTGCCGGCATTAGAAAAAAATCTGGGTAAAAAAATAATTTTTGCCGGCGATGTAATTGGCGAAATGGTTGCTAAAAAAGCCGCTGATTTAAAAGCTGGTGAAGTTCTTTTACTCGAAAACCTGCGCTTTTACGAAGAAGAAGAGGGCAAACCCTACCACTTAGGCGAAGGTGCCAGTGATGAAGCAAAAAAAGAAGGCAAAGCCAAAGTTAAAGAAGCACAAAAAGCTTTTGTAAAAGCCTTAGCCGATTTGGCCGATGTTTATGTAAACGATGCTTTTGGTACGGCTCACCGCGCTCACGCATCAACAGCGCTTATTGCAGATTATTTTGCTTCCGACAGTAAAATGGCCGGATTCCTTCTGGAAAAAGAAATAAAATTCCTGGGCGATACCGTGGCTAATCCGGAACGCCCCTTTGTTGCCATTGTAGGTGGAGCTAAAGTATCCGGCAAATTAGAAGTGCTTAAGTCGTTGATTCAGAAAGTTGATACTATTTTAATTGGTGGGGGAATGGCTTATACTTTCCTTAAAGCCCAGGGACACAATATCGGAAATTCGCTGGTTGAAAACGACTTATTGGAAACTGCTACTCAGGTATTGGCCGATGCCAAAGCCAAAGGCGTAAAATTTCTGCTTCCGGTTGACAATTTAGCTGCTGATAAATTCGACAACAATGCCTCTATCGACGTGGTGGGTGTTGAAATTCCCGAAGGCCGCATGGCTTTAGACGTGGGTCCTGAAACCACCAAATTGTATGCAGCAGAAATTGCCAAAGCAAAAACCGTAATCTGGAACGGGCCTATGGGTTGTTTTGAGATGCCAAATTTTGCAGCCGGTACATTTAGCGTTTGCAAGGCGGTTGCTGATTCCGATGCCATTTCAATTATTGGTGGTGGCGATTCTGTTGCCGCAGTAAATCAAAGTGGTTTAGCCGACAAAATGAGTCACATTTCAACGGGCGGTGGCGCATCACTTGAATTCCTCGAAGGTAAAGTATTGCCCGGAGTTGCCGCATTGACAAAATAAAAAATTAGACAAACAGATTTTATAATTTAGACCGCCTCATTTGCCTGAGGCGGTTTTTTTGTGGGCCGCGCTCGGCCTCGTGCGCTTTTTTTCATCCAGTCCTCCCTTGAGGGAGGTCCCGCGGATGCGGGGGGGGGTGAATTGTTGCTCAAATGATTCAGAAAAGAAACAATTGAACTTAGTTTACTTCACCCCTATAGTCCCCTCAAGGGGACACTAGTTCTAATATACTTTGATTGGTTAAATTTAAGTTTCTTGTTTCTTCAACAATGGAACAGTCCTCCCTTGAGGGAGGTCCCACGCTAGCGGGGGTGGGTGAATTGTAAATCATCAAATTGTGAATAAAGAAATTGAACTTCGTTAAAGTCACTTCACCCCTATAGTCCCCTCAAGGGGACACTGGTTCTATTTGAGTTTGATTGGTTTAATTTAAGCTTCTTGTTTCTCCAACAATGGAACAGTCCTCCCTTGAGGGAGGTCCCGCGGATGCGGGGGTGGGTGAATTACATGCTCAATAAATTGTAAAAAGAAAAAAAGAATTGCGTTAAAGTCACTTCACCCCTATAGTCCCCTCAAGGGGACACTGGTTCTAATTGAGTTTGATTGGTTTAATTTAAGTTTCTTGTTTCTCCAACAATGGAACAGTCCTCCCTTGAGGGAGGTCCCGTAGCTGCGGGGGAGGGTGAATTACTGCTCAATAATTTGTGAAAAGAGAAAAAGAACTGGGTTTGAGTTACTTCACCCCTATAGTCCCCTCAAGGGGACACTAGTTCTAATCTAGATTTATAAGGTTAATTTAAGCTTCTTGTTTCTTCAACAATGGAACAGTCCTCCCTTGAGGGAGGCCCCGCGGATGCGGGGGTGGGTGAATTACTGCCCAATAAATTGTGAAAAGAGAAAAAGAATTGAGTTTATGTTACTTCACCCCTAAAGTCTCCTCAAGGGGACACTGGTTCTAATTGAGTTTGATTGGTTTAATAGCCTCGCACGACTCAGGAAAACAAACTACCTCGCACAAAGCTGTGCGAAATCCACAAGGCGATGCAGAATCCATTAAAAATTCCATTTTAAACGGGCAAAAAGCCGGTTCATGCTTATGCGCTGCTGATTAAAAACTTCTATATTAAAGTATTGATAGATAATGGAAAAATTCAGGGTGCTCTGGAGTGAGACATCAATTCCCGGCATTAGAAAAAACCCGTTTTGATCGGTATAATACATGCCGGCCGCATAAACAGAAACAATGGGGGTAATGGGGTAAGTAAGGTTTACAAAAAAGTTATAGCGCGAAGGGGACAAGCTTTTTGCACTGCCTGGTTCTGTCATCAGGTCGGTAAGTGATGCCCGTGTTTTTTTATCGTTATATAAAAACTCCGCCTGAAGGGTTACGTTGTTTTTAAAGGTGTAATCGGTTCCCAAAGTAGCCAATAAAACACCAAGGCTGTCGGAAAACGCTTTTTGCGGATGAAAATAAGAGGCTTCGCCCCGAAAAGAAAACAGTTTAAGACTTCCCTCCCAGCCAATTCCCAACACAAAATCCTGTCCATTGGAATATCCCGCTAAAAATTGAATGTCGTAAGCCCACTTGTTAAATTTTGTTAACCCGGCAATAGACAAATGTTTAGCACTGTCAAGCTTACCTGCCAGTTCAAAGGTAGATGCCGTTCCGGAATAATAAACCGCGCGAAAAGCATCGGAACCGGGGCGTTCCGGATAATCAAAATCGTAATAAGAATACACATTAAAAAGATCGTTGGGATTCCAAACCAGGGAACGTCCCCAGTTAATGCGCTGGCGACCCAGCGTAAACTCAAAATTCTGATGGGTATATTGGGCAAAAAACCTGTCGAACTGGGTATTTAAAATAGTGTTTTTCCCACTGGCTAAATTCCAATTCATATCGAAAAAACCTTTATCAGCAGCAGTATTTTCTGGGTAAGCCGGATCTATTTCAATTGATTCGCCCCAAAGGAACTGATTTCGGACTTGCAGTTTCACGTGAAAATTATCGCTGGCATACCAACTGGTATTGATGCGGTTATGCAGTACGTAGTCCCAAACCTTATCGGATGAATCTTTCATAAACTGCATGGAAGCCATGGAAGAAAGGTAACCATCGACGGTAAACTTTGGCTGAGCGCTAAGGCTGTTCATGGTAAAACAAGCCATTAAAATATAAACGAAAAGAAGTCTCATAATCCGTTAACTGGTTTATAATAATACTGTTGCTTAAATAAAACCCGGTAGTTATTTGGCAAACAAGCAAGCAAATACGGGTGAAACAAACCTGATTTATTCTCCTCCATTTTTACGAACATCACTAAGAATTTTTCCATCCTCGAGGGTTATTACCCGACGGGCTTTTTTAACTACCCGTGCGTCGTGAGTGCTGAAAACAAATGTTATGTTTTCGTCTCGATTCAGCTTTTCCATAATATCCAACAACAGCTCTGTAGATTTTGAATCGAGATTTGCTGTGGGTTCATCGGCCAGGACAAATTTGGGTTTTGAGGCCAAAGCCCGCGCTACCGCAACGCGTTGTTGCTGGCCACCGGACAATTTTGACGGGCGGGCATTTACCCTTTCGCCCAAACCCACTGCTGTTAACAGTTCCAGCGAGCGGGCTTCGCATATTTCTGCTGATTTTCCCTGCAAACGCATAACAAATTCGGTGTTTTCTTTTGCCGTTAACACCGGAATCAGGTTGTAAGCCTGAAAAACAAAACCAATATTTTTCAAACGAAAATCGGTGAGTTCTGAACCGCTTAAAGCACTCATAAGTGACCCGCCCACCATTATTTCGCCCGAAGTTGGCACATCCAAACCACCAATTAAATTTAACAAGGTGGTTTTCCCTGAACCCGAAGGCCCAACAATGGCAACAAATTCACCCTCCTCAATGTCAAGAATTACATTGTTTACTGCATGTACATCGACTTCCGACTCGTTGTAAATTTTATGCAGTTTTGAGATTTCGATTACTTTCATAAGCTTTGGGTATAAACAATTCTTTAATTAATCTTTAACTTTTAATTACATTGCCTTTTCACCTACATATCATTCAATTCGCAATGCTTCAATCGGCTTAAGTTTTAATGCTTTTTGCGCCGGTATTATGGACGATAAAATTCCAACTAAAATCACCATCAGGGTAATTTCAAAAAAGAAAATCGGCTCAATTGAAGGGAAAACCTGGGCCGACCAGCCAATGGCCTCAAAGCCTTCGGCCACCGACGAAAAATTAAGTCCGGTATGACCGGTGATATTTATTAGCAAGGCACCCAGAGCCATGCCCAAAACACTTCCTGTTAAAGTAAGAAAAACGGTTTCGAGCATTATCATCCGAAAAACCTTAAATCGCTTCATGCCAATAGCCATTAGCATTCCCAGTTCTTTTATCCGTTCCAGAATCGCCATGAGCATGGTGTTTATAATGCCAAAGGCAAGTGCTAAAAAAATAATTCCCATTATCATAAAATAGTACACCTGCATAAAATCGGCCATCATTCCGGCATCGGGAGCCAACTCCTTCCAGCTTAGAACCGATATTTCAGGAAACTCTTTTTTCAGGCGAGTGCTAAATAGTTCCAGGTCGTCATTATTTTTTGAAAGAATTACTGAAACTTCATGAAACTGATTGGGTAATAATCCGGCCACCGGAGCTAAATCGGCATGTCTAACAAAAGCTGTTCCGGCATCGAACATGGTGTTCGATGTTTTGTAAACTCCGGAAACCTGGTAGGTTTGGTAAACTAAATTACCTTTAGCATTGGTAAAGCTAAACGTGATGCGGGCCCTGGGCTGAATATAAACCGCAGCCTGCATCAAGGCCGGGGCATACTTGCGAATTTCAGTATTGGACCAATATTTTGAAACGGAACGTTTGAAAGATTTTTCGGTAAGAAAACGTTGCTCCAGCAGCGAATCGAGCTTTGTTACCGTACTACCGGGGACACCTAGCACCAACAACGAATCCATAACCAACGGTGATATTCGATAGTTTTTAATGCGCAAGTGTTCCGCCGTTTTTGCACTAATAATTACCTGCGGTAATCGGCCTTCTTTTTCAAAATAACTCCCCCCATTGGGCAGTAGTTTTTTGTAAAGGCCGCTTACATCTTTTTCCTTTTCCGGATCGATCCCTTTTAGGACCAAACCGGCGTTTCCACGAGCTGTTGTTGCCATAGCCACAACTTTTGAGCGGAAAGCATAAGCGTCAACTTCGGGAGCTGTGCTTAAAAATGAACTAACAGCTTCTACATCAGGGAGCATGTGGCTTATTTCTTCGTTAATTAAATAAGCTGGGTTTTGAAGTTTAATGTGACCCAATTCGGTATGAATTACCTCTGATATCCGCTGATTGGACCATCCGGTAATTAATCCGGCAACAAAAACTCCGGCAATGGTTCCCAGTGTAATTGAAATCAAAACCACCAAACTTCGGGAGCGGTTTCGCCAGATGTTTTTCCAGGCTAAGCTAATTATCATATCAATACGGTTTTATAGGTTCAGCTCTTTATTAACTATTTTATCGAGTATAAGATGAAATAAAGCATATTATCCGTTTATTATTTAAGCTTTTAAACCATCGGCAACTTTCATTTTTCTGATTTTGTTTAACGGAAGGTAACACGCAACCAAAACCATAAAAAGAATGATTACTGCCTGCCAGGTAAAATAATGACCTAAAGGAGCTGTTGGCATAATGGGATCGAAACCCATATCTTCATACATTTTTCCAATTTCGCCAACCAGTTTAATGGGATATTGGTAAAAGCCCAATACTACCGGAATAGCCCCCAGCATCCCGGCAAGGGTTCCTATTAAACCTAAAAAGAACATTTCAATCACCAGGGTATAAACCAAAAGGCTTTTGCGCATGCCAATAGCAACCAAAACACCAAACTCACGCTTTCGCTCGTTAATCATCATTAATACCGTTCCAAAAATTCCAAAAAAGATGATGAAATAAAGCACACCCACCATTATTTGTCCGCTTTTATTATCTCCTTCAATCTGTTGCTTTAAGGTGGGATTCATTTCTTCCCAATTCTTAACCAGGAATTTATCCTTATCAAGTGCTCCCGCCAGGCGACTTTGAACTTCATGCATCTGATCGGTGTCGTCAAGATTCATAACAATTGAAGTAATGTTGGTACCCAGATTAAAAAATTGTTGCGCCCGCTCAATGGTCATGTAAACCAATTTATTATCGAGGTCGGGAGCTGGAATTCGCACAATTCCACGAACGGGGAAAAGTGCCGCAGCCGAAGTTCCATGATAACCCTGCCCGATTAACACCAGAGTGTCGCCTGTAGTTACGTTTAAATATTTTGATAATTTATTGCTGATTAAAACGCCATGGTCGTTTGCTTCGAGAAAACGGCCGGAAATCCGGGTGTGTTTTTCAAAAACAGGACGCAATTTTTCAAATTCGGCGCTTTTAAGGCCCAAATCGAAGGCCAGGGCGTCCAGATTGTTGTAAACGCTGTTTTGATGCAAATTTAGATGCTCTATTTGCTTTTCAGGCAGGTTTAATGTGTCAATAAGTTCGGCAACTATTGCTGGTGTTAAACTGTAGTTTATCAGTAAGTGTTCCGGATTGCTGATGTGCTGCTCGCTTAAAGGATCGATGCCGCTTATCATAACCGCTTTGCTAAGATGCCCGGCTGATGCCAAAGCAAACGATTCAACACGTGGCGCAGCGGCTTTTATTCCCTCGAAGGTTTGAATTGTTTGCATAAGTTCCGGATTACTTTCAAAAGCATTGTCCAGATTGGGATCATCAAAATAGTCGGGAGCCTGCACCTGCAAATACCCCGAAAATTTTTCGATGCTTTGCTTAATCATGTGCCCGTAAGTTCCCAATTGAAAAGAACGCATTACAATGGAAAAAAACACAGCAAAGAATATTGATGCGGCTGTAATCAGCGTTCGGCGTTTGTTCCTCCAGATATTTCGCCAAGCCATTTTTATTAATCGGTTCATCGTTTCCTGTTTTTAATTTTTATTAAGGAAAATATCCTCCTGTTGTGAACGCAACAGCAGTATTGATTGGCAGTTTAGCGTATTCGTTTCATGTTTTGCTGAGAGAAAAATTCTACTTTTATTGGCACATCAAAGTCGATGGATTTAATTTCGATAAGCGTTTTATTATCCGGTTCATCGGCCGGAAATATTTCAATAATCGAAGGTAAAGTTCTGCCATCAAAATTCTTAATGTCCGATCCGGTTTCGGATCGGACCAGGTAATTTTCTTCGTCGTAATACTCCGCTTTCAGCGAAACAAACAGTTCTTTATCGACCCAATTCAGCACCTTTCCCCAAACAACGTTGGATTCCAGGTGCGGAATCATTTCAATTTTATAACACGCGCGTCCGTTAACAGCCTCCTCGCCTAGCAGGGTGTGATCATAATCGTTTACTATCGACGATTGCTTTACCAAATCGTCGTTGCTGTAATCGGAACCCATCCAACCCTGTGACATCATGCTTGGCGGCATTTTTATCATTCGGTTAATGGTCGGATTATAATTCCACATTTCGTTTTTAAACTTCATAAAAACCTGACCTTTTTCCTGAGCCGGAGCGGTAATATAGGTCATGAAATAATCGCGCTCGAGCGACCAATTTTTAAAAGTAATGGTTCTTTCGTATTTAGGACGAACAATGGTCATGGCCATTTCACTAATATTGGAAGTTCCCTGTTGTTTGTCGTCCATTTTTTTAATAATGGTTTTAGCATCCTGACCATAAACTACCAGGGAAACCAAACCAAGTAGTGTAATCGTAAGAAGTTTAATTTTCATGTTATTGGTTTTTATTTGGTTAAGGGTTATAACCCGCTATTAATAATTAGGTTAACATATATCCGATGCTCTCGTTAAAACTAATGTCGGCATTTTTTACTTTTCGTTTGGGTTTTAGAAACAAGGTGCTTACCCGCCGTTTAAACCGGTTAATTTCATCTTTATCAAACAATTCCGGCGCATAAACATACTGTAGGGTAAAGCCTTTGTAGATGGAAGAAAACAGCATTATCTCTATCAGGGGATCATCAAATTCGTGGTTTGCGAAATAGTCGAAAAACAAACGTTGGTGTTTTTCAAGTCTTGATAAAAATTCATCATTTAAAATTATTTCCAACACATCTTTTTGAATAAATATCTGGAAATAAAGCTTCCACTCTTGCGGATTATCAATTATCACATCCAAAAAGTTTTCAATAAAATGTTGCGCTTCATCGTCGTCAATTTCCGAATCGTGGTTCGGATTCACCTTATCCATTACCTGAAACATAATATCCAGAATAATACTCTTAAGCAAATCTTCTTTGTTGTGAAAATAATTGTAAGTAAGGCCTTTTGATATTTGCGCTACCTGGGCAATCTGATTCATTGAAGTGCTGAAATACCCCTGGTTGGCAAATAATTCAACAGCAACATGCATAATTTGCTTTTTCCGGTTGGTGCGAATTTCGTTAAATTGTTCTTTTGATCTTGGCATTTGTATTTTCTTTGACTGAACGATTGGTCAAAGTTAAAATATTTATTTCCACAATTTCAAACTTTTTTATTCTTTTTTAACAAAAGATTGCCTATTTACCAGAAAGTCATATGTCAACGAAGCTCGAAATCAAACGCAAAAAAATTAGCCATCCCACAAAACTGGTAAATAAAGGCCGGTTCGAATGAAAGTAAACAAAAGCCAACCGCTTAAATAAAAATTATTTTCGTTAAAATATTTGGTTATTTTTGGCCGGTTAAATCAATTAACCTTGAGAGTTACATAGAATTTTATAATTAAAAATTATGCAAAAGCTTACTAATTGACCATCTCCCGTTTTTAATTATTAAAATTTAGCGCAAGGGTTAACTGTCCTTTATCCGGGGAGTTTTCAGATTCAGGAAGGAAAGCTCTTGGTGTTATATTTGCCAGTAAACTTTTTATTATTGTGCTGATTTTATAGTATATAAAATTGAAAAGCTCATAGCTCTTTTCTTTGTTCATGGTTTTGACCCCACTATAAAGTATGAGCTTCTGGTGTAATGTTGAGATCGAACGGTATATCAGGCTCATTGCTATGGTGAGTATAGCCAGCATGCTTTGCAAACCTTCAAATGTTTTAATCTGGATATCTTCCAATCGATAACAAGATTTTATATGGCGGTGGTATTCCTCAATTTTCCAACGAAACCCATAAGCTTTAAATGCCTCACCTATCACCTCTACAATTGATTCTTTTGGAGAACGGGTCAACAACCAACAATATCCTCCATCTTTCCTTTTAGTAACCACTAACCACAAATCATACAACTTGCCTTTAATCTGGTACTTAACCTTTATGGCTCCGCAATCATATTTGAGCAACTTCTTTTTGCTCTTCTGTATTTTGGTTGCCGACAGCTCCATAAACAAAGTAACTTTTCTACTAATCTTATTTACCGAAAGTTCCTCTCCTTTATATATCAGCTTGGTTTTTGCATTCAATCTTAAAATGAAGTTATTATCTTGTTTAATGATAAAATCGCGACAGATTGGTCTGTCCATTCCCCTATCAAATATATGGGTAACATCTTTGTCTATAACTGAATTGACTTCTTCAATGGCCTCTATTACTTCTTTGTTCTCGCTTTTTGCCCCGTGGTCAAAGCTGTAAAGTTTATTAATAAGTGGTGTCATACTTTGGTCTTTACCAAAATGTACAACATCCATCAGCCAATATCCAAGCCCGATGCCACCTTTGTCCCCATCTTTTACATAGTCAAGGCCATCCATGAATTTTGCATATTTCTTTTGTATATCCGAGCCATCGAACAAGATATAGTCACCATGATGGATTTTCCCTTTGACACTTTCCATATGCCCTCTAAAGAGTTTCTTAAAAAAACCTAGTTTGTTGTAATGGTTACGAAAGCGCTTTGTGGTCTGGCTCAGTGAAATATCATCGTTTATTCCCGATGCTATTTTATTCACCAATACTGTTCCTGTTTTTAGGATTCCTGTTGTCATTTCCCTTATGCAGCGACTTTCCGGCTTTGTCATATAATTTGAAAACTTTAAAAAATACTCGCTAACCTTGTTCTGTACCTGTTTTGTTAATACCTTTGACATAAAGCTGATTGTTTTTGTTATTATTGTTTGTTGTAATTCAAATATAACATTTTCAATCAGCTTTCCTTAACTTTAAACAACCTAAATCCCTTGAAAATATTGAACCTCACAATTTGTTATGAGTGGTTTTCGGGAGATGGTCAAGCAAAAGCTTACTAAGTACTTGTTTAAACTTCGCATCGAAGAATTACTGGCCATTGCTCTTTTTATTCCAATGGTAATTTTTATGATTCTATTTCACGACAAAGAAGGATTTTACAAAAGCGACATCGATCGTCTGATTGGTACCGTGATAACTTTCGTATTCTTTTTGCTCATACTTAAGATAAAAGATTTAAAAATTCTGCAAAAAAGTCTACTCACCCGATGGCTTGCCGCTTTTCTTCAATTTCTTCGCGAAATACTTCCCTTTGGATTTTGTATCTTAATTTATACCAACATGCACAACATGGTGCATTTAATAAATCCAAACGATGTTGATGAAACCCTGATAAAAATTGATGATTGGTTACTGGGCTTCCAACCCAGTGTAGCTTTACAGACTTTTATTTCAAAACCCATGACCGATTACATGTTCTTTTCGTACAGTATGTTTTTTGTTTATCCCATGTTACTGCCAGCCATTCTTTATTTTAGAGGAAATTATAATGCTTTTAGAAAAACGCTGGTCTCAATTATTCTTGCTTTTTATGCCGGATATATTGGCTATATAATTTTTCCGGCGGTAGGACCAAAATACACCTTAACAGAATTCTTCTACACCCATCTCGACGGAGGAATAATTGCCGATAAAATTGCTTTTGTTGTTGATTACAGTATTTCGCATCACACCCGTCGCGATTGTTTTCCCAGTCTGCATAATGGCATTACTATGTTAACTTTACTATTTGCATTTAAATACCAGCGCTGGTTTTTTTATATCTTACTTCCCCTAGCTTTATCCCTGTTTTTATCGACCCTATATCTGCGTTATCACTACTTTATCGACATGATTGCCGGATATGCTTTAGCCGTTTTTATGTTTTACATGGGGCCAAAAATTGAAAGCTTTTGGAGCAAGAAAATGAAAGAACGCACGACACCCGAATACCTGCACAAATAAGTAAGACATTAATTTTTATACAAAAAACACAGGAGTAAGTAAAAAAAACTTAAATTTGTTCAAAGCTAAAGCCATTAGGTATGTTCAACAATTACAATTTTACAGGAAAAACCATATTAATAACTGAAGACGAAAGAACCAATTATTTGTTTCTTGAAGCCTTGTTAAAACGAACCGGAGCTACGCTTATCTGGGCCGAAACCGGAAAAACGGCTTTAGAGGCCATAAAGAACAATCCGGAAATAAATTTGGTTTTGATGGACATAAAAATGCCGGAAATGAATGGCTACGAAGCAACCCGCGAAATTAAAAAATTGCGTCCCGAATTACCAATTATTGCACAAACTGCTTATGCCCTTGCCGGTGAAAAAGAAAAGATTTTAAGTGCCGGTTGCGACGACTATTTATCGAAACCAATTATGGGAAAAGTGCTTTTAGAAAAAATTGATATCTATCTAAAAAAGAACATTTAACCTTCTGTTGTTTAAATATAAAAAAGAGGCCGGTTAAGTTTAACCGGCCTCTTTTTTATTGTGCATTTTTCTGACGCTTTCTATCGTGTTCATTAAGCAAAATCTTTCGCAAGCGAATTGATTTCGGAGTGACTTCAACGTATTCGTCTTTTTGAATGTATTCCAATGCTTCTTCCAAACTAAAGCGAATGGGTGGAGCAATACTTACCTTGTCGTCAGAACCAGAGGCACGCATGTTGGTCAGTTTTTTTGTTTTGGTTACATTTAAAACCAAATCGTCAGCGCGCGAACTTTCACCGACAACCATTCCGGCATAAACTTCTTCCTGTGGTCCCACAAAAAACTTACCCCTATCCTGCAATTTATTAATAGCATAAGCAAAAGTAGTTCCACCTTCCATAGCAATTAATGATCCATTGGCTCGTTTAGAAATCTCGCCTTTATACAATTCATACTCTATAAAGCGATGCGAAATAACCGCTTCACCTGCCGTTGCCGTTAACATATTACTTGACAAGCCAATAATTCCCCTTGATGGAATTTTAAATTCAAGGTGAATGCGTTCTCCTTTTCGTTCCATGTTAAGCAATTCACCTTTGCGTTGAGTTGCCATTTCAATGGCACGTCCTGAATATTCTTCCGGCAAATCGATGGTTAATTGTTCAATGGGTTCGTGTTTTTCGCCCCCAATTTCTTTAATAATAACCTGTGGTTGTCCCACCTGAAGTTCATAGCCTTCGCGGCGCATGGTTTCAATCAAAACCGATAAGTGCAGCACACCGCGGCCATAAACATTATATGAATCGGAAGTGCTGGTACGTTCAAGACGCATGGCCAGGTTTTTTTCCAATTCTTTTTCAAGCCGGTCCTTTAAGTGGCGCGAAGTTACAAACTTACCCTCTTTACCATAAAATGGGGAATCGTTAATGGTAAACAACATACTCATGGTTGGTTCGTCAATCGCAATGGGATCGAGCGGTTCCGGATTTTCATAATCCGCTAGTGTATCCCCGATATCAAACCCATCGATTCCAACCATTGCACAAATATCACCAGCGGCAACAAAATCGACTTTTTTTCGCGCCATCCCTTCGAACACAAACAATTCTTTTATACGCGTGCGAACAATTGACCCATCGCGTTTACACAAACTAAGTTGTTGGCCGGCTTTAAATTCTCCCCGATGAACCCGTCCGATAGCAATTCGACCCACATACGATGAATAATCCAAGGAAGTAATCAGCATTTGAACGGTACCCAAAGAAACTTTAGGCTCAGGAATGTGTTCAAGTATTGCATCAAGTAAAGGAATGATATCTGTTGATGGATTCTTAAAATCTTTAGCCATCCAGCCGTTTTTTGCAGAGCCGTAAATTGTCGGAAAATCAAGCTGTTCTTCGGTAGCATCTAAACTAAACATAAGGTCAAAAACCGACTCATAAACTTCTTCGGGGCGACAGTTTGGTTTGTCAACTTTATTAATAACCACAATGGGTTTCAAGCCTAATTGTATTGCCTTTTGCAAAACAAAGCGGGTTTGCGGCATGGGTCCTTCAAAAGCATCGACCAACAAGAGTACGCCATCGGCCATGTTTAAAACCCGTTCAACTTCACCTCCAAAATCAGAGTGTCCCGGAGTGTCGATTATATTAATTTTACAATTATTATAATTTACTGAAACATTTTTTGAAAGAATGGTAATGCCTCGCTCCCGCTCCAGATCGTTGCTATCAAGAATTAAATCGCCCGGGGTTTCATGATCCTTAAACAATTTTGTCTGCATAAGAATTTTATCCACCAGGGTAGTTTTGCCATGATCGACATGGGCAATAATTGCAATGTTTCTAATGTTGTTCATATATTTAATCTGTAATTTATAAGATTCCGCTTAAATTTTTACTTTAGGCCGTGTTTAATCTATTCGTTTTTATCGAACTATATTAAACTTTTGGTTCCACGTGGAACAAGTTTCTTGATTTTTTCATGTTGCTAAATGTTGGTTCCACGTGGAACAACTACCTGCCGAAGCTAACCAACAAAACATTTATATCAGAGGGGCTAATCCCGGGTATTCTTGCAGCCTGTCCAATTGTTTCGGGTTTAATGCTGCCTAATTTTTGCCGGGCTTCCGTCGAAATTGAGGGAAACTTGCTATAATTAATGTTTTTGGGGATGTTTAATCGTTCGAGCTTTTTAATCTTCTCGGCGATCTGTCGTTCTCTGACTAAATAACCCTGGTATTTCATGGCTATTTCGGCACCCTCCAAAATATCATTCCGTTGAGTAGTGTATTTGTCGCAAAAAACTTTAAGTGGTTCAAAGTTTTCAATTAGTGATTTAATAGAAATATCAGGCCGGCCGATTAAATTAATCAATTTAAAAGATTGCTTTAATGGTGAGGAATCAATACTTACCAAGTATTCGTTTATATCTTCGGGCCGGATGCTGGTTTCCTCAAAAAAAGCAATTAGCTCATCGATGGCCCTCTTTTTATTCTGGACTCGTTCGAGTCTTTCTTTTGAGGCTAAACCAATATAAAAAGATTTTTCTGTGAGTCGAATATCTGCATTATCTTGTCTTAATAGGATTCGGTATTCAGCGCGACTTGTAAACATCCGGTAGGGTTCGTCAACACCTTTTGTAATTAAATCGTCGATTAATACACCAATATATGCTTCGTCGCGGGAAAGGGTAAACGCTTCTTTGTTTTGGGTTTTTAATGCCGCATTAATTCCGGCTATCATACCTTGAGCTCCGGCTTCTTCGTAGCCTGTGGTTCCATTAATTTGTCCGGCAAAATAAAGGTTCTCAATTAATTTAGTTTCCAGTGTTCTGTTTAATTGGGTTGGGTCAAAATAATCGTACTCGATAGCATAACCCGGACGAAATATGTGAACATTCTCCAAACCTGGAATCTTCCTTAATGCTTCCAGTTGTACTTCCCAGGGTAAACTGCTGGAAAAACCATTTATATAATATTCCTCGGTTTCGAAACCCTCAGGCTCCAAAAATAATTGATGACTGGTTTTATCTGCGAATGTAACTACTTTATCTTCGATACTTGGACAATACCGGGGTCCTATACTTTGAATGGTTCCATTAAACAGCGGGCTAAATTCAAACTTTTCTTTTAAGGTGTCGTGCACATCGAGGTTAGTGTGCGCCACATAACAAGAGCGTTGTTTTTCTAAGGTGCTGTCAGAATTAAAATAAGAGAAGAAACCGGGGTTCTCATCACCTTTTTGCTCTACCAATTTTGAAAAATCAATAGAGCGACCATCGAGACGAGCCGGAGTTCCTGTTTTCATTCGTCCGGTTTTAAAACCAGCGCTAAACATTTTTTCGGTAAGACCTCCTGAAGAAGGTTCGGCCATTCGACCGCCACTTAGTTGCGTTTGACCAATGTGTATTAAACCATTTAAAAAGGTGCCGTTTGTAAGAACAACGGTTTTCGATTTAAAGGTAAAACCCATTTGGGTTACTACACCTTTAACTACATTATCTTCTAAAAGAATATCAACTACTTTATCCTGAAAAAAATCCAGCTTTTCAATTTGCTCCAATTGCTTGCGCCACTCCAACGAAAATAACATTCTATCGCATTGTGCGCGCGGACTCCACATAGCCGGGCCTTTTGAGCGATTCAACATTCTAAACTGAATGGTTGATTTGTCGGTAACAATTCCGGTATATCCGCCTAATGCATCAATCTCACGAACAATTTGCCCTTTAGCAATTCCACCAATGGCCGGATTACATGACATTTGAGCAACTTTTGTCATGTCCATTGTAATGAGTAGCGTTGTGGCTCCCAAATTAGCAGCAGCTGCGGCTGCTTCGCTACCCGCATGACCTGCGCCAACAACAATTACATCATAGGTTTTAAGCATTGTAATAAATCTTTAAATATCTGTCTTCATTTTCGCGCATCTCATTTTGTTGTTCAACTGTCTTGTCGTTGAATCCCAATAGGTGAAGTACACCGTGTATAACTACCCGAAGCAATTCTTGTTCAAAAGTAACTCCAAATTTTTTAGCGTTATCATTAACTGTATCGATACTTATAAATAAATCACCACTGACAATACTTCCATCAGAATAGTCGAATGTAATGATGTCGGTAAAGTAATCGTGATTTAAATACGATTTGTTCATGGAAAGCAGATAAGCATCGGAACAAAATATTACAACAATATCGCCAGCCATTTTGTTGTTTGATTCAACAGCTGCATTTACCCAATCAGCTACCTTATCCGTAACCAAGTCCGGACAAGTAACTTCCTCACAAAAAAACTCGATCACTTATATTTTAAATTTTAATTGGACAATGGAACCTCCTCTATCAAACACAATCTCATCTGCCAAATGGCGCATTAAAAAAACACCGCGTCCATCTGGCTTTTCAACATTGTCAGGCTTGGTGGGATCGGGAATATCATCGAAATCAAAGCCCGGGCCTTGATCTTCAACACGAACCGTTAAATAATTTGAGTCATCAAAAAAAGCAATGCGAACCAATTTCGAAGCTTCATTCTTATTACCATGGACAATAGCATTGGTTACCGCTTCGATAACGGCAATTAAAACATTTCCATAAATATCAGCAACTAAATTTAAGTCGATAGAAATTTCGTCGATAAGATTCTCAACAATCGAAAGACTTTCAATCCGGGAACTTATATTAATTTCCTTTTTCATTAGGGCTTTGTTTAAGTTTATTTAGGTAGTCCTGATATTTATTAAAATAATATGAATTTAGTTGAAGCTTACTCCTCTTAAAAATATCGTCAAAATTAATAAAATCCTGCTCATGCTCAAATTCAATTTTTTTATTATAATTATCGTATGCTGTTGCTTCTTTCGATTTACGTTGTTCATCGAATTCCCGTTCATTTTGCGACTTTTCAATTTCAAGCATACGGGTAACAATTTGTTTCTGTCTGTTTAAAGTTTGGCTACTAAGTTGCTTTCGAGCAAAATCTCTTTTATTGTCTTCTAAAAGTTTATTGATTGCATCAATTTTATTCAACATCTCATTACTAACACTACTACCTTGCTTTAATTGCATTAACATCATCTGAAAAATTTCCTGCTGAGCTAACATTTTAGCCATTTGTTCACTCGAAGGATTTGAACCCCCCTCCTTACCCTTCTTTAAATCGTTCAGCATTTTTTCGAGCTGATTTTTAACGCTCTCCTGGCTTTTACGCAGCTCAGCAGCAGAAGGTTCACCCTTTGATGGTTTATTTTTTTTCTTTTTATTGCCCGATGTTCCAGCTCCACCCATCGAATTTTCAATATTCTTTAAAGATTCACTTAATAAAAGAATTAAATCGTTTGAACTTTCCAGAATATTCCGTTGCTCCAGGCGAGCTGATCCTGTATTTTGAGTGTTCAGAAAATCTTTAATTGTAATTAATTTATTTTCGATGGTAAATACCTTTTTTGAAATATGAGCACCAATAGTACTTGAACGTTTACTCACTGCATATAGTGAATCGCGAATAATTATAAAATTATTTTGCAAATTAAACTGCTTAGAAACCAGCGCTGAAAATTTGGTGTTATTTGCTGAAACAGCTGAAAATTCCTCGACAATAGATTCCTGTTCAAAACTAAAGTAAAATAAGTTTTCAAGTATCTGACGTATAGACTCAGCATTTTCTGCCTGCTCATCTTCCTTTTGTTTGTTTAAAAGTTGGTCTAAATCCTCGGCCAATTTTTTTGCTGATTTGCTATTTTCTTTGTGTTTCTCTGATTTATTTTCAGATTCATTGCCGGATTCATAATTCATTTCATCCTCTAATTTTTCCAGTTCATTTTGAAAATTTTCAAGATTGACAGGATTTTCCAATTCCTGATTGCGTGTAAGCGTAGAATCCGAAATACGTTGTAGTTGTTCCATACGTACTAAATCATCTTTATGTGCTGCACGTATAGAATCTGATATATTGGCTTTTTCTAATTGCTCGCTTATATTTTCTTGACTTTCACTAATTTTTTCCAGTTGTTCTTTTATTACTTCTAAGTTTTGCTCTACCTCCAATCGTTTTAAAAGTTCCAAATTACGATCGAGTTGTTTTTGAAGTTCTTTATAGTTTAACTCCAGATTGTCAGTAAATTTGTTTTGATTTTGCAAATCCTTTTTTGCTTTATTCAGCTCTTCTAAAAGTTTTTTAAGCTCATCGTTTAGCACATTGTTCAGTAAGTCTTCAATTTCCTGCTGCTTTTGTTGCAGCTTAGTATGATCATCGAACATTTGATTCGCAAGACGATTTTTCTCCATATTTTCGCGCTTCAACGCATCAAGTAATTGATCAATTTCGGATTGTTTGTCATTAATAGCATTTAAAAACTGATTTTTTTCAAAATCGCTGAGGTTTTGATCTATCAACTTCATTTTCATTTCCTGGATATCGCGAAGTAGCTCATCAACTTTTAACAAGGATTTTTTAAATAAACTTTCCATTGAATTTTGCTTATTCTGCGAAGCGTTGGCTAAATCGTTAAAATCGGGTCTTTGATAATTAAATACTTCAGACTTTGTCGATTTATAAGAATTCAAAACATCATTATCATACACCGTAAAAAAATATTGGGCCTGTTCTAAATTGTAGGAATTAAAATCGAAGGCATAAATAAATTCCTGTGAGCTTATAAACTTATTAATGGGAATAATAAAAGAAGTATCCTTAGCAACCGAAGTTAAATTGAATTCTAATTTATGAAAACCATAATCGTCGGTTATTTGACCTTTAAAATAAACTAAATTAGCCTGGTATTCATCGAAATGATTTATAAGCGAAATATCGGGATATCTATCGGCTATAATCTGGATAGTAGCCTCATCGAAAACATTTTTTTTCACATTGTTATTGCTCGCTAAAATTTTAAAGGATTGACTCTTAAGGGGCAAATAATCCAAAGTAAAATCCATACTATTTATAAAAGCCTGCGTATCACATTCGGTAATAATAAACAAGGAATCGCAAAACTCCATCGTTGCCGTAAAACTCAATTTTGTTCCATAGGGAATGGCAAGGTTCGAATTATCGATGGCATACTGATTATCTGTCTTAATGTAAGAAGGATAATTATTGTAAACCTGAAGGTTTTTGAGAACTGGTAATTTTAAAACCGAAATATTAAAGGCTTGACTTGTGAAATACGAATTAACAAGCTTAAATGAAAATTCCTGATTAACATTTTTAAAATTGTAGGTATAATGATTATTAGTAATTTTTACCAGTAAAAACTGCTTCCCTCCTACCTGTAAAAAAAGTTCTTCCGGGTAAACATCACCAATAATATGTATATTAATTTCTTTGGATGACCCACGTTCAAAAATCAGTTCATCAGAATCAATTTGAACGGTAAATCCAAAATCTCTTTCATAAACCTGATTAAAATGGATAATTCGTTGGGTTCCTTCAGTTATAACCTTTGGATTTACAACAAAAACAAGGAGGTACAAAAAAAGCAAACTTGAAATGTAATAAATAAAGGGTTTTAAACTCTTCTTACTTACTGCATCCTGAAAACGAAAACCTTTAACTTTTTCAATCTTTTGATTTAAACTGGCACGAACTAAATCTACATTTACATTTTTAACCGATAAATAATTAAGCTCATAAATGTTTATCAATAAATCGTCGAGTTCAGGAAAAGAGCGATTGATTAAAAGAATAGCATGTTTATGAGAAATACTTTTAAAAATTCCAAGCAGGCGGAAAAAAGGAATGGCAATAAAATAAACAAAAACTGATAAGACGCTTATTAGAAAAGAGGCTAACAAAAAGAAGCGAACTTTATTCGAAAACCAACCAAAATATTCAAGTAGGGAAAAAGAAAATAAAAGCAATAAACCCGAAAGCAAAAGCAACAAAAGACCTCGATAAAGCGAAATTTTATAATAACGATTTATAAATGCCTGAAGATTAGTCAGAAATATTTGATAATTATCAACCATTTTTCGACCTCGCTAACCATTCCATTGGATTCATCTTAACATCCTCCTTCCAAATCTGAAACTGTAGAATTGTTTTGGATTCACTTTCCTTATTGGTAAATACAATACCAATGGTTTGTTTGGTTTGAACTTTATCGCCCTGACTTACTGTTACCTCCTTAAGATTAGAATAAACCGTTAAAAAATTTCCATGACGAATAATTACCGTTTTATGAGCTCCGGGGATTGAAAAAACACGACTTACTGTACCTTCATAAATACTTCGCACAATTGCTCCTTCGGTAGTTGCTATGTCGATACCGTCGTTACGAACTTTAACACCTTTTAAAAACGGGTGATTCTGTTCTCCAAATTCTCCAGTAACAATTCCTCTTTCGGTTGGCCAGGGTAAACGCTCTTTATTACGTACAAAAATGTCAGCAATTAATTGCTCTTCGGGTGTTAATTGGAAAAAATCGCTGTTATTTTTCTTTAATAATTCCGCTGCTTTTCGTGCCTCTTCTTCAATAATACGGGTAATTTCCTTTTGAAGACGATTCGATAAGTCCTGCTGTTTTTGAAGCTTTAGTTTTAATTCATGTTCCTTTCCTGCTAAACGTTTTACTTCTTTATCTTTATCTGACTTTTCTGCAAGAAGCTTTTGGCTTTCCAAACGCTTATCAAGCAATAAATCCTTTTTATCGGCTTTTAAAATCTCCAATTGAATGATTTCAGCAGACAAGCGATCTTTGGTATCGATAATTTTTTGAGCCTGAACCTTACGATAAGCCGTATATTGTTGATAGTATTTTAAACGTCGGAAAGCTGTATTAAAATCCTCTGAAGCAAAAATAAACATCATTTTATCGTAAGTGTTTTTATTTTTAAAACTGCTATAAATAATTCGTTCGTATTCTTTTTTTAAATTATCCAAATCAAGCTCCAAACCATAAATAAGTTCCTGATGGGTCAATATACTCTGGTTCAGGTAAGCTATTTCGTCATTAATACTTTTTATGATGGATTCGCGCGATTGAATACGACTATTCAATAATAAAACGGTATTGTAAGTGGCATTTTTACTTCTACGGGTTTTCTCTATTAAATCATTGGTAAACTTAATATCCTTAACCGTTTGTTGTCGCTGACGCTCTAGTTCTTCACGTGTTTGTGCCAGGCCATCGAACAACAGCAAGCAGATAAACAAAAGAAGAAGTAAATTTTTCATCGAACTAAATTTCTAATAAGCATTAATTACAAAGAATACATCAATTTATAAGATCCTGGAATCTTAATATCAAAGCTTGAGTTCTTTATTTTTTTAATTTCGTTAAAATACAAATTAATGGGTTTATTGTCGTTGTTGTAAGTAATTTGAACCTCTTTAAACAGATTTCCACGTGGAACAAACAAATTGTATTCAAAAGCAAGTTTTAAATTACTGTTACCTACAAGGTACGACTTAACAATACCTGTTTGATAACTGGTGCGGGTGACAAACGAATTGGCTTGTGTATTCAGAGCCTTTATCGATTGATTCAAATTATTGGTAACTGTAGTATCAATAAGCCAAAATTCAGAATTATATAAGCTTTGACAAGAACTCCTGCCAAAAAGGTAATCGTTTAATAAACAGGCATCGACAGGTAAATTTTTAAGAAGATTAAATTCAGAAATATAACCATTAAAGTAGCGTTTATTTATTTTGTCAATAAAGACCAAACTATCGTTACTAAGCAAAGCCCGAAAAACCTCGATACCTAATAGCGTAGAAAATCCCTGAATAAAAATATCATTTTGCTCATTGGTCTTTATTATTCCTTTAATATCATAAGTCTTTGAATTAAATGTCAGGCTCGAAGAATAATTTATTTGCAGGGGTTTATTTGATTTTGAAGCTCCTTTAAATAAAGAAAAATCAGTATGGCCAGCCTGCTTTTGCCCAATGCACGAAGCTAAAAAAAACAATAAAATAAAATAAAACTTATTCAATATAGGTTTTAGCATCAATCTTTTGTTTTAGTAAACTACTTCCCTCGCCTAATTCCAACGCTTTGTTCCACTGACTTATCGCTTCGTCAACGGCATTATTGTGAAATAAAATATCACCATAATGTTCGGTAATAACAGCACTTTTATCCAGATCGTATGCTATTGCTTTTTCAATATATTCCAAAGCTTCTGTGTACTTCTTTTGCCGAAATAGAATCCAGGCGTAGGTATCGAGATAGGTTGGATTTTTTGGTTCTTTGGTTACCGTGATTTTAGACATTTTCTCAGCCTTATCTAAGCGTTCATCGTCGACTGATAAATAATAAGCATAATTATTCAATACCATAATGTTTTGCGCATCCTCTTCGAGTAGCTGATCAAAAATACGGTATGCTTTATCCTTTTTTCCGGTTTTATGATAAGATTCACCTAAAAAGGTTAAAAAGTCTTTATACAAAGGATCGGTTTTGGTAATCAACTTTAAACCAAACTCAAAAGCTTCGACCGATTCACTAAATTTCTCTAACTGAAAGCCGCTAAAGCCTTTAAAAAAATATAAAAATCCCTGATTGGGAAAGTATTCTATAGCTTGATTGCTAACAGAAAAACATGCCGGCCAATCGAGTAACTGGTTATAAACCAATATTAACTGTTCCCAAATGGCGTACTTATCCTTACGTACTTCAAGAACTTTTTCCAAATGCTTTTTGGCTCCCTGAATATCATTGGCCTGAAGTAAAAAATTAGCATAAATGGTATTTACATCCGGATCATCAGGATATTGTTCTAAAATAATTTCTGTTAATTCGATAACTGAAATCTTGATATCGGTATTCTCGATGGATGGCAAAAGCGATACCAATACACTAATCTTTACGTCACTTGGTAATTCCCTATTTTTAAAAGCACTTTTTAAAGCGCTAAACGATTCCTTAACATTACCAGCTCTTTTGTGGGCTTCAGCTAATCCCAAATAAGAATAAGCATCACCCGGATGTTTAAGTAAAATATTCTGGTATTCGGCAATAGCTTCATTGAGCTTGTTTAACTGCAGGTAATAATCAGCAATATTGCGTTTATAAGCAGCTTCGTTATCAAAAGCAGAAGCCAAAATTTTTAATTCATTTATGGCTTCTTTTTCCTTTCCCTGACTGGCATAAACTTTATGCTTTTGTAGCGAAATAATTTCAGCAATACCAAATTTTGCCTGAATGGTATTATAAGTTTTTAAAGCAGCCTTTAAATCGTTGGCTGACAAATAAACATCGGCCAAATTCAAATAAAAGTCGATTTCATTTTCATCGATTTGAATTAAACGCTCAAAAACATCTATGGCTTTTTCATACTTACCATTCTTTCCGTATAAATTTCCGGCCAGGTAAAGATACCATATGTTATCATTGTTGTACCATACGGCTTTTTCAGCATATTCCTCGGCCAAAGCAAACTCCTGCTTAATCAGATAAATCGAAGCCAACTTATAATAACTGGCACTGCTGGTATTATCAATAGCCAAACAGGCTTTAAAATGGGATATGGCATTGTCGTAATCGCCATTAAGCATGTATTTATTGGCATCGAAAAACAGATGTTTAAATTCAAATTTTTTGTTATCAGATAAATTTAGCGAACTATCTTTTGTTACAACAAAAGTGGTAGTGGTTTTACACGATGAAAAACCTATAAAAACCAATAGAAAAAGAAAAGCAAAATTAAACTTCATAAGCATTATTTATTTCCCAGTATGACCAAATCCTCCTTCGCCTCGAACGGTTTCCGATAATTCCGAAACCTGTTCAAAACTTATTGTTTCGTGTTTAGAAACAACCATCTGGCAGATTCGTTCACCCGATTTAATGGTAAAGGCCTCGTTGCTTAAATTAACCAAAATCACTTTAATCTCACCCCGGTAATCGGCATCGATGGTACCCGGTGTATTAAGCACTGTAAGCCCGTGTTTAAAAGCTAAACCACTACGCGGACGAATTTGTGCCTCGTAGCCTATCGGTAATTCAATAAAAAGGCCTGTAGGAACTAAAACTCTATCCAAAGGTTGTAAAACAATATCATTTTCAATAAAAGCACGTAAATCCATTCCGGCGGCATGAGCTGTAGCATACTCCGGAACCGGATTATCAGACTTATTAACAATTTTTACTTTCATATAATTTTATATTCAAATAGAAACCAAACTAAGAACGAATCATTGCTTTAATAGCATTCAAACTTAGTCCTTCCTTTTTTATTATCACCCACAAAAATATTATAAATAATACCGAACCCTTAAGGATATTTAAAAAATCGGTATCAAAACTGAAAAACCAGTTAATAAAAAACAAAACCAGGGCTATACTAAAGTAACTAAGTATAGCTTTTAAATCGTAAACAACTTTGTAATACTTTCGGCCATAGAAAAATGAAAGAAGCATCATACTAAAATAACAGGCAAAAGTGGCAATGGCCGAACCCATATAACCCAAAACAGGAATTAGTACCACATTTAAAACAATGGTTATCACCATACCAAAGAAACTTATTAAGGCACCAAAACGGGTCAAATCGTTAATTTTATACCAAACCGAAAGATTGTAATAAATTCCCAAAAACATATTGGCCAAAAGAACGATAGGAACAATAGCCAGTCCCACGCGGTAAGAAGTACCAATAAAGTATTTGAATACATCGATATACAGTGTTACCATTAAAAATATAGCCAGACAAAATATTACAAAGTAAGTCATTACTTTAGCGTAGATGGCTTTCGCATCGCTTTCGGCTGCCTGCTTAAAAAAGAAAGGCTCGGCAGCATATTTAAAAACCTGAATAAAAATAGTCATTAATATAGCCAGTTTATAATTGGCTGCATAAATACCCACCTGAGCTGAAGCCTGACTGCTTGGTTCGTACAAAAACTTCAGGAATACTTTATCAGACACTTCATTAACCATTCCGGCAAAGCCAACAAAAACCAAGGGTAAGGCATAATTAAGCATGGTTTTTAAATACGACCAGTCAATCCGGAACCGGAAATTCAACATAGCTGGCAGTAGAATTAAAAAGTTAAAGAACGATGCAGTCAGATTACTTATAAAAGCATAACCTACGCCAATTTCTTCGACATATAAGGAAGCCAAAAAGTCGTTTTCACTGTTGCGGCAGATAACATAGAAGAAAATGTTTAAACTTAAATTTATCAGAATGTTACCAATGCGAATAAGCGAAAATTTTAATGCCTTATTTTCCAATCGCAGCTTTGCCAAAGGAATAGCTACAATCACATCGAAAAATATGATAAAAGCCAGATAAACCAGGTAAGTCACATTCTGTTCATGATGAATAAGGCGTGCAATGGGTTCTTTTAATAAAAGAAAAGCCAGTAAAAATAACGAAGAACTTATAAGCAGTGTAAAAAACGAATTATCAAAAACTTTGGCACGGTCGGTCGTATTACTGCTGTAGCGGAAAAAAGTAGTTTCCATACCAAAAGTAAGCAGCACCATAAAAAAAGCAACATAAGAATACAATTCGGCAATAATCCCAAAATTACTTTCAATCAACACATAGGTATAGAGCGGTGTAAGTAAAAAGTTAAACACCCTGGGAATAATGGTACCCAACCCGTAAATAAGTGTTTGTCCGGCTAATTCTTTATATGGTTTCTTCACATCAATCAATGGTTACATCGGTTCCGTCAATCTTTTCTAATTTGCCCTGATTATAAGAATAAATATGGAGTAATGTTCCATCATTAGCATAAAACTCCCAGTTTTTTATTCGTTCTCCAACAAAATAATGTTGAACCCACTTGGTTTTTCCATTTCGGTAATAATAAACATGTTTTCCATCGGGTCGTCCTTGCAAATAAGCTCCTTCAAAATAGGGTTTACCGTTTTTATAATAATAATTCCAGGTTCCTTCGCGCAAACCCTCACGATACATTCCTTTTTCGGTATGAAAGTAAAAATTATAAGTCCATGAGCCGTCTTTAAATCCATCGCTGTAATTACCCTGGGCAATTATAGTTCCTTCCTCATCGTACTCGGTACTTAATCCGTTTGGTTTGCCTCGTTTAAAATATTCCTCCTTCTTTAAGGCTCCGTTTTCGTAGTACCACAACCACAAATCGTTGGGCACTCCCCGATAAAAAGTTCCCTTTTGTTCCACAGCTCCATGTTCGTAATAATAAGTCCAGGGACCGGTTCTCCGATTATTTTCATATACCCCTTTACTTTTAACAGCTCCGCTGGAATAAAAAAACGTCCATTCGCCCAAACGATCTCCTTCTTCGTTAACAATTCCACTGGCTATCAATACGCCATTACTATCGTAAGTACGGCTGCTGTTTACCCTTCCGGTAGAATCGTAGGTACGATGCACCCCAATGGGGATTCCCTCACTAAAACTGCCACTTTCTTTCTTTATAAATTCACCTTCCTCGTTTCTAATCTCGTAGTAAGTTTCAAGCAATTGAATTTCGTTTTCCACATTTACCGCAGTATCACGAAGTATGCCTTCGCTGTAGCGATGCGTAAATAACAATTCACCATTTCTATCAAACGACTTTAGCAATCCGTTAAGTTTTCCGTACTGATAAAAACGTTCTGTTTTCACCCTGCCATTATCATAGAATTCTTTCCAAACCCCATGCTTTAACGAATCGACATAGCGATTAATGTTTTCGCGATCGGTCTCCCTGCCGTTTTTATATTCCACAAGGGTAATGCAAACTCCCGTGGAATCGAACTCCCGGGATAATCCGTTTTTTAATCCCTGATAATAGTTAACACTCCGTTGCAACTGTTCGTTGAAATAATAGTAGAGGCATAAACCATGACGCTGATTATCCAAAAACAATTCTTTCGCACTAATATAAACTACTTCCAGACTATCAGGTCCCTGTTTTACTTCAAACGAATAATAGTAGCCATTCTTCTTTCCATCGCGATAATCAATCTGACTTTTTAACAAACCATTTTCACGATAAAAAACCCAAACACTATCCAATTGTCCTTTGGTGTAGATGCCTTCACTTTTTTTTATGCCATTTACATAATAGCTGGTCCATTTTCCATCGGGAATACCATTCCATAAATTTCCTTCAGAGGCAACCTGTCCGTTGGGATAATAAAAAATATTCCGTCCGTTTGCTGTTTCAATATTCTTTACCTGAGCTGATAAAACAACAGAACAAAGCAATAAAAAACTATATAGGACCCATCGAATCATTAAATCTTATAAACCCAACTTTGCTGAAATATCCAACATACGTTGAACCGGAGCCAGCGCCTTTTCATGAATAGCCGCATCCACATGAATTTCGGGAGCTTCGTACTTCATACTGTTGTATATTTTTTCGAGCGAAATTAATTTCATAAACGAACAATCGTTACAGGCACAGGTAGCATCGTCGGGTGGGGCAGGAATAAAAGTTTTCTGTGGATTGGCCTTTACCATCTGATGCAAAATACCGGTTTCCGTAGCAATTATATACGTTTTAGACGCATCGGTTTTTGTAAATTGCAAGAGAGAACTGGTACTTCCGATATGGTCGGCCAGAATCAACACATCTTTTTCACATTCAGGATGCGCAATAATTTTTGCCTCGGGATGATCCTTTTTTAACTGAACGATGCGTGAAACCGAAAAGCGCTTGTGCACATGACAGGCTCCGGGCCACACTACCATATTGCGACCCGATATTTTATTGATATAATCGCCCAGATTTTTATCGGGAGCAAATATCAGAGGTTGGTCCTTTGGAAAACTATTAACAATCTGAACGGCATTACTCGAAGTACAAATAACATCGGATAAAGCCTTAATTTCGTTGGTGCAATTAATATACGACACTACTTTATGCCCCGGATACTTTGCTTTAAACGCAGCAAAATCATCGGCCGGACAACTGTCGGCCAGGGAACAACCCGCCATTAAATCGGGCAGCAGTACTTTTTTATCGGGACTTAAAAGTTTGGCCGTTTCAGCCATAAAATGAACACCGGCAAAAACAATAATTTTTGCTTTGGTTTTGGCCGCCTGCTGCGAAAGCGCCAGACTATCGCCAATAAAATCGGCTATATCCTGAATTTCGGGCAGCTGGTAATAGTGCGCCAAAATAATAGCATCCTTTTCCTTTTTAAATTTTTCAATTTCGGCAACCAAATCCAGGCTTTTATCAACCGGTTTATTCACATAGCCGTTTAAAATTAAATTATTCATCACAGTATCCTTTCAATTATATTTACTTTTTTAAAAACGAAAAATAGCGAAAAAAAATTTTGAATTTTCGACTCAAATTTTAATCCACAAACATATATAATATATTATAGATAATTTTTAAAAACCTATATGATGATGATAATAGGCTGTTCATTCTGTTTATAAAAAAGAGCTATTCACCATGTTGTTTTCAAAATTAACCATTTTAGCCCTGAAATTAACAGTTGGCATTAAAATAAAAAGGTTTCGAATGAGCAAATTACAAACCTTATTAACACCCGGTTTATAAGTGAACGGTTTGTTTTTTTCTTTAAAATTTTGCTGTTTTAATGCTTAAAAATTGTTCGTTTTTCACCCAAAAAAAAGGCTTAAGTTTTATTGTTTTTCCGATATAAAGTGTAACAAAAATGAAATAGAAAAAAACAAAAATATTTCTGAGAAAACACCAAAAAACATATCAACAGCTTTAACGAATAATTAACAAAAGCATAAAAAAAGCAAGGCTTGAAAATCAGAAACTTTACAAAAAGGCGATTTATAAAAACAAGTAAAACAACAAATTAACTATGTTGAAAACTATAAAACCAAAAAACCCGGTATTTTCTTTTTAAGAAGAAAGAGGAATGGGTATCAATGGGGTATGAATAAAACTTCGGATAAAAGAGCGGGAACTTGTTAACGTGAGTTCGATGTAAAAAACCAGAATGAAAATTATTTAAAAAGAAATTGAATTCACCCCTAAAGTCTCCGTCGGGGCGGAACACATTTTCCAAAATATTCTATTTTCTGAGATGGGGCTTTCCCCCTTGTGTTACTCACTTCGTTCGTGAAAGCGCTTCGCTAAGTTGAAGGGGGTTAGGGGGATGAATATTCTTTTGTCGAACTCAGGTTGTTAATAAAGCGGGGATGATAAGTGGCGATTAATTTACAGAGAAGTTTGTGTTAAGTCGAATCCTTTAGGGTTTCATAAACCCTAAAGGATTAACCATTAGCTTATCGTTTCCGCCTGACATCGACAAAGCTTTTAATAAAAGTAGCCAGGGCATAAAGGGAGCTAAACATCATTATAAGTACCCGAACCAGGGCCAAAGTGTCGGAACGTCCCAGCGCACCCGTTAGCGGTTTAATTAAACCCACAAGTACCAATAAGGTTAATAAAACAGCCACATGAGCGGCCACTTTATTTTCTTTTTTCAGACCGCGGTTAAACAAGAGCAGCAATACTCCAAAAGCCACAGGAATTAAGGCCGTAGCCGAAGGATTATCGCTGGCCATATAAGCCCATCCACCCAAAATTATTAACAAAGCCGCATTTATCAGACTGGCCATAAAAGGTTTTATCATTTCTCTTCAGTTTTAGTTTGGCTTATAAACAGCAGCGAGGGGAAAGTGTTCAAAAGCAGAATAAGTACTGTTATAGGAGTAAACATAACAAGATGTTGGTGATCAGGTCTTTGATAAATTCAATTATGGAGGCGTTAGCAAAAATAGTTTTGTTTTTATAAAATAAAGATCTTAAATTTAAAAGCCCAAAATTTGAGCCTGAATCTTTGGACAAATAAACCATTAAACCCAAACCCAATGCGTATAAGGCTTACCATCGAATTAAACAACACGCCGCAACTTTTGCCGCTGAACTACAAGTACCCTGTAAGTAGCTGGATTTATAAGGTTTTGGGAACGGCCGATACCGATTTTGCCCACATGCTACACGAAAACGGGTACCGCACCAGCGAAGGAAAACGCTTTAAACTCTTTACCTTTTCCGATCTTGTTGTTCCCAAAGGACAATGGATAATACAGGGCGATCGCATGGAAATACGTTCTCCTAATATAAACCTTACCCTTTCGTTTCAGCTTCCCATTCAAACCGAAAAATTTATTTCCGGCTTATTCCTGAATCAGAAATTTATAGCCGGCGATGCCCGATCAAAAGTTCAGGGAAAAGTTTCCCGGGTAGAACTGGAAGAGCCTCCTGAATGGCACGACGGTTGGAATCGGTTTACCACCCTTTCTCCCATTATTATTGCTAAAACTTCCAGCGACCGACCCCATCCCCAATACCTTGAACCGGTTCATGAAGATTATAGCCACCTGCTGGCACGGAACCTCATAGAAAAATATAAAGCCCTTTGCTTGCAAACCAACCAGCAAGCCCACTTAATAAACGAATCAGCCATCGATTTTAAATTGATGTCCCCAAAATTCAAATCATCGCTTCAGACCATCAAAGCAAACCGCGAAAACGAGACCAAAATAAAGGCCTACCGCTACCAGTTTGCGCTTAAAGCCCCCAAAGAAATACTTAGCCTGGCCTATTATGCCGGCTTTGGCGCTGAAAATGCGCAGGGCTTTGGCTGTTGCGAATGGTTGGGGCCTTTACTACCTGTAAGCGCAACGAAAAAACACCCGCAGGAGAATAGCGGCATATAAGATCCTGAAATAAATGAGACTTTAATACATATTAATTAATTTTTAAAATTTAAAGTTATGGCTATAAAGTATAAAGTCGTCCTCAGAGGCCAACCGGGAGTGGAAGGCGGAGGCATAAAAAAGTATTACGGTCAAATCGTCACCAGTGGGGAAGCCACAATCGACGAAATGGTAAAGGACATCGAGAAGTTTAGTGCTTTGTCGGAACCCGATATCCGGGGAGTAATCATTGCACTTGAGAATGAAATTCAGAACAAACTGACTGAAGGGAAGATTGTGAGGCTCGAGAAGTTAGGAAGTCTGTATCCGGCGCTTAGCAGCGAAGGGGTCGAAAAGGCGGAGGACCTGACGTCAAAAAACATCCGCGAAATTTACATTAATTACCGTCCGGGCGATCGTCTAAAACTAGCGATGAAGAATGCCGGGCTGCAAAAAATCGCCGAATAAATTGAAAAACGACGAACAGCAAATAGGGCCTGTTTTGTCTCATTTGGGGCCCATTTCAAAAAGCCGCGCAGGAATCGATCAAAAGCTGCGCAGGTTTTGCCCAAAAGCTGCTGTGGTTTTAGTGAAAAGCTGCGCAGGTTTTAACCAAAACCTAACGTGGTTTTACCCAAAAGCTGCGCAGCTTTTTTGTAAGGCTTAACATAATGCGTTTTTAACGCAACTTGGGAATAAAAAGAATTACCCGACAACATATTGCCGGTTTAGCTAAAACTAAGAATATGGCCGTATATTTTAAAGTAATTAAACGCCCCCCGCCGGGAGCAAAAGCCAAAGAGGGCTTAAAATACCAGGCATTGACCGTTACCCGGGGTGAGCTTAGCCTCGACACCATTGCTTATCGGATAAATAAGTCGACCAGCCTGAACCAGGGGCTTGTAATGGCAGCAATGTATGCCCTGGAGCGGGAATTGATTTATGGCTTAGCCGATGGACAAATAGTTCGTTTGGGCCGTCTGGGCAGTATGCACATCAAGGCAGCCAGCTCTTTTAAAGAAACCGAAAAAGAAGCCAGCGCCAAAGCCCTGAACCGGCCACATATTATTTTTAGCCCGGGCCCCGAACTAAAAAACATGCTAAAGACGCTGAAATATAAAAAAATAAGGGAGTAGGGGGGATGAAAATGGAGGATATAAAAGGTAAAAATAGAAACATTATAAGTTTTTACGAAACAATCACCGGTTTTGCCCCCTATCAATATCAATTGAAGGTTGCTAATCTGTTGCTAAGTGGCAAGAATATAATACTTACTGTGCCTACAGGTGCAGGTAAAACATGGTCGTCCATATTGCCTTTTCTGTATGCACAACAAACCGGAAAATCTGATTTCCCTCAAAAAATGATCTATAGTCTCCCACTTCGGACTCTCGCGAATTCGATTTACTCCGATGTCACCGAAGTTTTAAGTGAAAAGGAAATCAACCTCGGCAGATCTTCAATACATACAGGCGAATACAAAAACGACGAACATTTTGAAAAAGATATCATCTTTTCAACTATTGACCAAACCCTGAGTAATTTTCTTTGTTTCCCACTTTCTCTTTCGAAACGACAAGCAAATATTAACGCAGGTGCGCTTGTTGGGAGTTATTTAGTCTTTGATGAGTTCCATTTACTTGACCCTAAATTGTCAATGGCTACGACAATTGGAATGTTGAAGGCCTTGAAAAACCTGTGTCGGTTTTGTATTATGACTGCTACATTGAGCGAGGAATATATAAACAAATTGAAAGAGGCAGTTAATGCTGAGGTTGTTTCAATCAATGATTTTCCAGAAGATGCCGCAATTATTAAATCGTTAAAAGTTCCCGAAGGACACGATGCCAAGAAGGCTGTAATTGTAAAAGATGAAACAATTAATGCCAAAACAATATTAAAATACCACAAAAAGAAAACGATCGTTATTTGCAACCGCGTTGAAAAGGCTCAGCAACTTTATAACGATTTAATATCCCTGACAGGGTTCGAAACCCTGTCAGGGATTAACCACAACAACATCATCTGCCTCCATTCTCGCTTTTTCGACGATGACCGAAAAAAGAAAGAAGACGAATTGAAACGACTGTTTGGAAATAAAAATGAAGAAAGTGCCATCCTGATTTCAACGCAAGTGATTGAGGCTGGTATGGATATTTCGTGTGAAACCATGCATGTTGAAATTTCGCCAATCAACTCCTTTTTACAAAGAGCCGGACGTTGTGCCCGTTGGGATGGCGAATACGGTGAGATATTGGTGTATGATATTCTGGAATTGGAAGAACGCGAAAAACTTGAAATTAAAACAGACGATGAGGAAGAAGAAAAACAAAGAAGAGCCATAAACAATAAATACTTGCCTTATGACAAGTCGCTTTGCGAATTAACAATGGAAAAGCTCAAAGGAATTTCAACCATCGACAAAGACAACTCGCAAAAGCTTGTCGATGAAATATTGATGAATAAGGAATTGAAAGATTATTCATTAATAAAACAAGACAACTTCAACCGTTCCAAAATCCAGCAATCGTGGGAGACCTGTGAAAAGAACATGTACTCCCAAACAATACGGGACATACAGAGCATCGAGGTTGCAATCATTGATTTTTCAATGGAGGCACGGGGTCCTTTTATGCCTTATAAATACCAAACTATTGGACTATACAAATGGTCGTTCATAAAATGGGTTAAAGAGATTCTCGTAAAGAACGAAGATGTAGTATTCAAAGCAGAAAGCAATAAGGACTCACAGTTTATTGACTGGGATACTTTGGATAATGAGGGCTTTACCCTAAAACCAATCAATGATGCGTATCTGCTTAAAAATTGCTACGACACCATTTTTGTCGATAAATCCATATTTAAGTATACGGCAGGAGCTGGCCTCGAATTGGGTGCAGGAACCACCTGTTCGCCACTTAAGCCTTACGAGAAGAAGGAAAGAGAAACTATCGAATACAGAAAAGACACCTTTTGGCAACACAATAAAGCTATAATTAATTGTTACGAACAGGAATTCAAACCCAAATTGCAATTTGCTTTTCAACAACTGGATAAATACTGGGGAGAAAGCATTGATTGGGACAAACTGATCAAAGCAATGATTTGCCTGCACGATTATGGCAAACTTAATTCCACTTGGCAGAAGCCAATGAGAGAGCTACAAATACTCAAAGGCAATTATGAACATGGAGAAGTTTTAGCCCATAGCGATTTTAATGAGCTTACCGACAAAGAAATTGAAAAACAAAGCGGAGCAAAGAATAAACCGCCCCACGCAGGAGCTGGAGCATTTGCATTTATTGAAAGTGCTGGGGCAATAATTGACACGGATGATTATGAAGATCTCACCAATTCGGTTTCAACAGCAATATTAAAACATCATGGAGTTGAAACAGAAACTTATGCGGATTTTGAAATCACACAAATACATTATAAAGAAATTGAAGAATTACTTGGAGAAATTAATATAAAAGCAACACTTCCGCAAAAAGCACGAGGAGGAAGGTTGGCCGATTTTACACCTCGTAACGGTGAAGAATGGGTAATTTATTTTCTACTCGTTCGGATACTTCGTTTATGTGACCAGAAAGCCACAATGAATTTTGAAAAATATCTAAAACAATAAGTCCATGTATTCCACATTCAAAGTTAAAAAAGCAACCGGAACATATTCCGACACAATTGAAGCATTTGGATTAGCCAATTTGCTTAATGAAATCCAAAACAGAGCGGAACTTAATCGTCCAAAGTTGTGGATAGAGGATAAAGGTTTGTATTATGAACTCACCTCAAGACCTGAAATTCAACTTGACCAAATTCAGGAGCTAATCTACTTTCCACTATTCCAATATGTAGTTCGGGATACATCAGAAACTTTTGATGAAATTTTCTTCGATTATCCGAAGCAACGTGACTTGAAAAAAGAACGACAAGCACTCACTCAAAAAGCGTATAAAGAGTATACAGGTAAAGACAAGTCAGAGCAATTAAAGCAAAAACTCAGAGAAATTGAACGTATTTATTCCGAAGAGAAATTTATATCACCAGAATTGGATGTTTATAGCCAAGTGATTACCCCTAATAACATTGTGGGGTTTGATAAGCTCTATCGAAATATTTCATCGAATAAAAAGGCATTCCCTGAAATAGTAAAAGCCATTTTAGATTATTACTCAGATTTAGAGGTTGAACTTAAAACAAAGTCTTTAACAAACTTTGACGATTCAGTAACAGCTCTTCAAATCTATAATCCAACCACAGGAAAAGGTCAAAATAAGGGTAAGGCTTCTGGTGCTTCGGCAGGGCCAATTAAACTGAATTGGATAAGCGAAACAATGAAGATATCAGGTGCTTTATCCAATATGCTATGTCAATTGGTTAAGGTTGGAAGTAGCTATGACCTTAAGGTTGTTGTACCCGACTTTAAGAAAGCTGAATACAGCAAGCAGAAGCAAATTTCATTGGCCTTCAAAAAGAATATAAAAGGAAACACACCTTTGAAGGTAGATATTCTGAATCTTTTAATTGTCAACAAACAACTCATCGAGAATACCGAGGAATACAAAGGCTTTAAAGCAAAAAATATCTTAACAGGACTTCATTCAACTTATCAAAAGGATTTGGGACAAAATAAAGCAGTTGTGAATATTGCCGAGCTCCAGACTCCCGATTTTATTGAATTCGACACTGAAGATGAAGCAAAAGATTGGGTGGAATTTTTTATAGAGCAGATCAATATTATTGGGAGCATTGAAGAATTAGGAGATGCAACACAGGGCTTGATTGCTTATCGGACATTCTTAACCAGCTCACATTTTCAAAGCTGGACTAAATTCATTTTCTGGTATGCAGGGCACATCATGTCAAACTTTTCAAGAAATAAATACGCATTGCCATTTAAAGTAACATCATTAAATAAATTTTTTAAAACTATGAATATGAATGAATTTAAAATTTCTGAAATCATATCTAATGAGGGATTTCAGAAAGTGGCCTATGCCATTCGCAAAAGTACCGTAACCTTGCAGTACACGCCAAAGGACCAGAGAAAGTTTGAAATCCGATATGGATTAGCACAGACGCTGCAAAACAAATCTAAATCTTCTAAAGACTTGGCCGAATTTGTTGGTGAGTTTATTTCTACTTTTAATGCAGAAACAGCTCGCTATGCGGAAAAATCTGGAACAGTATTACGGGCAAATATTCGTGAGAACGAGTTGAGTCTGTTTTATGGCCTTCTTGATAAGTATCCATCTAAAGTTGTTGGAGCCCTTCTCGCATCCTATGGTTTTGCTTTGACCGAAAAAGAAGCAAATAAAGCTGGAATTGATGAACAAAATGAAAGTAAAGAATCAACAGAAAAACTATAACCAATAAAATTAAAATATCATGACAAAACAAATTGCATCCATTTCAATTAGCGGTGAAATCACCCTGAACATGCACTCCTTAAATAATGAAGGAGGCGAAGGAAATCAAATTATGACCCGCCAATTAACTATCGTTGATAAAGAAGGTCAGGAACACACCGTAAATGGCATCAGTGGAGACATGTTTAAGCATATACATGCAGGGCATCTAGTTAATTACTGTATAGAAAATGGAATTGAACTAAGCCAGTATTCAAAATCATTAAATCCCAACCGCATATCATCTGCTGAATTACTGAACTACATTACCGAAAGCAAAAAGAAAAATGAAAAAGCAGGTGTAGTTATTAATGCACTTATAAACTCTTGCGCGGTTTGCGATACGCATGGGATATTAATCACCGATAAAGTTGGTGATAATAAAGACAGTTCAAATACACCACGTAAATCGGTAATTGAATTTGGTTGGACAATTGGTATTCCAGGAAAGAACAATACCGAGACCTATTTGCACACAAAGGTGGTCCATAGTTCAACCGGTGTAAAAGGTGAAAGTTCCAACGAAGGGCAAAACATTTTTCACAGACCAGCCAATCATGGTGCTTATGCGTTTGTGTGCAATATCGACACATACCGTATAGGGTTCAATGATATTGATAGGGTCTATTCAATTGATGACGACAAACGCCAAGCAAGGTACAAGGCTATTTTACAGTCTTTATTAAATTCGTTTTTAAACCCGCGGGGTGCCATGACCAGCAGTCAAAAGCCACATATAACCGATTTTAAAGGGGTTGTTACCTATTCCGAAAAATTAATTCCGGCACCAACTATTAGTTCAATAAATCCTGAATACGTTCAAGAAATTGGAACGATAACCTCGAATTTAAATGAAATTGAGCCGGGGGCAATCACCGCTGTTGAATTCAATGGCTTAGGAGAACTTTCTGGAATTATAAAAGACTTAATAGCTGAACAACCCTATAAATTGAGCTGAAAATGAAGTTTTCTGTCATATATCAGCCAACAAACTTGTTCTCATTAAAAGAAAGCAACTCGACCAATTCGGGGGCAAAGTCTTTACTAATTCCTTCGCCTTATTCCATTAAGATGGCAGTATTCAATCAAGCCATAACAATTGATGGAAAAGACATTTTTGAAGAAAAGAAAAGTAAAGAGTTTGCATTCATCAAAGATGTCAAAATTGAGTATCGAGTTATAGGAAGTTTTTGCGTAAACAATTGCTTTGTAACAATTCAATCGTTGAGAGATGGTATATCTCGCGGAAAGCCTTCTTTTCGTGAATACATCTATCTTTCAGACAATATCGAAATCATCTTCGATGCAAGAAGTGAAGAAGCAAAGCAATACCTGCAAAAGTACCTGCACCGGATAAACTATTTTGGAAAACGTGGTTGCTTCTTTCAGTTTGTTGGCTACCGGAACAATCCGGGCGAACCGAATGTGAAAGAATTTGATGCATTTGATTTTTCACCGGGAGTTTTACAAGAGTTTGATGACATTTCGTCAAAAGCAGATTTTAAAAATGTCAATAATTTTGATTCTGCCAATGCTAAACGATATAAAAAAGCTTTTGTTATTCCGGTCAGAAATGTGAATTCATCAAAATCATATACTCATTTTAAATGCTATTGACTTTATATATAGGAAGTTAAAATCCAACAATATTAATAAGTTTCTTAAAACCAATGGCAGCAGAAAACTCAAAAGACAAACCGCCCTGGAACCGCGAAGACTGGCTTAGGCATATTAAGGAAATGGAGGAGCTAAGCAAAAGCATCGAAAGGGAGCGCCTGGAGCGGGAACAGCTTAGCCGGGATTTTGCGCAAGAAGTGCTTGCGCTAAGCAAGTCCTTTTTTCCGGGAAGAAATATAGCGGAAGCGCCCCTGTTGGAAAAGCTTTACCAATACATGCTTTACCATATTGAAGATGCCTGTTTTATAGTTGAATACCATTTGAACGAAACCGGCTTATGGTACTTTAAGGAGGCTCCGAACCAGGTCGGAATTGTTTTAAACATCCCTAGCGAAGCCGAAAATGCAGAACTCCTGCAATTGTCGCTCGACCAGGAGATGTGGGATTATGGACAGGAGCTAATTCGGGAAGAATATGCCGAAGAAGTTTTTTACAAAAGCTTTCAATGGCACCTGGCCCGGCTGTTTAAAATAAACCTGGGCGACTTTGAACCGGAACTTTACGATTTACCGGCAAGGGCTTTTCTAGAACTGGAAGTTTTGGCAAGCCGTTGTAGCAGCGAACTGTTTGATATGGTTATGGAACAAATTGAAAGCAATCCTTGAAGGTTTCTAAAACCTTCAAGGATTAAAAATCAGCTAAATATATCGAACCAATGGCAGCAGAAAACTCAAAAGACAAACCACTCTGGAGCCGCGAAGACTGGCTTAGGCATATTAAGGAAATGGAGGAGTTAAGCAAAAGCATCGAAAGGGAGCGCCTGGAGCGGGAACAGCTTAGCCGGGATTTTGCGCAAGAAGTGCTTGCGCTAAGCAAGTCCTTTTTTCCGGGAAGAAATATAGCGGAAGCGCCCCTGTTGGAAAAGCTTTACCAATACATGCTTTACCATATTGAAGATGCCTGTTTTATAGTTGAATACCATTTGAACGAAACCGGCTTATGGTACTTTAAGGAGGCTCCGAACCAGGTCGGAATTGTTTTAAACATCCCTAGCGAAGCCGAAAATGCAGAACTTCTGCAAACGTCCGTCGATAAGGAGATGTGGGATTTTATGCAGGAGCTAATTCGGGAAGACTATGCCGAAGCGGTATTTTACAAAAGCTTTCAATGGCACCTGGCCCGGCTGTTTAAAATAAACCTGGGCGACTTTGAACCGGAACTTTACGATTTACCAGCAAGGGCATTCCTTGAGTTGGAAGTTTTGGCAAGCCGTTGTAGCAGCGAACTGCTTGATATGGTTATGGAACAAATTGCAAACCCTGAAGGTTTCTGAAACCTTCAGGGTTTTAAATCAGCTAAATATATCGAACCAATGGCAGCAGATAACCCCAAAGACAAACCGCCCTGGAGTCACGAAGAATGGTACGGGCTTTATAAGGAAATGGAAGAGTTACGCAAAAACCTGGAAAGGATACACCGGGAGCGGGATCTGCTTAGCCAGAAATTTGCACGAGAGGTGCTTGCGCTTTGTAAAGACTTTTTTCCCGAGGGTAAAATTCAGGAAGTTTCTTTTTGGGATGAGCTGTATAATTATATGTATTACTATCTTGAAGTTGCCGCGTATTTAATCGAATACCATGTGAATAAAACAGGTCTATGGTACTTTAAGGAGGCTCCGGAACGGGTCGGGATTTTTTTATCTTCATGGGATGAAGCGGGCAAGGCAAAATTATTGCAAAATGTCTTCAACCAGGATGTGTGGAACCACATGCAGGAGCTAATTCGGGATGACTATGCCGAAGCGGTATTTTACGCAAGCTTTCAATGGCACCTGGCACGGCTGTTTAAAATAAACCTGGGCGATCTTGAACCGGAACTTTACGATTTACCGGAAAGGGCTTTTCTTGAGTTGGAGGTTTTGGCCAACCTTTGCAGCAACGAACTGTTTGATATGGTTATGGAGCAGCTAGAAGAGAAACTGTAAGGGGCAAACCCCGAAGGTTTCTAAAACCTTCGGGGTTTAAGAAAAACTAAATAGAATAAACAAATGGCAGTACCAGCTATAAAATTAGTACCCAATAAATTCTACCACATTTACAATCGGGGAATTAACGGCTGTGCTTTGTTTAACGAGGCGGCCAACTACACCTATTTTTTGAGTTTGTATAAAAAACACATTCATCCGGTGGCCCAAACGTATGCCTGGGTGTTAATGCGTAACCATTTTCATTTGTTGTTACGGATTAAGCCTTTCCAAAACCCCGAAGGTTTTCAAGGTCTTCGGAATTTATCGGCAGAAAAACGCATCAACCAACAGTTTTCGAACTTTTTTAATGCCTATACCAAAGCCTTTAACAAAAGATATAATCGAACAGGGAGCTTATTTGCCCAGTCAAATAATTTTAAATTTTAATTATGAGCTCTTTTTACTATATCTATGTTTTGCAGAGTTTGAAAGACGGTAAAAATTATACCGGTTACAGCAGAAATTTAAAATTAAGATTTGAACAGCATTGTAATGGAGAAGTAGAATCTACTAAAAACCGGAGACCGTTGAGGATTATTTATTTTGAAGGATGCATCAACCAACAGGATGCCATTCATCGCGAAAAGTATTTAAAAACCTATTATGGGAAGATGTTCTTAAAAAATCGACTAAAACACTGGTATCATGAAAATTCAAATCCAATTTGACAGGGTTGAGCACTCGTTTCGTCGCAAACAAATAAACCACATAGCTTATCTGAAGCGATTGGTAATCTACATTCATATGAATCCGGTGCATCATTACATTTGTGATCACCCCATTGAATATCCCTGGAGTAGTTATGAGACCTGTCTTTCATCAAAAAATACGGAGTTAATGCGTCAAGTAGTGGTTGACTGGTTTACGGGTCAGGAGAACTTTAAACAGGAACATCAAACCCATATCGATAAATGGCAGAAGCATCTTAACAGTATAAATTCAAACCCTGAAGGCTTCTGAAACCTTTAGGGTTTAAACATCTTAAAACAAGACGATGATTAGTGAGGAATTTTTTGCACTCATACAACGATTTGAAGCTTTAGAGGCGAAATATCGGGAACTCTGGCAGCGGTTTCACAACAGCCTTCCTGCTGAATTGCTGGAGCTGGTTTTTGAACACCAAAGCAAACTAAAAGAGCATGCCGGTGCTGCCGAAGCTAAGATTCTTGCGTTAGCCGATGAAATTACCCATGATGTTTGGAATGAATACAACATCGCAAATTCAATGCAACACCGTAACAAAAAACCGGACATTTACCCGATACTTAAATTAAAGACAAAAACCGCTGCTAAAAAGGAATTACAGGCACAATTGAAAAAGATTCCCGAAAAATACCATCAAGGCTTTGAGGAAGGCTTTTGGGAAGACTTTGGCTACGAGCAGGACCATGAACGGTTTGAGCTGGCCGTGCATAAAAAACTAAAAGAAGTATTTACCCGTGTTTATTTCGACGATATCATGGAACTCGATTCCGAATACCTCTTGTTTTTCGACGGCAATTTGTATTTTTTGGCTACCCTGTGGGTGCAGGATATATATAAACTGGAAAGAGCGCTTGAAAAGGAGAACACACAACACGAATAATTTAAACTTGAGATATTACTACCTTATTTCAATGGAAATCAGGATTTGTTAGCGGAACAAAGTGTAACCAGAAGAAAAATTTAACGGTATGGATGATGAATTTGTTCGTGATATTTCGTGTTAATTGGTGGATAAAATGCTCATCGAATGAATTCTTATTAACGATAGAAAAAAACAATTAACCATAAGCAAATGCAAATAACCGGAACCCATTTTAATTACTTTCAGCTATGCCACCGAAAACTCTGGCTGTTTGGGCACAACATACAGATGGAACACACCAGCGATTTGGTTTACGAAGGCCGGTTGATACACGAGAACAGCTATCCCCAGCGAAGTTCAAAGTATGAGGAGATAGAAATAGGAGGGATAAAGATTGATTATTACGACACTAAAAACCAGGTGATTCACGAAATTAAAAAATCGGATAAAAAAGAAGAAGCCCACGAATGGCAACTCAAGTATTATATCTATGTGTTGGAAAAACATGGCGTAAGCGGCGTTACCGGTATTTTGGAATACCCAAAATTGCGCAAAACACAGGAAATATTGCTCTCTGCTTTGGATAAAGAAGAAATAAAAAACCAACTGGCAGCTATTGAATCCATTCTATTACAAACCGACTGTCCCGAAAAGATAGCTGTTTCAAAGTGCCGGAATTGCTCATATTTCGATTTTTGCTATGCCGGAGAGGAGGAAGAATTATGAAAAAAACCTACTATCTTTTTAATCCGGGGCGTTTATCGCGCACCGATAACACGCTAAAATTTACTCCGGTAAACGATGCCGGAGTGGAACAAACACCCAGGTACCTTCCTGTGGAACAGATTGATTCCCTGTATGCGTTTGGTTCGCTCGATGCCAATTCGGCTTTATACAATTTTTTGGGAAAGCAGGACATTGCCGTTCACTTTTTCGATTACTATGAGAACTACACCGGCTCGTTTATGCCCAAAGACCAGCTATTGGCCGGACGCATGCTTATTGCCCAAACGCAACACTACCTCGACAAAAAGAAACGCTTGCCCATTGCCCGGAAATTTATCGAAGGAGCCGCGTACAATATGATTAAAAACCTGAAGTATTATGGCAATCGCGGCAAAGCACTCGATGATCAAATAGATGCGATGGAGCTACTTCGTGTAAAAATTCCCGACTGCCAGGCCATTCCCGAATTGATGGGTGTTGAGGGGAACATTCGTATGGTGTATTACGAGGCCTTTAATACCATTATTGCCGATCACGAAATGGGGCTGCGCACCAAACGGCCTCCACAGAATATAGTAAACAGCCTTATTTCGTTTGGAAACATGCTTTGTTATGCCGAATGCCTGCGCATGATTCATCAAACCCAGTTGAATCCCACAATCAGTTACCTTCACGAACCTGGCGAAAGGCGGTATAGTTTGGCGCTCGACATGGCTGAAATTTTTAAACCTTTGCTGGTCGACAGGGTTATTTTTAAGGTTTTAAACAAAAAGGAGATTCAGGAAAACGATTTTGACTCCAAGCTAAACCGCCTGGTACTTAAAGACAAAGGGCGGATGAAATACCTGAAAGCTTACGAGGAGCGACTGGGTGAAACCATAAAACACCGCACACTGAACCGGAGCGTAAGTTATAAACACCTGATTAAGCTGGAATGCTACAAACTTCAAAAACATCTGCTTCAGATGGAGGAGTATAAACCGTTTAAAATGTACTGGTAGTTTTTTTGTGCTTAGAGCAGAATTAAAAAAAAGAAAAAATGTATGTAATTTTGGTTTACGATGTGGGAGAAAAGCGGGTGGGGAAGATGTTAAAACTTTGCCGGCGTTATTTGAACTGGATTCAGAATTCGGTTTTTGAAGGTGAACTTACCGAGGTTAAGCTGAAAGAGTTGGTGTTAATTGCCAAACAGATTATGGACGAAGAAAGCGACAGCCTGATTCTATTTAAGAGCCGCGACGAAAAGTGGCTTGAAAAAGAGGTGATTGGTAACGAAAAAAACACACTGGAGCAGTTTTTATAGTTGTCGGTGGACTGGTTTTTTAAGACAGAAAAGTTTTTGTAGAGTTGAAAAGCTGGGTTAAGGTTCTTTGACATACTGAAAACAAGCGATATAACATAGGTTGTCGGTGGTCAGGGTTTTTCTTAGTATTGGCCACCGACAACTTTATCTACTAAAAAAACCGTATTATTGTACCATGAAGCCGCCGGGAAGCGTTGTTTTTTTTGGCTTGTCGAACGGCTATTAATCGCACCAAACTGGAATTGAAATGGTATTATAACACTCAGGACACATCCACCAATTTACTATTAATCGCACCAAACTGGAATTGAAATAATCTTCCTGTCCTTTTATTCTTTCTAATTCATCTTCTATTAATCGCACCAAACTGGAATTGAAATGTATAATGACATGGGTAACGTACAAAGCGGGTTAAACTATTAATCGCACCAAACTGGAATTGAAATGGGTAAGCACCCAAGACCAAAACTTAACTATTCAAACTATTAATCGCACCAAACTGGAATTGAAATAATGGTGGAAGCTTTGAAGCTTTAGAGGAAGATAAACTATTAATCGCACCAAACTGGAATTGAAATGTACCAGAATGGCAATCGCCTTTTCGACGATTATACCTATTAATCGCACCAAACTGGAATTGAAATAACATAGTTTGCATCATCATTATCTAACATTCTGTCTATTAATCGCACCAAACTGGAATTGAAATAACAAATAACCGCTGCACGAAATCTGGCAAACCAGGCTATTAATCGCACCAAACTGGAATTGAAATGTTCGACTTTGTGTTGTTCGTCGGGTTTTTTAGGATCTATTAATCGCACCAAACTGGAATTGAAATGAATAAAGTTAGGCAAGTCTTCGTGTTTAATTTTATCTATTAATCGCACCAAACTGGAATTGAAATAAGTCAGGGTTTTGCCCACATTGCGGAAGCAGTTTCTATTAATCGCACCAAACTGGAATTGAAATGCAGAACCATTGCACCATTTCCAACCACCATGAATTCTATTAATCGCACCAAACTGGAATTGAAATATGTTTGGCCGGGCAGGTCCTGCGAAACGCGAATCACTATTAATCGCACCAAACTGGAATTGAAATAAACGATGTTATAATTAATCAGTTTCTAAAAATTGGCTATTAATCGCACCAAACTGGAATTGAAATTGGATACGGCATCGAATTAAAAATTAATTACCCGAACTATTAATCGCACCAAACTGGAATTGAAATATGCTACTGCAAAAGCAATTCAGCAAACCGGAGTGCTATTAATCGCACCAAACTGGAATTGAAATATGTTAACGAGAAGGTCCTCAAAATATAGGGTGTCCCTATTAATCGCACCAAACTGGAATTGAAATTTTGAACCGGAAAGCGGGTACAAGCCTTTTCAGGTCCTATTAATCGCACCAAACTGGAATTGAAATATCTTTGAAATCAAAACCGACTACCTTCGATTAATTCTATTAATCGCACCAAACTGGAATTGAAATGAATGTTTCCCGGCTGATACTATCAAAATAACAAACTATTAATCGCACCAAACTGGAATTGAAATAACTGCTTTTCTATTCATTTCAACGAAATCAATATTCTATTAATCGCACCAAACTGGAATTGAAATAACAATAGTAAAGCGGGATGTTGATAAGTTAATGCACTATTAATCGCACCAAACTGGAATTGAAATTCATTAATAGAAAGCTGTCCGTTTGAGACTATTAGCTATTAATCGCACCAAACTGGAATTGAAATAGGGTTATACTCTTGTTCTTAATCTTTTTAATTAGCCTATTAATCGCACCAAACTGGAATTGAAATGGGAGTGGCAACTGGTCCCTCTTCCAGTTTAATTTTCTATTAATCGCACCAAACTGGAATTGAAATTAGGAAAAGCAATTGAGCTTTATCAAAAGCTCAATACTATTAATCGCACCAAACTGGAATTGAAATCATACTCGTCATCGTGTGCTGTTATAGTTTCACCGTCCTATTAATCGCACCAAACTGGAATTGAAATCAACAATTTGTATAAGTAATAGCCGTTGCAGTGCTTGCTATTAATCGCACCAAACTGGAATTGAAATAGAACCCGCGCCCCTGTACCCTATTCCTTATTACCTCTATTAATCGCACCAAACTGGAATTGAAATAAGATTCATTAATATTTAACGGACTAAGCTTAAGTGCTATTAATCGCACCAAACTGGAATTGAAATTGGTATATTGAGTTTAAAAGATTAATACAATTAAAACTATTAATCGCACCAAACTGGAATTGAAATGAGTTAGGGCTGTCGCTTGTGGTCATGGTTTGGCCGCTATTAATCGCACCAAACTGGAATTGAAATATTTACACCAGGATTGTTTTTTTCGAACTCTGCTTTCTATTAATCGCACCAAACTGGAATTGAAATCATTAAACTCGACCTTTTCTACTTTTTTTGGAGCCTCTATTAATCGCACCAAACTGGAATTGAAATCACCTCCTCTTTGTGCCCATGGCAATGCGCTAGTGCTATTAATCGCACCAAACTGGAATTGAAATTAGTATAGGGGGTAATTTCAAATGTACACTTTTAACTATTAATCGCACCAAACTGGAATTGAAATCAGAAAAAGCAATTTACGACGCTGTACGGGCGGTTGCTATTAATCGCACCAAACTGGAATTGAAATTACAAAGCTCTTTTGCCATGTCAATAGTTAAGCCGTCTATTAATCGCACCAAACTGGAATTGAAATGATGAAGTTGTTGAAAGGATGTTGCCCGTTATGAGGCTATTAATCGCACCAAACTGGAATTGAAATGAAGTAAATGAGTTAAAAAAGCGTATTGAAACGCTCTATTAATCGCACCAAACTGGAATTGAAATCTCAATCATGCTCCATTTAACCGGATCGGAACCATCTATTAATCGCACCAAACTGGAATTGAAATTGTTTACGGTAATGCTGTTGTTGTACAAATCGAGGTCTATTAATCGCACCAAACTGGAATTGAAATGTTCAAACCCAGACTTAACCGCATTAACCAATGCCGCTATTAATCGCACCAAACTGGAATTGAAATTTGTTCATCGGTTAGTACCATAAAACAATGATAGCTCTATTAATCGCACCAAACTGGAATTGAAATTCATTTCAACCACGTCTTTGGCAAGCTCACGAGCCCTATTAATCGCACCAAACTGGAATTGAAATTCAACCACAGCTATATAAGGTGAATTAATGTCGTTTCTATTAATCGCACCAAACTGGAATTGAAATAAATCATTATTATCAGGAATTTTAGAAATTCCCAATCTATTAATCGCACCAAACTGGAATTGAAATCACAATTAAAGGATAATGGCATACGCAACAAAATACCTATTAATCGCACCAAACTGGAATTGAAATCTGCTGGGGGTTGAAGTACCGCCGCCAATTAGCGCACTATTAATCGCACCAAACTGGAATTGAAATTCATTGATATGCGCTCATCGTATGAGCGATTATCATCTATTAATCGCACCAAACTGGAATTGAAATGTCTGAAAAAATATCAAAGAAGTCTGGAGGTAATGCCTATTAATCGCACCAAACTGGAATTGAAATTTTACCTGATAATAAATTAAATACATTTTGTTGTTTCTATTAATCGCACCAAACTGGAATTGAAATTTAGCTGACGTATGAATAGTATCTCAGGCTTTCGGGCTATTAATCGCACCAAACTGGAATTGAAATATCCTGATAAACATACGGTTGCTTTGCTCCTTTTTTCTATTAATCGCACCAAACTGGAATTGAAATGGGTAAACACGGTTCAAATTCTGAACAGCTAATAGCTATTAATCGCACCAAACTGGAATTGAAATTCTATATTTTTGTATGTAGTAATAAATTCCAATCCGCTATTAATCGCACCAAACTGGAATTGAAATGAACAAAAAAGACCGGAGGTTTTTTAGGTATAGGACCTATTAATCGCACCAAACTGGAATTGAAATCCAACCAATACCTTGCGCCTGTACTTTGGACACCACTATTAATCGCACCAAACTGGAATTGAAATACACTACAATGTATGAATGTATTTGCTATTTATCCGCTATTAATCGCACCAAACTGGAATTGAAATATCAAAAAAATACATCTGTTGGCCGCCTATTCGGTACTATTAATCGCACCAAACTGGAATTGAAATATTATATCGAAAAAGAAAACCCTGAAGTTAATTTTCTATTAATCGCACCAAACTGGAATTGAAATTACCGAAACGTAAGGATTTAGGGGCTGAGCGATGCACTATTAATCGCACCAAACTGGAATTGAAATGTGCTAAACCCATGTACATAAGCGGTTGTTGAGCTCTATTAATCGCACCAAACTGGAATTGAAATCCGGTATTATGTGCTCAAAGGAACAAGAAAGTTTGTCTATTAATCGCACCAAACTGGAATTGAAATTCATTAATAGAAAGCTGTCCGTTTGAGACTATTAGCTATTAATCGCACCAAACTGGAATTGAAATAGGGTTATACTCTTGTTCTTAATCTTTTTAATTAGCCTATTAATCGCACCAAACTGGAATTGAAATGGGAGTGGCAACTGGTCCCTCTTCCAGTTTAATTTTCTATTAATCGCACCAAACTGGAATTGAAATTAGGAAAAGCAATTGAGCTTTATCAAAAGCTCAATACTATTAATCGCACCAAACTGGAATTGAAATCATACTCGTCATCGTGTGCTGTTATAGTTTCACCGTCCTATTAATCGCACCAAACTGGAATTGAAATCAACAATTTGTATAAGTAATAGCCGTTGCAGTGCTTGCTATTAATCGCACCAAACTGGAATTGAAATAGAACCCGCGCCCCTGTACCCTATTCCTTATTACCTCTATTAATCGCACCAAACTGGAATTGAAATAAGATTCATTAATATTTAACGGACTAAGCTTAAGTGCTATTAATCGCACCAAACTGGAATTGAAATATAATATCTGGTAATTCTTCTGGGGTTGCGTTTTTACTATTAATCGCACCAAACTGGAATTGAAATTCGAATACAGCGTCCACGTTTTCGTCATAATTTGGACTATTAATCGCACCAAACTGGAATTGAAATATCAACATCCGATTTATTAGCGTTGCCTGAATTGTAGCTATTAATCGCACCAAACTGGAATTGAAATATGTACTTTTGAAATTCACTGTCGGTGGTGTTGAATCTATTAATCGCACCAAACTGGAATTGAAATTGAATCATACTTACAACCTGTCAAAACCAGTCAGCCCGCTGTGTCAAATATACCAAAGAACAAACTGAAAGCAATTCACAACTGTGTATTCATTTGGTTTTTGAGTGTACAAGCTGTGTCAAATATACCAAAGAACAAACTGAAAGCAATTCACAACGCTTATTACCGTGGTCAATGGTAGCGTTACGCTGTGTCAAATATACCAAACCTGCCTGAATGCTTCCGGCAGGCAGGGAACAAACTGAACTTTTCTCACGACCGAAGGGAGTAAAGCAATTCACAAC
>JBFXEW010000002.1:0-232190 GCA_050179685.1 Salinivirgaceae bacterium
GCTGCTACTGGATGGAATTTAAAGAAAATGATGGAGAAGTTGAAACAGGAACTTCTCCACCTATATCTTTTACTCAAATCAAGATATTTTTATTTTTACTTAAATTTGAGTTCGTAAGGAACGACTATATAGCCTTATCATAACTAATCAAGCTCTAAATAAAGAGTTAAAGCAGTTTTTTATATTTTTATTGGACACTAGTGAGTCCTATTAATACACCATCAGCTTCGACTGCAATGTCTGATTATTTCCTGATACTTTAACCAGATACATTCCCTTAGGTAACTGCGCAGAGATTCGCACCCTATTTATCGATGAAACTTCGTGCTGGTAAACTACAGCTCCGCTGAGTGAATATACCAGCAGCGATTCCATAGCAAAAGGAGCATCTACGGTAAAGTTACCCGAATTGCCTGGATTGGGAAATACACTCAGGAGCTTACTATTATCGGATTCCTCAATACCTGATACTTCGTCGTCGTACCAGAATTCTACCACATTATGTCCTGCGCTAAGGGTGTATTGCCGGTTGCCATCGCCTCCCAAATCGTGAAACTCGGCGGTTCCCCAATTGGCATTGATGCGCGCTTTAAATTCAATATTATCGTTGGTTGCAAAACCAAACTCGGTAAAAACGTATATCCCATCGTTATTGCCATCGTAAACCCTGGGTCCACCGCTCCAATCGTTGTAGGTTCCGGCCACATCGATAAAATCGGTTTGCGGATTAAAAGTACCTTTCCGTATTTGCTCGTTCATATTGATGCGATAAGTAATAAAAGCCACACCGGCATTCCCGTTTTCGCCACCCGGAGTAAAGAAAGCCTGTTCAAGCCAGTTTTCGGAAGCATCGAAACCACTGGAATAATTCGGTTCCTGAGCCGGATAATCCAAACTGAATATGCTCGCAAAACCGGTTTCAAACGAATCGAACAAACCCACCGATTCGCCGCTGGCACTTAGCTTAAAACTGGCATGATTGGGCCCCTGGTATTTTTCATCGTCGGCCCAGATAATGTAGTATTCGCCGGGTTCAAGCACCTTATTGGGTAAGCCGTATTTTGACGGATTCAACAAGTCGTCGCTCAGGTAAAGGCCTTCAAGGTTCACTGCCTGAGTCCCCTGGTTACGAATTTCAATCCAATCGTCGGTTTCGCCGTAATTATCGACAATGGTTGCGCTATTGCCCGCCATTAGCTCGGTAATTTTTAATTCCAGTGTACTCTCGCCAATAGTTATGCTGTAATGGCCAAACGAGGGCTCGCGGGTAAGCTTAGCCCCGGCATCGCTGGCTTCGATATAATAATTTACCGTTCCCGATTCCGAGAGGGCTGGCAACTGTGCCACATATTTTCCTGTGGTATTTTGTGTCAGTGTCACCGAATTCCAGGCACCATTGTTTACCTGATAAAAGAGTTCTCCGCCAGGAGTCGGCTCATCGTCGGTAATATCGGCCTGAATAACTATGAGTTGATTCAGCCTTGGAAAATTATGATATACGTTTTCGACAATAGGTGCTATGGGATTAAGCACCAGTTGCTGCTTTATGCTGTTTATACGTGTGGTAATATAAGGTTTTAAGCCATATTTAACATGAGCGCCCAATGCTTCGGTATAGGAACGATTAAAATCAGCATAAGTATAGCCATAATCGAGGGTGCGATAATTATCGGCTTCGGCCGATGCATCAATCTTTGCTTTGATGGCATCGATTTCACTGAAATAGAACTCAGGATCGGCAAACTCCGTTATTAATTGGTTAATAAAGAAAGAAAAACGATCGCGGTAAACGGGATTGGCAAAAACTTTTGAGCTTAAGGGTCGGTTCCCTGCCCACCAATTGTATATATTGTGTGTTCCCCAATCCACACCAAACCAATCAATACCAAAAGTATTGTCCACATCGTAAGGGATAAATTCAAATTTGCCGGTAAATTTATTATTGAACAGGTAATAATTATTTGGATTATAAGAATACGCATCCCAGTGCCCGGTAAATATCTCCACAGCCAGGTAACGCAAAAAACCGTTTATGTTGAAAATGGGTTCCACATCTTCGGGGAAATCGGCTGCACTGGTTTGATTAATTACTTTAGTAAGGTTTATTAAATCGGAATAATCATCGAGCTCCTCATTGGTTTTTAATTCGTAGTTTTCGTTTTTGTAATCCTGCTTATTGGTTCCCAAATAGGACAAATCGGCCGGATATGTGCATTTGTAAAGGTTTCCGTAATCGTTATCATAGCGGCTTTGTACAAATTCCTCGTCGATATGCTCCACATTGATGTATAAACCGTAGTAATTGTTGTTAATATAAACTTCGACATGGTTACTGCGCGAGCCCGCTACCTGCATTTGACGGAATAAATTCCAGGCCAAAAAACTACGGATTACCGAAGGGTCGTTATGTTCGCCGTTCAGGTTCATTTTTTCGATGCCATAAAACTTACCCCCCGGGGTAAAAGTGTTGAAAGAAATCTTAAAGGATTTTTTTGCCGATTGTCGCGAAGTATTTCCGCGTAAGCGAAAACCCACGTTTTCAACTTCATCTATCAAACCTGCGGCGGAATATTTAAAACCGGCTTTAAACTCGTAATCCGAATCAACATTTTGGTAAATCCAGGCCAGACTATCGGGGTGAATGGTAATATCGACCCGGGGAAGCACATCGGTACGATAAATATGATTAACTCCCGGAAAATTAGGTTGACTTTGTACAACACCAGCTAAGAGCAGGAAAAACAGAGTTAAGTGTAAACTTCGTTTCATAAAACTTTTTTAAATGAGTGGCAAAAATAGAAAAACAAGCATGTGCCATTATAAACTAAAATCCGCAGGTGTATTATAAATTATCCACGAACCTGCCCATCCGTTCAGGCGGGTTAACACGAATACTCTTTTCACCCAAATTGGTAAAAAGATCTCTATGCAACTTTTTGTTATTAATACTATCCTCTTTTTCTATTGTGGAACTTAAGAAAAATAAAGAAGTTGTTCAAATAGTACTATTCATAACCAAAAACTTACCATTTGAAAACATTCTTAAAAATGGAACACTAATGACGCGGATTTAGGCTGATTTTCACAGATCAGTCTGCGATAATCCGTTATTTTCTGCGTCATCAGCGTTCTCTATATCTAAAATTGAATACAGTTTGTTTAAATTCTCTACGCTTTCTAATCGATATTATGACATTGTCTTAAACGGTAAACTATTCTTTAATAAAGCGTCCGGTATGCAAATTTCCGTCTGCATCAGCTGCAGAAATTACATAAACGCCTTTATTGAAATCCGATACATCGATATACTGAAGGGCTTTAGTAGTAGTTGTTTTATAAACCACCTGCCCAATCATGTTGTAAACACTAATCTGTTCAAACTGGTTTAATCCAAAAACATACAGCTCATTGGCCACCGGATTGGGATATACCTTTAACTGGCTTTTGAACACCTCACCTGCCGTGTTATCGTTTACCGAAGGATTAATATCGGGGATATCAAACTTTTTGGTGGTGTACAAGCGGTATTCGCCGGGAGCTAAGGCCAATTCGGCCTGGGTATCGGTAACATTCAGTTCTTCGCCGGTATAGAATTCGTACCAGGTTCCGGTTTGCTGGAAAGCAGGAACAATAGTTCCGGGAACCACACCGAAATTACCCAAAACCACCACATCCATATCGTCGTGATTCAGGTGAATCTTTTTCATGGCACCGCTTACCGAAAGCACAAAATCGGTAGTTTTAAATGCCGGTTCCGTGGTCTTTAATTTAGCCAATTGTGAATAAACATCGTACACGCGGTCGCGGGAATTAACCTGCTGATACGACCATAAAATAGGTTTTTCGCCTACCCGTCCATTTTGATCGATGGAAATATCGTAACCCAATTCGCCAAACTGCCAAATCATTTTTGGCCCCGGAATGGTCAGGAAGAAATTGGCGGCCAGCTCCATCCGGTTTAAAGCCGTATAAAGCTCTTTGGTTGAATAGTCGCCACTGGCATTTCCGTATTGAAGGTTTTTATACATCAAACGCTCTTCGTCGTGGCTTTCCATATAGCCCACCACATGTGGATTGTTCCATCCGCGTTTTTTGTATGATATCCATGAAAAGTCTGAATTATCGTTCCATCCCATGGTAGCCTCGTTATAACTGTGGTTTATATTACCCCACAACAAGATGCCGTAATTGGCGAGTTCTTTTTCTTCAGTATTATCCGACAAATGTTCAAAAATTACATAGGTATTTGGATTCACTTCCTTAATCTTATCGGTCATTCGTTTCAGGTTGGCGATACGGGCGGCATCGTAAGCGCTACCCCAATCCGAAGGTCCATAAACGGTATTCGAAAATCCTTTGGTAAAATCGAAGCGGAACCCATCGACTTTGTAATGGGTCAACCAGAAGGCGTTAACACTATCGACAAAAGCCTTGGTATGCGGACTTTCGTGATTGAAATCGTAACCCCAATGGGCATCGGTATTTTGAAAGTTGTGTTCAACATTGTACCAGGGATTGTTGGCGGCAGGTTTTCCGTTCTCGAAGTACATGCGCACCAGCGGGCTTTGTCCGTAAGAATGATTTAATACAATGTCGATTACCACGGCAATACCTCGTTTGTGGCATTCGTCGATTAATAGTTTCAGATCGTTTTTGTGCCCATAATATTTATCGGGAGCAAAATAAAACGAAGGATTGTAACCCCAGCTTGAATTGCCTTCGAACTCGTTAACCGGCATCAATTCCAACACATTAACACCCAAACGCTGCAAATAGTCGAGCGTGTCGGCAATGGTTTTGTAAGAATGGGTAGCTACAAAATCACGAATCAGCATTTCGTAAACCACCATATCGGTAACTGCCGGCGGGGTAAAGTTTTCAACTTCCCACTGATAAGCTTCCTGAGCTGTTTGGAATACCGAAACAGCCTGGGTGGTTTTATCGGCAGGGTAAGGTTTTAAATCGGGATAAGTAGTTGATGAAATGTATTTGTCGTTCCAGGGATCGAGAATCTTTTCGGTGTAAGGATCGGCTACTACAATTTCACCATCAATCCAATATTGGTAGGCATATTCAGCTCCGGCTTCCAAGTTGTTCAGGGTAAACCAGAAATGCGTGCCATCGGGTGTTTTATTCATCATCCAGGTAGTTGCAGTAACCTGAAGAGATGTTGGTTCCGAAAACGTAGTTTCCAGGGTTTTAGCCACGTCCCAATCATTAAAATCACCAATCAGGTAAACATATTCCTTTTGCGGAGCGTGCAATACCAAAGTCACCGTTTCGTCGTCGATATAATTGATTCCTTTGTTTACTCCCTGCGGAAGTTCAGCAAGCACAGGCTCCTGGCGTACGTAATAGTAGGCTGAATCAAAGACACTGGTAGTTTCATCTTTAGCTTCAACCTTAATCCAGTGTTTGCCCTGGGTAGTTACCGTCCAGTTGCTGGTAAGCTCAGCCTGGTTGGTTCGGGCAATTACTTTGTTATCGTGATACAGAATGATGCTATCGGCCAGATTGGCTGCTGCCTTAATCTCAAAACTGGCATCCATGGGAACCAGCAAACTGGTTTCGGGGGTTAGCAGCGATACACTTAAGGTAACTTCGTACACCTCGGTAAACAAATCGGCTGATTGGGCAGTGCCGGCTGCATTACGGAACACAAAACAAAGCTCGGTAACTTTTTCGCCACTGGCCACACCATAAAATTCGTTGATGGATGGAGTGATTTCCAATTCGTACAAATCGGTTCCCACACGGGTTAATTTGGGTTGTGCCGTATTAACCCCCCAGTTGCCTATAACATATTTCCATTGTCCACTACCTTCGATAGTAACTCCGGTGTGGGCATAAACATCACCGGTATAGGCTTCAAGACCGGTTCCGGTGGCATTGAAAATAACTTTAACCGCGGCATCGGCCTTTGGAAAGGCCGGATCGGTTGAAAGGATTTGCGCATTAAGCCCCAGGGCCATTGCCAACAGAAAAAATAGTAGTAGTTGCTTCATAGTTTCTCGAAATTAATTAATTGCTAACCTTTCCTTAACCAAGGACAGCTAAGTGTCCCCACCCATTTTGGAATAAGTTTTCACGCTAAAAATAGCTATAATAGAACAAATTACCCATTAAGGCATGAGCATGTAAAGAGAACAAACGATTCCGCAAACGGTTGAATATGTTGAATAACATTTATTTGTTGGTGGTATTAAAAACGGGTGGTAAATTCTTTTCACCACAAAGGTCACAGACCTGCCCGCGACAGGCGGGGTTCCACAAAGATTTTTCTCTGTGTGCCTCTGTGTGCTCCAGCAACGCAGTTGCGGGTGGTTAAAGAAAATTTACCACGAAGACCACAAAGGTTCACAAAGATTTCTTTCCCGATAAAGGCCCGACTCTTTCTGCCGAGCAAGCAAAATTGATTTAAATAAATTGCCTGCTCCCTAAACCTAAAGTTGCCATAAAATAAACAAAACCAAATAAAAAAAATCTCTGTGTGCCTCTGTGTGCTCTAGCAACGCAGTTGCGGGTGGTTAAAGAAAATTCACCACAAAGACCACAAAGGTTCACAAAGATTTCTTTCCCGATAAAGGCCCGTCTCTTTCTGTTGAACAAGCAAAATTGATTTAAATAAATTGCCTGCTCCCTATACCTAAAGTTGCCATAAAATAAACAAAACCAAATAAAAAAAATCTCTGTGTGCCTCTGTGTGCTCTAGCAACGCAGTTGCGGGTGGTTAAAGAAAATTCACCACAAAGACCACAAAGACCACAAAGGTTCACAAAGATTTCTTTCCCGATAAAGGCCCGACTCTTTCTGCCGAGCAAGCAAAATTGATTTAAATAATTTGCCTGCTCCCTAAACCTAAAGTTGCCATAAAATAAACAAAACCAAATAAAAAAAATCTCTGTGTGCCTCTGTGTGCTCTAGCAACGCAGTTGCGGGTGGTAAAAGCAATTCACCACAAAGAACACAGACCTGCCCGATGGTTAGGTGGGTGAACACAGATATTAAACAGTGACAGTTGCCATAAAATAAACAAAACAAAAAAAAAATCTCTGTGGGCCTCTGTGGGCTCTAGCAACGCAGTTGCGGGTGGTTAAAGAAAATTCACCACAAAGACCACAAAGACCACAAAGGTTCACAAAGATTTCTTTCCCGATAAAGGCCCGACTCTTTCTGTGGGGCAAGCAAAATTGATTTAAATAATTTGCCTGCTCCCTAAACCTAAAATTGCCATAAAATAAACAAAACCAAATAAAAAAAATCTCTGTGTGCCTCTGTGTGCTCTAGCAACGCAGTTGCGGGTGGTTAAATTTTTCTCTTACTCTCCTAAAAAGCTTCATTTTTGAAAAAAAACATCCCCCAACAGCTATACCTGAGCTTTTTTTGTAGTAAAATGGCTTCCCGGATCCGGAAAAATCAGCCCCAAAAACACTCTAGTCGCTAATCCATTGAAATAAGACTACTTCTGGAGTTTTTAAGGTTTATTCCTCAGGAAAAATGTCTTATTTCTCAAATCTAAGGACATCCCAACCGGGCGATATGGACTTTTTCCCGTGAAAAAGGGCTTACTGACCAGGAACAATGGGTATATTTTCCAGATTCGACCCCTCTTACCAGAGAATAAGGGTCAATTCTGGAGTTTCACCCCATCGTGCCACAGAATAGGGTTCGATTCTCCGGTTTTACCCCATCGTGCCCGGCTGGATGTCGTATTTTTTGGGAAAAAGTTCATACTTCCGGGTTGTGATCCCCTTTGGCTATAGTCTGAATAGCTTTCTTCCCTGAGAAATATGCGTGTAAAGTACCGGGGTTGTTTTTTTGAAAAGTTGCAAGGTATACTTTTTATCCAAAAAAATCAATTTTTAAGCGCTTAAATTATGACGCTCAGCCAGATAGACACTTTTTTAAAAAATTTTGCCCCCACCCTTAAAAAGCTAAGGCCTGCGCAAGCGTTTGCGCTGTTTTAAAACAACTTGCTATTGTGCCTCAAATAGTTATAACTTTGATTTGAATTTTAAATCCCTCAATTGTATGCCAAAAATTACATTTCCAACAAGCGACCAGGACAGACTGGTCCTGTTACAGAAAATCGGGGCCACCGCAGCCCAGGATCAAAGCAAGGGGCTCAACTACCTGAGTGAAGAAACCCTGCAAAAAGTAAACAATCAGCTACCCGGCCTTCAAACGGCTTATTCGGCATTGGCCGCCAAATTTAGTCACCGTTCGCAGGAGGCGGCTGAACGCGATGGCGCTTTAAGCCAGCTTGAACTTTACGTGCGCGATGCCTGGGATGGGGTTAAGCGAAGGGTGCGGCGGAATAAGGAGCCGGCCCAGGTACTGGCCCTTTATAAATTGCCTTTAAGTGGCGACATACCAAAAATTACCAATCGTGAAGCCTGGATTGAAATGGCCAAAAGCATTATACTGGGTGACGCCGAAGCGGTCAGTCAGGGTTACCCGGCCATGACTTCACCTACCAGTGCCGAAATACAGGCCTTGGTTGACAATGCCCTGCTCGAGAGCAACGAGGCCGTAGCTGCCGATCGGGAATACGATACGGCCCAGGCAGCCATGGAGCCCTTACGCACCAGCACGGGTGAGTTGTTTAAAGATGTATATGCCGAACTGCAATTTAACCTGCGTAAGTTGGATGCCCCCAGCCAGCGGCGCATTATAAAAACCTACGGTTTCCGCTACTATTACCAGCCCGGTGAACCGGCTGAGCCGGAAACCACCGAGCCCGTACCTGAAGTGGAATAAGGGCCGTATTAAAAAAGTGAAATAAAAAAAAGAGGCTGTCCAAAAAGAAAATGGACAGCCTCTTACTATTTAACAGCTATTTAGTAATTATTCAATTACACCTGTTTCATTTGCAAAATCTAAAGAAACAGTTTGTCCGGCAGTAACATTAACAGCAGCTTGATCGTTTCCAGTTCCACGGTATTCAATTACACCGTCAAATACATTGAATTCGGCTTGCCACCAATCAATCGCATCACCATCAGCATTAGTTAAAGTATTTGCTTTAACATACATTCTTAAAGTACCATCAGCACTGAAAGCAGGAGAAGTAATCACTTTGTTTGTGTTATCCACAGTGAATTCAATATTACCAGCCCAATCTGCGTCACCAAATACAGGATTGATACCATTGACAGAAGGAGCATTCACTTCGATAGTTTCGGTTTCAAGGTTAACAACAACCATATAGTAACCTGATTCAGCAATATCGGGAACATTGTCAACACCTTTACCATAAACACCATCAGTTGCTCCGGTAGCAGCATCTACACCAAAATCTTTACCCCATGCTTTTTCAGGAGAGAATTTGAATCCAGCATCAGCAACACCAGCTTCAATCCAAACAATTTTCCAGAATAAATGAGGATTGCTGTGAGCGGGCACCATTTCGATACCATTTGCAGCCCAGTCCCAACCACCAATTGAAGCACCAATCATAAACATTGCTTCAGGGAATTCAGCTGGAGGAAGTTCACCGGCAGCAGTAGTTGCAATAGTTAAGCCAGCAACACCTTTTTTACCAGGAGTCCAGGTAAAAGTAAAGTCTAACAATTGACCGCCGTTATCAATGGTAATATCACCACCATCGGCAGTTAAGGCATCAGCAGCACCACCGTAGCTAATAACCGGACGGCAATGGTCACCTTCGGCTCCACCTGCAGCTAAATCAGTCCAGGGCACATTCGTGGTAATGAATTTCCATGCGGTGTTCATTCTTACTTTAAATACAGAACGCAAATCAACTGCTTTTACTTCAAAAGTAGCACCATCGGCAGAACCCGAAACCATTGTAGCCAAGTCACCAGTAGCATTGATTTCAAAATTCTCAATTTTCATTAACCAGAATAATGAAGTGGTTGCATCAGTCATAATGTAATACAAACCGGCCTCAGCAATTGCCAAGGTTTCAGTTCCGTCAAGAACCAATTTACCTGTTTTGTAAGAAAAGGGTGCACCAGCTTCAGCTTCCTGAATTGAATCACCTACTTCAGTTGCACCGTAGGTAACTTCACCAGTAGCAGTTACTTCTTTAAACATAATATCACCAGCACTTAAATAAGCAATCTGATAATACATACCTTCACGAACAACTTTTGTAGCAAAGTCGCTGCTAGGCTCTACCATTTGTTTGGCATCAATAACTACAGCTTCGTCACCAGTGGCTGTTCCAATTACCTGCATTCCATAAACCGGGTTGTCGATAATTATTGGATCCTCATCATCTTTATCGCAAGAGCTAACGAATAGTCCTCCAAGGAAGAACAACATTAAATACATTAAATTCTTTTTCATACTTTCTAGGTTTAAATTATTAATTATAAGATTTTATTCTAATTCCAGTGATACTGGATCACTTGCTAAGTTTGGATTGGCATCGAGCTGATCCTGAGGCACAGGAAATACCAAACGATGAGTTCCTTCATCTGATTCAGGGGCACCCAACCACCAACTACGGGCCGCAAATTTTCCAAAGCGAATCAGATCGCTTCTCCGGTGTCCTTCCAGAAACAACTCGCGTCCACGTTCATTAAGCACTTCGTCAAGAGTAGCCACAACATTAGGAAGACCAGCGGCGTTTCTAATAGTATTCAAATCAGCATCGGCAGTAGCATTGGCTCCCTGTCCTCCGCGTAAAGTAGCTTCGGCCCGCATTAAATAAGCATCTGCTAAACGAAATACCGGAAAATCGTTATTCATTATAGGACCTGAACCAATTTCCACTTCATATTTTACCACCCGGAACCCGGAAAAGCGGGTTACAGCAGCACCATCTGAAGCATCGTTCATCACATCGGCTTTAATTTCCTGAGTTAGCACCAAGGGACCATTATCGTCGGCTAAAGGCTGCCCGTTTAAATCGAATTGCTGACCGCGTAGAAAAGCTAAGGAACGTTGATCAACCACTTCGTCATTAGTTGAATTAACATCATTGGGATTATCAAAACCATCGTTGGCAGCAAACAAACTCTCGTAAAAATCAGGTTTAATAGCACAACCATTCCAAGGAGAACTCTGTAAATCATAAGTTTGCTGATGCAAGGTATGCATGGTTCTAAAATTGTGACGCATGCCATCATCCGCATTCTCGTCGCCCAAGATTGAGAAAATAACTTCGGTTGATGCTGAGTTATTTGCGTAAAATGGAGCCAAACGTTTGGTTTCTAAACTATATCCCAAATCAATCACTTTATTCATATACACAATGGCTGAGTCCATATCGGCTTGTGAAAAATCAGCTTCTCCTTTGTAAACTTTTCCGTTCAGGTAAAGTTTTCCAAGTAGCATGTAAGCCATGCCTTTTGAAATTTTATGGTTTTCAACCGTACCCGATTCCGGTAAATAGGGAATCGCTTCTTTTACAACCTGAATAAGTTTATTATGAATATCTTCCCGTTTGTTGCGGAAAGGGAATGCTTCGGCACCGGCAAAAACATCTACATAAGGAACAGCTCCGTAGTTATCAATCAATAAATAATACAAGAAACTACGTAAAACATTCATTTCAGCGCGGGCTTTTGCCGCAACTTCAGTATCGGCCTGAAAATACTCCAAAGCCTGATTGGCTGCTGATACACCATAAAATATATGGCGCCACATGTTTTGTACCGGCATTGCATTTGCAGTCCAGGTATGGCGGTTTAAAACACGCCATTTTCCACCATCTTCCCAGTCAGTTCCTCTTTGCGGAAAAACCAACACATCGGAACTTACTTCCTGTGCATACATCCACCATCCCCAGTCATCGAGCAAGTGTCGTTGCTCGGTATATACACCCAGGGTTATAGATTCCAATTGACCTTCATTTTCCGGAAAATTATCCTTAGGCAAGTTTTCAAACACATCTGTTTCGAGACTACATGCAGACAGAAAAAGTATTCCGATTAGTCCTATAAAAAATTTATTTCGTTTCATCTTAACTATTTTTAATTCAAAACCCATTTAAAAAAACCCTCTGTTAGAATGTAACATTTAAACCAAAAGTAACCGAGGTGCTTTTAGGATATACATTAAAAATATCGATACCAATGGTACTGGGATCGATACCTGTATAGTTTGTAATAGTCCAAAGGTTATTTGCCGCAACAAATACACGTGCTCTTGACATCCAGTCGAGTTCTTTGGTGTTAAAAGTATAACCAACGGTAATGTTTTCTAAACGTACAAAACTTCCTTTTTCCAAAAAGTAATCTGAAAAATCAGATGGACCATTCAGCAAGGTGCGATCCGGTGCAGAATTAAGCACATTCCTTGTTGGAAAGTAGCTCGGGTTATCAAACACCATATTAGTTGCATTGAGAATATCATGTCCAAACATGCCCCTAAATGTGAAATTCACATCCCAGCGCTCAAATAAGGTCAAGGCATTGCTCCAACCCAATTCCAGTTCAGGTTGAGCTTGCCCTAATATTTGTTTGTCAGCATCGGTAATGTTATCGATAGTTGAATAGGTTCCGTTGGCGCGAGCATACAAAAAGGCACCGGTGTTTTTGTCAACTCCGACAAATTTAGGTCCGAAAAACGTTCCCCGTTCTTCACCTTCTTTTAATATTTGAGTATAGGTACCATAACCCAGCGGTTCCTGCAAATAACCTTCGGGAACCTTTTCCTGGGCGGGAAAATCGTCATTTCCAATAGAGGCAACTATGGCTTTATCGTGAGTTAACACTAAAGTTGATGACCATTTAGCCTGAGGATTATTCAATATGTGTCCGGTAATGGCAACCTCAAACCCGCTGATATCAATTGCACCAGCATTTGCTAAGGTATTATTAACCAGGTTTGGTGGAACCGGAACACTATAAACATAAATTAAATCTGTTGTTTTTTTATTGTAATAATCAACTGAACCGGTAATTCGGTCTGATAGTAAACCAAAGTCAAAACCAAAATTCACTTCGGTATTTACTTCCCACTTCAAATCAGGATTTGGGTTCTGAATTGCACCATAGTTCACCGTATATCGATTGGTCGTTGGATTAAGCGTATAGCCGGTAACTCCAAATAAAGCAATGTTTTTATACGTATCAATTTCCTGGTTACCTGTTTGTCCATAACCAAAACGAATTTTTGCCAGACTTATAAAATCAAGCGATTCCATGAAAGCTTCACGCTTCATATTCCAGCCAATCGAGGCAGAAGGAAACAATCCCCATTCGTGATTGGCTCCAAATCTAGATGACCCATCACGACGCAAGGTACCCGTCACAAAATATTTTTTATCAAAATCGTAAGCAAACCTTCCGAACCCTGAAATCAATTTACTTTCTCCTTTATAAGATGATATATCACCAGGCGCAACTTTAGCCATTCCTTCCAACGCATGCGACTGGGTATAATCCGATCCCGGGTTTTCACCATAAGCATTAAAACCATCCCAGGCAAAGTACTGATAGGAATAACCACCAACCAAATTCAGACTATGCAAGCCAAACTCTTTATTGTAATTTAAGAACGATTCAAACAATTTGGAACTGTTATTTGCATAGCTTCGGCTTCCTTTTCCCTCACCATTGAGCGGTCCGTTGCTTGCGGCTTCAAAATAAAAGTTTTCATGATCATCGCGGGTATAAGCACCGTTTAAGCTTAGTTTTAACCCTTCAATAAGATCAATCTCCGCTTTCATATTAGCTAATAAGCGCTTGGCATCTCGCTCGTTTTGAATGTCATTTAAAATAGCTACCGGATTACTGTAATTATTAACCGGCTGAGTTGGATCCTGATAATAAGACCCATCTTCGTTATAAACAGGCAGGGTCGGATTCCTTTGAAAAGCCTGAAATAAAGTTCCATCAGCCCCGGAACTACCGTAATTAACATAGTCGTTATGCTCAATGGTATTGGCTAAATTCATTGAAAGCAGCATCCTATCGTTAAACGCTTTGGTCTGCGCATTTAAACGCATGGTGGTTCTATTTTTTCCAGAGTTCTTGATTATACCCTGCATTTCATTGTTTGAAACAGAGGCCCTATAATTCGAAGTTTCATTCCCACCTGAAAATGAAACCGTTTCATTATGCGAGATACCTCTTCGGTAAATTTCATCCTGCCAATCAGTACTGTGACCCAAATCACGAATTTCAATTCCTAATTTATCACCATAAGCTCTGTATTCATCGGCCGACATTAAATCCAAACGACTTCTTTTGGCTATTTGATCCATAGAAATATAACTACCAAACTCAACTTTAGTTTCTCCGTCTTTTCCCTTTTTGGTTGTAATTAAAATTACCCCATTGGCACCTCGTGAACCATAAATGGCAGCAGAAGAAGCATCTTTAAGCACATTGAAACTGGCAATATCCTCAGGAGCAATGGTAGTAGGATCAACTCCTGCCACACCATCTACCACATACAAAGGATTTGTATTTGAAGATAGGCCTGAAGCTCCACGGATTTTTACATCAAAACCAGCATTTGGATCGCTACCGCCTTTACGAATAGTAACCCCGGGAATTTTACCCTGGATACTCTCAATTGGATCCTGGATGGCTACAGTTTGCAAGTCATCTTCATTTACACTGTAAACCGCCCCGGTTTTGTCTTCTTTCTTTTGGGTTCCGTAACCGATTACTATTAACTCATCGAGCTGAGCAATGTCTTCAACTAAAGTAAAATTAACCACGGCCTTACCATTGGTTAATGTAAACGTTTGCTCAATATTGGCATAACCAATAAATGAAGCAACCAACATACTGGCGTCATTGGGAACTCCGCCTAAGGTGTAATTCCCGTCAATGTCTGTAATTGTACCAATAGTTGTTCCTTTAACTACAACGTTTGCACCAATTAAGGGGAAGCCGTTGTTGTCAATAATCTTACCTGTTACCGTGCCCGTTTGTGCCTGAGCCAGGGTCACAACAGCAAGAAAAAGTCCAACTAATGAAAATATTTTCCTTACCATAATCTATTTAGGTTTAATTTGTTAAGTAAATTTTTGTCTTTCCTTATTTTTAAGATGGTATTATATAGCGCAGCACAAACATACAATAGAACTTTGGTAAAAAGAACGGGGTTTGAAGCGCACATTTTCCGCAACCGTTTTCGCAAACGGTTGCTTATGTTTTATAGCATGTTTTATTTTTGGAAATGCAAAATCACCTTATTGCAGGTTGTTTTAAAGCAACAAAAAAGCCGCACCCAAAACGGATGCGGCCAAATTAAATCTATATTAAAAACTACTGTGCTGTAACTTTATATGTGCCTTTGGCAATATCTACTTCAATCAGGTAGCTGCCGGTTTCCGGTGGAACCGGGATGGCTTTTGGGTCGGCAACCGACTCAGTTGGCCGATAACTTAATGTACCAGCATCCCAGGTGCCACTTCCATCCTGACCATACATTGGAGCCCATTGCCCCTGAAGTTCCAAGAATTTAAATCCTTCGCTGGCAGTTGAACTTAAATTGGCTACCAACTGGAATTTACCGGGAGCCAATTTTTCCATAGGAATTGCATTGGCTGCATCCCAAACGGCATCGGTAGCATCACCAATAATATGCAGTGTTTGCACCGTTTCGGTTATGGTATAGGTCAAATTAACAATATCTACCTTAATCAGGTAATCATCCTGCACATCGGGCACCGGAATTGCAGCGGGATCGGGTTCGCTTTCTGTTGGTCGAAGAACCAGTGGACCACTTTCGCTGGTTCCGGTAGCATCGGTTCCCCATTGGGGAGCCCAAAGACCCACAAAACGAACAAATTTCAGGAATCCATCGGAACCATTAGTTCCTGCCGGAGTTAAGGAATCGACCACAGCAAAGGTTGAATCGGTTCCCGATGCAGGCAGATAAACTGCCGGAATAACACGCTCGGCATTGTTATTCCATCCGGCCGATGTACCGCCACCTAATAAATAAATGGGTTCTACAACAACCTCTTCAGAGAATGCGGTAATATTCATCGTAATTTTATTGGAATACACCCTGTCCTGAGGAGCATCAACTACATAAGCGGCCACGCTAAACTCCCAGGCAATGGCCACACTGTGACGAAATCCTTCTTTAATAATCTTCTCATTCAGGGTAGCTCCGGTAACTTTAGTACTCAATAAATCACCAATGGCCAATTCAATCGGATCTGAGAAATTACTTCCCACAGTATCCATTATTAACATGTAGGTAGCCTCAGGAATTTGATCCAAAGGATATACCACAGAATCCCACACAAAGGATAAAAGGGTGTCGGCAGCGTTAGCCCGGGTTAAAACCAAGTCGGCTACACCCATTTCTTCTGTCAGCGTAGGGGCTGTTATTTTTGTAGTATCTAAAACCGGGTTGGTATTTTCGTCTTCACAAGCCCAAAAGAAGCCGACACCCAGCAATAGCACTAATAAATATATGGTCTTTTTCATATTAATAAGATTTAAAGATTAATTATAATCCGGATTTTGTACCAGTTTATTGTTGGCATTCAAATCGTCGGTTGGAATAGGATAAATATCGCGATGTGAATCGGTAGCCCTTCCGGCTTTACTATTGCCTTTCCACGACCAAAGATAAGATCCACCGGTAAATTTTCCGAAACGCACCAAATCGGTTCTTCGGTGTCCTTCCCAGTATAATTCGCGGCAACGCTCATCCAAAATAAAATCGAGGGTTAGTTCGGCAGCACCAATATTTCCTGAATTATCGCCATATGCTCTTTCGCGCAATTCGTTAATATATCCCATAGCAGTAGCCTGATCGCCACCGATACCTCCGCGCAACACTGCTTCGGCATACATTAAATATGCATCGGCCAAACGGAAAACAGGAAAGTCTGTATCGACAAAGTCATCCTTTACACCGGCAGACCCGGTACTGGTCATATTCGAAAATTTAGGTGTGGCATAACCATCCTCAAAAATTCCCACATCGTTGATTTCCACATTTTGCCCATCGGTATGGAAAATGGCCCGGGCATCGTTACCCATATCGGCCAATGCAACTACTTCGGGAGTGGTACGCAAACCAGCCCAGCCATCTTTAACGCCATAATCCGTAGCCGTAAGGCTTCCGCCCAGCGCTGCATGAACCAGGAAGGTGGTTCCTCCCCAGGTTTGGGTATTATTGCCATCGAAAGCAATAGGGAAAATAATCTCAGGTGAAGTATGATTATCAGCTTTAAACAAATCGGTAAAATCACCCTGAAGCGAATAGCCCGAAGTAAATACATTTTTTAAAGTTGTTATAGCCTCAGTATAGCGCTCATTACCCGCGCCTAAATAAACTTCGGCATTCAGGTATAATTTTGCCAAAAGCATCCAGGCAGCCGCTTTATCGGCACGTGCATATTCGTTCGCTCTTGGATCCATTAAATCATCACCCCCTTCGCCATCAGTAATAGTAATTAATTCACTTTCTATCTTATCGAAAAGCACCTGAGGATCAACTTGTGATGGAAACCAGGCTCCAATTGGATCGTCTTCGGTAGTATAAGGAATATTGCGGAACAAGTCGAGTCCGTGCCAGTAGCTTAAAGCTCTTAAAAAGCGGGCTTCGGCATGATAATAGGCAATGTCCTGATGATACTCTGCTGGAATACCGCGATCGCTGAGTTTTGCGGGTGTTGAGTTTTTAATAAAAGAATTACACAAAGTAATCTGATACAATACCCGATAATACATTGCGGTTACAAAAACATCGCTTGGGGTCCAGGTTTGGTAATGGAAATCTTTAATAGTAGCGTCGTTCCAGGCCATAACCGCCTCATCGGTTGATAACTCCTGGCTGTACCAGTATAAGCGCAGGTATTGGCTAAAACCACCATCGATACCCACAATATCACCGGCGCCATCGCCTCCCTCATTTCCACCAACAGCCAGTCCAATATAGCATTTGGCTAAAGCCAGTTTATAATTGGCCGGATCCTGATAAATTATTTCAGAAGTAATGGCATCATCGTCTAAAGGTATGGTATCCAAATCTTTCATACATGATGAAAGCAGCACCACACTCAGCAGAAACAGTAAATTATATAAGTTTTTCATTGTTCTACGAATTTAATTATTAAAACTGAAAATTCACACCAAACATATACACACGGGGTCTTGGATAAATATTGTTATCGATACCGTTGTTTACTTCGGGATCGAGCCCTTTGTATTTGGTTATAACAAAAGCATTGTTAACTGTAGCTGAAAGTCCAAGATTTACTTTGCTACCAGCTAACTCTTTGAATACATAGCTTAACATGATGTTATCCATCCTGAAAAAAGTTCCATTGGAAATGTAATAATCACTCCAATACTGAGGAATTCTGAAATTCACATCGAGGCCATCGCGGGTAATGTTTGCAATATATGGCCCTTCAGGACGATATAGACGGCTTAATTCACCATTGTTTGAACTCACGTTATTATAGACGTAATTGTTGAATTGAGCCCTTCCCGAAAAACTAAAAGTAAAATCCTTATAGCTTAACGATGAATTTATACCAAAATAAAAGTTGGGATGGGGATCTTTATAGATGTATTTATCTTTATCGTTGAATTCGCCATCGTTACTTAAATCGGTGTATAATCCTTCAACAGGGTTCCCTGCTTCGTCGTAAATTTGTTCATAAACAAGGAATGAATTGGCTGAATGTCCAACACTGTGTATTTGGATGTTATTACCCACTCCTCCGGCTATTCCACCGGTTGGTACTCCCAGGTAATCGGGATTTGAAAATTCGGTAAGCCGGGTAATTTCGTTCTTATTATAAGTACAGTTAAATCCAACTTCCCAAAACAAATCGGCTGTTGAAATAATACGCGAAACAATATTAAACTCAACTCCTTTGTTGGTTAAGTCGCCCACATTGGTAACCAGGCGGTTTGTGAAGTTCGTACCACCAGGAATCGGAACTTCGTTAATCAAATCGATTGATTTTTTGGAATAAAAATCGAGTGAACCGGTAAATTTATCGTTTAAGAAACCATAATCAAAACCAAGGTTCATGGTAGATGTTTCTTCCCATTTTATGTTCTCATCATATCCGCCCGGACGATATCCCCGGTAAAAGGCATCGCCAAACTGATACGAAGCGGTTGGTGTACTTAAAAAATAATTGGGCTGATAGGGATAATCGCTACTTGTAATTTCCTGCTGTCCGGTAACTCCCCAGCCGGCACGAAGTTTTAAGTTGTTTATAAAAGTTGCATTGTTCATAAACGATTCTTTGGTAATATTCCAGGCAAAGGCCACCGATGGGAATAATCCGGAACGGTTTTCAGGTGAAAACCTTGAAGAATAGTCGTTACGCAAAGTAACTGTTAACATATAGCGATCTTTAAACTTCAGGTTCGTACGACCAAAATACGACAACAAATAATTTTCAGTCTGGAACATGTCGTAAGCTACTATGGTATCTGTTTCAGTAGCAACTCCACCGTTTGTTAAATATTTAGAAAAATTTGTACTGTTTCGATAAAACGACTGATAAGAATAACCTCCCTGTACATCAAAAAACAAATCGAGCGATTCAATATCTTTTGCATACTGCAAATAAAAATCCAACAATTTATTTTCTTTTTCCTGAGTATATTCCGAGTAGTAACCGGCCAATTCTCCATTTTTTTGCCATGAAGCAGCCGTATCTACAGTAATAGTACCATCACTATTCGATTTATCGATACCTATATTTAAATTGGCTCGTAATTCAGGTAAAAAATGGAATTTATAATCAATTTGAGCATTTCCTGTAAAACGGCTTACCTCAGAAACATCATCACGAAGTTCCAACATAGCTACCGGATTACGGGTAGCCTGCCCTTTAACGGTTCCATCCTCATTTAACCAGGTAAAAAACGAACCATCGGCATTATATACCGGCTTGGTTGGGTCCATTTGAATGGCGGCCCCTATAGCGCCCTCGTCAGCAAATTTGCTATTGGTAGCTGAACCTTTTGCGTTCAAATTAAGTTTTAGGTAATCATCAAAAAACGATGGATTCAAGCTGGCATTAAACGACATCCGGTCAAGAGTTCCCGTTTTCAGGGTTCCCTCCTGAGAAAAATACCCTCCACTAACGCGATAAGGAACATTGGCCACAGCACCTGAAGCACTCAGGTTATGATCAGTTCCCATAGCTGTTTGAAAAATCTCGTCCTGCCAGTTGGTATTTTCTGTTCCCAAATGCTGGGTAATTAGTGATGGATTATTAAAAGTGCTGGCATAATTGCTTACAGCATCGGTAAACTCGCCACCATTCAGCACATCCACTTTTTTAGTATTTTGGAAAATTGATACCGAACCCTGATAATCAATCTTCAGCGGTTGACCTATTTTTCCTTTTTTAGTAGTAAGAATTATTACTCCATTCGAAGCACGTGAACCATAAATAGCTGTAGCCGAAGCATCTTTCAAAATGGTCATCGATTCAATATCATTTGGGTTGATTGATGACAATGGATTCGCCAAACCACTAATTCCACTATTATCAATCGGCACACCATCAATCACAATAAGTGGATCATTACTGGCATTCAGCGAGGCTCCTCCCCGGATACGGATAGTTTGTCCGGAACCCGGTGCTCCTCCACCTGAAGTTATCTGAACCCCGGCAACTTTTCCGGTAATCAGTTGGTCGGGTGTTGAAATAGCTCCTTTGTTAAAATCGTCGCTGCTAATGGCTACTACTGAACCCGTAGCATCTTCTTTTTTAACGGTACCATAACCAATCACAACCAATTCATCCAGGGTAGCAATATCCTCAATCAGGGTAAAATTCACCGTTGCGGTTTGCCCTTCCTGAACAGTAACTACTACTTCCTGAGCTGCAAACCCAATAAATGATGCTACCAAAGTTTGCTGCCCCGCATTAATTTTAGGAATCAGGTAATTACCCTCAATATCGGTAATGGTTCCTGTAGTAGTTCCTTTAATGACAACGTTTGCACCTATTAAAGGCAAACCCTTGCCATCTACAATCTTTCCTTTTACACTTCCACTTTGAGCTAATGCCAAAGTTGTAGTGGCCAGAAATACTGTTACAATTAAAAGTATTTTTCTTACCATAACTTTTAGTTTAGTTGAATAAATGAGTTTGTTTGTGTCTTACCTAATTTAAGCTAAATATATTTTTACGAATCAAATTTAGTACACATTCATATATAATGTTCATTCGTATTTCAATCAAAAACAGCACAATCGTTTCCGCAAACGGTTGTTTATGTTGAATAACATGTTTTCAACCCAAAGACTTCTATTTTATAAATTACCCCTAAAGTTACAATAATGTTTCAATAGATTGATTACCAAGCCCTGATTTTTTTCAACTACAACAAATGGTGAATAAATTGGGAATTTCGCGCGGCTGACCCGTCTAAAATGTTAAATTTGTCAAAACAATCCACCAATTAACATGGAGCATAAAGGTCAAATCACCATCAAAGATATAGCCCGCGAGCTGGGAATTTCGCCATCAACGGTTTCAAGGGCACTCAAAAACCACCCCGATATCAGCACAAAAACCAAAGAGTTGGTTCATGGGCTGGCTAAAAAGTACAACTACAAACCCAATGCGGTTGCCTTATCGCTCCGGAGCAGCAAAACGCACATGATTGGCGTAATAATTCCCAAAGTTGTACACTTTTTTTTCTCTTCGGTAATTAGTGGCATTGAACATGTTGCCAACGAGCTGGGTTACAATGTAATGATTTGTCAAAGCGACGAAAACGAAGATCGCGAAATTACCAGCATCCAATCATTAACGTCGGCAAGGGTTGACGGAATATTAGCCTCGGTATCGAAAGACACCACCGACTTTATCCATTACAAGGAATTACTCGACAACAACATTCCCCTGGTGTTTTTCGACAGAGCTATTGCCGAACTTAAAACCGATAAGGTGGTAATCGACGATGTGGACGGAGCTTTTATTGCTACCGAGCACCTGATACTAAAAGGATGTAAAAAAATTATTCATCTGGCGGCTCCTCAAAACCTACTGATTGGGCAACGACGCAAAGAGGGTTACTTAAAAGCACTAAAAAAATACGATATTCCGGTTGATGAAAACCTGATTTACAAATGCGACAGCCGTGAAGAAGCGCTGGTTGTAATGCGTGAAATTTATGAATCGGGCATTCGCCCCGATGGTGTTTTTGCAGTAAACGATCTTACTGCATCCGGAGTTTTAAAAGTTGTTAAACAATTTGGTTATTCAGTACCCCACGATGTTAAAGTAGTGGGATTTTCTGATGGATTTGTGGCTACAGTTACTGATCCTACGCTAACCACCATCGACCAACATGGCTTTGAAATGGGCAAACAGGCCGCTCAGTTGTTGTTAGACCGCATCAACAAAACCATCGATAACTATTCACCTATTACCAAAGTTATCCCAACCAACCTTATTGTTCGGGAATCAACCGGCGATTAAGCTACTTTAAAACTAAAGAACAGCAAATCTTCGCAATCGTTTTAAATACCATGCACAAAGGTTTTTGGCGATTTCGCGAACATTTTTTTTGTGCCGGTTTTATTTTTTCCTTTAATTTGCGTTGTCTTACCTTTTTTAAGCATGATTATTATAGTAGCGCATCACTAATCATGTATTAACACTTTTATACTTTGTATGAAACAACTTTGATTAATATCAAGGACAAAAGTTGGAGAAGTCAACTAAAGTTGTGTGATTTCTGCTCCTATGTTCCAGTATTAATTAAAGGGTTAAAAATTAAAAACAAACCAGATTTAGTCTTTCTGTTTCAATCAAGCATGAAGTAAATTTGGAAGTGTGACAAAAACTAAAGCATAATCGCAAATAGTAAACAGATGAAAAAACAACCCAAATTAAATTTTTGGCAAATCTGGAATGTAAGTTTCGGATTTTTAGGTATCCAAATGGGCTTTGCCTTACAAAGTGCAAACGTAAGCCGGATACTTTCGAATTTAGGTGCCGATTTGCACCATCTGTCGTTATTCTGGCTTGCTGCCCCTGTGATGGGACTAATTGTTCAGCCAATTGTGGGTTCAGCCAGCGACAGAACATGGAACCGCTTTGGACGCAGAGGTCCTTATTTGTTGGGTGGAGCTATTGTGGCAGCATTTGCCATGTTTTTGATGCCTAATGCCGGAATGTTTATAAAGTTTTTGCCACCTTTAATTTTTGGGGCCATTATGTTTGCTCTAATGGACGGCTCATTTAACATTACCATGCAACCTTTCAGGGCTTTGGTGGCCGATATGGTTCCTTCGGAACAACGAACGCTGGGTTATTCCATTCAAAGTTTTTTAATCAATACCGGTGCAGTTTTGGGATCCATACTTCCCTTTTTACTTACCAATGTATTGAATGTTCAAAATACAGCTCCTGACGGTGAAGTTCCGGCATCAGTAATCTGGTCGTTTTATATTGGAGGATCGATGTTGCTGTTATCAGTAATCTGGACAGTTTTCAGAACCAAAGAATACCCACCCGAAGAATACGCTTCGTATAAAGGCCTGGAACAAAATACTCCGGCCGATCCAAGATACAAAGGAATCCTGGGATTCTTTCGCTTGGTTGCCGATGCTCCAAAAACCATGTACCAATTGGCCATTGTTCAGTTCTTTTCATGGTTTGCCTTGTATTTAATGTGGGTTTACACCACATCGGCTGTAGCACAGCATGTTTGGGGTTGCCCGGTCGACGACAAATCGTCGGCAGCATTTCAGGAAGCAGGAAACTGGGTTGGACTTTTATTTGGAGCCTATAGTCTATTTGCAGCTATTTTTTCCATTGTTATGCCGCGCATAGCAAATAAATTTGGAAGAAAAACAACTTATTCGCTGGCGCTTATTGCCGGAGGAATTGGATACATTGCCATGTTTTTTATTACCAATCAATACCTGCTCTTTATCCCGATGATTGGTGTGGGAATTGCCTGGGCCGGAATTTTAGCCATGCCTTACGCCATTCTATCCGACTCGGTACCATCAGACAAAATGGGTGTTTACATGGGAATCTTCAACTTTACCATTGCCGGACCTCAGATAGTTAGCGGTTTTATTGCCGGAGCCATCCTAAAACATTTTTTCAACGAACAAGCCATATTTATCCTGGTACTTTGTGGTGTTTTAATGATTTTAGGAGCTATATCGGTAGGCTTTGTTAAACCAAGCCTGCAAGTTGAAAACAACTAAGCATACAACTGAAATAAAAGAAACTTACAAATAAATTAAAAAAGAGATTATTAGATGGGAACGATTCGTGCTTGTATTTTTGATTTAGACGGAGTGGTAGTCGATACCGCAAAATATCATTACCAGGCCTGGAAACGCTTAGCTCAGGAAATGGGCTTCGATTTCACGCCTGAAGACAACGAAAAACTTAAAGGCGTGAGCCGAATGGATTCGTTAAACATTCTTTTAAGTATTGGTGGAATTAAAATTAGCGAAGAAGAAAAGCATCAACTGGCCGAAAAAAAGAACAATTGGTACAAAGAATACATCGATACCATGACACCCGAAGAGGTTTTACCCGGAGTGGTCAACTTTTTTGAAGAACTAAAACTGCATCGAATTAAAATGGCTTTGGGTTCTGCCAGTAAGAACGCGCAGTCAATTCTCGAAAAAACAAATTTAAGTCATTGGTTCGATGCCATTATTGACGGAACAAAAACACAAGAGGCCAAACCCAATCCTGAAGTTTTTCTTTTGGGAGCCAGGGAATTGGGAATAGAGCCAAAATATTGTGCGGTTTTTGAAGATGCCGAAGCGGGTGTAGTAGCCGCATTAAATGCAAACATGTATTGTATAGGTGTAGGTTCACCTCAGGTGCTTAATAAAGCCCACCAGGTTATACCCGGCCTATTCGATATGAACATGGCAAAATTAAATATTTAACAGACTTTGGGGAGCAACTACTCACGAAATATTTATTTCATGGGTTTTATTGGGGGATAAGTGTTGCTCCCCACTTTTAATAAAAATTTACATGGGTAATGGTGGCCAATTTTAAAAAAGACCTTACCATAAAACAAATACCTACATGAATAAATATTTGAAACTAGACGAATGGAACATCATAGAAGAGGGATTTAATCCGGAGAATGTACCCTCTTCAGAAAGTATTTTTAGCATTGGTAATGGACGAATGGGTCAACGTGCCAATTTTGAAGAAAACTATTCAGGAAAAACACTTCAGGGAAATTACATTGCCGGAGTTTATTACCCCGACAAAACTAAAGTAGGCTGGTGGAAAAACGGCTATCCAGAATACTTTGCCAAGGTCCTTAATGCCGCCAACTGGATAGGTATTCAGGTAAACATGAACGATGAAGCGCTCGATTTGGCAAAAAACAAGGTGGCCAATTTTAAAAGGGTACTCAACATGCGCGAAGGGCATTTATCGCGTTCCTTTACCGCCAGCTTAAAAAATGGATGCGAACTAAGTGTGGATACCTGTAGGTTCCTAAGTATTGTTGACGATAATTTGGGAGCTATTCGCTACCGTATTAAAGTTAACAATCTGGGAGGAAAACTTACTCTCACTCCTTATGTTGATGCCGATGTAGTGAACGAGGATTCAAACTACGATGAAAAGTTCTGGGAGCCCATCGCTGAAAAAGCAGAAGGAACTATAGCCTTAGTAACTGCCAAAACAAAAAAAACCGCTTTTGTAGTCACTACGGCCATGCATTTCGAAGTATGGGTAAACGGTAAAAAAACAGAACCCACCGTTGAACATGCCACCAGTGAAAAATATGCAGCTTGTAACTTAACACTCAATGTAAATGCGGGCGATGAAATTACACTGTATAAATTCGCAACAAATATTTCATCGTTTAATCATCCGGTCGAAAAGCTTGAAAGTGTGGCTTTGGCTGAGTTGGATAAAGCACAGAAAAAACATTTTGAGCAAATGCTGGCCGAACAAAAAGCGGCCTGGGAAGCCAAATGGGAAGAAAGCGATATTACCATCGAAGGCGATGTAGCTGCCCAACAAGCCATTCGTTTCAATATTTTTCAATTAAACCAAACCTATACCGGCGAAGACGAACGGCTAAATATTGGCCCTAAGGGATTTACCGGCGAAAAATACGGAGGTAGCACTTACTGGGATACCGAAGCTTACTGCCTTCCATTTTACCTGGCCACAGCCGACCAGCACGTAGCACGTAATCTCTTGCTTTATCGCTACAAACAACTCGATAAAGCCATTGAAAATGCTTCAAAACTTGGATTCAATCATGGAGCTGCTTTATTTCCCATGGTAACTATGAATGGCGAGGAATGTCACAACGAATGGGAAATTACTTTCGAAGAAATTCACCGAAACGGAGCCATCGCGCATGCTGTTTACAATTACATTCGCTACACCAACGATCTGGATTATCTTGCCGATTACGGGCTGGAACTGCTGATTGCCATATCACGCTTCTGGGCACAGCGCATTACTTACTCTGAATCGCTAAAAAAATATGTGATGCTTGGCGTTACAGGCCCCAACGAATACGAAAACAACGTGGACAACAACTGGTACACCAATACCATTGCCACCTGGTGCCTGAATTACACCCGCGAAGTAGTTGATTATGTTCAACAAAACCACACCCAGAAATTCCTCACCTTAAGTCAGAAAATAAATTTTAATGCCGAAGTTGAAACGCTAAAATGGAAAACCATTGCTGAAAACATGCACTTTCCTGAAAGCAAAGAGCTGGGCGTTTTCTTACAACAAGATAATTACCTGAATAAAGAACAAATCCTGGTAAAAGATCTTGATCCATCACAAAGGCCAATCAATCAAAACTGGTCGTGGGACCGGATACTACGCTCCTGTTTTATTAAACAAGCCGATACCCTGCAGGGCATTTATCTTTTTGAAGAAGACTACGATGTGAACACCATTGAACGAAACTTCGACTTTTATGAAGCCCGTACCGTTCATGAGTCATCACTTTCGCCATGCGTGCATACGGTGCTTGCAGCCAAGCTGAATAAAATGGACAAAGCCTACGAATTGTATTTACGCACATCGCGTCTCGATTTGGACGATTACAACTGCGAGGTTGGCGAAGGGCTCCACATTACTTCAATGGCTGGAACATGGATGTCGGTGGTACAGGGTTTTGGCGGACTAAGGGTTTACAATCACAAAGTATATCTGAACCCACGCATCCCTAAAGCCTGGGACAGCTATTCATTTAAAATTCGTTTCCGTGGCAGCGTATTAAAAATTAATGCACTCAAAAACAAAGTCGAAGTGAACAACTTCAGCCATAACGAACTTAATCTGGTAATTTTTGAGAAAGAATATACTTTAAGCGGAAATAATAAACTAACTGTTGAAATTTAAAACTTAAAACATACCCATATGCGCACATTTTCAAATGCAATGCTTGTCGTTTTTCTGCTTGCTCTGTTTAGCTGTAATGCACCAACATCGAATAACGAGCAGACTAAAACAAACCAACGGGTTTATACCCATGTCGACTGGGCAAAAAATGCCAATATTTACGAAGTAAACATCAGGCAATATACTCCTGAAGGAACTTTTAATGCTTTTGCCGCTCATTTACCCCGCTTACAGCAAATGGGTGTCGATATTTTGTGGCTGATGCCCATTCATCCGATTAGCGAAAAAAATCGCAAAGGAAGTAAAGGCAGTTATTACGCCGTTCAGGATTATCAAAAAGTGAATCCCGAGTTTGGAACTTTTGAAGATTTTAAATCGCTGGTTGACCAGGCTCACAATTTGGGAATGAAAGTAATTATTGACTGGGTTGCCAACCACACCGGCTGGGATAACTGGCTTATTGAAGCCCATAACGACTGGTACACCAAAGATTCCTTGGGTAATATGGTTACACCGGTTGACGACTGGACTGATGTGGCCGACCTGAATTTTGAAGTGCCAGAATTACGTGAGTACATGACTCAAAGTCTTGAATACTGGGTAAGAGAAGCAAACATCGACGGGTATCGCTGCGACGTAGCCGGAATGGTGCCTCTCGATTTCTGGATTTCGGCCCGGACCCGTTTGGATGCCATTAAGCCGGTATTTATGCTGGCCGAATGGGAATCGAAAGAAATTTTAGCTGCTTTTGATATGATTTATGGATGGGAATTCCATCACATTATGAATCAGGTAGCTCAGGGCAAAAAAAACACCAGCGATTTGATTACTTACTTTAATAAAATTGACACCTTATTCGATGCCGACGATTACCTGATGAATTTTATCACCAATCACGATGAAAATTCATGGAACGGTACCGAATTCGAGCGTATGGGTGATGCAGTTAAAGCCATGGCAGTATTAGCTCACACCGTGCCGGGAATGCCTTTATTATATACCGGACAAGAAGCCAAATTAAACAAACGGCTGCTCTTTTTCGAAAAAGACTCGGTAGCATGGGGAACCTATGAATATGCATTCTTTTACAAAGAATTATTGCTATTAAAAAAGAATAACAAAGCACTTTGGAACGGAACCCAGGGTGGACCATTAACACTTATTGAAAACAGCGGCACCAATGTGTTGTCTTTTTCGCGTGAAAAAGAAAACGATAAGGTGGTGGTTATTCTTAACCTAAGCAATACGAATCAGGAAATTTCTTTCATAAATAATGCGGTTGTTGGTAACTATAACTCACTCTTTACACAAACCGATGTTACCATTACCGACCTTAGCAGTTTTAATTTAGGACCCTGGGACTATAAAGTTCTGGTGAAAAACAATTAATTCGGCTTTAGTTTAAGATAATATGTGTTAGTTAGTCGGTAAATGTGTATTTTAAAAGCCTGATTCCAATTCGAATCGGGCTTTTTAAAATAGGCTCGGCAAGAGTTCATTTATTTCAACGCTTGCGGCTTAATTGCGTAAATTTATTTTGCAGAAAAACTGTTTTCAGGAAATAATTTATCCAAAATAGTATAAATTGAACCCCTGTTCCTAATCATCAACTAACTGATTAAAAGCAAACGGGATAAGTTTTGAACATAAATATTTACAACATGCCACACACAGCCATTCAATTACAAAAAATCAGAAAAATGGAATCAATTTTTCGATTAGCCTTGCTGGTAATTTACGTATCGCTGGTTTTACCGGCAGGTGCCCAGGAGGTAAACTCAGAACAAACCCAAAGGATTAAATCTTCTGTGGAACTACAGTACCTGCTACAACTACCAGCCGATTACAACAAGGATTCATCAACCGGCTATCCGCTAATTCTATTTTTGCATGGCTCAGGCGAACGGGGCGACAGTCTTCCGCTGGTAAAAGCCTGGGGACCACCAAAAATTGCTTCTGAAAAAGGTCTGCCTTTTATAGTAATTTCGCCGCAATGTCCGGCCAACGAATGGTGGACATCGCTTTTGCATCCCTTAAGTGAACTTCTTGAACAGGTCATTGCCACTTACCCTATCGACACCAGTAGAATTTATCTTACCGGATTAAGCATGGGTGGTTTTGGAACTTTTTCCCTGGCACAAATGTATCCCCATTATTTTGCAGCCATTGCCCCCGTTTGTGGAGGCGGAACTCCCGGATTGGCAAAATTTTCAATGAACCTTCCCACCTGGATATTTCACGGTGAAGTTGACGAAGTGGTTCCTGTAGAAAATTCGGAACTTATGTACAAGGCTCTCAAGGAAGCCGGAGCCGACGTTAAACTTACGGTTTTCCCCGGTGTTAATCACGATTCATGGATTCCGGCTTACAACGATTCAGGACTTTTTGAATGGTTTCTCGAACATCAGAAACAATAATTTGTACGATACTAATAATAACCTAATTGCAATACAATGAAACAAAAACTGCTGATTTTTATATTTATTTTAAGTGCAGGTTTATCACTAACTGCTAAAACATCGCTGCACAAAGTTGAACCTATGAACTGGTGGGTTGGCATGAAAAATCCCAACTTACAACTAATGGTTTATGGCGAAAACATTGCATCAACCCAACCCGAGATAAATTACCAGGGGGTTGAACTAAAAAAAGTAAACCGGGTTGAAAACCCCAATTATCTTTTTCTTGATTTACATATTGATGAAGCAACCGAACCGGGAACTTTTACCATTGTATTTAAAGAAGGTAAAAAATCGCGTTTGAACTATGCATACGAGTTAAAGCCGCGTAACAACAAACAAAACATCCATCAGGGTTTTGATGCTTCCGATGTTATTTATTTGCTGATGCCCGACCGCTTTTCCAATGGGAATCCGGATAACGATTCAACAAAAGACACCCGCGAGAAAGCCGACCGCAGCAATCCCAACGGCCGTCATGGAGGCGATTTACAGGGAGTTATAAATCATTTGGATTATATTGCCGATATGGGGTTTACCGCTCTTTGGCTCAATCCTTTTCTGGAAAACAATCAGGAAGCATATTCCTACCACGGTTACGCCATCTCTGATTTTTACAAGGTTGATTCCCGTCATGGTAGCAATGAACTGTTTGTCGAGCTGGTTGACAAGGCTCACGAAAAAGGAGTTAAAGTAATTATGGATATGATTTTCAACCATTGGGGCATCGCTCACTGGATGATGAAAGATTTGCCCGAACAGGACTGGATTCATCAACACGAAAGCTTTTTCCGTTCGAATTTCAGAGGGCCGGTGGTTTCCGATCCTTACGCATCGGAATACGACACCAAACAAATGCTTACCGGATGGTTCGATGTGAACATGCCTGACCTGAATCAGAAAAATCCTTTGCTGGCCACTTATTTAATTCAAAACACCCTTTGGTGGATTGAATACGCCGGACTTGACGGCATAAGGGTTGATACCCAGCCTTATCCTTACAAAGAATTTATGGCCGATTGGGCCAAAGCTGTAATGGCCGAATACCCAACTTTTAACATTGTTGGCGAAGCCTGGCTGCAAAAAATTCTGATTACATCGTATTTCCAGGGCGGAGCAAAAAACAAGGACGGTTACGATTCGCAGATGCCGGCTGTAACTGATTTCCCGATGTTTAACGCCATAAATGCCGCTTTTAATCAAAACGAAGGCTGGACCGATGGCCTGGCTCAGCTTTACTATGTGCTTGCCCAGGATTTTGCCTACGCCAATCCTTCGAACCTGGTCATCTTTCCCGATAATCACGATTTGAATCGGTACTTTGAATCGCTGAATAAAGATTTTAATAAATACAAAATGGGATTGGCCTTTTTGCTTACAACCCGCGGAATTCCACAAATTTATTACGGAACCGAAATTCTAATGGATGGGCAGGAACATCAGGGACACGGGTTTATCCGTAAAGATTTTCCCGGCGGATGGGCTGGTGATACCATCAATGCATTTACCGGCGATGGTCTTGGTACTCAGCAAAAAGAAGCCCAGGATTTTGTTAGAAACTTACTAAACTGGCGCAAGAATAACGAAGTAATCCATAAGGGTAAACTGGTTCATTTTTTGCCCAACGAAGGCGTTTACGTAATGTTCCGTCATACGGAGGACCAGGCGGTAATGTTGGTATTAAACAACAACAACGAACAAGCAAAAGAACTTGATGCCAATCGTTATCGCGAAATCCTGAATCAATACAAAAGCGGAACCGAAATTATTTCGGGTACGGCATTGAGCGATTTAACAAAGATTTCCATTCCGGCTAAGTCGGCTATGATAATAGAACTTTCAAAATAAATAAAAAAGCGGCCCAAAAGCCGCTTTTTTCAACTAACGAAAAAACTATTTAACAAAACTTGAATTTGTGCACAGGCCGGTTTGTTGATGGAATAAATGGTTCGGGGCGGTAATTGGGTGCCAAATATCAATTTGGCCTTTTGTAGCTCTTTTAAGTGCTGCGAAACAGTTGACTGAGCCAAAGGCAAGGAATTAACAATATCGTTGCAGGTACAATCACCTTGCTGAAGCAATTCCAATATAGCAATTCGTGCCGGATGCGATATGGCATGCGCCATCTTCGAAACCTGAAGCTGCTTGCGTGAATAACTACCAATGGCTGAGGTTAAACCCATAATACCAGACTAAGATTACTAATTCAATGCAATATTACGATAAACCTTAGGAATAAATATTGGTAATTTGCATTTGGTAGGCCTACAGATACAAACGGGCTCAATGGATTCAAAATCGGTTGAAAAAAGTAAATTTTTTGTGAATCAAGCACGTGGAAATCCGAAAACATTTCCGGATACACAACAAAAAGTCAAAAGATTGATTATTTCTTTTGTTGCACCATGGTAGTCATCAATTCCAGGAACTGATTCTTTTTGCGACGCGATAAAAAAGCAACCGAGCCATCTTCCATAACAATTTCATTTCCCAGACGGGTAATCTTGCGTACGTGCAACAAGTTTATCAGGTGCGACTGGTGGGTTCGGTAAAAGGGATGATCTTCGAGTAAACTTTCGAACTCTCCCAAATTTTTAGAAACCAGCAATTCCGACTGATCCGTCAATTTCAGGGTTGAATAGCTTCCTTCGGCATGAATCTGAACGATGTCGGCAATACGAACAAACTCAATACTCTCAGAGGTTGAAAGGGCAATTTTATCGGGTTTAGAGCTTTTCACATTCTCAAGCAACAGATTTATCTTATCCTCAACATTATGATTGTTAGTGCTTTTAATTTTACAAACGGCATTAACCAGTTCATCAATATCGATGGGCTTTAAAATGTAATCGACCGCTGAATATTTGAAAGCTTTAATGGCATATTGGTTGTAGGCCGTTACAAAGATAACCTGGAAATTTCGTTCGGGAAGACCTTCCAACACTTCAAATCCGCTACCACCGGGCATCTCAATATCTAAAAAAACAATATTCGGGTCGGTAGTTTGAATAATCCGGCGGGCATCATCAACATTTTGAGCGGTTCCTACCACCTCAATAAAGTCAATGTTTTCAGCTAAAATGAGTTTAATGGATTCAATAGCATCCAGTTCGTCATCTACAATAACTGCTTTATACATAAACACCCAATTTATTAAACACCCAATCCTATTTTTAGGAAATCAAATATACATTTTTTCCTGAAAAATCAGTCTTTTCCCTCCTTGTTTTTCCCTCCTTCAACTACCAAAACAATTTCCCCTTTAATGGCTTTTGCTGAAAAATGAGCTATAGCCTCAGTAAATGTACCCCTGAAATTTTCTTCATGAAGTTTCGAAATCTCGCGACTTACACAAACCTGCCGTTCCTGTTCAAAAACCAGCTTTAGCTGTTCAAGCGTCTTTATCAGTCGATGCGGCGATTCATAAAAAACCAGGGTGCGCGGTTCGTTTACCAGGGCTTCAATACGTTTCATCCGGCCTTTTTTTTGCGGAAGAAAACCCTCAAAAACAAAGCGATCGGTTGGTAATCCCGAATTTACCAGAGCAGGAATTAATGCACTGGCTCCGGGCAAACATTCCACTTCAATCTGATTATCGACACAGGCTTTTACCAGCAAATAACCCGGATCGGAAATACCAGGCGTTCCCGCATCGCTAACTAAAGCTACACTTTGGCTCGACTTTATCCGCTCAATGATTGAACCCAATTGTTTGTGCTCGTTGAATTTATGAAAGGGGAATAACTTATTCTGAATCTCAAAATGCTTCAGTAAAAAACCACTGGTACGCGTATCTTCAGCCAAAATAAAATCGACTTCTTTCAGCGTTTTTATGGCTCTGAAAGTCATGTCGTCGAGATTGCCGATGGGCGTAGGAACTAAATATAATTTTGCCATACAATTTCAACTAATTTGCAAAACGCCGGAACACCAACTCCAGAAAACTAATGGTGCTTTTTTTACTCTGATCCCAGTTAAAATGAGTGAAGATATAAGCCAGTGCGCTGTCTAAATTGTTTTGCTTATTGATTTGCTCCACCGTTTCAGCATATTTTCCGGCATCTTTATTAAATAACTCGTTGATGTACCAGATTCTGTCGTTCAACTTTATAGCAGTTTTTAAATCTTTTATGGGGCGGTCTTTTAATGCCGAGGCCAAATCTTTATTCTTTTTTACTCCGGCCAGCATATCATTTATTGACGGAGCATGGCCCTGATACTTGTCGGCAATAGTACCTCCGTTAACTTTTACTTTCTGTTCCGATTCCTTTGGCACATCCGTTTTTACTTCTTCTTTTGGTGCTTTAAGAATTCCAGAGGCTAGCGATTCTGGTTTTGGAGAAAACGTTTCTACGGTAAAGGGGGGTTCATCCTCTTCCTCAGGCTCATCAGTCAGTTTAATTGGTTCTGGTGTTTCTTCTATAGGCTCCTTTTCTTCAGGTTTCGCCCCTTCCTCAGGCAAAAGTTCTTCTTTTGTTTCCTCCTCAACAGCTACCAAATCATTGGCTTCAGTTTCTTTTTCATGCTGTTCTTCATCAGCATCAGGCTGCACCGGTTCGACAGACTCCAAAGCTACTACCGGTGATTCTATAGTTGCTTCAGGATTTTCATTTTTCAACCGGGGATTTTCTCTTGCTTTTTCATTAGCTGAATGAGCAGCGCTGTTTATCAAATCTTTTTCAACTTTTAAAGCAATTGCGTCCGAGGAATCCTTTAACAAGAGTAATTCGCCGTATATATCTTTCACCTTCGACAAAGCCAAATCAACCTCAAAAGGGTGAATGGACTCTTCGCCGGAAAAATCATTGACAATGTCGGATAAAATTGTTAGTTCTTTGTTAATGATTTTAAGCAGGTTTCTCTTATTCATATCAAGGGATGTTTTTTCTTTGCAAAAGTAATCATTGTAATTAAACGACCATATAAATATTTTAAGTATACTTACCCTAAAAATTGCAATTCCCGAATCGCAAACCGGGTACAAAAAAAGCTGTCATGTTTCTCGAAAAAAACAATAAACTGGTAAAAAAAGGTTGGATTGAAGTGGTGTGTGGCTCCATGTTTTCGGGTAAAACCGAAGAATTAATCCGCCGGATGAAACGCGCCAAAATTGCCAAACAAAAGGTTGAAATTTTTAAACCCAAAATTGATACCCGCTATTCGGTAGACGAAGTCGTTTCGCACGATGAAAACGCCATTCTATCAACTCCGGTTGACAGTCCCCGCAACATTTTGTTATTAGCCAATGATATTGAAGTGGTTGGAATAGACGAGGCTCAGTTTTTCGACGATGGTTTGGTTGAAGTTTGCAACGAATTGGCCAACCGGGGAATTCGCGTTATAGTTGCCGGGCTGGATATGGATTTTCGGGGAAAACCCTTTGGCCCCATTCCCAAAATGTTAGCAACCGCCGAATACGTAACTAAAGTTCATGCTATTTGTGTAAAATGTGGCGATTTAGCTCATCACTCGCACCGCCTGTCAGACAACGAAAAGCTGGTTCTGTTGGGCGAAACCGATGTGTATGAACCTTTATGCCGCGATTGTTTTCAAAAAGCAATGAAAACCCAGGTTTGATTTGCTGAATTTAAATAGTTTACTTACAAAGCTTAAGACAAACGCACAATAAAAAAAATGACCACTTACCACATACAGGAAATTGCCTCCGTGCTTAAGGGGCAGCTGACAAAAAACTCGGGAGGTAAAATAAATTACCTTTTAATCGACAGTCGCAAGGTTTTGTTTCCGCGCGAAAGTCTGTTTTTTGCCTTACGTGGTTTGCACAACGATGGCCATAATTTTCTGGCTGAACTTTATGAGCAGGGGGTTCGTAATTTTGTGGTAGAAACCCTGCCTGAAAATCTGGAATTGATGCAGCGGGCAAATTTTATCCAGGTTTCGAACAGCTTGAAAGCCCTGCAACAATTGGTTCGCTGGCATCGTTCCCATACTTCAGTCCCTGTTTTAGGAATTACCGGAAGTAACGGAAAAACCATAGTCAAGGAATGGATTTACCAGTGTTTGCACAGCGAAAAATACATCATCCGAAACCCAAAAAGTTACAACAGCCAGATTGGGGTTCCCTTATCGGTTTGGTTGCTTAACGCCGATGCCGGACTGGGTATTTTTGAGGCAGGTATTTCTCAGGTAGGCGAAATGGAACATTTGCAGGCAATAATGCAACCTGAAATTGGTATTTTTACCAATATTGGCGATGCGCATCAGGAAAACTTTACATCGAGAGAACAAAAAATAAAGGAAAAACTTAAACTTTTTACCGCTTGCCACACCTTAATTTATTGCGCCGATCAACCCCTGGTAAACGAAACCATTGGCGCTGAAATTAATTCCAAAACAAAATTATTTACCTGGGGAAGCGCGCCCGAAAGTCAACTTAGGATATCAGGCTTTGAAACCCTCAAAACAGGAACAATAATTGAAGCAAACTACCAGGGTCAAGCTCAAAGCGTTAAAATTCCCTTTTTCGACAAAGCATCCATCGAAAATACCATTCATGTCTGGAGTTTTCTTTTGGTACAAGGATATCCGCTTTCGTTTATTCAGGAAAAGCTGTCCCGATTAGAGCATGTGGCTATGCGCCTTGAACTGAAGGAGGGAACAAACCATTGCACCCTGATAAACGACAGTTACAACTCCGATCTGGAATCGCTGCATATTGCCATGGATTTTTTATCGCAACAAAACCAGCATCCGCAAAAGGTGCTTATTCTGTCCGACATTGAACAAAGCGGCTTCAAAAAAGACGAACTGTACCAACAAGTGGCGGGTATGCTGCAACATAAAAACATTGACCGAATAATCGGAATTGGTCCCGATATAATGGCGCATCAGCAATTGTTTGAATTACGAAAAGATTTTTTTCCTTCAACTCAGGATTTTATTGAGAGTAAGGAATGGTCGAAGTTTCAGCACATGTCCATTTTACTTAAGGGAGCCCGAAGGTTCGAGTTTGAAAACCTGAGCAAATTGCTTCAGAAACAAAATCACCGAACAGTATTTGAAATCGACCTGAATGCTTTATTACACAACCTGAATTACTTTAAAAACCTGCTGAAACCCACAACCGGAATTGTTGCCATGCTTAAAGCATCGGGTTACGGAAGCGGCACTTACGAAATTGCCAATCTTTGCCAATACCAAAGGGTAGCTGCCATAGCGGTAGCTTTTCCCGACGAAGGGATGGAATTACGAAAAGCCGGAATAAAAACACCCATCTGGGTTATGAATCCCGAAGAAGAGAGTTTTGCAGCAATGATTAACCATCGCCTTGAACCCCAGCTTTCGAATTTTAGTTCGCTCCATCGTTTTAATATAATTGCAGAATCTTCCGGTTCAAAACCTTATCCGGTACATATAAAACTCGATACCGGAATGCATCGCTCAGGTTTTATGGCCAATGAACTCGATTTCCTGATTCAGGCATTAAAAACTTCAGAAAATCTTAAGGTAGCCAGTATATTTTCGCATTTGGCCTCAGCCGATGAGCCCCAACAAGACGATTTTACCCATGAACAGGTGGAAGCTTTCGAAAAAATGAGCCAAACCCTGATGGAACATTTCCCCTATAAAATTAAGCGTCATATTTTAAACTCAGCCGGAATTGAACGTTTTCCAGAATATCAGTACGATATGGTGCGCCTGGGCATAGGGCTTTTCGGAATTAGCGCAGCCGCTGCTCCTTTGGCGCAGGTGGGAACCTTAAACAGTTCAATCATTCAACTAAAAAAACTTAAGAAAGGACAAACGGTTGGTTATTCCCGCAAAGGTATCCTAAACAAAGACTCAGTTATTGCAACAGTACCGGTTGGTTATGCCGATGGTTTGCGACGCATATTAAGTAACGGCGTGGGAAAAATTTGGGTAAATGGGAAAATGGCTCCCATTGTTGGGAACATCTGCATGGATATGTGTATGATTGACGTTACCGACATCGCGGTACAGGAAGGTGATTGTGTCGAAATATTCGGGAAACATTTATCGATCGACGAATTGGCCCGTTGGATGCAAACCATCCCTTACGAAGTGCTTACCGGCATTTCAAAAAGAGTAAAACGAACCTATCATATGGAATAATGAGTACTCCTAAGCACAACGACCCATTGGGACAGGCTGTTTTTGATTACCACACCACAAAAAAAGCCAAAAGATTAAAGGTTTATTCCAATATTGTTGAAACCGATGAGATTCCGGTTCCTTATCTTTTCAGGACTTTCAATCAGATGCCGCCTCTTGAACAAAAAGCCCTTAAACTGTGTCGCGGAAAAGTTTTGGATGTTGGAGCTGCTGCAGGCCCCCATAGTTTATGGTTAAAAGCTCAAAACATTGAGGTATTTCCCATCGATGTTTCTGAACTTGCTGTAAAAACCCAGCATCTTCAAGGACTGAATGAAGCCCAACAAATTAATTTTTTTGATTTGAAGGCAGACAAAAAGTTCGACACCTTACTTTTCCTGATGAATGGAATTGGAATTGCCGGAACATTAGAAGAACTGCCCCTGTTTTTTGAAAAGTGCAAGCAACTATTGAAATCCGATGGTCAGGTGCTACTCGATTCGTCGGATATAATTTACCTGTTTGGAGACGAAAAAACCGGCTATCAGATTGATTTGAATGCCGATTATTACGGACAGGTAACTTACCGCTTGAGTTATGGATCAATTACAGGCAATTACTTTAACTGGCTGTTTATCGATTTTAACACCCTTTCGCAAATGGCCCGCCAATCGGGTTTTAAATGCGAATTGATTTTAAAAGGTGCGCATTTTGATTATTTGGCCAGATTAAGTCTATAAGAATAACTGATGCTAATTAAAAATAAGCGAAACAATTTTTTCCAGTCCTTCAGCATCCACCTCGTCAAAAGTTGCCAATTTATCGCTATCCACATCCAACACCCCAATTACTTTACCCGACTTGTCTTTAACCGGTACTACAATTTCTGATTTGGAGCGCGAATCACAGGCAATATGTCCGGGAAACTGATGTACATCGGGTACAAGCTGGGTTTTCTGTGAATTAATTCCCGCCCAGCAAACACCGGTATCTTTAGCCAGTTCCATACAGGCAACCGGACCTTGATAGGTTCGCACCACCAAACGATTATCGGCTGTTAGCAAATAAAACCCGGTCCAAAAAAAACCGTCCATTTTATGGTGTAGAACAGCTGCAATAGAAGCCATGCGGGCCGTAGGATCAGCACTTTTCTGCATTAAATCGCTTAACTGTTTGAATATTCGCTCGTATCGTCCTTGTTTCTTCTTATTATCCATTCCTTGCAATATATGATGATTAAGGGCGTAAAAGTAAGTTTTTCCCGCATCACAAAAAATGGTTTGCACTTAAAAATCAATTAATCATTGGTTTTTCTACTTTGCATTACATTTTTCGGGCACTAAAGGAGTTCAATACATTTTTTCAACACTCACGTCAATACCATGAGCTTCGAGCGAACTGATTATCCGGGGAAAAATATCCTTGTGTCCGGCTAAGGTTTCCGGAGCAATAATTCCATGCTTTTCAACCAGTCCATCCATAAAAATGTCGGTAACAGCCGTGCAGGTATAACCCGTTGTTCGGGCCATGCTGTGAATTCCGGTTTTTGCATCGAATTTATCGTAAATAAGGTATTCATAACCCGCCGGTTCGCCACCCACCGAGCCCATTACCTTTGAACGCATTACCGTAAAATCTTCTTCTCCTTTTTTAAGTTCCCAAAGTGGCAACAACAACTGCGTGGTAACATCGAGCGGCCGCACAGTAACTCCCTTTACATCGATTTCCTGTTGTGAGAAAAAGCCGCTTTCGCGAAGTACGCGTAAATATTCAATGGTTCCGGGATAACGCAAGGTTTTCTCAATCATGTTAGGTACTTTCATGGTTTTTAATAAAGTACGCAAACCATCGGAATTCCACGCTTCCAGCGTGCCAATGTGCTTGAATTCCACCAATTCCGGATCGCTCAGCGCATCTTTTGTAATTTGATGTCCATTCTCGACATAGCGAGCCGGGCGAACATATTCTTCAATAACGTCGGCAGGTGAAAATACGGCGCGATACTCCCAGGGCCATTGCCTGATGACAGGCAAACCACCAACCAAACATTCGTATTTATCAACCTTCATATTGGCTGCATGGTAACCAAGTATCATATTACTGATGCCGGGGGCAATACCACAATCGATAGCAACAGCTACCTTGTTATGTTTTGCACGTTCATCCAAATCAAAAGGATCTTCAGGAAAAAAAGAAATGTCGACCATATTTTTTCCAATATCAATCACTCGTTTTATTACCTCGTAACCTAAATGGCCCGGCACAGCACCAATAACCAATTCAGAATCCTTTATAAGTTTTTCAAGCGTTTTTCGTTCCGTTACATCGGCCTGAATACAGCTAATTCCAAAACAACGTTTTAATTTACCCAGGGCCAGTTCGTTTAAATCGACAACCGTTACTTCATATTGCTTACTGAGTTCAACCGCAATGGTACTACCCACCATGCCACCGCCTAAAACTGTAATTTTCCTGCTCATGCTTGTAATTTATTTAGTTGGTACAAATTACAACTTTTGTATAACATATTCAATGTTTTGAAAAAAATTGACAAAAACGTGGTCGGTTTGGATAAAATTATATTTTTGTAAACGAAACGAATCTTAACAACCATTTTTTACTTAATACTAATTTACCATGATCAAAATTACCAACCTAGTTAGCATGGCTCTTGCGTTAACTATTAGCTTGGGCGTTTATGCTCAAAAAGCACCCATTAAGTTTGGAAAACTTAGTAAGGACGAAATAGACCTTAAGGTTTACGACAAAGACACAGCAGCAGCTGCCATTGTTTTGTGCGATTTTGGCACTTCTGATTTTACTTATTCCGATAATTCAGGTTTGATGTACCTGTACAAACGGAATATCCGGATTAAAATTCTTAAAAAAGAAGGTTATCACAAAGCCAACTTTGAAATTCCCATCCGGAAAAAATACGATAATCCGGGAAGGATAAGAGGCCTGACTTTTAACTTTGACGATGGCAAAACAGAAAAGGTTAAACTCGAAAACAACCAGGTATTTACCGACGACATTAATAAATACTGGGATCTGATAAAATTTGAAATGCCTGCCGTAAAAGAAGGCTCTATTATTGACGTTGAATACTCCATTTTATCAGAGCTTTATCATATTCGGAATTGGGATTTTCAGGACGATATCCCTACACTTCACAGTGAATACCGGGTAAGTATACCCGAATACTTCCATTTCAAGCAATTGGAAAAAGGGTTTATTCCCATTGGCGAGAAAAGCACAAACAACCGCACGGTTACACAAACAGGAACTGAAAATCAGCGATCGACAGGCTACGTAACTACATCACGGGTTCAAAGCTATAATTTTAACTACAATGTTACCGACTATTTTTTTATATCGAAGCATGTTCCTGCCTTTTATGAAGAGGATTACATGACCAGTGAAAAAAACTATATCTCATGCATTGAATTTGAACTGGGTTCGGTTAAATGGCCCAACCGACCGGTAAAAAACTACACCAATACCTGGGAGGCCATAAACAAAGAATTGCTTTTTGACACCGATTTTGGCAACCGGATTAATGGCGGTGGTTTCTTAAAAGACAAACTGACTCTGATTGAAACTTTAAATACAAGTCCTGAAGCAAAAATTGCTGCCGTGTACGATTTAATCCGAAGCGGAATTAGCTGGAATGGCCGTTATTCCATTTATTCATTCGACAACAACAAAGCCTGGAACGAGGGCAGCGGAACCGTAGGCGATATTAATTTGCTATTGGTGGCGTCCCTAAGACGTTTAGGGTTCGAAGCCAATCCGGTGATAATAAGCACACGCAGCAACGGATTTATACATCCGGCACAAATTATTCTCGACCAGTTTAATTACGTAATTGCTTCGGTTTTAGTCGATAACAAAACCATTTTGCTCGATGCCACTGATCGACATACACCAGCCGGATTATTACCCGAACGCTGTCTAAACGGACAAGGCCGACAGATTGATAAAAACGGAGGTTCCTGGGTCGATCTGGTTCCTGCCAGCACGCACAGAAAATCGTACCAGACTATTTTTACCATTGAACCCGATTTATCATTAAAAGGAAGTATTATAGAAAAACACGAAGGATATTCTGCTTTGGATTACCGTAAAGCCATGCAAAACTATAACAGTACCGAAGCTTATCTGGAAGAATACCAAAAAGGATTTCAGACCTTTAGTCTGGAGTTGGATTCGGTAAGTGGTGTGGCACAAGTTAACGAACCCCTTTACCTAAGCTATTCATTTGAAACCGATGTTCCTGTTGAAGCAGCCGGCAACTTGCTCATGATAAACCCGATTCTTATTGGCAAAACCCAAACCAATCCGTTTAAATTACCCGAGCGTGCTTATCCGGTCGATTTTTCTTTCCCTCGTACCAACACTTACATGACAACTATAACCATTCCTGAAGGATATGCGGTAGATAACCTGCCCCAAAGCAAACGCATGATGCTTCCTGAAAACAAAGCGTCTTTTATCTACTCCATTCAACATTCAGGAAACCAAATTACACTGCTTACCAAGTTTGATATTAACAAAGCAACCTTCTTACCCGAAGACTATCAAAATTTGAAATTATTTTACAACCAGGTAATTGAAGCCCAGACAGAAGACATTATTCTGAAAAAATTATAACTTATACGGGGAGCTTTTATTGAAGCTCCCCCATACCATTAACTTAGAAAGATGAAAAAAACCAGCCTGTTTCTTCTGCTTTTTATTGCTTTTTTAACGGCAATTGGAAAAGATGAAAAATACCCCGTTTCAGAAATTCCCGAATCGCTAAAAAGCCATGCCGATGCCATTATTCGCTCGCATTCGGTTGAAAAGGAAATAACATCGGATGCCCGGGTGGCTACCCGGGAAACTCTGGTAGTTACCATATTTAACAAGAGTGCCCAAAAACTGGGCTATTTCTCTGAGATTTACGATAAACAAAGCAGTGTTTCTGATTATTCCGTAAAACTTTATAATAGCAATGGATTCCAAATCTACAAATCGAAAAAAAGCGATTTTACCGATGTAAAGGCCTACGATGGCATGACCCTTTTCGACGAAAACCGCAGAATTTATTTAAACAAATTCTCAAATACTTATCCTTATACGGTCGAAATATCGTTTAAACGCATCGACAAACACACCCTGCACATCACACCCTGGTTTCCGGTAAGCGGATATAATCTGGCTGTTCAGCAATCGAGTTATACCATTACCAGTTCGGCAAACAACAACATCCGCTACAAGGAATATAACCTAAAAAATACGGTGACCGAAACCATCCAAAAAGATAAAACAAGCTACCATTGGGAACTTACCGGCTTTAATGCCATAAAATGGGAACCCTTTATGCCCTATTACGAAGATGTTTTTCCCCTGGTGCGCATAGCAACTACAACTTTTGACTACGATGGCTACAGCGGAGACATGAGTACCTGGGAATCGTTTGGTTTATGGACGTATGGTTTGTTACATGGCCGGGATATTATTACCTCAAAAACCCGGGATCACTTGCTTGAATTAACCCAGGATGCCAGCAGCGATTTGGAAAAAATACGCATTGTTTACAAATACCTGCAGGACAATACCCGCTATGTAAATATTGCTGAAGGAATTGGAGGCTGGCAACCCATTGAGGCTGCCAAAGTAGATGAAACCCGCTACGGCGATTGTAAAGCCTTGTCGAATTACACCAAAGCCATGCTGAAAGAAGTTGGCATTGAAGCCTTATACACGCGTATTATGTCGCAGGAAGTTTATAAGGATTTGAATCTTGATTTTCCAAGCCAGCAGTTCAATCATATTATACTTTGTGTCCCAAACAAAGGCGATACCGTGTGGTTGGAATGCACCAGCCAGAAAAATCCTTTTGGTTTTTTGGGTTCCTCAACCCAAAACCGCCATTGCCTTTTAGTAACCGAACAAGGAGGCAAGATTGCCAAAACTCCCGAATATGGTCAGGAAACCAACACCCAATTTAGCAATTTCCAGTGTTTGGTCGATGAGGTTGGGAATTTCTCAGTAAACAATACAACCCACTTTAAAGGTTTACAGTTCGAAAACATTGCACGCTATTTTTACCTGAGTCCCAAAGAACAAAGCGAAGCGCTTTACAAAATGATTGATCTTCCCAAACTTTCCATCGCTGGTTTTCATTTCAACCATACCAACGAACCCATTCCTGAAGCCACTATGGAACTCAGTTTCAAAGTAGAAAATCTGGGAACCAAAAACAGCAACCGTCTGTTCATCCCGGTCAATAGTTTTAACAGCAGCACTTACATTCCCGAAATAAATAAAAACCGCACGTATCCTATTGTTATAAAAAGTACCGGATACGATGCTGATACCGTAGTTTTCGATCTACCCAAAAGCTATTCCGTGGAATACCTTCCCGAACCAGTAGTAATTGATTCGCCTTTTGGCTATTACCAATCATCGACAAAAGTTGAAGACAATAAAGCCACATACATCAGGGAGTACAAATGGAATAAAGGAACATTTCCGGCTGCGGATTATGAAAAGCTACGCGATTTTTATAAAGCAATAGCAGCAGCCGATAAAGCAAAAATGGTATTAATAAAATAAAAAATTCGTTTTAACATCATGACAAAAACTTTAGGTATTACCCTTTTGGTATTGACAAGCAGCCTGCTCTTATCTGCTCAGAATATTTCTTTTAGTTATGGAGAAATAGGCGATTTTGAAAAAGAGTACCAAACCGTTCCTTACGATACCGGGGCTTCGGCAGTCGTCTTCTTTAAAACCACCGAAATAAACTACAAAACAACCAATGATAACGGGTACCACCAATTGATAACAAAAAAATACCGGGCTAAAATCCTAAAACCTGAAGGCATTTATTATTCCGATCGTTTTAAGTTTCGCTATCACGAAGATGATGAATTTGCCGAACTCAAATTCCGGACAGCCAACTATGAGGACAATAACTGGGTAATTCATGAACATGAAGACAGTGATTTCAAAGAAATAAAACTCAACGATACCCGACGTGAAAAGGTTATTGCCCTAAAAAATGTCAAAGAAGGCACTATAATTGAATATTCCGTTACTTACCATTCCAAAAGTCATTATTACATCGACGATTTTTATTTTCAGGAAGAAGCACCGGTATTGCATGCCGGAATTAATGCCCAAATACCTTCGTTTTACTATTTCAGAACATTTTTCCAGAATTGCGACACGGTTGATGTGGCTACAACCAATGAATACAAACAGTACCTCGATTTAAGATACCTGGGTGCCATCGATTTGGCAGGTAACATAACTACAGTAAAAGGACTTCATTACAATTTTATTAAAAAAAATGTAGAAGCCTATACCCCTTATCGCTTTGTTACCAGCAACGACGATTACCGGCAAAAAGTTATTTTTCAGCTTACGGCAACTCATTACCCCAGCCGCGAAATTGAACACATTATGACCACCTGGGACGATTTGAATACCAAAATTCGTGAAAACGATTTTATTTTCGAAAAGCTTAAATCCAACCGCTTCCTGAAAAAGAACCTGGAAACCTTAGCTTTGGATTCGCTTTCGCAAATCGAAAAAATTGAACGCATTTATAACTTTACCAAAAAAAATATTCAATGGAAAGGCACCTACAGGGTAAATTCAACCAAAGAGTTCAAAGACTTTCTTACCAACAATGAATTCGGAAGCACGGGTGATATCAACCTTACGCTAATGGGTCTGCTAAATAATGCAGGTATTAAAGCTTATCCGGTGTTTGTAAGTACCCGATGGAACGGAAAACCTTATAAAGAATACCCTACCTTCGATTTGTTTAATACGGTAATTGCTTACGTTGAAACGGAATCGGGTCCTATGTTGCTCGACGCCCACGATAAAGACATACCCAAACATGTACTACCGGCTGAAAACCTAAACTACGAAGGTTACCTGGTTACCTCAGATACGGCTTATTGGATACCGATAAAAGACCATGTGGCCGATCTTACCCAGGGAATGGTAAAATACAAATTCAGTACTGATTTGTCGATACTTGAAGCCGAAAGCCAATTTGCCTTTTATGGCCAGGCTGCTGTTGACTGGAACGCTCCGATAGCGGAAAAAAGTCTGGAATTCTACAAAAATAAAATAGCCGGCTTACCTCAAAAGCCCACAGTTGAAGTAACAAACGCAAATACCAACAAGCTAAATCCCCTGGAACTGGAAGCTCAGTTTTATTTGGAAGTTCAAAAAGGCGGAGACTTTCTTTACCTGAATCCCAATCTGTTTGAACTCGTTGATGCATCCTTACTGAACATAAGAGGACGAAAAACTCCCATTGAATTTAATTATCCTGAAAACTTCAACCTGTTGTATCAGATTGAAATACCTGAAGGTTATAAACTTACTGAATTACCCACACCGCTTAGAATTAGCCTGCCCAACAACCAGGGTCTTTTCTTTTTTACCTGTGCACAAAATGGAAATCTAATCAGCCTGAGTTATCGCTTAAACCGCCAGCAGGATATTTTTTTACCAGATGCTTTTGAGGCCTTACAACAGTTTATATCGGTGGTAAACGAAAAGCAAAACCTAAGTTTAATTCTGAAGAAAATATAATTAATAGAGTGAGGCCCGCTTAGCCAAAAAAGGAATCAGAACGGTTCTAAAATCATCGTTAACATCGGTTTCGGCTAAATCAACGCGGTATTGACCGCATTTGAGCCGGAGCTGACTCATAAACGATTCCTGTCTTTTCCGGTATTCATTCCGCACTTCATTGGGATTCAATTTAAGGGTCTGTCCGGTTTCCATGTCCACAAATTTCATGGGCCGGTTACTATAATTCAATTGTTGCTCCAAAACCTTGTCGCTGACCTGAAAAATAACTACTTCGTGCTTATTGTAGCGCAGATGCTCAATGGCTGCAAAAAGTTTTTCAGGGTTCTCGCCAAACATATCGGTAAATAAAATTACCAGCGAGCGTTTGTGTATTTTCTCTGCAATCAGGTGCAGCGACTCTGCCAATTGGGTTGTTTGATTAAAATAGGCTTTGTCGCGGTTTAACAGCTTGTTTAACTCAGCATACAAGAGTTTACTGTGCGAATCGCTAAGCTTAACATCCGAGGTGAATTCAATAGCGTCGGAAAACAGGGTCAGGCCAACGGCATCGCGCTGGCGGCGCAACATATGAATAATTGCAGCAGCCGAATACACCGAGAAACTCAGTTTATTAACAGCCCGTGAAGTTTCATAAGGGAAAAGCATAGACGACGAGGTGTCAATTAAAACCATGCAGCGCAGGTTGGTCTCCTCTTCGTACCGTTTTACAAATAATTTCTCGGTACGGGCATACAGTTTCCAATCCATGTGCCGGGTCGATTCACCACTATTGTACAAACGGTGCTCGGCAAACTCAACCGAGAATCCATGATAGGGACTACGGTGCATGCCGGTAATAAAACCCTCAACAACCTGGCGTGAGACCCATTCCAGGTGATCGAAAGCTTCAAAACTAAATACTTCTTGCAGATTTTTCATTCCGGCATAAAAATAAAAAATCCGGTAATTGAATGTACCTCAATTACCGGATAAAGTTTTTTAGGTGCAGTTATTAAAAAAGTTTGTTCAACTTTTCAACCAGAGCAGCTTTGGCCACAACGCCCACTTGTTTATCGGCTACTTCGCCATTCTTAAAGAATAATAAAGTGGGTATGTTTCTGATTCCGTATTTCATGGCGGTGTTCGAATTGTTATCCACATCAAGTTTTACCATTTTTGCTTTACCCTCGAGTTCCACCGAAAGTTCGTCAACAATGGGTGCTATCATCTTGCATGGTCCACACCATTCAGCCCAGAAATCAACCATTACGGGTACATCCGATTTTAATACTACTTCTTCAAAATCTGCATCAGTTACATGAATTGCCATTTTTATTCTATTTTAAGTTGTTTTAATTTTTCGTATTAGATACAAATATAAAGGAATAAATGTTTGTATTATTAGTAAATAAGTTTTTCTGTTGTTGATTTAATTAACAAGTTATTCCAATTTGTATTCGAATACCGGATGTTTTTCGAGGTATTCGATAAAAGAATTCGAAACTTCGACTTTATGAGTCCGCGAAAACATCTGAATCCATATTTTCTCCTTTTCGTCGAAGATAAGAAACTTAAGCAGGGTGTTTCCCTTGTTGCTTTCTACCACATCGGACAGTTCTTTCATTAAATGCTCAGAAAGCCCCTGCACAGGGAATTTAATGGCCAGACTTTTTAACAGGCTCTCTTTAATATCGCCCAGCATTTGAATAGACGACACTTTAAACTCCAGCTCTTTTCCTCCGTTGTTTCCCCAGCCCCGCTCCTGTGCTTTTCCTTTTATAAACAGCGAATAACCTTTGGTACAATAATTCTTGTACTCCATATAATCTTTACCAAAAAAGGTAAACTGAAAACTCCCGCTATAATCCTCAAGGGTAAAACCACCAAAAGGTTTGCCGGTTTTGGTAGTTGCCGAACGTACATCGGTTACAATACCACCCACCGACAATTCTTTACCTTCAATCTTTTGCAAATCGGTCAGGTCGTCGAGGGAACCATTGCAAAAGTTCGTCATCTCAATTTTATAACTATCGAGCGGATGCGCACTTAAATAGATGCCAACCAATTCCTTTTCGCGGTTTAACTGTTCCAGGTTTCCCCAGGGTTCTGCCGCGGGAACCGCAGGTTTGCTAATCTCAACCTGATCGGTAATGGCTCCGAACAGGGTGTTTTGATTGTTCGACACATCGTTCTTATACAGGTTACCATATTTTAACAGGCTTTCGATAAAAGTTTCGCCCGACTCGTTGGTTTCAAAAAACTGACTCCGGAATTGCACTTCTTTAAAACTATCGAAACCACCGGCCTGTGCCAGTGCTTCAAAAGTTTTTCGGTTTACCGAACGTAAATCGATGCGTTCCACAAAATCATAAATGTCTTTATAAGGCCCGTTTTTATCACGCTCAGCAATAATGTTTTCAACTGCACCCTCGCCCACATTTTTTATAGCAGCCATTCCAAAACGCACGTCTCCGTTTTTATCGACCGTAAACTTTTTATAACTCAGATTCACGTCGGGACCAAAAACTTTAAGCCCCATGCGACGGCATTCTTCCATTAACTTGGTAACCTCAGTAATGTTCGAGAGGTTACGGCTTAAGTTGGCAGCCATAAACTCAGCCGGAAAATGAGCTTTTAAATAACCTGTTTGGTAAGCCACATAAGCATAACAAACCGAATGCGATTTATTGAAAGCGTAACTGGCAAAGGCTTCCCAGTCTTTCCATATTTTATCGATTACTTCTTCGGCTGGCTTATTTTTCACTCCGGCCACAAACTCCGGATTGGCTTTACAACCATCGGTAAATTTGTTTTTGAGCTTTTCCATCAGCTCCATTATCTTTTTTCCCATGGCTTTACGCAAGGTGTCGGAGTCGCCTCGGGTAAAACCACCCAAAGCCCGCGACTGTAACATCACCTGCTCCTGATACACGGTAATTCCGTAGGTATCTTTAAGATAAGGCTCCATTAGGGGATGGTCGTAAACCACAGGCTCCTGACCATGTTTCCGGGCGATAAACGATGGAATGTAATCCATTGGTCCCGGACGGTAGAGTGCATTCATGGCTACCAAATCCTCAAAACGGTCGGGTTTTAGTCCACGCAGGTATTTTTTCATACCGGGACTTTCAAACTGGAATATGGCTGTGGTTTCGCCGTTACTGAAAAGCTGGTAGGTTTTTTCGTCTTCGAATGAGATGCCATCGATATCAATCTTAACCCCTTTCGATAGTTTGATGTTCTCCAGCGTTTCCTTAATAATGGACAAGGTTTTAAGTCCTAAAAAGTCCATTTTTAACAAACCGATGGCTTCAACAAAGCGGCCGTCGTATTGGGTAGTGAGCAGCTTTTCACCTTTGGTGGGCATCACCGGCAGGTGTTCATCAAGCGGGTCGCGCCCAATTAAAATACCACAGGCATGCACCCCGGTCTGCCTTACTGAACCTTCGAGCTTTTCGGCATTCAACAGCGTGCGTTGTATTAATGGGTTGGCCGATTTCTTTTCTTCAACCAGTTCGTGGCTTTCTTTATAGGCTTTGGCGAAGTTCATTTTCGGAGCTTCAGGAACCATTTTAGCCAGCCGGTTGGCTTCTTCGAGCGGAAGTTTTATAACCCGGGCCACATCTTTAATCGACGATTTGGTAGCCATAGTTCCAAAGGTACAAATATGAGCTACTTTGTCGGCACCGTATTTATCAGTTACCCAATCGAGAACCATCTGGCGGCCGTCGTCGTCAAAATCGATGTCCACATCGGGCATGGACACCCGGTCGGGATTCAGGAAACGTTCAAAAAGCAAATCGTACTTAATGGGATCCACATTGGTAATTCCCACGCAATACGAAACGGCAGCTCCGGCAGCTGAACCCCGTCCGGGACCAACAAGAACTTCCATTTCGCGTGCGGCATTAATAAAATCCTGCACAATAAGGAAGTAACCCGGAAAACCCATTGTTTTTATGGTGTCGAGTTCAAAATCGATACGCTCTTTTACATCATCTTTAAAATTTTCGCCATAACGCTTTTCAGCGCCCAGGTAGGTTAAGTGCTTTAAGTAGTCTGATTCAAACTTAATCTGAAGCACTTTATCGTATCCTCCAATACGGTCGAAAGCTTTTTGCCCGAATTCTTCAATCAGGTCGTCGGCGGTATATTTTGTTTCATAATCACTCAAAAGGCCAAACGATTCGGGAATAGTAAACTTGGGCATGATGGGATCGGCATCGAGCTCAAAGAATTCTACTTTATCGGCAATCTCCAGGGTATTTTCGAGCGCTTCGGGCACATCGGCAAAAATCCGGTTCATCTCAGCAGTGGTTTTAAACCACTCCTGCCGCGTATAGCGCATCCGGGTGTTGTCGTCGTAGTCGCGTCCGGTACTTAAACAAACCAGCAAATCGTGGGCTTCGGCATCTTCTTCCTCGGCAAAATGCACATCGTTGGTGGCAACTACTTTAACCTGAAGTTTTTTCGACAATTCGAGCAAAACCTTGTTGACCTTCACCTGATTTTCCCAAATATCTTTTCGTAAGATGGGATCGATGTTCTGATGGCGCATCAGTTCCAGGTAATAATCGTCACCAAAAGTCTTTTTAAACCAAAGAATGGTTTCTTCGGCCTTGTCGAAGTCTCCATTCATAATGTGCTGCGCTACTTCACCGCCCAAACAGGCCGAAGTGGCAACAAGACCCTCATGATATTTTTCAATCAGTACTTTATCGATGCGGGGCTTGTAATAAAATCCCTGGTTATGCGAGATGGAAGTTAACTTTATAAGATTCTTATAGCCCGTGCGGTTTTTTGCCAGTAAAATCAGGTGTTCGCCCGAACCATCAATCTTATGATCGTCTTTACGCAAATGCCCGCGAACTGCCACATAAGCTTCGAGGCCAATAATGGGTTTAACCCCGGCCTTTTTACACGACACATGAAATTCCTTTGCCCCGAACATTCCGCCGTGATCGGTAAGTGCTACAGCTGTCATTCCATCGGCCTTGGCTTTGTTGGCAATTTGCGCGGTTGTTGCGGCCCCATCGAGAATGGAATACTGCGAATGAACATGCAGGTGTACAAAAGGAACCCGTCCACTGGTGCGGGCTGCTGCGGCCAGTTTTTTCTCTTCGTCCGCCACCGAAATATCGTGAAATTCGTTGGTTTTAAACGATTCAAACTGTATTCCGGCTGGTTTTATTTCCGAAGGATTTGCTTTAATAAAGGCCTGAATCTCGGCATCGGTCATTTTTAGTACCTGGGGCGAGATACCTCCCACCCTTACCAGTTCGAGAAAACAACGGGTGGTAGCTTCCACATCGGCTGCGGCATTGTGGGCTTCTTCGAAAGGTACGCCAAACAATTTAGTGTGCAGTTCAGTTAAAGTAGGCCATTTGGGACGGCCATTTTTCATGATGGCGCAAAACTCGGTACTTTCTTCTTTGGTACAAAGCTGCGGTGCTTTGGTCATAACTTCAGGCATCCCACATCTTAAAAGCTCCGAACCTACAATATTGATGTCGAATTCAATGTTATGACCGATAATGAATTTGGCTTTTTTAACATCAGCAATAAAGTCGTTTAATGCATCAACCAAAGGAATTCCCAGTTTATGGGCAATTTCGTTTGTGATACCATGCACTTTTACCACATCGTCGGGAATGGAATAACCCTCGGGTTTTATTACATGATTCTTGGCAAAAAGGAATTTCCCCTGCAAATCGTGACACTGCCAGGCCAATTGAACCATACGCGGCCAGTTATCAAAATCGGTAAGGGGTGCTTTCCATTTTTTTGGCAAGCCGGTGGTTTCGGTATCAAAAACTAAAAACATGTATGTAAGACTTTTATGTGTTCGAATCAGGACTTCTGACAACCGGAATCAGCTATCGGAAATGAAGGGTAAAATTAGGGTATTTGTTGCGAAAAATCAGGGAATGTTAATAAGTTTGGATAAGAAAAAAAGGCTTGCTGCCCTAAACGACAACAAGCCTTTTTATTAAGGAAATTTATGTTCTAAAAATGAATGACCGCTCCTACGGTAATCGTACCGGTAGTAAAAATGTCATCTAAGTCGGCTCCCAAACCAAAACTATTGTTACGGTCTTTGGTTGTTGTGCCACCGGCTTCAACTTTTTCTACACTGTAGGCATATCCCAGACTCAAACCACGCAACATGGCTTCAAGGGTAACCCGGTCGCTCATGTGATAAAATAAACCCGGAGAAACATTAAACGATAAACTGGTGGTTTTTGGACCATCGGTAGTTGTGCCACCGGCTTCGGTTTTTTGAGAAGACATGCGCATACCCAGACGACCTTCGAGACCCAGGGCAAATTTATTCATGGTAATGGCATAATACCGGGCAAAAGGAACCAAAGCTATTCCTGATTCTTTGCCAATGATTTCAGTTGCACCGTTAGAATTGGTCCTGTCGAGAAAAAAACCCAATTCAACCCCAACATCCAAATCTTCCGATAACTCATAACCCACTTTAGGAGCAAATTCAAAATAGTTGGATGATGGTTGATCTGTGACGGTGTTGTCAACAACGACACTACCACCAGTGTGAGCGAATCCTACACTACCCCCAACAAAAAACTGGGCACTGGCAACCGTTGCCATAAAGGTCAATAAGAAACTTGCAAATAATAGTTTTTTCATTTTGTGAGTTTTAATTTTTGCCTACTCTTAGGTTTTTCGGCTTGCACCACTAATTTCACGTCAAAAATACCCATTCGTATCGAATTAGCAAGATTTTTTTCATCGGATGTCCAAAGCAAGTGGCCACACAGCTTATTCCGGTAAAAAAACATGCTGAAAATATATTCAAACGAGTTTTGAAGTACTTTCAGGAACCCGAACAAGTATCGAAAGGCTTGTGGGGCGTTTATCCGGAAGTTGAATAAGCTACTGCATGGTTGTAAAGGATTATCAACGTCACGGATTCGCTCAAACAAGTATGTAAAGCAAAATCGGTGACACAGATTTGCTCCAACAAGTATATAAAGTAAAATCGGCGACAAAGATTTGCTCAAACAAGAGTGTAAAACAAAATCGGTGACACAGATAAGCTCAAACAAGTGTGAAAAGCAAAATCGGTAACACGGATTTGCTCCAACAAGTGTGTAAAGCAAAATCGGCGACACAGATTAGCTCCAACAAGTATGTAAAGTAAAATCTGCGACACGGATTAGCTCCAACAAGTGTGTAAAGTAAAATCGGTGACACGGATTATTAGCTACAATGGTGCAGGGGAAAACCGCGCACGAAATAGCGCGCTAACTATTTGATTGATGATTTGCGATTAACGATTATGTCCCATGAGGACTGCGTCGTTTTCGATTGCAGATCACGCTCCGTGAGGACTTCGTCGTTGCAGCTTTGCACTGTTTTGGCTGAAGAATTATTGCGCTGCATGTAAACAGAGGTGTTCCAGGGTAATTTTTTGCTTGCAGCGCTTTTTATCAGGCTTCTGTATTTCTACCGGACTTTAACCCCTCCGGGGTTATTCGTTATTCACTTTTCACTAATTGTTTATTGCCTGAAGGCTGCCAAATGTAGGCTGAAGACTGTTAATTGTTAATTGTTAGTTGCTAACTGTCCATTGATTTGGCTATGAACTGAAAAGACCAACCGGTAGGATTGAATTACAATAGCCGTAAGTGCAACCTATGAATTGATGCACCAATCCAACCCGGAACCAGGAAAGGGTTCAACCGGGAAAAACAAGGGAAGCTAATAAAAATTTGACTTCCAATTAAACCAGGTGTCTTGCGGGGTATGGAGGGATTGGTAATCCATGGAAACTGTGGTGCTTACCCCGCTATTTAGGGTGGGGTCGTTGATCCCCGGGTTCACACCCGGGGCTATTATTATTGCACCCCTCGGGGTTATTTGGTTTATTTGGGGGCTGGTGAGCTAAGGAACAACGCTACGAGGGTTTTAAACCCTGGTAGCGTTTACTATATTGTCGCGCTGGGGCTTTTGCTAATCTGAGGTTGCCAACGGTGGGCTGAGGACTGTTAATTGTTAATTGTCCATTGTTAATTGTTAATTGTTGCTGGCTGTGGACTGTGAACTGAAAACTGAAGACTGTTAATTGTTAATTGTTAATTGCTCATTGTCCATTGCTAATTGTCTGTGGACTGTGAACTGAAGACTGAACACTGGCCTACTCCACCTCATTCAGGTCATCGAGACATTGACGAAGCCGTTGAATGTTTTTGCCATAAATCCAACGGAAATAGCGCTTTTGTAACCAGTAACCACAAAACGAAATGAGCGCCACAAAAAGTAAGAGCAGAATCAGGTTAAGGTTCTCAAAGAAAACCGGCCACTCTTCCTGCGCTGCGCTATGAAAACCCAACAGAAATCCTCCCAGGCCTGCTATGGGAATTAAAAAGGCAGCCATGCGGATGTATTGCTTTATCAGACGATCAAAACGATCGATAAATATAGTCAGGTACGATTTCAGATCGGGGTGATTGGCCAATTTTAGGCGGATAACTTTCACATAGGGAATAAAACTAACAGCCAGAATAAGTCCGATAAACAAGAGGGCGAATTTGGTATCGGCCGGATTAATTACCCGGACAAACAAGACCAAAAAAAGGGAAAGCAAAAAAGCCACCGACCATTCCAAAATTATTTTACGCCGTATTTTGCTCAACTCATTATTTGAGCGCTTACGCACCATGCGTCGCAATTCATCGGCCGAATAAGCCGACACGGCACCTGGCTCAGAAATTGATTTCCAGGCATCTTTTAAGTTATCCAAATCATTCATCATCGTCCATCAACTTTTTTAAGCGTTTCTTAACCCGGTTCATTTTCACCTTAATGTTATTAACCGTCAATCCCAGTATTTCAGCAATTTCGGCATAGGCCACTTCTTCCAGATAAAGCAGAACCAGGGTTCGGTCAATATCGTTCAGTTTTTGTATGGCTTTTCGCAAAGCGCTTAACTGCTCCTTCTTTTCTTCCTCTACATAAAATGGGGTATCGTCGTGAACACCAAAAAGTTTTTCATCATCGCGGTTATCGAGCCGGTGTTTCTTTTCTTTACGAATCCACGAAATGGCTGTATTGATAGAAACCCGATAAAGCCAGGTCGAAAATTTTGAATTTCCCTTAAACTGCGGGTAAGCCCTCCATAACTGAATACAGATTTCCTGAAACATATCGTCCGACTCCGCCCGGTTTTGCGCATACATCAGGCAAACCTTACGAATAAGGGGTTGATACTCCTCAATTTTCCGGATGACTTCCTCGTTGTGCACGTCTCCCATCTTTTTACAGTAAATAAGTCGGCAAAGTTGTTTAAGAGTTACAAAGAATTACAAAAATAGCCGTTTATCGGAAATAAACATTAAAAAATTGCTGCCATTATAGCAAAGCACGCACTGACAATGAAATAATGGCATCTTTATTTTTTTTAACAGCCTTAAATCAAAATAGGCATTGTATTTGTATTAACCCCGCTTTTTAGCTAGAAAACGAAAACAAAAATCATTACCTTTGAGGCAAATTAACAATATGACAAAACCGAACGAACAAAACACACTAAAGGATGTTGTTGTTGAAGCAATTAAAGAGAAAAAAGGAGAAGAAATTGTTGTTCTTGATTTAAATAACCTGCAACAATCGATAGCCGACTATTTTATTATCTGCCATGGCAACTCAAATACACAGGTTGATGCCATTGCCGACTTTATTGAACGACAAACCAGAACCGAAATAAAAGAACACGCAATACATGTAGAGGGCACCGAAAACTCACAATGGATTCTGCTGGACTACGGAAATGTAGTGGTTCATGTTTTTCAGGAACCCTTCCGCCGTTTTTATAACCTGGAAGATTTATGGGCCGATGCAAAAAAACAATTAATTAAAGACGAATAATACCTACACGCAATGAGCGAAGAAAAAAACGAAAAGAAAGATTTTGGATTTGGACCTAAGCCGGGTGGCGATCCAAAAAATAACGATAAAAAGCCGAAGTTTAACATTACCTGGGTTTATGGGCTGATAGCCATTTTCCTGTTTGGCATGCTGTTTATGCAGTTTGGGGCTGAGCCCGTTGAAATTACCCGTAGCCGATTTGAGCAGGAAATGCTCCGCACCCACGACGTGGAAAAAATTGAAGTGGTAAACAACAAACGGGCTGAGATATTTATTAAACAAGACCGTTTAAGCGAAGCCAAATTTCACGATGCCAACAAACAAAAAAACGGCACCGTAGTTACTACCGGCCCGCATTATTTCTTTACCATTGGTTCTGTTGAAGTTTTCGAAAAGAAACTCGACGAAGCCATGAAAGAATTCTCCATTGAACAGGAAGTTCCCATAAGCTATGTTACCCGCGAAAACCATTTCGAAACTATTTTGAACTGGCTTTTGTTTCCCCTGCTTTTAATCGGGGTGTGGTTGTTTATTTTCCGCCGTATGGCCGGTCCAAACGGTGCCGGAAGCCAGATATTCAACATTGGTAAATCGAAAGCAAAAATATTCGATAAAGAAGGTGCTGAAGTAAAAGTCGATTTTAAAGATGTTGCCGGACTCGAAGAAGCCAAAATTGAGATTAAAGAGATTGTTGACTTTTTAAAGAATCCCGAAAAATATACCAACCTGGGAGGTAAAATCCCTAAAGGAGCGCTTTTGGTAGGCCCTCCCGGAACCGGAAAAACCCTGTTGGCAAAAGCTGTAGCCGGCGAGGCTCATGTGCCTTTCTTCTCCATGTCGGGATCCGATTTTGTTGAGATGTTTGTTGGTGTGGGCGCATCGCGGGTACGCGATTTATTTAAACAAGCCAAAGAAAAAGCACCCTGTATTATTTTTATCGACGAGATTGATGCCATTGGCCGTGCCCGTGGAAAAAACCCCAACTGGGGAGCCAACGACGAGCGCGAAAACACCCTGAACCAACTGCTCACCGAAATGGACGGCTTTGGAACCAACAGTGGTGTAATTATTCTGGCTGCCACCAACCGCGCCGACATTCTTGACCGTGCTTTACTGCGTGCCGGCCGCTTCGACCGTCAAATTCACGTAGAATTGCCCGACCTGAACGAACGAAAAGAGATTTTCAAGGTTCACATGCGCCCCTTAACCAAACTGGGCGAAGAAGTTTCGGCTGAGTTTTTAGCCAAACAAACTCCGGGATTCTCGGGTGCCGATATTGCCAACGTAGCTAACGAAGCTGCATTGATTGCCGCCCGTAAAAACAAAAACAAGGTCGAAAAACAAGACTTTTTGGATGCCATTGACCGGATAATTGGCGGACTGGAAAAGAAAAACAAAATCATATCGCCCGAGGAGAAAAAAACCATTGCTTACCACGAGGCTGGTCACGCCACCGTAAGCTGGGTGCTCGAACATGCCAATCCACTGATTAAAGTTACCATTGTTCCACGCGGACAAGCTTTGGGAGCTGCCTGGTATTTGCCCGAAGAACGCCAACTGACCACTAAGGACCAGATGCTCGACGAGATGTGTGCCACTTTGGGAGGACGTGCTGCCGAAGAATTGTTCTTTGGACGTATCTCGACCGGAGCACTGAACGATTTGGAAAAAGTTACCAAACAAGCCTATGCCATGGTATCGTTCTTTGGTATGAGCGACCGGATTGGTAACCGGAGCTTCTACGATTCATCAGGACAAAACGAATACTCTTTTAACAAACCTTACAGCGATGATACCGCTAAAGCCATCGACGAAGAAGTAAAAAGCATCATCGACCTGGCTTATGAAAAAGCAAAAGCCTTGCTGCTGGAATATCGCGAACAGCATAACAAAATTGGAGACTTGTTACTCGAGAAAGAAGTGATTTTTGCTGAAGATTTGGAACGCATTATAGGCCCGCGTCCGAATGGAAAAACACCTTTTTCTGAAGACAGTTCTACCGCTGCTCCTGTAAAAGAAGTACGGACGGAAAAACCAAATACAGAAACCACCGAACCAGAAACCAAAACAGAGTAATAAAGCATGAGTGCTGACTGGAAAACCGTTTATTCAACCGGTAAACTATATCAGGCAGAAATGGCAAAGTTCATTTTGGAAGAAAATGATATTGAAACCGTTCTGTTAAACCAGCAGGATTCCTTTTACCTTTTTGGAGCAATTGAATTATTAGTAAAGCCCGAACATGTGATTCGGGCTAAATATTTGTTAAAAGATTTATAAAAGTGAACAATTTCTTTCAACGCTCACTTACCGGATTGGTTATGGTGACTGTTTTAATCGGCTCGCTGTTGCTGCATCCGTTTTTATTTGCGCTGGTATTTTTACTTATCAATAGCTTTGCACTGGTTGAGTTTTACAAATTGGCTGCACTTAGTCACACCCGGCCGCAAAATAAGTATGGAAACATTGTTGGTTCCTTTATTTTTCTTGCTGGTTTTCTTTGGTATCAATTCGACTGGGGACCTTACATTTCGTTGTTGATAATTCCCTTTCTGACCTTTATTTTTGTTTTTGAACTATACCGAAACCGCAAACAGCCTTTGTTGCATCTGGCAAGCACGCTGCTGGGACTGCTTTATATTTCCTTTCCCTTAATGCTGGTTAATCATCTGGCTTATTTTGACGGAAATTATAACGGAAAAATCGTATTGGGTATCTTTATTCTAATCTGGCTCAGCGACACCGGTGCGTATGTATTTGGCGTAACTCTTGGAAAAAACAAATTATTCGAACGCATATCGCCCAAGAAAACCTGGGAAGGATTTATCGGTGGAATTCTGGTTGCCCTGGGCGGCTCCTTCCTTTTAGCACGTTACCTGGGAATTTTTGAACTTCATGAATGGGCTATTGTTGCGGGAATTGTAGGAGTATTCGGAACCCTGGGTGATTTGGTTGAATCGATGCTGAAACGCAGCGTCAACATCAAGGATTCAGGCAACTTACTACCGGGTCATGGAGGAATTTTAGATCGATTTGATAGTTTCTTGTTTGCAATTCCGGTAATTTTTACATATTTGTACTTTTTTGTAAGGTAGTTTAATTCTAATTAGAACATGAAGATTCACAAAGCCGGTTACAGTGTAATTTTAGTAGCGTTTCTGCTATTTTCGTCCCTGATTGCGTTATTGGTTTATACTAACGCCGGGGCTTTTGTTTTTTATCCCCTACTTACATTCTTTATCCTGCTGTTTGCGTTTATTATTCGGTTCTTCCGAAAACCAAAACGCAACATTCAGTTTAACGAAAAAGAAGTTTTTGCTCCGGCCGATGGCACTATTGTAACCATCGAAGAGGTTGACGAAACCGAGTTCATAAAAGAGAAACGTGTACAGGTTTCTATTTTCATGTCGGTTTGGAACGTGCACATCAACTGGTTTCCGGTAATTGGTAAAGTAATTCAATCGCTCCATTTCGATGGTCGGTATATGGCTGCCTGGTTACCTAAATCGTCACACGAGAACGAACGTTCAGTGGTAGTTATTGAAACGGTAAATTCAGGAAAAATACTGGTTAAGCAAATTGCAGGTGCATTGGCCCGCCGCATAATCACCTATGCCAAACCGGAGAATCAATGTAAGGCCGGCGAGGAACTTGGTTTTATCCGTTTTGGTTCGCGGGTAGATATTTTATTACCTGTTGATTCCACAATTCATGTAAAGATGGACCAAAAAGTTACCGGTGGCCTCACAAAAATAGCTGATCTACCCAGGTAAATAAGCACTTATAGCTTAGACTGCTTTTAAATAGGAAAAAAAAAGCACCATAGGTTAGAATATATTGATCGATAAGTATAAATTTGCCGCATATTAATCAACAAAAATTGTTCGGATATGGCTTATAAAATTTCTGAAGACTGTATAGCTTGTGGCTCTTGCATCAGCGAGTGCCCCGTAGAAGCTATTTCTGAAGGTGATATCTATGTAATCGATCCTGATATTTGTACCGATTGCGGTACCTGTGTTGAGGTTTGTCCAACAGATGCTATTTCACCAGCAGAGTAAATTTTTAAAAAATTTAGTTAAAAAGCCCAATTCGTTGGGCTTTTTATTTTTACCCCCTTTTATAACATCCCATTCTTTTGTGTAAAACGATGCCATTTTAATTCCTTTTAATAGGAAAACCGATTATATTTGCCAATCATTAGCATTAGCAAAACCAAAAGACAACACATGATCTTTAGCAAAAAATATACGCCACGATGGATCGTTTTCACCATTGACGTTTTTATTTGTGTCGCTTCAGTGGCGCTGGCCTATCTTCTTCGGTTCAATTTTCAGATTCCCGAAACCAACGTGGCTTCCTTATATTTTATTATCCCCTTTGTTGCAGTTATTCGCATCATCAGCTTTACCATAGGCCGCACCTATGCCGGAATAGTTCGCTACACCGGGATGAAAGATTCGCAACGGATTTTTATAACGGTTTTCCTGGGGAGTATATTTATTGTAATAAGTAACATCATTAGTTATTATTTCATAACCAAAGCCTTTATTGTTCCCTTATCGATAGTAATTATCGACTTTTTTACCACCGTATTTTTTATGACCTCGCTGCGTTGGCTGGTTAAAGCCGTTTTTTACGAACTTCGCAGCTCACCATTAAAGATTAAACGGGCAGCCATTTACGGAACCGGGCCTGCTGCAATGACCGTAAAAACCACCCTTGAACAGGATTATGAAACCCGTTATAAAATAATCGGCTTTTTCGATGATGTAACCACGCGCTCGCGCAAGAAAGCTGAAGGAATTGACATATTGCCCATTTCGCGGATCGAAACCATTTTAAATAACCAGGAACTCGATTTTCTGGTTTTGGCCCGTCCGTTTGAAACGGTTGAAGAAAAAACCAATCTGGTTGAACTCTGCCTGAACAACAACGTTAGGGTATTAGCCGTTCCCAGTGTCGACAGTTGGATTAACGGTGAGCTGAGTTCCAAACAAATTCGCCAGGTAAAAATCGAAGAATTGCTCGAACGCAATCCCATTCAGCTCGATGTGGCCCGCATTAACGAACAGGTTAAGGACAAAGTAGTATTGATAACCGGAGCTGCCGGTTCCATTGGCAGCGAAATGGTTCGCCAACTTATAAAATTTGAACCCAAAAATCTGCTTTTGTTCGATCAGGCTGAAACACCGCTCTACGACATTGAGATGGAACTCAGGGAGCAAAAACAATGCTTCAACTTCCAGATAATAATGGGAGATATAGCTGACCCGGTGCGGGTTGAAGAAGTATTCAGACGCTATAAACCCGAGATAATTTTCCATGCAGCAGCATACAAGCACGTGCCCATGATGGAAAACAATCCGGCTGAAGCCATTAAAACCAATGTATTTGGAACCAGAACCATAGCTGATATGGCTGTAAAATACGGTGCCAAGCGCTTTGTAATGGTGTCGACTGATAAGGCAGTAAACCCGACCAATGTGATGGGCGCATCGAAACGTCTGGCCGAAATATACATCCAGTCGTTGAATACTAAAGCTAAAACCGCATTTATTACCACCCGCTTTGGAAACGTACTGGGCTCAAATGGCTCGGTAATTCCGCGCTTTCGCAAACAAATTGAAGAAGGCGGCCCAATTACCGTTACGCATCCGCAAATTACCCGCTATTTCATGACCATTCCCGAAGCCTGTCAGCTGGTTTTGGAAGCAGGAGCCATGGGAACCGGAGGCGAGATATTCATCTTCGACATGGGTAAATCGGTTAAAATTGTCGATTTGGCGAAAAAGATGATTAAACTCTCGGGACTTCAACTGGGAAAAGATATTCAAATCAGCTTTACGGGATTACGTCCGGGTGAAAAACTTTACGAGGAATTACTGGCCGATAAAGAAAATACACTGCCAACGCATCATCCGCAGATTATGATTGCCAAGGTTCGGAATTACGAATTCAACGAAGTAAAGATTCAAATGGAACAATTGATTGACCTGCTTAAGGAACAAAACCATCTGAAGCTGGTCGATTCAATGAAAAGGATAGTTCCTGAGTTTATCAGTCAGAATTCCATTTACGAACAACTCGACAAACCGCTAGTTTAAATCAATCAGTCCCTCGGGTAATTCAACAAGTATCTCTTTTGAAGAAGGATTAATACTCCGGATAAAATGGGAGTGAAAAGGTATGAGCTGTTCTCCCTTATTGGTTTCCACAGCAAGTAAAGGATTCATTTTATTATCGAGAAAAGCAAGCACCTCGCCTACTGGTCCGGTATTTTCATCGACAAGTTGAAAACCTACCAAAAGCTCAGGTGTTTCCTGCAGGTTTTGCTCCGATAGCTGTATATTTTGGTTTGGAATTAAAACCGGAGCCTGAACCAGCTTCTTAGCCTGATTTTCAGTTTCAATCCAGTCGAAGGCAACACGAAAGCGTTCGTTGCTGACCGGAACCAGTGTTTTGATAAAAAAAGGAACCAGTAATCCCTCTAATTCGAGAAATACTGGTTCCTTATAATTTTCTATTAATTCAGGATAGCTAACTTCCAGTATCAGTTCCCCATGAATTCCATGGGTTTTTATAATAGTACCGACCTGAAAACTATCGCTTTTTTGCATTCAAATATTATGCTTCAGCAGTTTCGTCAGCTGGAGCATCACCTTCGGCTTTTGCTTCAGCGCTAGGAGCTTCTTCTACAGCAGGAGTTTCTTCAGCTTCGGCAACAGGTGCTTCCTCTACAGCTGGTGCTTCCTCAACTTCTGCAACTGGAGCTTCTTCTACTTCAGCTTCAGCATTTGCAGCAGCAGCTTCTTTAGCTAATGCAGCTGATTTTTCGGCTAATGCTTTAGCCCGCTCATCATTCACTTTTTTCTCAGCCTCTAAACGCGACTTAAGTGAAGTAGATTTATCAGCTTTCAACTGGTCAATTTTTGCCTGAATTTTCGACTGTTTGTCGGCCATCCATGCTTCAAATTTTTGCTCGGCAGCAGCTTCATCAAAAGCGCCCTTTTTAACTCCCTCGAGTAAGTGTTTTTTCATTAAAACTCCTTGGTACGAAAGGATTGATTTTGCGGTGTCAGAAGGTTGCGCACCGTTTTGTAGCCAATGCAATGCCCGGTCGAAGTTAAGTTCAATAGTAGCAGGATTTGTGTTAGGATTGTAACTACCTAATCTCTCTATGAACTTACCATCTCGTGGCGCCCTGCTATCGGCTGCAATAATGTGGTAATAAGCGTTGCGCTTTCTACCATGTCTTGCTAATCTGATTCTTACAGGCATAAATTTAATTTTAAATTGTTATTATTTCGAGGCTGCAAAGATAATATTTATTTTAACATTCAAAACCCCGCTTTACTACTTTTTTTATTTGGTGTTAAGCTTATTAGATATCCTGCTAATTTACATCACAATTGCCACAACAACATATAAGAGTTGGGCTCAAATCGGATAGAAATACTATTTTTGTATAAAAAAATTCATGATTCGTTTAATTGCCCTCTTAATCTCGATCACCTTGCAATTGGTCGCTGCCATTTTTGCCTTACGGCTGATGCGTGTGACCAAATACCGGGCTTCGTGGGTGCTAATTTCGCTGGGATTCTTACTTACGGCCATCAAACGAACCATTAAGCTAATTCAGTTTCTCGATGATGACTTCTCGTTTTACCTTACCATGGCCGACGATTGGCTGGGTGTAATTATCTCTTTCTTATTTACTGCCGGAGTATTTTTAATTGGCGAAATATTTTATGCCCTGAAGCGAGCCGAAATTGAGCGAAACCGTTCAGAGAAACGCGTGTTAAATGCAATTATTCAAACCGAAGAAAAAGAACGAAAACGTTTTGCAAAAGATTTGCACGATGGTTTGGGGCCCTTGCTTTCGACGGTTAAAATGTCGATTTCAGCCATCCTGAACAATAAAATTAACAATCAGCAGGAAATTCTTGAAAACACCAATGTGGTAATTAACGAAGCCATCTCAAGCATAAAAGAAATATCGAACAACCTGAGTCCGCATGTATTAACTAATTTTGGACTGGTAAGTGCCATTAAAAATTTCTCACACAAAATAAACGAAACAAAATCGGTTAACATTACACTGTCAAGCAATATGGAAAACGAGCGCTTCGATCACAATGTGGAAACCATTTTATACCGGGCAAGCTGTGAATTGATTACCAACACGCTAAAACATGCCAAAGCAAAAAACATTCAGCTGAATATTTCGAAACATATCAACACCCTGACCATTCAGTTTCACGACGATGGCCAGGGCTTTAATCCCGACAAAACCCTGACTAATGTAAATTCGGGAATGGGCTTCTCAAATATCACTTCGCGAATAAAATCAATAAACGGAGTTTTTATTCTGAACAGTTCTCCCGGCAAAGGAACAAACGCATTAATCAAGGTTCGTCTAAATTAAACAACTATGGAACAGATAAAAATAACCCTGGTCGACGATCACGCCTTATTCCGCAACGGCTTAAAAATACTTCTTGGCGCCACCCCTGAAATAAGCGTTATCAGCGAAGCTGCAAATGGAAAAGAGTTTCTCGAAATAATTGAACACAAGCTTCCCCATATTGTGCTTATGGACATTAACATGCCGGTGATGGATGGCGTAGAGGCTACTCAGGAAGCCATGGAAAAGTATCCTGATTTAAAAATCATTGCGCTATCGATGTTTGGCGAAGAAGATTATTATTACCGGATGATAAACGCCGGAGTGAAAGGTTTTCTTTTGAAAAACTCCGAAATAAACGAAGTAATTGAAGCCATTAAACAAGTGAATAAAGGCAACAGCTATTTCTCACAGGAACTTTTGTACAATGTCATTAAAAGTTTCAAACCCCACAAAGAAGTAGAAACCGAATTAGCAGCCTTATCGAAACGCGAGCTCCAGGTTTTGGAAGAAATTTGCAAAGGACTCTCGAATCAGGAAATAGCCGACAACCTTTTCATCAGCAAACGAACAGTCGATAAACACCGCGCGAATCTTTTGAGCAAAACCAACTCAAAAAACACGGCCAACTTAATTATGTATGCCATTAAAAATAAACTAATAGCCATTTAAGCAAACACCGAAACACTATGGAACCAATTAACATTATTCAGGTTAAGCAAGTTGAATCGACCAACGACCAGCTTAAAAAGTTTATTATTGAAGATGACATTCCCGAAGGTTTTGTAGTTGTAACTGATAACCAGACCGGCGGAAAAGGACAAGGCACCAATACCTGGGAAAGCGAACCGGGCAAAAATCTTACGCTCAGCCTTTTATTGCGGCCTGAGTTTTTAGAGGCCGAAAAAATGTTCCTCATTTCAAAAGTGGTTTCACTGGGTATTATCGACTATTTGAATACCATAAGAAAGTGTTTCAGCATAAAATGGCCCAACGACATTTATTATCGCAACAAAAAAGTGGGAGGAATCCTCATCGAAAACCAGATTCAGGGCAACACCATTAAATATTCAGTAATAGGTATAGGAATTAATGTCAATCAGGAAAAGTTTTTGAGCGATGCGCCCAATCCCATTTCATTAAAAACCATATTTGGAAAAGAAATAGCGTTGCACGAATGCCTTGAAAGTGTGCTCCAGCAAATTGGAATCTGGTACGATTTACTGGCCGATGGCTTTACCGACGACATCAACCAGCGGTATTTCGATCATTTATTCCGCAACCAGGATTATCACGATTTTAGCGCTAACGGCGAAGTGTTCCACGCCTGCATAAAATCGGTTGAAGCCGACGGACAATTGGTATTAAAAACCCCGCAGGGCGAAATTCGCAGGTTTTATTTTAAAGAGCTTGAATTTGTGCTTTAAACTTAGCGGATTGTTTCAATCTTACTTATCAACGATTCTACAAAACTGCCTAAAGGTTTTTTTGCCACCATTTTAAGCATCGGGTTTAAATCGGCCCTGAGGGTAATTTTAACCCTGCTGTCGTTCGCTGCCACTTCTTTAATTTGTATCCACATAAAAAACTGAAAAGGGACATTTTCGTCGTTGGCAATTTTTACCAGCTTAAAAGGTTCCCGTTCAATTACGCGCATTCCAAATTTTCCGATTTTGGCTACCGTAAAACTACAACTATCGGCATCCGACGTAAAGTCAGAAACCTGATCGGGCGGAACAAAACTGCCCAGGTTTGTAAAATCGGATAAAAGAGTATATATACGTTCCTGATTGGCTTCTACTTTGCCAATCCTGCTTTCAATTTCCATAATATGATGCGGTAAAATATAGGTTATTAATTTTATTGCCAGTTCTCGGGATTCATGCGCCAACGGTTCAAAAGTGCTACTTCTGCTTCCGATATATAACCGGTTTCGTGCGCAATACTAATCATGGTTTGATAATTTGTGAGCGTATGATAAGCGCAATCGGCAGCTACAAAATTCTCGTGAGCTTTTTCAAATCCATACGAAAAAATTGCAATCAGGCCCAAAACCTCTGCTCCTGCTTTGCGTAATGCCTCAACAGCTTTTAAACTGCTTCCTCCGGTCGAAATTAAATCTTCAATTACTACTACTTTCTGTCCGGGTTCCAAATAACCTTCCACCAAATTTTCAAGGCCGTGCTTTTTTGCATCGGAACGCACATACACAAAGGGTTTATTTAAAGCCTGCGCAACCAAAACTCCCAGTGCAATAGCGCCAGTGGCCACACCGGCAATTACATCGGCATGAGCATAACTTTCGGTCGCCATACGAACAAAAGCATCGCGTATCTGGTTGCGAACCTCAGGATAGGAAAGGGTTTTGCGATTATCGCAATAAATTGGGGATTTTAATCCCGAAGCCCAGGTAAAAGGACTTGACGGAGCCAATTTTATTGCTTTTATTTGCAATAAATGTGCGGCAATTATTTTTTCAATTTCAATATTCGAGTTCATGCCACAAAAGTATAAAGTTTTTTTCAACCACAATACGCTTAATTTTGTCAAAAGCTACTTCATTGTTCCGCGCGGATGCACTGCAATAAGCAATCCTACCAAAGAACAACTGCGTAATTTGGTCAACACTTACATTGAAAGCGATACCCGGGATCAAATCTATATTTTGTGTTCCGATGTTAAAGCCAGCTGGAAACTTTTTACTTCAATCTTTAAAAAGAAAAAAGCTGCCGGTGGTTTGGTGGTTAATGAAAAACGACAATGGTTACTGATAAAACGCAAAGGCTTGTGGGATTTGCCCAAAGGACATATTGAAAAGGGCGAAAAAACCAGGCAGGCTGCTTTGCGCGAAGTTGAAGAAGAATGTGGCATCAGTCAGCTTACCATCGATTATAAGATAAACAAAACATACCACACCTATAAAATAAAACAAAGCCTGATACTAAAACCTACTACCTGGTATTTAATGGAATATAAGGGCAACAAAATGCCTACACCGCAAACCAAAGAAGGTATCAGTAAAGCAATATGGGTTGATGCCGATGAGCTGGAGCGCTATTGCAAAAAGGCCTTTCCGTCGATTAAGTCGGTTATAAAAATAGCTACCGGTTTTGACGCCGCTTTGCTGACTGAAGCAAATTAAAAAAAGACCATTCAAAGTTCTCACCAGGACTTAAAGCCGGTGACATCTTTAATTTTCCGTCAGATTGTATCAGATAAAAAGTTGGATAAGCTTTAACCTTGTACAAATTGGCAATTTTCCGGTCGGGCGAATCGCCTAAAAGTTTCCACGTATAGCCTTGTTTATCGAAATAACTTTGGGCTTTTTCCAAATCCTTATCAATGCTGATTGAAACAATAGTCAAGTCGTTCGAAAACTTTTCGTGCAGCTTTTTTAACAATTCCAACTCCTGTTGGCAGGCAAAACTTTCGACAGAAATAAAATTCAGGTAAAGATAGTTTGCATTGAAATCGCTAAGTGAATATTTTGTTCCCTGCGCATCGGACAGCTCAAATCCGGGAGCGTCGAACCCATTCCGTAAATGCAGCACTTTTGTGCGAATGTTTTTCGCCATAAGTTTATGTTCCGGAACTTTGGTGCTGTGTGATACCGAATCGAGCGTAATAAGCAGACTTTGCAAGGGAAAATCGTTGCTGTAAAAGGCATCGTGTAGCCCTTTAAGCAAAACCATTTCCTGAAGGGTATCGTTCAACAAAACCATATTATTCGAAAAAGTTTGCTTAACCAAAACCGGACTTTTTGCCAAAGCCACATCTGAAAAAATACGTTCTCCTTCGCTGGTTTTCATATACAGGCTCAGGTAATTGGCAAACAACTGGTTAAACAAATCCATATAAGCCACATTGTGGTACAAAACCGGCTGATTGTTAAAATATTCGCGTATTACGTACCTGTTGTCGCGCATTACGGTAGTAAATTTTAACCAGGCATATTTGTACTTTCGATAGTTATAAAAATAGGGATCTGCAATGGTATCAAACTGCGTATCGATGGTGTGTATTACTGAATCGATATTGGCCTTGCGGGGAAATTTAAAGATGTAATAATACTCCTGGTCGATGTAATTGTGATACCGTTCATTGAACCCGGCAATTTGTAAGTTAATATCGTCAGGAGCCGGATTTCGGATTCCCAGGTAAATTTGCACCGGAGCAAAAAAAGGATTTAATACATCGGCTTTGGTTTTGGGTTGCCAGGGCGGTAAAACCACCTGGTAAGTTTTACCGGGTTCGGCATAAACTATGCATTCATATATTCCCAAAGGCAGGCTTAGCAATTGTGTTTGTTGAAGAGAAAAAGTCAACTTAAAATTTCCGTCTGCATCAACCGTATCGGAATCCAGCAGCACTTTATCGCCACTAATTAAATCGGGAGTGGCAAACACCTGCAAAACAAAGCCTGCATATTCTTTATTGTTTCCAAAAATAGTACAGTCGGTAGTATTTGGCTTAGCAAGCAGGCCTGTAACTAAAAAAGCAAGTAAAAAAAACCAATACCTTAGTTTACTTATTCTTTGCATGCTTTCTTTTTTCTAATAAGGAATAAATATTTGCCTTAGGGGGTAAAAACTGGCTTACATCGCCCCCATGACGCAGTATATCGCGAACAATGGTGCTGTTAACCGGTGTAAGTTCGGGTGTAGTTAATAAGAAAACCGATTCAACGTCGGGTAACATAATCTTATTCATTTGTGCCACGCCCCGTTCGTATTCAAAATCAGCAGCAGTGCGGATTCCCCGTATCATAAAACCGGCATTTACTTTTTTGCAGTAATCAACAGTAAGTCCATCGTAAGCTTCAACTTTAACCCGGGGTTCATCGCGAAAAACATTTTCAATCAATTCAATGCGCTCTTCAATAGACAAAAACCCCGATTTTGAAGAATTACTGCCAATGGCAATTATTATGGTATCGAAAAGCGGAAGTGCCCGAACTACCACACTCTCGTGGCCAGTGGTAAAAGGGTCGAAAGAACCGGCAAATACAGCAGTTTTCATGAAAAATATTTTTATTTCGTTATGAACCGGAGCAAAGTTAAAATTATTTTTGGTTCGGCTTACAAACCGAATGAATAAGCCTTACGAAACCACCACACGGTTCAAACCTTTTTCGTAATCCTTTTCCAGAATTAAAGCTTTTAGTTTTTCATAATCAGCCGGATTATTAACAAAATCGATATGCGTAGTTTCAATTACAACTATAGGAAACCGAGTCTCGGTTTTAAAGTACTCGAAATAGCTTTTTTGAATCTGAAGCAGGTATTCGGCCGTTATCGATTTTTCATAATCGCGTCCGCGCATTTTAATGTGCTCAAGCAGCCTTTCAGGCGAAGCATGTAAATAGACATAAAGGTTGGGTAAAGGCAACTGCTGATAAATAATAGTAAATAACTGGCGGTAAAGGTTAAACTCATCTTCGTTCAGGGTAGAACGTGCAAAGACCAGCGATTTAACAAAATAATAATCGGCAATGGTAAAGGCTTTAAACAAATCGGTCGATGAAATTTCGGTGTTCAATTGTTTGTAGCGAGCCGCTAAAAACGAAAGTTCCAATGGAAAGCTGTATCGGTCGGGGTTATTATAAAATTTGGGCAAAAAAGGATTATCATGAAATTGTTCCAAAATAATTTTCCCGTTGTATTGCTCTGCAATTTTGTTTACAAGCGTGCTTTTTCCAGCGCCTATATTGCCCTCGATAACGATATATTTATTTGCTAAATCCATGCTTACAAATTAAACAGAAAAAATGCGATTATGGGCATAAAAAAACCGGGAGAGTAACCCGGTTTTATAATAATTTATCAACAGCTTATTGTTCCCTTTCTACTTTAGCGCCTCCAGCCGGAGCATTGTTTTCTTCGTAGCCGTCGTTGGTTTTATTTTTGCCCTTAAAGCTTATCCATTTGGTTAAGTCGACCAGGTAAATTGCCGATAGTTGCACCGTGACATTCTTACTTGAAGAATAGGTACCACTATCGTCCACATCAGTTAAACCCAGCGTAAAAGCCAAATCAAGGTTAAGTTGGTCGCCATTATCCATGGGAATATTTGCTCCACCACCAAAGTTTAAACCAAACTCAAATCGGTTATAAGTATCCAGAGCAGGTTCTTCTGAGAAATTATCCATTACATAAGTAACTTTTGTCAGGTAATCGGTATAAAAACCACCCGCACCATAAACCTGAACACCGGCAATCTTCATAAAAGCATATTTGGCCACAACCGGCAAACCAAAGTATTGGTAATTACTATGTGACTCAAAACCTGAAGCATCGGTTCCAAAACCTTTACTGGTATAAACTAACTCGGGTTGAATTGCCAGCTTCTCAGTAATACCGAGTTTGGCAACAGCTCCAAACTGGTACCCCAGATTCATTTTTTTATCAGTACCTGTTCCCATATCAACCGTAGAAGTTGCCACGTTTCCACCCAGTTTTGGTCCTACATAAAGGTAGCCTACGCCTACTTTTCCCACATTAAATAATTGCGCATGCAAAGTTCCTGCAATTAAAAGAGCAGTCAAGCCCATCAATAATTTTTTCATAAATAGTAGTTTTTGATTGATCTGATTGTAAAGATAAAAAATACCAGATTCTAATCAAAAAAAAGCACCTCCGAAGAAGTGCTTTTAAAATTTTTACCAGACTATTCGTAACTGGGTGTTAATCCCAGATTTTTAAACATAAACGAATAAACATCGCTGTATTCTTCAATAATTTTTGTGGTTGGCTTACCTGCACCATGACCCGCTTTCGATTCAATACGAATAATAACCGGATTGTTTCCCTGGTATTTTTCCTGCAAAGTAGCAATGTATTTAAACGAATGTGCCGGCACCACGCGGTCGTCGTGATCGGCTGTTGTTACCAATACCGCAGGATATTCCACATTTTCTTTAATGCTATGCAATGGAGAATAAGCATAAAGGTAGTTAAACATTTCTTCGCTGTCTTCGCCGGTTCCATAATCGGTTGCCCAATAGCGGCCAATGGTAAACTTATGGTAGCGCAACATATCCATAACGCCAACTGCCGGAAATGCTGCCCCAAATAATTCGGGACGCTGATTGATTACGGCTCCTACAAGCAAACCCCCGTTTGAACCGCCCATTAAAGCAATTTTTCCTTTGCTGGTATAGTTCTCTGCAATCAGGTATTCAGCAGCAGCAATACAGTCGTCGAAAACATTTTGCTTTTGCATTAAAGTACCGGCTTTGTGCCATTCTTCTCCATATTCACCGCCACCACGCAGGTTCATCATGGCATAAATACCGCCCTGCTCAAGCCAAACCAAACGACTTACGTTAAAACTTGGGGTAAGACTGATGTTAAAACCGCCATATCCATACAATAAAACCGGATTTTTTCCATTCAGATTCATGCCTTTTTTATGGACAATAAACATGGGAACTTTTGTACCGTCGTTGCTGGTATAAAATACCTGCTTGGTTTCATAAGCATCGGCATCAAAATCGACTTCAGGAGCCTGATAAAACGCTGAAGTGTTATCGTTAATATTGTATTTATAAACGGTTGATGGGGTTGTAAACGAAGTAATGGTGTAAAAAGTAAAATCGTCTTCTTTTTTGCCGCCAAAACCGCCAACGCTACCCAAAACAGGCAAATCAATATTATAAAGGTATGCTCCGCTCATATCAAAAACTTCCACTTCGTTATGGGCATCTTTCAGGTAATTGGCTATTACTTTTCCGCCCACCAACGACACTTGCTCCAATACGCCTTCTTTTTCAGGAATAAAATCGGTCCATGCTTCGCGCGAAAGATTATTTATATCGATGGCAATAACTTTATATTTGGGCGCCTGATAATTGGTTCGTACCAGCAATTTGCCATCCACATGGTCGAGCACATAAAAGTCGTACTCAAAATCCTCAACCACTTTAACTACTTTGCCACAACTTTTTAGGTCCTTTATGTAGAACGCATTTCCCGATGTAGATTCAGTAACTGAAATAATAAGGTATTTCTCATCGTCGGTAACACCGGCACCAAAACCCCATTGCGGATGCTCGGGATCTTCGTAAACCAGCTTGTCTTCACTTTGCGGAGTTCCAACTTTATGATAATAAACTTTGCTGTGCTCGTTAACTCCTTTAAGCTTGTCGCCTTCTTTTGGTTCGGGATAACGCGAATAAAAAAATCCGTCGTTCAACCATGAAATTCCGGAAAACTTAGCCCAATTGATGTGATCGTCGAGCAATTTACCGCTTTCAATTTCTTTTACATAAAACTCGCGCCAATCGGAACCACCGCGCGAAATTCCATAAGCCAGGTATTTACCATCTTCCGAAGGAGTAAAATTAGTTAACGAAATGGTACCGTCTTCAGATAAAGTATTGGGATCGAGAATTACGCGTTCTTCGGCATCCAAATCACTTTTTATGTAGGCCACACTTTGGTTTTGCAAACCGTTATTTTTAAATACATAAAAATTTCCTCCACGTTTAAAGGGCGCTGAAATTTTTGGGTAATCCCAAAGTTCGGTAAGGCGTTTTTCAACCTGTTCGCGGTAAGGAATTTCGGCCAGATAGGCATTGGTAACTAAATTTTGAGCCTCAACCCAGGCCTTTGTTTCTTCAGAATTGTCATCTTCGAGCCAGCGGTACGGATCCGGAACTTCGTGCCCGAAATAAACATCTACGGTATCAACTTTTTTTGTCATAGGATAATCCAATCGTTTTGTTGTTGGCTGACACGCCATAAAACCAGCCAGCAAAAATACAAATACAAGTTTTTTCATGTGCATTTATTTTTAGTTAATTGTTTATAGAGAAATAACCCAGAATCGTTCGATGATCTTAAAACCATTAATAATAACAAATTTATCGAAATCGGTTTTAATTGGTAGCTATTTACTAATAAAAGTTACATTTGCACCCACGCAAAAAGATTCAAACAATAAAGGAATAAAATTACAAAAAATATAAGCGTACTTTTGCTTTTAGAAACATACTCATAAGACATAGCCAGCGATTTCATTTTTTTTAAGCAAACAACTTGCAGTTTAAAAAGAAAGGCTTACCTTTGCGGTTCAAAAAATGTACGCTATTTATTGGAAATAAATTATAAAAACGAATATGTACTTAACTGCAGAGAAAAAAACGGAGATTTTTGGGACGTTCGGTAAGTCTGCACAAGACACCGGTTCTACTGAAGGACAAATTGCCTTATTCAGCTACCGGATCGCACATTTAACCGAGCATCTGAAAACTAACAAAAAAGATTTTGGCACACAAAAAGCGTTGCTGAAACTGGTAGGTAAAAGAAGAAGTTTACTTGACTACCTAAAAGACAATGATATTGAAAGGTACCGTGCCGTTATTAAAGCACTTAACTTAAGAAAATAACAAAAAAGGGCAATTAATTATTGCCTTTTTTTGTCTTTGCCATAAACCTTCTCTCCACAAAATAACCCATCAAACCCTTAGCCAACAAACCGTTGAGCCAAAATTAAAAGCTTTTTGCAACTGGGCAAAAAAGCGTTTATATTTGGCAAAAATAATTTAGTATAAATTTGGCTTGCCCGACAGACACAATAAGAAACCGGCAAGCCGGTAAGTAATAACAAAGATGAATATTGTAAAAAAAGAAATCAACCTGAGCGATGGCCGGGTTATTACCATTGAAACGGGTAAGTTAGCCAAACAGGCTGACGGAGCTGTAGTTGTAAAAGAAGGCAACACCATGTTGCTTGCTACAGTTGTTTCAGCTAAAGAAGCCAAAGAAGATGTGGATTTTATGCCACTTTCTGTCGATTACAAAGAAAATTATTCTGCCGCAGGCCGTTTCCCCGGAGGATTCCTGCGTCGCGAAGGTCGTCCTTCGGATTCTGAAATTCTGGTATCGCGTCTAATCGACCGCGCCTTGCGTCCGCTTTTCCCCGACGATTACCATGCCGAGACTTTTGTTACCGTGACTCTAATATCGGGCGACAAAGAAACCATGCCCGATTCACTGGCCGGACTGGCAGCCTCAGCAGCACTGGCTGTTTCTGATATTCCGTTTAACGGACCCATTTCAGAATGCCGCGTGGCCCGCATTAACGGCGAATTTATTATAAACCCAAGCTTTGCTCAACTAGAAACTGCCGACATCGACATTATGGTAGCCGCAACCTACGAGAATATATTAATGGTTGAAGGCGAAATGAAAGAAGTTTCTGAAAAAGAAATGCTCGATGCCATTAAACTTGCGCACGAAACCATTAAAGTTCATTGCAAAGTTCAAATGGAACTTAGCGAAGAAGTGGGTAAAACGGTAAAACGCGAATATTGCCACGAAAACAACGATGAAGCTTTACGTCAAAAAATTCAAAAAGAAACTTACGATAAAGTTTATGCAGTAGCCCGCAAATGCCAGGCCGACAAACACAAACGTCACGAAGATTTTCAGGCGGTAAAAGAAGAATTTTTAGCACAGTATGCTGAAGAAGAACTGGCCGAATTAAATATGACTTTGGTTGGTCGCTATTATCACGATGTGGAAAAAGAAGCCGTTCGTAATTTAATATTAAACGAAGGTTTGCGTTTGGACGGACGAAAAACCACAGAAATACGCCCAATCTGGAGCGAAGTAGATTACCTGCCTTCGGCTCACGGTTCAGCTATTTTTACCCGTGGCGAAACTCAATCGTTAACTACGGTAACCTTAGGTACAAAACTCGACAACAAACTCATCGACGAAGTTTTGCGCCAGGGAAAAGACAACTTTTTATTGCACTATAACTTCCCTCCGTTTTCAACGGGTGATGCAAGACCAAACCGTGGTGTAGGCCGTCGTGAAATTGGTCACGGAAACCTGGCGCTTCGTGCTTTAAAAAATATGCTACCCACTGGCGATGACAATCCTTATTCAATCCGCATAGTTTCCGATATTCTTGAATCGAACGGTTCATCGTCGATGGCTACCGTTTGTGCCGGTACACTGGCTTTGATGGATGCCGGACTAAAAATTAAGAAACCGGTTTCAGGCATTGCAATGGGTTTGATTACCAATAACGAAAAATTTGCCGTTCTTAGTGATATTCTGGGCGACGAAGATCATTTGGGTGATATGGACTTTAAAGTTACCGGAACTGTTGATGGTATTACCGCAACACAAATGGACATTAAAGTTAATGGTTTACCTTACGAAGTTTTGGCCCAGGCTTTAGATCAGGCAAAAGAAGGACGCCTTCACATTTTAGGAAAAATGCTCGAAACCATTCCTGAGCCACGTCCTGAATTTAAAGAACATGCTCCACGTGTAGTTACCTTAACCATTCCTAAAGATACCATTGGTGCTTTAATTGGCCCGGGTGGAAAAATAATTCAGGAAATTCAGGCTTCTACCGGTTCAACAATTATTATTGAAGAAGTTGATAACATGGGTCGTGTTGAAGTGGTTGCCACCAACAAAGAAAGCATCGAAATGGCATTACAACGCATTAAAGGCATTGTAGCTGTTCCTGAAGTTGGTACTATTTATAAAGGAAAAGTAAAAGCCATTGTTGCTTTTGGAGCTTTTGTCGAAATTTTGCCAAACAAAGAAGGTTTGTTACACATTTCAGAAATTGAATGGCGTCGTTTAGACAAAGTAGACGAAGTACTTAAAGAAGGAGACGAAGTTGAAGTTAAGTTAATTGATGTTGATAAAGCCGGAAAGCTAAAATTATCACGCAAAGTACTGCTTCCAAAACCTGAAAAGAAAGAATAAGCATACTCGTAGTATAAACAAAAGCCATCCTTTTTTCAGGATGGCTTTTTTATTGCACTCAACCCTTAAACCAACATAAGTTGTTGAATATAAAAACACTTACTATCAGTAATAAAATTACCCTGCGACCGTTTGATACTTTATAACATAATTATTATTTAACCATATTGTTATACTAAAATTGTTGCTTTTAATCGAAAAGCCTTATTTTTACTAATTAAAACCCTATAAACAACACGAATATTAAACCCAATTTTATTATGAGAAACTTAATGATTGTCATGGCTGCCCTTTTACTTGTAGCCATGGGCTGTACTCAAAAAGGCTATCAAACGGTTACAGAAACCGATGCCAACGGTTACACTTACGAAAAGGTAACCAACGATCCTTACAACTTAAGAATTTACACCCTCGACAACGGCTTAAAAGCTTACCTGAGTGTAAACAAGGATGAACCGCGTATCCAAACATTTATTCCTGTTAAAGCAGGTTCTACCTACGATCCTCAGGACAACACCGGTTTGGCTCACTACCTGGAACACATGATGTTCAAAGGAACGCCCAAAATTGGAACGCTCGACTGGGAGGCTGAAAAAGTATTACTGGAGCAAATTTCAGCTTTGTACGAACAACATAAAGCTACCGACGATCCAGCCAGGAAAAAAGAAATATACAAAGAGATTGACCGTATTTCGCAGGAAGCTGCAAAATATGTAGCTACCAACGAATACGATAAACTTATCAGCTCATTGGGAGGAAACGGAACCAATGCATACACCACCAACGAGCGTACGGTTTATATGAACAATATTCCATCGAACGAGCTTGAAAAATGGCTTAAACTGGAATCGGAACGTATGTTTAACCTCGTACTTCGTATCTTCCACACCGAGTTGGAAACTGTTTACGAAGAATTTAATATGGGACAGGACCGCGACGGAACCAAAGCTTACTTTGCCTTAATGTCGAATTTGTTCCCCAATCACCCCTACGGACAACAAACCACCATTGGTAAAGCAGAACACCTGAAGAACCCATCGATGGAAAATATCAAAAAATACTGGTCTACTTATTATGTTCCCAACAATATGGCCATTTGCCTTTCGGGCGATTTTGATATGGAAGAAACCATAAAACTTATTGATAAATATTATGGAACGCTTGAAGCAAAAGAAGTTCCTGAAAATGTATTACCCAAAGAAGAACCCATTACCGAAGTTAAAGAGATTGAAGTTTTAGGTCCACAGGCTGAGTTTGTAATGTTCGCTTACCGCTTTGACGGCGTGAATAGCGAAGATGAGAAATACGTAACCTTAATTGATTACATGCTGAATAATTCGCAGGCCGGATTAATCGACATTAATCTGAACCAAAAACAAAAGGTATTAAATGCCGGTTCAGGACCTTCATTCCTGAAAGAATACGGTATGTTATCGTTCCGTGGAACACCGCGTCAGGGACAATCGTTGGAAGAAGTTCGCGATTTGCTATTGGGCGAAGTAGAAAAAATTAAAGCCGGTGAATTCGAAGACTGGTTGATTGAAGCCTGTATCAACGACATGAAACTTAACGACATTCGGAGTCAGGAAAGCAATTTTAGATCACATAAATTTGCCGTAGCTTTTGCCAACGGTGTAAGCTGGGAAAACACGCTCAGATTTAACGACGAGCTTGCCAAAATTACTAAAGAAGATGTGGTTAAGTATGCAAACGAGCATTTTTCAGACAGCAACTATGTAATAGTTTACAAACGCAAAGGCGAAGACCCCAATGTGGTGAAGGTTGAAAAACCTGAAATTACAGCCGTTGAATTAAATCGTGAAAACGAATCGGAGTATTACAAAAACTTTACCAGCGAAGAATCGGGACGCCTTGAGCCGGTTTTTATCGATTTTAACGAAACCATTACAAGCAAAGAATTTGCTCCCGGAGTAACTTTTAGTTACATCAAGAACCCAACCAATAAGCTGTTTAAACTTATTTACATTATTGAAAAAGGAAAAGACCACGACAAAGAACTGGCTTTAGCCGTAGGTTATCTTCCTTATTTAGGAACCGAAAAATACACAGCCGCTGAATTAAAACAGGAATTTTTCCGTTATGGACTCGATTTTGGCGTATCGACCGGCGACGACCGAAGCACCGTTTACATTACCGGATTGGAAGAAAATGCAGCCAAAGCCATTGAATTGATGGAACATATACTGGCTAATGTAGTTCCCGATCAGGAAGCTTACGATAAATACATTGACGGCATTCAGAAATCGCGTGATAACAAAAAACTGGATATTAATCAGATTCTGCGCGGAGCCATGTTCAACTATGCTATTTACGGACCGGAATCGAGCTATCGCGATATTTTATCGCAGGAAGCCATGCAGAAAATTGATCCCCAGGTACTGGTCGATAAAATTAAAGGCATTACCCAACACGAGCACCAATTGTTTTATTACGGACAAAATACTGCCGACGAAGCCTTTAACCTGCTTAAACAAGGTCATGTGCTACCCGGGAATCTGGTAAAAATAGAAGAACCTAAAAAATACCAGCAATTGGATATTGACAAACCAACGGTTTATTTTGTAAACTACGACATGGTTCAATCGCAAATTATGTTGCTGTCGAAAGATGTAGCGCTCGACAATTCGCTTACTCCAAATATTCAGTTATTTAACGAATTCTATGGCAGCGGACTGTCGTCGATTGTATTCCAGGAAATCAGGGAATCACGTGCTCTGGCCTATTCAGCATTTTCATTTATCACTGTTCCTTCGCGTCAGGATAAAGCGCATTACAACTATTCGTTTGTAGCTACTCAACCCGACAAATTAAAAACAGCTACCGATGCCATGACCGGATTATTGAACCAGATGCCAAAAGCCGACAAGCAATTTGAGCTGGCCAAAGATGCCATTATGAAGAACATTGAAACGGAACGCATTATAAAAGACCGGATTTTCTGGACCTTCATCAATGCACAGGACCGTGGTTTGGATTACGACATCCGTAAAGACGTTTACGAACACATGAAAGATGTTTCGATGGATGAATTTAAAACGTTCTTCGATGCACACGTAGCCAACAAACAATACGTTTACCTGGTTATTGGAAACAAAAACCAAATTGATTTTAACGTACTTAAAAAATTGGGTCCGGTAAAAGAACTTACCCTTGAAGAAATTTTTAACTACTAAACCGGATTTATCCGATAAAATATATCAAAAAAAGCTTCCTGTTTGCAGGGAGCTTTTTTTATTTTTGAGCATGGAAAAACGAAAAGCATATCAAATTTCAATAAATGGTCGGGTACAAAACGTGGGGTTTCGTTTTCACACTCAAGACGAAGCAGTAAAACTGGGAATTACCGGCTTTGTGAAAAACTTGCCCGATGGTTCCGTTTTTATTGAAGCCGAAGGACCCGAAATCCAACTAAATGAATTTATTAGCTGGTGCCATAAAGGACCGTCGTGGGCAAAAGTTTTTGATATAAAAATAACAGAACAACCCTTGATGGGCCACGTTACGTTTGAAATTAAACGCTAAGTCCGGAAAGTACTAAAAACACAGTTATTCCTTTAAAGCCACAATATCTTCTAAATCCTGACTGTATTTTCCCCACAAAGCCATTGCGCTGGCCAAAGCATTTTTTAGCTCTTCATACTTTTCGAATGTTGAAGCATCGGTAATGGTCTCGGGTGCTGCCAGTTGCTCATCCATTTTCTCAAGAGCCAGTTCCAGTTCCTGAATATGGGCTTCGCTCTCATCGACCAGTTTTTGGGCTTTTCTTATTTTTTTATCCAGCTCCTTCCGCTCTTCATACTTTAATTTGCTTTCGGATGTTTCTTTGGGCTTATCGCTTAATGCTTTCGCTTTAGCTTCGTTCAATTGATTCAGCGTCTCAATTTTTTTATTAGCCAGGAATTCAGCAATTCCTCCCAAATGCTGCTTTGTTTTTTTGTTCTTAAACTCATACACCGTCGAAACCACGCCATCCAAAAAATCACGATCGTGTGAAACCAGAATAACCGTTCCATCATAACTCAAAAGGGCTTCTTTTAATATATCCTTCGAGCGCATATCGAGGTGGTTGGTAGGCTCATCGAGAACCAAAAGGTTGGCCGGTTCAAGCAGCAGCTTTGCCAGCGATAAACGGGCCCGCTCACCTCCCGACAATACCGAAACTTTTTTATCGATATCGTCGCCGCGAAAAAGAAACGAAGCCAGGATATCGCGTATTTTGGTGCGAATATCACCCATAGCTACTTCATCGATGGTCTGAAAAACTGTTTTATTGTCATCGAGCATCTCGCTTTGGTTCTGCGCATAATAACCGATTTTTACATTGTGCCCCAATTTAAGGTGTCCCTGATATTCGTGTTGCCCGATAATCACTTTTGAGAATGTGGTTTTACCTTCACCATTCTTTCCCACAAAAGCAACTTTTTCGCCTTTTTCCAATACAAAATCCAGTTTATTTAACACCAGATGATCGCCAAAACTTTTCGACATCTCCTTGGTTTCAAGCACCAACTGACCGGAATGTGGTGCCGGTGGAAATTTAAAATGAATGGCCGATTTATCAATCTCGTCGAACTCAATACGTTCAATTTTATCGAGTTGCTTAATCCGCGATTGCACCTGCACCGATTTGGTGGCTTTGTAACGAAAACGCTCAATGAACTGTTCGGTTTCTTCAATTTTCTTTTGCTGATTCTCAAAAGCAGCTTTTTGTTGCTCCAGTAACTCCTGACGAAGAACCAGGTATTTTGAATAAGGAACTTTGTAATCGTAAATTTTTCCCAACGAAATTTCCAGCGTACGATTGGTCAGGTTATCCAAAAATGCTTTGTCGTGCGAAACCACCATTACGGCGCCTTCATAAACTTTCAACATATCTTCGAACCATTGAACCGACTCAATATCGAGGTGGTTGGTAGGTTCGTCGAGCAGTAACACATCGGGTTTTTGAAGCAGCACTTTAGCTAATTCAATACGCATACGCCATCCACCGCTAAATTCACCGGTCGGACGGGTAAAATCGCTTCGTAAAAAACCCAATCCCAACAGGGTATTTTCAATATCGGCATGAATGCTGTTTCCGCCCAGTAAATTATGCCGTTCGGTTTTCTCTGTCAGTTGATGAATCAAATCCAGATAATCTTTCGATTCAAAATCGGTACGGGAACCCAAGGCGTGATTAAGTTTCTCTATTTCGTCTTCTAACGAACGAATCTCAACAAAAGCATCGAGCGCTTCTTTAAACACAGTCTTTGTGTCGCTTACAGTCATTTGCTGCGGCAGGTAACCAATGGTTACATCTTTCGGTATGGAAACTTGTCCTTTATCGTAGGCTTGTAATCCGCTCAGAATTTTTAACAAGGTCGATTTTCCTGCGCCATTCTTACCGGTAAGTCCTATCCTGTCGCGCGGGTTAATTAAAAAACTAACCTGGTTAAACAGAGGTGTCCCCGAAAATTCAACCGTTAAATCATTTACTGAAATCATGCTTTCTGTTTTTCAAATCGGCCTCAAAAATAGCAAAAGTAAGCGGTTGATTCCGAACCGCATCCAAATTAATTGCAATCGTTGTTAATAATGCGCTTATTAACAAAAGAAAACCTGAAATTCTTGATTACTTTATTGCAGGATGTTTTAATTTTAGGGCATGATGCAACGCTTTTCGAAAATCAGGTTCAAAATTAAACATTCCTGCCTTGTTCTGGCTTTACTTCTGACTGTTTTTGGGGCAAACGGACAAAGCGTGGGAGTTGTGCTTAGCGGCGGCGGCGCTAAAGGGCTGGCGCATGTTGGTTTGTTACGCGCTCTCGAAGAAAACCAAATTCCGATTGATTATATTGCCGGCACATCGATGGGTGCCATTGTGGGCAGCTTGTATGCTATTGGTTATTCGCCCGACGAGATGGAAGCCCTGCTAAATTCCGATGAGTTTCGAAAATGGTCGCTTGGGGTTATCGATTTGGAAGAGAAATACTATTTTAAAACAAAAGATGAGAACCCGGGCTGGATTGAATTTCCTTTTAAGAAAATAAACGACGAATTTATTGCTCAGTTACCCACAAATATTATTTCGCCCGAACAAATGGATTTGCGGTTCATGCAGTTTTTAGAACCGGCCGGTGCGGCAGCAAATTACGACTTTAACCAACTCATGATTCCTTATTTCTGTATAGCCACCGATGTGTACAAAAACAAAGCTGTAGTTATGAGTTCCGGAAATTTGTCGGCATCGGTGCGGGCTTCAATGACCTTTCCGGGATATTTTAAACCCATTGTTATCGACAGCGTGCTACTTTTCGACGGTGGAATGGAAAACAATTTTCCGGTTGACGTAATGATTGAAAAATTTAATCCGGAAGTAATTATTGGATGTAAAGTAGCTTCAAATCCTGAAAAACCGGATTCTGACGATATTTACAAGCAACTTGAGAATGTGTTTATGAAAAACACCGATTACTCCATGCCTGAAAATGGGATTTTAGTTGCGCCCAAAGTAAAAGATTTTGGTTTGCTGGATATGGAAATGTATGACACACTTCATACCCTTGGCTACCAGGCTACCCTTGAAAAAATGGATTCAATAAAACTGCTGATTCAACGGAGAATGGACAAAACTGAATTAGCAGAGAAACGGACAGCGTTTAAAGAAAAATACCGCCCTTTAATTATTGAAAACATTTTTATTTCAGGCATCGACAACGAATCGGTTTCATACATTCTGAAGAATATTCGGCGAAACCGCGAATTACTTACTTTTGAAGAATTTGAACTGGAATATTTTAAGCTTCTTTCTGATAAATTGGTACAATCGGTTTATCCCAAAGCCTTATACAATCCTAAAAGTGGCTATTACGATATCTATCTGGATATTAAAGCACAAAACGAACTTTCGGTTTCCATTGGCGGTAATATTTCGTCGAACCTCAGGAATATAGGTTTTGTGGAACTGGATTATTTTTTTCAGAAAAAGAATATTTACAACCTTTCGTCGAACATTTATATCGGAAAGTTTTATAATTCAATAAATGGCACATTCAGAATGGATTTTCCTCCCCGTCAGGTTAACAAAGACAAAACCATTTCTCCTTTTTACGTTGAGCTTTCGGCAACCAGCAATCGCTGGGATTATTTCAAGTTATCGACCGATTGGTTTGTTGACAGCCGTTCGCCGGGAAAAGTTTTGCAACAGGACTACTACTTTAGAGCCAATTTTGGGCGCCCTATGCTAATTCGCAGTCTTTTTTATGCCGGGTTTAGTTACGGACGCCAGACCGACGAATATTTTCAGACCAACTACATTTTTAAAGAAGATACCGCTGATATGGGTCATTTCGATTTTGCGTCGATTCATGCCACACACGAATTCAGCACCTTAAATTATAAAGAATACGCTACCGAAGGAAAATATGCCCGCTTTAGAGCCCAATATGTTACCGGGCAAGAAATATATCATCCGGGTTCAACTACCCCAACGGAATTCCGTCAAAATACTGAAACAGGCCACTCGTGGTTTCGGCTTTCAATCAGTCATTTGAATTTTCACAAAATAAATCACTGGTTTACTTTAGGATACCGGACCGATCTGGAATACACCAACAAAAGCCCGTTTGCCAATTCCATGTCGACAATGCTGGGGGCCATTACCTTTACACCATTTCCACAAAGTAAAGTAGTATTACTCGAAAAATTCAGGGCTAACACTTTTGCTGCAGTTGGAATTTTGCCGGTTATTAATTTTAATACCTTACTCTCGTTACGCAGCGAAATGTATCTTTTTCAACCGTATCAATTCATAAATACCAACACTTATAAAACTGAATTCTCAGAAGTTTTTCCCGCGCCGGCATTAATGGCTTCGCTTGCCCTGGTTTTCCATTCACCCATTGGCCCACTGGCGCTTTCGGGCAGCTATTTTAATGGCGAAGAAAACCCCTTTTACCTGCAATTAAACTTTGGTTACCTTCTTTTTAATCGTCGGGGCCTTGAATAAAACATTATCGGATCAATAATCCAGATTGGTATATTCCGAAGTGATACCTTCTTCATATTCAGGATACTCATAAATCGACATCCGAGGTTCTGTTTCGCCTATTGAATAACCATAAACCGTATGATAATCGTTGGGATCTTCGCCCATGCGCTCTAGTTGACGCAGGTATTGCCTGATGGTTTTGGATTCAACCACCACAAAATTTCCCAGTTTTTCAATAATCGGGCTGTGGGTTCGCGTGGCATCGTGGTAAAATTCCAAAATACGATATCCAAAACGGGTTATCCCGATTACCCGGAAAGTCAGACTTTTTCCTACCCCGGGAATATTCATCACATTACGGTCGGTTGCCAAAAAAGGCAAGGACTCTTTAGTTCGTATATCATCAACCAACTGCTGCATGTTTTCGGCTTGTTCCGGAAAGCCGGCAATGGTCTTCAGTTCCTTTTCGGGAATAGTACCAATTACTTTTTCTTCGACCGATTCCTGCACTGCACGCGCATTGGTAGCAAAATTATGACTGTTTTCTTTAAATCCTTTAACCGAAAAAGTGTAATACGACAGCACACCAATATCGTTAAGTATTTTCCGAAGTTTTGAAGCATGCCCCCTTACGGAAGCTGCCGTTGTAAATACCATTTGATTGGCAACCATCCAACCCGCTTGTTGTAGCTTACGCACGCCCTCAGCAGCCTCAGCAGTTACTTCCATCGAAGTAATAAAATGCGTTTGAATGACAAATTGCTTAAACCCAATTTTACTGGCTTTGTGCTTAAAATCTTTTAAAATTTCGCATAATTCGTTGTTAATGCGCTGGGGCAAATAAACCGGGAGCCTTGTTCCCAGACGAACACGAACCATTTCGGCATATTTTTTACCTGCAGGCCGTTTTTTGTTTGCTTCAATTTTTCGGAGCGCCATTTGATATACCGCTTCCAGAATTTCCTTTATCGATGCATTGGAACTCATTAAAGCATCGCCGCCGGTTATTAAAATATCGCGCAACTGGGAATCGTTTTCATAATATTCCATTAGTTTTTCAAGCCTTTCACGCCATGTTCCATCAGGTTTTAAGCGATTTAAATCGAAATTTAAGTGCCCGCTCTGAAAATCGTACATACGTTGACATGAAACACAAAGACCGCCGCAAGCCCTACCAACCGTGTCGGGTATTAGAATAGCCACCTCGGGATACCTGCGATGGATGTTATGAGCTGAGGGCAATAACCATCCAGCAGCGTTGGGCTCACCCGGTTTAACAAGATCTTCTTTTTCCCAGGCTACAATTTTTCCAAATTCTTTAATTAATTGCTTGCTATAAAAAACATAATCGCGAATAACCATGTCGGCACCAGGTGCAAAAGCGTATTCGCGAACATTAAGCAAGGATAAATAATAGGGATTTACAAAGAAGGGAATTCCGGCTGCCCGCGCATCGTTAAGTATGGCAATGGTTTCAGGTGTAATGGAATAGTCGAGCATTTCGTTCATGGTTTCCGGATCACGAACGGCAAATTTCAGATGAAAATTCCAGTCGTCCCACCATTGATTAACCAATGCAATTTTTTCGTCGGTTGAAAGGTTATCTGCAAATGAATAGCGTGAATCGGTTTTCGACTTTTCTTTAACTTTTGTAATCAACACCCGAATTATTCGCTGCTTGTTTTTTTCACGAATCTTTTTAACCTTTTCGTCGGAACCACTGGGGTGACGTTCCATCCAATTTAAGACCGTTTGCTTATTGGGTAAATTATGCTTCTGTGTTCCATTAAACTGACGGAACAACTGAAGCATATCAATAAAAAAATCGTATTTCGCACCACCATTGCCAAATTTTGTAGCCATCCACAAAATTTTAAAAGGCTGAATAATGGTTACTGAATTTTTCAGGTTAGCGTCTTCGACCCGCTGACCAGCATGGGTTATGTAATCGAGAATTCTTATACCGGCTACTTCTTTCCATGTTAATTGCCTGAGTGCCTTTCGGCCACTAATCTTTCGCTCAAAATATAAAATTCCGGCAGAATTGGCTCCCAGCTCTGAATAAACCCAGTCGCGTAATTTTTGGTGTATAATTTCAATTTCGCTGTTATTTAAAAGGATTTCCTTAAGATAAGGGTTCTCGTCCAAAAGTTGTTGGAGTGTGAGGTACGAACGTACACTTACCTTATTTTGATCCATCTCTTTAAAAAACAATTCGAACATATGCTATGTGTTTAAAAAATTAGTTGGGCGAGCAAACCAGGCTCGCATTAAAAAATAGAATATAAAAAAGCTAATCCGGTCAGAAGCGACCAAAATGAATATCAACAGGTATGTAAATAAAGCTATCCCATTTTAAGTGGCGCAAAAGTACAAAAAAAACCCCTTTTTTCCAAGGTTTAAACCAATCAAGACCCGCATCAAACCAATCGGATTGAGGTCAATCGGCTTTGCATGAGTTGTTTTAGAACCTTCGGTTTTTTATATTATAACTTAAAGCAAAAACCCGAAGGACAATACTGTTTAAGGAAGTAACCTATAAGAATTAAGTGATTAGTTGATTCCGGTTGGCATCTAACTTTAAGAAAATAAACAGAAGGAAAGTAAATCCCCACAGTGAGGAGCCCCCGTAACTAAAGAAGGGCAAGGGAATGCCGATTACAGGAGCAAGACCAATAGTCATACCTACATTTATGGCAATATGAAAAAACAGAATACTTGCCACACTGTATCCAAAAACCCGGCTAAACCGCGATTTCTGCCGTTCGGCCAATTTTACCAGTCGAAGCAAAAGAAATAAAAATAAACTCAGCACGGTGGCTGTTCCTACAAAACCCCACTCCTCGCCTACGGTACAAAAGATAAAGTCGGTACTTTGTTCCGGAACAAATTTGAATTTGGTTTGAGTTCCCTGCAAATAACCTTTTCCACCGGGACCTCCTGAACCAATTGCAATCATGCTCTGATTCACATTATATCCGGCTCCGTAGGGATCGTCTTCAATTCCCAGTAAAACTTTTATCCGGCGTTGCTGGTAATTATCCAGCGCGTTGTCGAAAACATAATCCACCGAATAGGTAAAAGCAATACTTCCGAAAAGCATTACTAATATTACAAAAGCTTCTTTTAAGCGATGTTTATAAAACTGATAAACAAACCCAACGGATGCTGTTCCTAAAGCAGCCAGAACAAAAATTGTTTTTGATGTTTCGGGTCTGAAATAACTGCCTGCATACCAAAATAAAGCGGTAATACTTCCGAGTGCAAAAATCCCAACCAAGGTTTCTTTCCATCGCTTATAGGTAATATAATAGGCAAGAAAAGTTAAAAGCTCCAAAATTATTACAATCAGGTAATTTTGATACAGCAACGATAAAACAAACAAAGCCACTGCCAATAAGGCAATAAGCAAATAAACCGAAGGCATCCCCTCACGATAATAAACCAGGAAAAAGACAAAAAATACCAGGGCTGTACCTGTATCGTTTTGCATTAAGATAAGTGCCACTGGAAGTAAAACAATTGCGCCAACCAACACCAAGGTTTTAAATTTCTCGGGTCTCAGATTGTAGGCACTCAAAAATTTTGACAAGGCAAGAGCTGTGGTAATTTTAACAAACTCAGCCGGTTGCAGTCGAACCGGGCCCATAACAAACCACGACTTGGCTCCGTTAATCCGTGTGCCAAAAAGCAACACAGCTATCAGCAGAAGTATTGAAAGGGCATAAAGCAGATAGGAAAAAGAAGAATAAAATTTACTGTCGAGAATTAAGGCCAGCAGTAATATAACTACAGAAGCCATAATCCAGATTAATTGGCGCCCGTACCGCGACGAAAAATCAAAACCAAGGGCCTGTTCATCGGTGTAAACTGCTGAATAAATATTAAACCAGCCCAGCACTACCAATAGCAGATAAAGGCCAATAGTCAGCCAATCGAGTTTAAATAATATGTTATTCTTTTGGTCGAACATTCAGTAAATTTGCGTTTAATATTCGTTCTTCGTGCCACTTCCGTTTAATGGTTCCGGTAAGGTATTTTTCAATCATCAGGCTGGCAACCGGTGCAGCCCAGGTAGCACCAAAACCACCATTTTCGATATAAACAGCCAAAGCTATTTTAGGATTTTCTTTAGGAGCAAAAGCAATGAAAATGGAATGGTCTTCACCGTGTGGATTTTCTGCCGTTCCTGTTTTCCCGCACACTTCGATGCCCGGAATTTGAGCAATTCGGGCGGTTCCGCCATCCAGTCCGTTAACTGCCAGATACATTCCCTCAACAATGGGTTCAAAATGAGCCGAATCGATATTGGTATAGCGTTTTACCAGATAAGGCATCTTCATGGAATTAAATTCTTTAGGAAGATCTTTAATTACATGAGGTGTATAATAATACCCCCTGTTACAAATAGTTGCCGTTAAATTAGCCATTTGAACCGGAGTCATCAGCAATTCGCCCTGACCAATGGCCAGGGAAACTATGTTTAATGAACGTAAGTGACCTTCGCCATATATTCGGTTATACAAACTCAATGTTGGGATATAACCATTTACCTCGTGCGGCAAATCGACTCCTAATTTTTTACCAAATCCGAACGAAAGCACGTGGTTTCGCCATAATTCAAAAGCACTTTCCACAGAACCATATTTGGGAGCATCGAGCAAAGCTCTATACTCATAAGCATAATAAGCGTTGCATGAATGCTGAATGGATTCGGTTAAATCGAGGTTATTTTTATGATAATGACATTTCATAAAAAAACGTCCGGCAGCATAACCAGGCAAACAGGGAAACGTAGTTTCGGGTTTAATAATGCCTTCCTGAAGTCCAATCAGGGCATTAACTGTTTTAAAAGTTGAACCGGGCGGATAGCGTGCCATTAATGGCCGGTTAAAAAGTGGGTTCAGGGTGTCAATTTTCAATGCATTATAGTTATCGGTACGATTACGTCCCAATAAGAGTTCCGGATCGTAAGCCGGTGAACTGATTAGCGCCAGAATTTCGCCGGTTCCGGGCTCAATGGCCACAATGCTTCCAATTTTATTTCCCATTAAAAGTTCACCATACGCCTGCAATTCAGCATCGATGGTAAGAGTTACATTGGCACCATGCTCAGGAGCTGTGTCGTATCTTCCTTTTCTATATTTTCCCTTTATTCGGTTATGAACATCGACCATAAAAATCTCAACGCCCTTTTTTCCACGCAGCACTTCTTCGTACGATTTTTCAACGCCACTTATGCCAATATAGTCGCCGGCCACATAATAATTATCCGTAGTAGCTATTTCATCATTCACTTCGCCCACATATCCCAATACATGGGCGGCGGTGCTCTCAGGATACTGCCGAATGGTTCTTGTCTCAACAAAAAAGCCTTTATACAGGTAAAGTTTTTCCTGAAATGCTGCATAAGTTTTTGCCGACAGTTGTTTCTCAAAAACCGATGACTTAAATCGGGAATAAGTTTTTGCTTTGTTTAAACGATTTACTACCTGCTCTTTTGTTAAATCGAGCATTTTGCAAAACTCATTGGTATCAAAAGGTTCAATTTGCTGGGGGACCACCATTAAATCATAAGCAGCCTCGTTATAGACCATCAGTTTTCCATTCCGGTCGTAAACCAAACCCCTTGCAGGGTGCTGAGTTACATAACGCAACACATTATTCGATGCAGAAAGTTTGTACGATTGATCGATAACCTGCAATACAAATAACCTGATGATATAAATTAGTATCAACAGACCAAAAATACTTCCGATAACATATTTTCGGTTTGCAAAGGGGTTCATCTATTTTCTAAATATTAGGTATTGACTTAATAGTATAAGCACGGTAGAAAATACAGCGCTTAAAACGGTACGCCAGAGTACTAAATAATAAGATGTAAAGCTGTAAGCCTCAACTGTAAATAAAAACAGATGATGACTAAAAACCAAAATAAGGGTGTATTTTAAAAACCAGGTAAATCCATAATAATGAATCCTGGGAAAGGTTCCAATTTCATAACCGTCGCGTGGAGCAATACTTTGCAATAGAAAAGGACGCAAAAAACCCACAAAAAGTGTTGCCGAAGCATGCATCCCTAAAGTATCGGTATACATATCGATGGTAATTCCCAAAACAAAAGACAGGGTCAAAACCAGCCAGCCTGGAGTTTCAAAGGGCAGTAACATTATAAAAAGCAGATACATATAGGGATTTACATATCCGCTAAACTGGATGTTATTCAGAACCCATACTTGCAGGAGTACCAAAAAGACAAAACGAAAAATATTGCGTGGAACCAGTTTAATCATGGCTGGCCTCCCTTTCAAGCATTAACTGCTCTTCTTTCAACAGATTTTTTACCACCATTACATGTGCCAGATTCTTAAAATTAACCGATAGCTTAACCTGAACTTTTAAGAAATCGCCCCGTTCACTTTTTTCAATACCATCAACCACACCAATCAACTCACCTTTAGGAAACATGGCTGAATACCCGCTGGTAACAACGGTATCACCTTTTAGCACTTCAACATGGCTGGGCAAATCGGACAGAATTACCCGCTGGTAATCAACGCCATCCCAATTAATTGAGCCAAAATATCCATTGCGCTGAATCATGCCGCTAACACGCAGATTTTGGTTTAATAAACTTATAACTGACGAAAAATTGTCGGACGATTCCTTTACAATCCCAATAATTCCCATGGGCGATATAACAGCCATTCCTTTATCAATTCCCTGCTTTGTTCCCATATTGAGGGTGAGGTAATTGTTTAGTTTGTTTACCGAATTGTTAATAACAACAGCCGGAATAAACTCATATTGCTGAATATAAACCGAATCGAGCACTTTAACCAAGGATACCTGATTGCTTTTATACGCATCTTCGCTATAGCTCCGATACCTGGCTACGGCGTTAACCAGTTCCTGATTTTTTTTATTCAATCGCAAATACTGCGTAACATTCGAGAGCGATTTATACACCTTCCCCGACAGGTTACTCGACGAATTCAGGTACGATGCCCGTTGATAATCGTTGTATTGAATCAATAAAAAGAACGAGAAAAACTCCAGTAGAAGAAACAGAATTACAAAATGAAAATTTAATAGAAAGTTTAATAAACTCCGCATGAAACTCCTGTACTTATGAATTTTTCTCTATAAATCGTTTATTTAATCAGGAACGAAAACTTGTCTGAGTTTTTCAGTGCAATTCCGGTTCCACGAGCCACGGCATGCAAGGGATCTTCGGCCACATGAAATGGAATTTTTGTTTTTTCGGTTAAACGCTTGTCTAAACCGCGCAACAAGGCTCCACCACCTGCAAGGAATATTCCTTTTTGATAAATGTCGGCATAAAGTTCCGGTGGTGTATGTTCCAAGGTAGCCAAAATTGCTGCCTCAATTTTACTGATAGAACGGTCGAGACAATGGGCAATTTCCTGATACGAAACCGGAATCTCGATAGGTAAAGCCGTCATTTGGTGAGGACCACGCACAATATAATCAGCTGGTGGCTCATCGAGCTCGGGTAAAGCTGAACCCACATTTATTTTAATGTCTTCGGCTGTTCGTTCTCCAATTTTAATGTTATGCTGATGACGCATGTATTCACGAATATCGGCCGTCAAATCATCTCCGGCAATACGTATGGATTGATTGGATACAATTCCGCCTAGTGAAATTACAGCAATCTCAGTGGTTCCACCCCCTATATCAACCACCATATTTCCTTCAGGAGCTTCAACGTCAACTCCCATTCCAATGGCTGCTGCCATGGGTTCATATATCATTAAAACCTCACGTCCTCCGGCATGTTCCGACGAGTCGCGAACCGCGCGAATTTCAACCTCGGTAGAACCCGATGGAATACAAATAACAATTTTCAAAGAGGGGCTAAACAACTGGTTTTTGTTATTATTCATCATTTTTATCATTCCGCGGATCATCTTTTCAGCAGAATCAAAATCAGCAATAACTCCATCGCGTAAAGGACGAACGGTTCTTATATGCTCATGGGTTTTCCCATGCATCTGCCGGGCCTTTTCGCCAATAGCAATCAGCTTTCCGGTAGTTGTATCAATGGCAACAATTGAAGGTTCGTCGACCACAATTTTATCGTTGTGAATTATTATTGTATTGGCGGTACCAAGGTCAATAGCAATTTCCTGAGTTAAAAATGAAAATAGTCCCATTTAAATTTATGTTAAAGTATATTAATGTTTAAAATGACGTACTCCTGTAAAAACCATGGACATTCCATGAGCATTACAATATTCAATCGACTCGTTATCGCGCATGGAGCCCCCGGGCTGAATCACACTGCTTATTCCGGCCTTATGTGCAATTTCAACCGAATCGGCAAAAGGGAAAAAGGCATCCGAAGCCATTACCGAATCCTGCAAGCTGTTGTTAAAAGTGCTCGCTTTTTCAATGGCCTGTTTTAATGCGTCAACGCGCGATGTTTGCCCAACCCCACTGGCCAGCAGTTTCTGGTTTTTAACCAAAACTATGGCATTCGATTTTGTGTGCTTTACCACCTTAAGGGCAAAAGCTAAATCGTCGGTTTGGGTTGCTTTGGGTGCCGAATCTGTTACAACTTTCATTTTCCCAGCTCCTTCAACTGATGAATCGTAATCCTGAACCAACACTCCATTCAAAATTGATCGGAATTGTTTAGCTGGTTTGCAGCTTCGCTTATCGAATAAAATAATTCGCTTTTCTTTTTTCAATAAAAGTGCTAAGGCATCGTTGTCGTATGCCGGAGCAATAAGTACTTCATAAAAAAGTTTATCAATCTCGCGGGCCGTCTCCAAATCTAACCGGGTATTGGTAACCAAAATGCCCCCAAAAGCCGAAACCGGATCTCCGGAAAGGGCTTCTTTCCACGCCTCTGCTAAAACCGGACGGGAAGCAATTCCACAGGCATTGTTATGCTTTAAAATGGCAAATGTTGTTTCACTGAATTCATCAATCAGATTAACAGCAGCTTCAATATCCAATAAATTATTATAGCTGATGGCTTTTCCGCCCAACACCTCGAACGATTTCGATAAATCACCATAAAACGCAGCACTTTGATGTGGGTTTTCGCCATAACGTAAGGGCATCTTATCGCTGATAGATGTCTTAAAAACGGTTTCTTCGGTATCGAAATAGTTAAAAATGGCCGTGTCGTAATGCGATGAGTTTTGAAAAGCCTCGCGGGCAAAATCTTTGCGTTGTTCAAGGCTTGTGGCTCCTTTTTGTTCTTTCAATAAATTAAAAAGCCTGGTGTACTGATTGCGGCTACTCACAATCAAAACATCTTTGAAGTTTTTTGCAGCAGCACGGATAAGTGAAATTCCGCCGATATCAATTTTTTCGATTATCGCGGCTTCATCAGCTCCGCTGGCTATGGTATCTTCAAAAGGATATAAATCGACAATAACCAAATCAATTTCAGCCAGCTGATATTGCGAAAGCTGCTCTTTATCTGAATTATTGTCTCTACGGGCTAATATGCCTCCAAAAATTTTCGGGTGCAGGGTTTTAACCCGTCCACCTAATATTGCGGGATAATCGGTAATGCTGTCAACGGCTGTTACCGGTATATTTAATTGCTTGATAAATTCCTGGGTTCCACCCGTTGAGATTAGCTGAACTCCCAAACGGTGCAGCTCCTTAACAATGGGCTCCAATTGATCCTTATGATATACGGATATTAAGGCACTCTTTATTTGTTGCATCATAACTTTAATTCACACCCAACTTTATAATTTTTTTTGGCTCAGACACTAAATAAGCGCTGAGCACAAAGATAATTTTAAAAATAGTTAATTCTTTAAAACTACGGCATTAAAACAAAAAAAAACATAAACAAAAAAGCCACTTGTGGGGTGGCTTTTTGTTTTTATCCTAAAGAACTTATTCGCTCGAGTTTTTTAGAGTCAAGTATTTTTATTTTTCGTCCGTTAATTGAAATTACGCCTTCGCTCGAAAAGGTTGACAAAGTACGGATAGCATTCGAGGTAGTCATATTCGACAGGTTGGCAATATCCTCGCGTGAGAGATAAATTTTAATGGTCGATTCGTCATCCTCCATCCCGTAAGTTTCTTTCAAAAACAAAATCGACTCGGCCAAACGCCCCCGAATGTGTTTTTGAGTTAAGGCTACAGTTCTTCGATTCGAGAATCCAAGGTCGGTTGCCAGCGAACGAATTAACCCAATGGCGAATTCGCTGTTCTCGCGAATAAGTTTCATTAAATCTTCCTTATCAACAACACATACTATGGTGTCTTCGAGAGCTACTGCCGTGGCAATGTGGTTTTCTTCGGCAAATAAAGCCCTAAAACCCATCAAACCAAAAGGTTTTACCATTCTTACAATTTGTTCACGCCGGCCTACCCCTTCGCGAAAAACTTTTACTTTTCCATCGCACAAAACCAACAAGCCAATGGGTTCGTCTTCCTCTTTAAAAATAATGTCGTTCTTTTTATAGTAGGCACACGAATGGCGCTCCCTGACAAATTCCAATTGTTCGGGTGTTAATTTTGTGAATATTACTTCTGGCGATTCAAAGCATTTTTCACAATCAATATTCTTTTGCATCATGTTAGTAGAGATTTTATGCTAAAAAACATAATTAGAACCAAAAATATAAAAACTAAACCAATTTGTATTCAATTCATACTTTTTTTTACCTGATTCTTATCAACGTTTCTCAAGTAAAACAATGTTTTCAACATGGTGGGTATGCGGAAACATATCGACCGGTTGAACCCGTGTAACTTTATATTGTGCATTGAGCAATTCCAAATCGCGCGCCTGTGTTGCCGGATTGCAGCTAACATAAACAATTTTGTCGGGACTGCAATAATTAATTGTTTCAATTACCGAAGCATGCATTCCCGCACGGGGCGGATCGGTAATTATAACATCGGCTCTCCCCTGCTTGTCGATAAATGCTTTATTAAGCACATCTTTCATATCGCCGGCAAAGAATTCGGTATTACTCAACTTGTTGAATTTGGCATTATGTTTGGCATCGGCAATAGCTTCCTCTACATATTCAACTCCAATAACTTTTTTCGCCATTTTTGCCACAAAACAGGCAATAGTACCCGTTCCGGTATATAAATCGTAAACCGTTTCGTTTCCGGTAAGTCCGGCATATTCACGAACCACCTTATACAAATGATAAGCCTGTTGGGAATTGGTTTGATAAAACGATTTGGGACCCACTTTAAAACGGAGTCCTTCCATTTCTTCAAAAATATAGTCTCTTCCTTTAAAAAGGTGCACCGGAAGATCGTTATAAGTATCGTTGAGTTTTTGATTCACAATATACTGCAACGAAGTAATTTGTTCTCCAAATTTATTGTCGAGAAACTGCATTGTTTCCTGAATTGCTTCTGCATCGTTGCGACCGAAAACAACAATTACCATAACCTCGTTGGTAGATGCAGTGCGAATGACCAGATTTCGCAAAAACCCGGTATTGGTGCGTTGGCTATAAAACTCAAGTCCCTGTTCCAAGGCGAATTCTTTTAAAGCCAGACGAATGGCATTACTTGGTTCGGGTTGCAAATAGCAATGTTCAATATCCAGTATTTTATCGAAAAGCCCGGGAATATGGAATCCCAGCGCATTGGTATCTTTGGCTTCGTCGCTCATTTCGTCGCGACTTAACCAGCGATGCGTCGAAAAAGTATACTCCAGTTTATTGCGGTAATATTGGGTAAGTTCGCTGCCTAATATGGGTTCTGCTTCGGGCAATTCCACTTTTCCTATTCGGGTCAGCGCATCAATTACCTGTTGATGCTTGAACTTAAGTTGCTCGCTATAGGGCAATGGCTGCCATTTGCATCCTCCACAGGTTCCAAAGTGAGCACAAAAAGGCGTTACCCTGTTTTCAGCCAGCTGATGAAAATGAACAGCTTTGGCTTCCATGTAATTCCTGCGTTTTTTGGTTACCTGCAAATCAACCACATCGCCCGGAACAGCAAAAGGAACAAAAACAACTACATCGTTATACCTGGCAATAGCTTTACCCTCAGCAGCTACTCCTTCGATGGTAATTTTTTCAATAAATGGTTTTGGCTTTCTACGACCCACTTTTATAAAATTTGTGCAAAGATGCTAAGAAAAATTAAAATTGCAGCCTTATCGTATTTTTAAAAAGAAAAAAGGCGGTTTGAGCCGCCTTTTTAGATTTTATGCTGATAGCTTAAGCGTGATCAACAGAATACATGTGCTGAACTAACTCAACCACTTTGGCTGAATAACCCATTTCGTTATCGTACCACGATACAACTTTTACAAAGTTGTCGTTCAGGCCAATACCTGCACCAGCATCAAACACTGAAGTACATCTTTCGCCCACAAAGTCGTTCGAAACAACGGCGTCTTCGGTGTATCCCAACACACCTTTCATAGCGCCTTCCGATGCGGCTTTCATGGCTTTACAGATAGCTTCGTATGATGCTCCTTTTTCCAAACGTACGGTTAAATCAACCACTGAAACGTCAGGAGTAGGAACGCGGAATGCCATACCGGTTAATTTACCATTAAGCTCAGGAATTACTTTACCTACAGCTTTAGCAGCACCCGTTGATGAAGGAATGATGTTTTGTCCTGCACCACGTCCACCACGCCAGTCTTTCATTGAAGGACCGTCAACAGTTTTTTGAGTTGCTGTGGTAGCGTGAACGGTTGTCATTAAACCTTCAACAATACCAAAGTTGTCGTGCAACACTTTGGCAATAGGAGCTAAACAGTTGGTAGTACATGAAGCATTTGAAACAAAGTTCATGTCTTTGCTGTATTTGTCCTGATTAACACCCATAACAAACATCGGCGTGTCGTCTTTTGATGGAGCTGACATGATAACTTTTTTTGCACCAGCTTCAATGTGGCCTTTTGCACTTTCTTTGGTCAAGAAAAGACCTGTAGATTCAACTACATATTCGGCACCAACTTCGTTCCATTTTAAATCGGCTGGATTTTTTTCAGCTGTAACCCGTACGGTTTTTCCGTTTACAATCAGCTTACCGTCTTTTACTTCGACAGTTCCCTTAAACCGACCGTGAGTTGAATCGTACTTTAACATGTAAGCCATATACTCCACATCAATCAGGTCGTTAATACCAACCACTTCGATGTTATCGTTTTCTACAGCTACACGGAAAACAAAGCGGCCAATACGACCAAATCCATTGATTCCAATTTTAATTTTAGACATAATGTATGATTTTTAATTGTTAAGTTCTCAAGGTATTTGATATGAAATTTATTTAAAAAACCTGTTTTTTTAAATGGCGCTCAAAGTTAAAAATTCGACGCTCAAAAAACAAAAAAAAGCCTGATAATCGCCCGGTTTACATTAAAATATTACTTGCGCTTTTTGTCTGACTTTGATTCTTCGTTGTTGTTTGCCATTTTTGCCCTTGGATTGATAACTTTTCCGAATCGATAAACTACAAAAAGCGAAAAAAACAAGAAGTTCTCCTGATCGTTGGCCATTATTTTCATTTTTTTTGGAAAAACGTCGAGCCCAACACCCCCCTCAATTACATTTAAAAATTTTTCGCGCTGACTAAACTCAAATCCTGAACCGGCTTTCAAATAAATTCCGGGTGTAACATTAAGTTCATTAAAGCCTTTAAAAAAAGAAGCCCCACCTAAAATATCGTAAGGACTATGAATGGCCGGATCAAATTTCTCCTCTACCCAGGGCGATTCGCTGGTTATGTAATACAGCGGCTTTAATACACCCACAGCTAATCCGGTGTGATAAAAAAGTCGCACTTCGATTCCTCCGCGATCCTTTTTATCGAATAAATTAAATTGTTGCCCAATACCGAATCGGAAATTGTACATTTCGTTGGCTTTGCCAAATACAAAACGGCGTAAATCGGGATGGTAAGGGTGGCTAACGCGATATTCCTTGGGATCTTTAATACTAACGAACTCAACATTCCACAATTGCTTGCGGTAAATGTTTTTCATTTTTCCGTAAGTAAACCCTCCTCCCCAACCATTACTGTTCAGCATCAGGTGAAAGGTCCGTTCATTTCGGATGAATTCCTTTTTTTCTTCAGAAATATCGCCTTGAGCGTGTAATGAATGAAAAGCACTAAACAAGAAGAAGATTAGCACCCATTTTTTCATTATTAAAAAATAAAACCTCTAATAAAAGAGGTTTAAGAGTTAAGCTTTTTAATCAATTAAGCAGGTTGTTCAACCTGAGTTTGATCGGCTTGCGAGTAGGCGGGGCAATCGGCAGTTTTACACGACGAAAACAAAGCCACACCAAAAACCGCTACCACAACAAATACTAAAAATCTTTTCATGCGTTCCAAGATATTAAAATTTACACTCTGACAATCGGCTAAAAATACATAAATTCATTTAATTACTGAAATTATTTTCCAACCTCAGTTAATAAAACTTCTTTAAAAGTAGAATTTGCCTGCTGTACCTTAACAAACGTGGCTTCAATTTTGTTTTCGTCGGCAATCCAGCTTTTAAGTTTTGGAATATCGCAGAAATCGGACAACGAAATAGCATAACGCTTGCAAATAGTAAGCATGGTTTCTTTAAATTTTTCGGGATTATTTTTTTGCGTTGCAGGTATGCGCAAAATATATTCCATGGCTTGTTCAAACTCATTCAAATTATAATGCACAATGGCTGTATTCATCAAAACCTCTTTGTAACGAGGCGAAATCTCAAGAGCCTTCATGTAATACTCCAAAGCTTTTTGTTTGTCTCCCGTTAAATCATAACTGGTTCCCAGGTTATTTAAAACCTGTAAATGAAAAGGATGCATCGCGTAAGCCTGGCTGAATGCTTCTTTAGCGGCTTCCATGTTTTTTAAAGACGATAAAGCAACTCCTTCATGATAACTCATTGGAGTGGTAAAGGGATCCATGGTGTAAATGGTGTTGTGAACACTTCGTGCTGCCCGGAAAACGATTTGAAAGTTCTTTTTGCCCGTACCATAACGAACAGCTCTTGCAGCCTGTTCGCCCTGAAAAATTTGCCAGGCAAATACCAGGTTTACTAAAGTGAAGCCTAATAAAAGCAAGCCAACCAACCATTTAATCCAAATATTGCCCAGAGGCCGTTTATTTTTCTCGTCGGCAGGAACTGCATTTAAAACCAAAGCAAACATCGATAAAAAAAGCATATTATGACTTACCCGCTCTCGTGGAAATGACACAAAAAGGTTAATCATAAATCCAATTAAAAAAGCAAAGGAAAATAAAGCCAACAAGCGATCTTTTTTCGATTTACTTCGGTAAAACAAACGAAAAGCACTTACCAGAATTCCTATATATATAATAATATATGCCAACAGACCTAAAAATCCGGTTTCACCTAAAATCCAAAGAAAATCGTTGTGCGGACGCTGAAAATGCTTCAAGCCATTTCGAATATCGTGTTCAAAACCATCGACCCCATATTTGGCATAAACAATACGCCATTGACCCGGCCCGACACCAAAAAGTGGATTGTCGCGAGCCATTTGAATGGTATTGGCCCAGACTAAAGTACGGGTTTGCGTGCTGGTAGGGTTATCGGTATTGTAAATAGAATGCAAACTTTTTTCGGGACTCAGTACCTGCTCCACTTTTTCGCTTACAATTTTCACCACTTTTATGTCGGTTTTTTGCACAAAATACAGACCTGCAATCCCCATTAAAATAGGTAAAATAATTACGGAAACAGCACCATACAAAGGCAACTTTCGTCCGGTTTCGCGTGGCATCAGAATAAATAAATACAGATACAGACAAATAACCAACACAAGGATTGCCAGTGCAAGAGCTCCCCACGAAGCTTTTGAAGCCAGAATAAAAATAAAAAACAAACTTAAACCGGTAACAATGCCTGCAAACAGTTTCCAGTATTTATTGTAAAAAATTAAACTATAAATACTAAAAGGTAAACTCAACACCAAAAACGATGCAAAGGGGTTTACATTGGCCAAAGTTGATTTAACTTCTGAGATAGCCTGCCTGAAATAATATCCGTAATGCTGGGTGGCTGCTTTAAATTGGGTAAAATCGGCTCCGGCCAGTTGAATAAGAGCGATTGTTAAAAAAACAAAGGTCATAATGACAATTGATTTTATCAACACATCTTTTCCCTGAGGTGTATTACGTAAGAACTGATAAAGCAGAAAAAACACAAGTGCCAGAATGCCTTCGCGGATGGTATGAAAAACAGCCTCCTTAATATTATAAGCACCTATCGATGAAAAAACATTAACCAATACAAACAACAGAAGTGCTCCAAAAATAATTTTATCGGTCCGACTAAAGAAGAACACAAAACGATTGCGAATTATCCTTATACCAACAATTACCGAAAGCACAACCATAAAAATACCAAGGTATAAATACCTTGAATAAAGTACCGGATCGAGTATTCTCTTGGTAAATATTAAAGGTAAGGTAATTAAAAACAGCGCAAGCAAAAGCCAGGCTACGCTTCCAAAATATTTTTCAAAATATTGCTTCATACCAGGTAAATTAATCAACAAAACGGGTAAAATTATTAAAATCAGGCCAAAGATGTAGATTTTTAGTGGAAAATTAAGCAGCAAGCCTGAATTATTTGACCGCTGTATTCATAACATTTTTTTTTAAGACAATACCCATTACCTTTGCAATCACGCAGCTTACTGCTATTGAAAAACTAATTTTTAATCGAAATAATTATGCAAACCTTATTTGAACACCGCTCCATTAGAAAATATAAAAACACTCCGGTTAATGCCGATTTGCTCGAAAAAATATTACTTGCCGGAACCCGAGCATCGAACACCGGCAACATGCAGGTTTACAGCATTATTGTTACTCAGGAACCCAAAATACGAACAAAACTGTGGGAAGTTCACTTTAAACAAAACATGGTTTTAGAAGCTCCGGTTCACCTTACTTTTTGTGCCGACATTAATCGCTTTAACCAGTGGTGCCAAATAAACAACGCAGAACCCGGCTACGATAATTTTTTGTGGTTTTATAATGCCACCATCGATGCTGTGCTGGCCAGTCAAAATGTTTGCATCGAAGCCGAGAAAAATGGTTTGGGCATTTGCTATCTGGGAACTACCACCTACATGGCCGACAAGATTATCGATATTCTGAACCTCCCCAAAGGTGTAGTTCCGGTAACGGCAATAACACTGGGCTATCCCAACGAGGAACCGCCTTTAACCGACCGGCTTCCGCTGGAAGGTGTGATTCACTATGAAAAATACCAGGATTACAATCCGGAAAAAATTACGCGCTTGTATTCCGAAAAGGACAATTCTGAATTAACTCAAAAACTGGTGTCTGAAAATCAAACGCAAAATCTGGCGCAAATTTTTACCGATAAGCGCTACAAAAAAGCCGACAACATCCATTTCTCCAAAACGTTTATTGAAACACTGAAAAAACAAGGATTTATGAATCAATAAGCAAACAATGAGAAGCATCGGTTAATTAAGAAAACATCATAAAAAAGGTGTCAGAATATTATAGCTTTCGCAATTCACAACTAAGCAGTAAATTGTAACACATGATAAAAAAAAGCAGGAAGGGTTTAAATTTTCATTCTATTTGTAAACTGTTCTTGCTTTTTATAGTCTTGATTAATTTCAATCCCCAACTTTTTGCCCAGAAAAAAATACCGGTATACTTTACCGATAATCAAACAAAAAAAAGTAAACAGCAAACAAGCATCGACTCAATCGATCAGCTAAGTTCGTTTCTAAATAAAATCCAAAATAAAAATATCGAAAAAGGCTTTTTGTCCTTCTCTGTCGATTCGGTAAACAGCACACCATTGCAGATAATGGTATACAGCAATCAGGGTGCCCGCTTTTACTTCGGCAGATTAACACTGAACGATTCGATACAAGTAAACAAAGGCCGCATTAAACCCGGCAAACCTTTTTCCATCCCGGAGATGCATCAATTCGAAGAACAACTACTTCAAAACACACTAAACCAAGGCTTTCCTTTAGCGCATCTTATTAAAGAAAGCCGTTTTGCCGATAGCCTGATTCATATAAAATACACCCTTGAAAAAGGAAGTTATTACGAATTCGACACCTTAAAACTGATTGGAGAAAACCCCATCAGTTTAAGTTATCTGGAACAAAAAACCGGCATCAAACCCGGAAAAGCATACAATGCCTTACTTGTAAATCAACTTGCAACAACAATTAATCGAAGTGGTTTTTTAATACTCGACAGCCTTTCGGTAAGGCAGGAAAACAATAAAGCCCGGGTTTTAGTAAAAACAAATCAACACCAGCAAAATTCATTTTCAGGAATTTTGGGTCTCATGACCAACGCAGAACAAAAAACTGAAATTACCGGGCAGGTTAATTTCAATCTGGTGAACTTATTTAAAAAAGGTGAAATCATCCAAATCGACTGGCAAAAGTTTGCGTCCCAATCGCAGGATTTAAATGCTTTACTAAAAGCACCCTATGTTTTTAATACGCCATTGGGTTTACTTGCCGAAATAAAATTCTACAAACAGGATTCTTCTTATGCAAACACCGATTTATTGGCCGGTTTGCTCATCGACCTGGGAAAAAAAAGCCAATTGGCAGTAACTGCGCATAAGAACATCTCAACCACAACCTTAAGCACAGATGCTAATTATTCGAACAGCGAAAACCTGCTTTATGGCTTACGCTTTGAATACAATACCGTTAACAATATAGCAAATCCTGCTAAAGGAATTTTCTGGCAAGCATCGGCCGAAACTGGTAATAATTCCCAAAATAACAAGCCGGAAAACCGATACATTTCACTTTTTACACAAGCAAAGTCACAAGCTGCTTATTTTATAAAAGTTCCGATGGGAACTTTAAAATTAAAGAACGAAACCGCGCTCATTATTAACGATTCGTTGCCATTGAACGCATATCAGCGCGTGGGAGGATTCTCCGGTTTCCGGGGCGTAAACGAAAAAAGTATTTTAGCCAAAACTTACAGTTATTTCACCGCTGAATATCGCTTTGCCATGGGAGGTGAATCGTATGTTTACCTTTTTACCGATGCCGGTTGGTTTAACGAGCCGCAAATAAGCAACAATAAACTGATTACCAGACAAGCCGCCGGAGCAGGAATAAACCTGAAAACAAAAGCAGGAACTGTTTCAGTAGCTTATGCCCTGGGAAATTCATCGAACGAAAACTTCAGTATTCAAAATGCCAAAATACACATTGGGTACACCAACCGCTTTTAATCAATCGCAAAAAAATAACATTCCTAAATACAGTTTTGAACAGAAATAAGTATCTTCACACAATTATATAAACCACAATGTTGAATGTTTAACATACATCAACCTCACATTGCGTTGATTTACAAAACAGAATAAATAATGAAAGCCCGTTTTACAGTTACAAATAAATTGGTAGTCGGATTTGGCGTTTTACTTTTTGCTACGGTAATAAATGGTGTTTTTACCTACTCAACCCTGAACCAAAGTCAGGAGTTGAACGAGAAAATATTAACCATTTACAACCCTTCAACCACAAAGCTGCAAGAGTTGGTTTCAATGATTAATAACTCTTACATGTTAACCAAAAACTGGGTGTTTATCGAAAAACAATCCGACACTCCCGATAAAGTTAAACTGACAGAGATTCACAAAACCGATTTTCCAAAATTAAAAGACGAAATTACAAGGCTGTCAGCTAACTGGGAACCCGCATTCAAGCAAAATGTTGACTCATTAATAAACCTGGTCGAAACCAATTTATTTGTTCAGCAAAAGGGCATCATGGAGATGCTTAACTCGTTTGAAAGCTACGACGATTTTATGGTTTTGGTCGAAGTGAATCCAAAAGTGGAAGAAGGCGGCGAAATTACTGTAATTACAAAACAAGTATTAGACGAATTGGGTCAGTTAAAAGCCCAGATGGATGAACAAGCCAACAGCATCAACCTCGAAATGAGCGATTCGTTCCGTTGGTTTCAGCGCTTTGTGCTTTTTACGGTGTTTTTTGTTTCCATTTTTGTTGTATTAACCGGTTTCCTTACCACCCGCAGTATTGTCTTCCCAATACAAAAACTAAAGGAATTCCTGTTTACCATGACCAAAGGAATCTTGCCCAAAGAAAAAATGCAAACCAATAACGATGAAATTGGTGATATGGCCGATGCCTTGAATCTTTACATCGATAATATGCGGAAAACTTCGGAATTTGCGGTTGAAATTGGAAAGGGAAAATACGAAGCAAAATTTGAAGCTTTGAGTGAAGAAGATATTTTGGGTAATGCCCTGCTTGAGATGCGCCAAAACCTAAAGAATGCTGAAGAAACAAATAACCAACGGGCAAAAGCCGACGAAATACGAAACTGGATAACCAAAGGATTGGCCGATTTTGGTGATATTTTGAGACAAAATTCCGATAACATGGAACGCTTATCAAAAAATGTAATCAACCACATGATTGACTACATTGGAGCCAACCAGGGAGCCATTTACATTCTTAACGAACACGACGAAACGCATCCGTACTTCGAAATGAAAGCCGCTGTAGCTTACGGGCGGGAAAAATTCCTGAAAAAGAATTTTGAATTAAAAGAAGGACTGGTTGGCCGCTGTGCTTTTGAAAAACTACCGGTTTATCTGAAAGAAATTCCTGAAGAATACATCAAACTTACCTCAGGCTTGGGAACAGCAGAACCCGATTTTCTGCTGCTGGTTCCGCTTATAATCAACGAACAGGTATTGGGTGTAATTGAGCTGGCATCGTTCAAAGAATTTGAAAAATACCAGATTGAATTTGTTGAATCGGTTGGCGAAAACATTGCCTCAACCATATCGAACGTACGCATTAACGAGCAAACCAAATACCTGCTCGAGGAATCGAAAGTACGTGGCGATGAACTTTCAGCCCAGGAAGAAGAATTACGTCAAAACATGGAAGAACTTCAGGCCACTCAGGAAGAAGCTGCACGTCGCGAAATTGAGATGATGAACACCATAGCCGCAATTAACAATACCATGGGAACCATCGACATCGATAAAAGCGGAAATATTATTACCGTTAACGATAGCTTTTTAAACAAAATTAAAGTCGATGCGGGTTCACTCATAGGCAAATCGTTCCAGGAGTTTTTTGCTCCGGGCAATGAACCGGAACGCCAGTTCGTTGAAATTTGGTCTGGTCTTCACCTGGGCGAAAGTGGCTCAATGATTACCAATTACATTACACAAGATGGTGAACTCTGGTTCCGGCACACTTTTACGCCGTTTAAAAACGAAAAAGGCGAACTGCAAAAAGCCATCGATTTAATTATCGACATTACAGAACAAAAAACACTCGAAAAAGAACTGCAAAGCGTAAACCCAAACACACTGTCGTAACACAAAAAAATTAATTGAGCATTGTTTCGTTGGCAAATTGGAATTTTTAGCAAACTGATTGAATGGATTGAGGAACACAGCCAACCTTGCTTTTACAAAGAGCATTTCGGATTTGAATGCCCGGGCTGCGGATTTCAGCGGGCTTTTATTGAACTGCTCAAAGGCAATATTTGGGAGAGTTTCAAACTTTATCCGGCTTTAATTCCATTATTTTTTTTAATCGTACTGTTACTTTTCCACCTTAAGTTTCGTTTTAAACATGGTGCTATTTTTATAAAACTTTGGTTTATTTTCACCATTACACTATTGGTTGGCAACTATTTTTTTAAACTCATCATAAATTAAACCCTTATGGAAAACGAATCGACCATTCAAAATCAGATGCAATTACCCAATGCTACCGGTGTACTGGTAATGGGAATTTTAAGCATCGTTTGTTTTTGCTGCCTGGCAGCCGGTGTAATAGGAATTACACTGGGAATTCTGGCTTTGGTTTTAGGTAATAAAGCCATTAAAATGTATCAGGAAAACCCGCAACTTTATACCGAAGCCTCGTTTAAAAACGCAAAAGCCGGAAAAGTTTGTGGAATTATCGGCTTATCGATTGGCTCAATTTGGCTTATTGGCGTACTTATTTACTTATCGATAGTGGGCTGGGTTGTTGGAAGCATTTTTACCACCTTACCCTGGAATATGTTTTGTCAGTAAATTTATTAATTTTGCACCACTTTGCCTGATTGGTGTTCAACCATCGTATCAGGCTTTTTTATTTGAAAATAAACCACAATGAGTGTCGCAAAAATTACTTCTGATTTAGCTAAACTGGGGAACCAAATGCTTGAGCTGGCCCATAATTTCGAAAAAAGTGACTTCGCTCCTGTTTTTGAAAAAGCCATGCATGAAAACGCCTGGTTCACACCCGACTCCATTCGCCTTTCGTTCCAATCCATTGGTCGTTCCTTATCTGCTGAAAAAATTACACAATGGCTTTCGAACTATACCATCGAAAAGCCAAAAAAAATTAGAACCATCGGATTGGTTCTTGCAGGAAATCTGCCGCTGGTAGGATTACACGATATACTTTGTGTTCTGGTTAGCGGTAATCGGGCCAGGGTTAAACTTTCGTCGAAAGATCAACACTTATACCAGGTAGTTAGCGAACTGCTGGTGAATATCGACGCATCGTACCAAAATCAAATAACTTTTACCGACCATACCATCAAAGATGTTGATGCCATAATTGCCACTGGAAGCGACAACAGCGCCCGCTATTTTGAATATTATTTTGAAAAATATCCGCACATTATCCGCAAAAACAGAAATTCGATTGCGCTACTTACCGGAAACGAAACCCTGCAGGAATTAGAACTACTTGCTGGAGATATTTTCTCCTATTTTGGTCTGGGTTGCCGGAATGTTTCTTACCTGATGATTCCCAGGAACTTTGATCTTAATCGACTCTTCGAAGGTTTTACCAAATTCTGTACAGTAATTCAACACAACAAGTACGCCAACAACTACGATTATCAAAAGGCCCTGCTTCTATTAAATCAGGAACCTTTTCTCGACAACGGGCTGGTTTTACTCAAAGAAGATGCTTCACTTTCGTCTCCCATTGCGGTGCTTCATTATCAGTATTACTCCGACATAGAGCAGGTTAACAATTTTGTTACGCTAAATAAAACTAAAATTCAATGCATTGTAAGTAAAACAAAATGGCCCTTTACAACGTATGAGTTGGGTGAAGCTCAGCACCCTGAATTATGGGATTACGCTGATAATGTGGACACTTTGGAATTTTTACTGAATTTAAACAGCTAATTATGATTTATACCTTCCGGTTTATTTCCGACGAGGAAGAAAGCTTTATTATGGACGTGAACATCAATCACGACCAAACCTTTTTACAATTACACCAGATAATCCAGGAACGTTTGGGATTTGATCCCGGGCAACTCACCTCATTTTTCGTATCGAACGAATCGTGGGAAAAGTTGGAAGAAATAACCCTGCTCGATATGGGAACGGAACAGGCACATATTATGGAAAACACGCCAATCGAAATGTTTTACCACGAAAAAAATGAACGCTTACTTTATGTTTTCGATTACCTGGCAGAACGTTTATTGTTTGGAAGCATTGTCCGGATGATTGATGCTGAATCGCCAATTCCACTGCCCACAGTATCAAAACTTGAAGGCATAACCCCTGAGCAAACCCTGCATTGCGACTTTGGCGAAGACGAATTTTTAATGTCGGATCAGGACGAAGACAGCGAAGCTTTTGGCTACGAGGACGAACTACCCGAAGATTTAGAGGATTATAACCCCGAACCCGGCAATGACTATTAAAGACTCTTCAAATACTTTAATAGTTATTTTGGGGCCTACAGGAATTGGAAAAACAAACCTGAGTATCGAAATTGCCCGGGCATTAAAAACCGAAATTGTATCGTGCGATAGTCGCCAAATGTATCGCGAACTGAAAATTGGAACCGCTGTTCCCGAACCCCAGCAATTGGCAAGTGTTCAACACCATTTTATCGGAAATCTTACCATTCACGATTATTACAACGCGAGCAAATTCGAAACAGAAGCACTACAGGTACTGAATAATATATTTCAACACACTGAATATGCAGTTTTAACCGGCGGTTCAGGACTTTACCTCGACGCTTTGGTGAAAGGAATAGACGACCTGCCCACCATCGACCCAAACCTGCGTGAAAATTTAATTAAGCGTCTGCAAACGGAAGGATTAGAAGTCCTGCAAAACGAATTGCAGCAAATTGATCCGGATTATTACAATCAGGTTGATTTGAAAAACAGCAAACGGGTGCTAAAAGCTCTTGAGGTTTATTACATGACCGGCAAAGCTTACTCTGTTTTAAGAACCGAACAGGTAAAACCCCGCCCCTTCAAAATTATTCAAATCGGCTTAAAAATGGAACGTGCCGAACTCTACCAACGCATCGATCAACGTGTTGACGACATGATTAAAGCAGGTCTGGTTGACGAAGCCCGAAAATTCCATCCCTACAAACAGCTAAACGCGCTAAATACCGTGGGCTATAAAGAACTTTTTGGGCATTTTGACGGAACTTATGATTTGGAAGAAGCCATCCGTTTGATTAAACGCAACTCGCGCCGCTATGCCAAACGACAAATTACCTGGTGGAACCGCGACGAAAACATCCATTGGTTTCATCCCACCCAAACCGCTGAAATTCTTGACTTCATCCGTAAGTCATAAGCAACACAGAAACTATTGTTCCCATAATTCGCCTCGTGCAATAAACACAAGGAAGTTTCCTCATAAATTTATACTTTTACGCATATTCTAAAAGAAAAGCATTTTGGCACAAAAAATATGCATACTGGGAACGGCTTACCCTTACCGGGGAGGGCTTGCTGTTTATAACGAACGACTGGCAAACGCTTTTCAGGACGAAGGAGCCAGCATAAAAATAGAAACATTTACGCTCCAGTATCCGGGCTTTTTGTTTCCGGGCAAAACGCAATTTGCCGATTGGGAAGCTCCAAGAAACCTTGTAATTGAACAGTCGGTAAACTCCATCAATCCATTGAATTGGATAAAAGTTGGAAGAAAAATAAGGAAACAAAAACCCGATTTGCTCCTCATAAAATATTGGTTGCCATTTATGGCTCCCTGTTTTGGAACCATTGCACGCATTGCAAAGAAAAACGGACACACCAAAGTTATTTCGATACTCGACAACATTATTCCTCACGAAAAACGTCCAGGCGACAAGTTGTTTTCAAGTTATTTTTCGAAAAGTGTGGATGCCTTTGTGGCCATGTCGAAAAGCGTACTGAGCGATTTAGACCACTTTGACACTCGAAAACCACGGGCATTTTGTCCGCATCCTTTGTACGACAACTTTGGTCCAAAAGTAGAACGCCAGAAAGCTTTGCAAAACCTGAACCTTGATCCACAATATCAATACATTTTATTTTTTGGCCTGATACGCGATTACAAAGGTCTGGACTTACTTATTGAGGCTTTTGCCGACGAACGTTTTCGCCAATTAAAAGTAAAACTGATTATTGCCGGCGAATTTTATTCCGACGAGGAAAAATACACCCAACAAATAAACAAACACAAGCTTCAGGAACACATTGAACTACATAACCGTTTTGTTCCCGACCCCGAAGTGGGATCTTACTTTGGAGCAGCCGATATTATTGCGCAGCCTTATAAAACAGCTACGCAAAGCGGGGTAACTCAAATAGGCTACCATTTTGAAAAACCTATGCTGGTGACCAATGTAGGCGGTCTGGCCGAAATTATTCCCGACGAAAAAGTGGGCTACGTGGTAGAACCCAATCCAAAAGCGATTGCCGATAAACTGGTCGATTTTTTTGAAAACAAAAAGGCAACTATCTTTCATGAGAATATTCTAGAAGAAAAGAAAAAGTACGCCTGGAACACCATGACATCCACCATTCAGCAACTTTACAAACAACTAACTGAAAATCATGCTAATCAGAAGTAAAGCCCCACTCCGTTTGGGATTAGCCGGCGGCGGCTCCGATGTTTCTCCATTTAGCGACTTGTACGGCGGAGCCATTTTAAACGCCACCATTAACATGTACGCTTACGCCACCATTGAACCACGCAACGATAATCGAATTGTACTTAATGCCGTCGATAAAGGCGAATACTACGAGCTAAACAGCGAAACCAAACTTGAAATAAATGGTCAGCTCGACTTGCTAAAAGGCATATACAACCGCGTGGTTCGCGATTTTTCAAAAAAACCACTGGCTTTTACTTTAACAACTTATGTTGATGCTCCTCCGGGATCAGGGCTTGGAACCTCATCGACTTTAGTTACAGCTGTTTTAGGAGCATTTGCCGAATGGTTAAACCTGCCCTTGGGTGAATACGATTTGGCTCATCTGGCTTATGAAATTGAGCGCATCGATTTGGATATGGCGGGCGGAAAGCAGGACCAATACGCAGCTACTTTTGGCGGGGTAAATTTTATGGAATTTTATGATAACGATAAAGTAATCGTAAATCCCCTTCGGATTAAACCAAAAATACTTAACGAACTGGCTTACAACCTGGTACTTTATTACACCGGAACCAGCCGCATTTCTGCTCAAATTATTGATGCGCAACGCCAAAACGTTACTCAAAAAAAAGAAAGTTCCATTGAGGCCATGCAAAAAATAAAACAACAGGCTTCGACCATGAAAGAGGCATTGTTAAAAGGTGAACTGCATCAAATTGGCGAAATTCTCGATTTTGGATGGCAACAAAAAAAACAAATGGCCGATAACATTACCAATCCTGAAATTGATGCTTTATACAGTAAAGTTCTTTCAGCCGGAGCCACCGGTGGAAAAATATCGGGAGCCGGAGGCGGCGGGTTCATGTTTTTTTATTGCCCCGGAAATTCGCGTCATCGGGTAATAAAAATGCTCGAAGAAAATGGCGGACAGGTAAAACGTTACGAATTTGTAACCAGCGGACTGCAAACCTGGACCATCGATTAAGCAGTTTACAAACAGTTTTAATTGTAAGGTTAGCCAAATTTAAAAATGTATTTTTGCAGGCAAATGTAAAAGCTAACATGAAAAAGATAAATGTTCAACAAATTATAGAGAGCTCCATAGCTACCAAACAACAGATTATTAACGACGGAACTTTAATCGATACCGTTGAAAAAGTGGCACAGGCAATAATAAACTGCTACCAAAACGGCGGTAAAGTGCTTTTTTGTGGCAATGGAGGAAGTGCAGCCGACGCGCAGCATTTAGCCGCCGAATTATCGGGTCGTTTCTACTTCGATCGTCCACCGCTCGAGGCCGAAGCGCTGCATGTAAATTCGTCGTACGTTACTGCCGTTGCCAACGACTACTCGTACAACGATATTTATTCGCGTTACGTGAATGGGGTGGGTAAACCCGGCGATGTAATTATTGGTTTTTCCACATCGGGAAACAGCGAAAACATTGTAAGAGCGCTAAAAGTTGCCCGCGACAAAAAAATGATTACCGTTGGAATGACCGGCGCCATGGGCGGAAAACTACGCGATCTTTCCGATTTTCTTTTAAACGTTCCTTCGCTCGACACGCCACGGATTCAGGAATCGCACATTATGCTGGGTCATATTTTTTGCGAAATGGTTGAAGAAGGATTATTTGGTAAAAAATGACCGATGAAGTAATTATTTTAGCCGGGGGATTGGGAACCCGCTTAAAAGATGCGGTAAAAGATGTTCCAAAACCCATGGCTCCCATCGGTAACTTACCGTTTTTAGCTTACCTATTCCAATACCTTAAAAAGTTTCCCATAAATAAGGTTGTTTTAGCTGTTGGTCACAAGCACGAAAGCATATCAAACTATTTTGGAAATCAATACCTGGGAATAGAAATTGATTATGCCATTGAAAACGAGCCACTGGGCACAGGAGGCGCAATTGCCAATGCCTTACAACTCACAAAAAACAAAACCGTTTTTCTGCTCAATGGCGACACCTTTTTTAAAGTTAATTTACTTCAGTTATTACAGCATCACCAAAAGTCAAAGGCCCAGCTTACACTGGCTTTAAAGCCCATGCAACAATTCGACCGGTATGGAACAGTTGAAACCCGCGATTCGCAAATCATTAAATTCAACGAAAAAAAACCGGTAAACGAAGGCTTAATTAATGGTGGTGTTTATGTAATCGAGAAACAAAGCGTTGAATCGTTAAACTTACCCATAAAATTTTCATTCGAAAAAGAAATACTTGAGAAAGAAACGGCACATTGGAACATGCAAGCCTTAATATGTGAGGGCTACTTTATCGACATAGGAATTCCCTGCGATTATAACAGGGCACAACTGGATTTACCGAATCAGATTTAAATTCAGAAAAACGGTACAACAAAAAAAGCCCCAAGCATGGCTTGAGGCTTCTCAATATAGTAATAATTGATTACAGACCGCTCACATGGTTTGCTAAACCTGACTTTAAATTGGCAGCTTTATTCTTATGAATAACATTGGTCTTAGCCAATTTATCAAGCATTGAAGCTACTTTTGGGAATAACGCTTCAGCTTCAGCTTTTTCAGTAGTAGCACGCAACATTCTTACTGCATTCCTGGCAGTTTTAGCATAATATTTATTGTGCAACCTGCGCTCTTCGTTCTGACGTATCCTTTTCTTAGCTGATTGATGATTTGCCATTTTATTATTGTGTAAAATAAATTTATAGTACTCCGTAGGGGAATCGAACCCCTGCTACCAGGATGAAAACCTGGCGTCCTAACCGCTAGACGAACGGAGCGTTTGTTTTCGGACTGCAAAAGTAATTAATTTTTTATATCTGCAAAAATATCTTTCAAAAAAATTACTTTTTCTCAACCTTCCTTAGAACTTTACAAAAATCGTTTCCTTTTTTTGCGGTGCAAACATAACACATAATTTTTAAATTTTCTATAGCTGATGCAAAAAAAGAACTCAAAAATTAAAAAGTATACAGCATTAACTTCAGACTCATAAAAACACACTTTGTTCGCCAGCAATTAAACAACTGAACGAGTGTGCTTTATATTTTCGCAGGATTGCTAATAATTTATAATCAGTGATTTTATTTAGCGTGTATGGTTTATTATTTGCTGTATTTGCGTTACCCTGATTCAATAAATAAAAATACCTTTGTAGCATTAAACAATAGGAATATTATGGCAAGATTTTTTAGCTTACCCAAAAACAAACGATTTACCTTTACTCCTCGTTATTACGACGAAAGAGCTGAAATTAGAAAAGAGCGGAACGAGCAAATCAAACGTGAGGTTGAAGCCGAAAAGGAAGGAAGAAAAAGCCGCATCACAAAAGAAGAAATGGCGCATTACATTAAAATGAGTCGCCGTACGCAAAAAAAATCGAACATGCGCTTATTGCTTATTTTGGTCTTACTCTTAGCCATATTTTATTTCTTTTTAATTAAATAGTTTCTGTTTTTCATGCCCGATATTATTCAGTTATTACCCGATAGTGTTGCCAATCAGATTGCCGCAGGCGAAGTGGTTCAGCGCCCTGCATCGGTTTTAAAAGAACTGGTCGAAAATTCAATTGACGCCGGAAGCACAAAAATTCAGGTAGTGGTTAAAGATGCCGGAAAAACCCTGCTTCAGGTAATCGATAATGGCTGCGGAATGTCAGAAACCGATGCCCGCATGTGTTTCGAAAGGCATGCTACCTCAAAAATACGGAAAGCAAACGATTTGTTCGACATCCGAACCATGGGCTTCCGTGGCGAAGCTATGGCGGCCATTGCTGCCATTGCCACGGTTGAATTGAAAACAAAAAAACAGGATGCCGAATTGGGAACTTACCTGCATATTTCAGGTTCCACATTCGAAGAACAGAAACCAGTCAACTGCCAGAATGGCACCAATATATCGGTAAAAAACCTGTTTTTCAATGTTCCGGCCCGTCGTAAGTTTTTAAAATCGAACAGCACCGAATTAAAACACCTGATGGAGGAGTTTCAACATGTTGCTTTGGGATTTCCTGAAATTGAAATGCAACTCATTCATAACGATGTTGAAATTTACAACCTCCCTGCATCAAAAATATACAACCGAATAATAAATGTTTTGGGGCGCTCGGCCAGTCAGAACCTGGTTCCCGTACAATCGGATACCAGCATCGCTAAAATAAAAGGTTATGTTGGCAAACCCGAACACGCCCGAAAAAGTCCCGGCGAGCAGTTTTTCTTTGTAAACAACCGCTACATGAAGCATCCTTATTTTTATAAGGCATTACTTTCGGCCTATGAAAACATTATTCCGCAAGGAATGCTTCCTTCGTTTTTTATTTATTTCGATGTCAACCCCAACAGCATCGACATTAACATTCACCCTACAAAAACTGAAATAAAGTTTGAAAACGAACGCGAATTATGGGCCATTGTACAAGCCACAGTAAAAGAAGGACTGGGAAAGCACAGTCTGGTTCCGAGTATCGATTTTAACCAGGAACAAGCCTTTGATATTCCCAACCTGCGCAAAGGAGAACCGGTTGAACCACCGCAAATAAAAATAAATCCCAATTACAACCCCTTCGATTCGCAACACCATTCAAAAACATCGAATCACAACCACTCTGGTGGAAATACTTCTACCCAAAAACCACCTCTCGACTGGCAGGCGCTCTACAATGGATTTGATGCAGAACCTAAAGAACATTTTCAGCCTGAAAACCAGGTTCCACAGGCTCCAATGCAACAAACTTTTACCCCGAATCACTCAAGCGAATCGGGACGGTACTTTCAGCTCAAAGGACGGTACATATTAACTGCCGTAAAGTCAGGCCTGATGGTTATTGACCAAAAAAGGGCGCACGAGCGAATTTTATTCGACGAATACATTTATAAGATGGGAACCCAGGCCGGGCTCGGTCAAAAATTATTGTATCCGCAAAAAGTGGAACTGGACACTTTAGATGCAGAGCTTTTTCGCTCAATAATTTCAGAGGTAAACCGCCTGGGATTTGAGGTGGAAGCCTTTGGCGCCAACACCTTTGTTGTAAACAGTATTCCGGCCGAATTCCCCGACAGCGACGTCGGAACATGGGTAAATCAGATAATTGACAACCTGAAAGAAAATCAAAAAGATTTTAAAGAAGCTTTGCGCGAAAACATGGTTCGCTCGTTGGCAAAGTTTTTGTCAATCCCGTACGGAAAAATTTTAAGTCAGGAGGAAATGGCACACATAAACGATAAATTATTTGTTTCGCCAATGCCCAATTTAACTCCCGACGGAAAAAACATCGTCAGCATTATTGGAATGGACGAATTTGAAAAAAAATTAAAATAGAAAAAGATGCAATCGTATAGAGCACCCTTATTTGGAAACTTACCTCCGGTAATTAAAAACCTGTTGATTATTAACATTCTTGTGTTTTTAGCCGATAATGTACTACCATCTGTTGGCTTTGATTTAACACGACTTTTAGCTTTACACAATATTCAATCGGAATACTTTAAGCCCTTCCAGTTTGTTACTCACATGTTTATGCACGGGGGCTTAACCCACATATTTTTCAATATGTTTGCCCTGGTTATGTTTGGCCGGATGCTGGAGTTGGTATGGGGACCAAAACGTTTTTTAATCTTTTATTTTGTTACCGGAATTGGAGCTGCGGCTTTACACAGTGCGGTAAATTACTACAGCTTATCAGGAATGCGCGAAGCCATTGTAGCTTTTGCCAACACTCCTTCGCCCGAGTTATTTTTAGGCTATATCCGCGATTACCTACCCAATGCAAGTGCCGGAGTAAATGATTTTATATCGTCGTTCAGTTCGCAGCCAAACAACCCGGGTTATATTAACGAAGCCACAGCCATTATGGCAAAAGTTTTCGAAATGCATGTGAATATTCCAACGGTTGGTGCCTCGGGTGCTGTTTTTGGCGTGTTGCTGGCTTTTGGAATGTTGTTTCCAAACACTCAACTTATGTTGTTGTTTCCACCCATTCCAATCCGGGCCAAATACTTTGTGATAATTTATGGAGCCATTGAACTTTTTGCTGCTGTTATTCCACAACCGGGCGATAACGTGGCTCACTTTGCCCACCTGGGAGGAATGATATTTGGATTTTTCTTAATAAAATACTGGAACAGCAAAGGAATTGGAAAATACGATCGTTTTTAAGTAAAAGCTTATGATGACAGGAACCGGAATTTTTGATGAATTGAAAGATACGTTTAAGCGTGGCAGCATGCTTACCCGCTTAATATATGTAAATCTTGGCGTTTTTGTGATGGTAAAACTGGTCGATGCAGCCTACCTGCTATTTGCCATTCAGGGAAGCAACTTTTTGATTGATTGGTTAGCTGCTCCCGCACAGTTCAGCCAATTGCTTTATAAGCCCTGGACAATTTTTACCTATATGTTTTTGCATCAGCAATTTTTGCACATTCTTTTTAATTTGTTGTGGCTCTATTGGCTGGGTAAAATATTTTTGGAATACCTTACCGGAAAACAATTGTTGAACGTTTACCTGCTGGGCGGATTAAGCGGTGCTGCTTTTTACATACTGGCCTATAACATTTTTCCAGGTTTCGAAAACGCATTGCCTTTTTCGTATGCCCTGGGTGCATCGGCCGGAGTATTGGCCATTGTGGTAGCCATAGCAGTATATGTCCCCAATTACACCATATATTTGCTGTTTATTGGCCCGGTAAAACTCAAGTACATTGCCTTGGTTTCGGTTTTGCTCGATTTAATTCTAATTACCGACGGCAATGCGGGCGGACATCTGGCTCACCTGGGCGGAGCTCTGTTTGGCTATCTATTTAGTTCACAGTTAAAAAGCGGAACCGATTTATCGAAAGGATTCGGAAAAACTATGGATACACTTGCTGACTGGTTTAAACCCAAAAGTAAATTAAAAGTAACTTACCGACGGGGTGAAACGGAGATTGAATACAACGCCCGAAAACAAACCGAACAAAAAGAAATAGATGCCATTTTGGAAAAAATTGCCAAATCGGGCTACGAGAGTTTAAGCAGTAAGGAAAAAGAAATTCTGTTCCGGCAAAGTCGTAAAAACTAAGGTTAAAAACTTTGTTGCCGTTCAGGTTTTAAACGCATTTTTTTAAGTTTTGCGTTGCTATTTGTATCTTTCGGCGAATTAATAACCTATGATTAACCGACTGGCAAAACGAATTATCTTATTTTTCAATGCAATAGTAATTGTGTTGTTGCTATTGGGATTTGCCGGCGGCAAAATTTCTCCGGCTTTACTTCCTGGGTTAACAATCTTTGCCTTGTTTTTCCATATATTGGTCTTTGTTAATCTGGGATTTCTAATTTTCTGGCTTGTTTTTCAGAAGTACTACTTTTTATTTTCGCTGCTTGCTCTTTTGCTGGTTCACAAACCCCTGCTCGAAACGTTTCATTTAATTCCGCCACGCGAGACCCAACAATTCAATACTACTTTTTCAGTATTGTCGTACAATGTTAAAGTTTTCGATTTGTATAACTGGCGAAAAAACAAACAATCGTTGGGTGAGTTTTACCAGTTTATTCGTGCTGTTTCGCCCGATGTGGCATGTTTTCAGGAATATTTTACATCGAACAACGGCACATTTCCTGTTCACGATTCCCTGATGCAAAATCAGCGATTCACTTATGCTCACATTGCCTTCAGCAGTCAACTAAACAACGGACACAACTTTGGAATTGCTACGTATAGCAGCTTTCCCATTGTTAACAAAAGCGATATCCATTTTCCGAACACACACAACATGGCCATTGTTACCGATGTGAAAATAAACGACGACACCCTGCGAATAATAAACTGTCATTTGGAATCGGTAAAATTTTTAAAAGAAGATTATGTCTTTATCGACAGTCTTCCGGCATTGAACGACAAAGCAAGAATAAAAGGAGCCAAAGGGGTAATTCACCGCTTAAAAAACGCATCACAAATAAGAGCCGTTCAAACACAGGAAATAATCCGACAAATGGAACAATCGCCTTATCCGATAATGCTTTGCGGCGATTTTAACGATGTGCCGGCATCATACACTTACCAATCGCTGAGTAAAGGTTTCACCGATTCCTTTAAACAATCGTCAATTGGTATGGGTGGAACTTTTCCGCGCTTCTTTCCCGCTTTACGTATCGATTACATACTTTATGAGCAAGTGCTGGAGTGCACTCACTTTACTTTATTTCGAAATAATTTGTCCGATCATTATCCGGTTTACGGCATCTATACCTTACCTTAGCACATTAAAAAACAAACCTTATGGATAAACGCGTTCGTTACATAATAGGATTTATTGGCATTGCTTTATTGGTAGCCGGTCTTTGGTATTTCCGTTCGCTGGTGGCTTATGTGCTTATTGCAGCGGCAATTTCCATTTTAGGCCAACCCTTATTAAATCTACTGGCAAAACTTAAAATCCGAAAAAAATCGATGCCAAAAAGTTTGGCTGCCGCCATTACTTTGGTTGTAATCTGGGGAGCCATAATTTTGTTTTTCAGCCTTTTCATTCCTTTGGTTATACACGAGGCCAACGTACTTTCACAAATCGACGTTAACACGCTATATTCCCGAATCCAGGAACCGCTTGAACACATTCAACAGGCTTTACTCAACCTGGGTTTATTCGAAAACAGTACCGATTTTCAGAATTATATAACTACCCGGCTAATGTCTGTTTTAAATGTATCGTATTTATCGAATATTTTTTCAGGATTGACCGCCACACTGGGTAGTTTGTTAATTGCTTTTTTTGCCATATCGTTCATCACATTTTTCTTTTTAAAAGATGCTTCCCTTTTTTCCGATGGACTTATGCTGGTTATCCCCGATCAGTTTTCGGACGAGATTAAACACATATTAAACTCGATAAAATCGTTGTTAACCCGCTACCTGGGCGGAATAATTATCGAAGTAATTCTGGTAATGATTCTGGTTACCCTGGGATTATGGCTGGTGGGCATTGGATTTGAACATGCCGTTCTGTGTGGTTTATTCAGCGGCATTCTGAACGTGATACCTTACATTGGGCCATGGATTGGTGCTGCATTCAGCATTCTTATTGGCATAGCCACCAATATCGATTTACCTTTTCAATCGGAATTATTGCCCTTAATCGGATGGATGGTTCTGGTTTTTGCCACCGTACAAACCATCGACAATGTGTTGTTTCAACCCCTGATTTACAGCAGTAGCGTTAATGCGCATCCTTTAGAAATATTTTTAATAATTATGATGGCCGGCAGTTTAGCCGGAATAGGCGGAATGGTTCTGGCCATACCAACTTATACCGTTTTGCGGGTAATTGCCAAAGAGTTTCTGAGCAGTTTTAAAGTGGTTCAAAAACTCACCAAAAACATTTAATCGCGTCTTGGTAAATATTTTGCTAACTTCAATCCAATCTTTTTTCGTTGCATCCATAATTTTTTTATGTTTGTAAGAAGGAATGTACTCCTGAAAAATCAACGTAAGAACCATGCATAAATACCTTTTACTACTGTTTATATCGCTTCAATTTAATGGTGTTTTTGCACAAGCCGACTTTACCATTCAGGGAAATCTTTGCCAGGGAAATACCTTAAATTTTACTGATGCCTCAGTAGTTGCTGACAGTTGGACCTGGGATTTTGGTGATACCGAAGGGAGCACCGACCAAAATCCAAGCCACAGTTATGCCGACAGTGGAACTTATACCGTAACACTTTCCATTGTTAGCGGAGCCAACACCTACAGTAAAAGCAGAACCTATCAAATCTCAAAAAACCCTAGCGCCGAATTTCTGATCGATACCACCCGATACTCCAGTTATAGCCGAATATTCACCGACTCATCAACACTTTACAATTCGTTTACTCAATGCATCTGGAATTTTGGCGACAACAGCGCATCTGTTGAAACCCAAAACCGAAACTACTTATACAAATACCCGGCTGCAGGAAATTACACGGTAAAAATGCGGGTTGTCGATTCAAAAGGATGCACAGACTCTATTAGCAAAAACCTGGAAATATACGACCGCTTTAAGGTTCCCAATGTGTTTACACCAAATGAAGATAAGGTAAACGATGAATTTATTGTTACATCGAACGGAGTGAGTCGTTTTTCGATTGAGATATATAGCCGGTGGGGAAATTTACTGTTTAAACGAAGTGGACAGGAACAAATAGTCTGGGACGGCATGTTACCCGACGGAACAAAAGTTAATCCGGGAACCTACTATTATGTTATAACCCCCCTGGACGGTAATGAGAACTATGAATCGGAGCAAGGATTTATTACTGTATTTCATTAATCCGCTATGGCTTTTACAAACCTTCAAATGCTGGAAGCCTTAAATTTTAAAAAACCCGGAAGATCACTTCTGGTATTGTCACTCCTTATGCTGTCGATAGGCTTACCACTTTCTCCTTTTTTGGTGGGAGCCTCGCAGTTTTTTTTATTACTGAGCTGGCTCATCGAGGGCGATTTTAAAAACAAGTGGCAACGCTTAAAAAGCAATCGCATTTTACACCTGTTCCTGATTCTGCCCTTACTTCATTTTTTATGGCTTTTTAATACTTCTGATTACACTTATGCCCTGCACGATATAAAAATTAAATTGCCCTTGTTGGTATTTCCTTTATTGCTGGGAACCACAAACCCCATCACAAAAAAAGAGTTGAATTTAATCTTAGCTGTATTTGTTTTGGCTGTTTTCAGCGGCACCATGGTTACAATGTCCATACTCACGGGAATTTACCCCTATCCTTATGCCGACATTCGCGAAGCTTCCATTTTTATTTCGCACATACGTTTTGGTTTAATGATTGTATTCGTGTTGGTTATACTTGGTAAATTTATTACCGAAGCGCTTCACTTAAAACAAAAAAACAAAGCACTGGCTTTATCCGTGTTATTCATGTGGATGCTCTTTTTTCTGGTGATTTTACAGTCGGTAACCAGCTGGGTCATTTTGTTTTTTCTGGTTTTCTTCCTTTTCTTTTTCTATTACAAACAAATTACCAAAGCATACTTAAAAATAGCGGGATGGCTGGTTCTTCTGCTACTTGTATTGGGGACAAGTACCTTACTTGGAGTTTTGATATATAACTTTTATTTTAAACCTACCATAGCTTTTAGTGAACTTCCCAATAAAACCCCCCGTGGCAACCTGTACCTAAACGATACCACTACACGGACCAAAGAAAACGGGCATTATGTCCGGGTCTTAATTAGTTACAAAGAACTGGGACAAACCTGGCCCAATTTAAGCTCAATTCCTTTTAATGGAAAAGATGCAAACGGATATTCCATTTGGGCCACCATGATTCGTTACCTGACTTCAAAGGGGCTACCAAAAGACCAGGATGGATTGCTGGCATTAGAACCCGAAGACATTCAAATGATAGAAAAAGGCTATGCCAGCTGTGTATATCGAAGCAAATTTATTCCCTACATAAAAGCCTATAGCATTTTATGGGAACTCGACAGGTACTTTAAAAGTGGAGACGCCAATAACAAATCGGTGGCTCAGCGCATTGAATACCTTAAAGCAGCCGGACACTTAATCTCAAAACATTTTTGGTTGGGAGTGGGTACCGGCGATTTAAATAAAGATTACAAAAAAGCTTTTGCAGAAATTGATTCCCGCCTGCATCCTGAAAATCAACACCGAGCACACAATCAATACCTTACTTTTTTTGTAGCTTTTGGGATTTTGGGATTTCTGCTGGCTTTGAGCAGTATGTTTTTACCCCTTATATGGCAGGGAAACAAACAGAATCTGATGCTTATTTCGTTTGTATTTATAACTTTTATAAGCATGCTAAACGAAGACACGCTGGAAACTCAGGCTGGAGTTTCGTTTTACATTTTTTTCTATACTTTGTTATTATTCTCATCAAGCAATAAAAAATGATAAAATTATCAGTTGTTATTATAACCCTAAACGAGGAAAAAAATATTGCACGCTGCATTAAATCAGTGACTCCCATTGCCGACGAGATTTTAGTGGTTGATTCCTACTCCAACGATAACACAAAAGCAATTTGCAATGAGTTGGAGGTAACTTTTATGGAGCATCCTTTCGATAACTTTGTTGCACAGAAAAACTTTGCTGATCAATCGGCACAATATGATCATATTTTATCTATCGATGCCGATGAAGAACTATCGGAAGAATTGCTGGCATCAATAAAAAAAGTTAAGGAAAATTTTGATGCCGATGCCTACGAATTTAACCGACTGAACAACTATTGCGGCAAATGGATAAAACATTCGGGCTGGTATCCCGACCGTAAACTTCGCTTGTACGACAGAACAAAAGGACGCTGGGGCGGTGTAAAAATTCACGAAAAAATTGAAATGCAGGCCGGTACCACTACTGCATTTTTAAAAGGCGATTTGTTGCATTACTCTTACACATCAATTCAGGATCATATTTCCCAGGCCAATCGTTTTTCATCGCTGGGTGCCGAAAGTGCCGTAAGCCGGGGTCGCAAGGCAAACGTATTTAAAGTAGTATTGTTTCCCTTCTGGCGCTTCTTGCGTAATTACCTGTTAAAACTTGGTTTTTTAGACGGCTATTATGGTTTTGTGGTTTGCCTGATTATCAGCCACGAAAACTTTTTAAAATATGTAAAGATGCTTGAATTACAAAAAAACAAAAACGCTTAACCATGCTCAACCATTTAAAAAAAGTAAATCGCGACCATTCTGCTCCATTAAAATATTCCTTACTTATTCCCAGTTGGAACAATCTGGAGTACCTTCAGCTTTGCATAAACAGTATCCGCAAAAATTCCAGTTTTACCCATCAGCTTATTGTTCTGATTAACGAAGGAAACGACGGAACCTTGAACTGGGTTGAATCGCAAACCGATTTGGATTATGTGTACAGTCCTAAAAATATGGGCATTTGCTATGGATTAAACGCTTGTCGCTCGCTGGTTAAAACCGATTACATGGTTTATATTAACGACGACATGTATTTACTTCCCGGGTGGGACTCAGCTTTCGATAACGAAATAAAACAATTAAACCATCGCCTTTTTATGCTCTCGGCAACAATGATTGAACCCATTGAAACCGGAAACCCCTGCGTTCTGGTTCAGAATTACGGACGCGATTTAGAGACTTTCCGCGAAGCGGATTTACTTAACGATGTGGTTCAGCTAAACAAAGCCGATTGGTTTGGGAGCACCTGGCCCCCCAATATTTTACCCACTGAACTTTGGGACTTGGTTGGAGGAATGAGTATTGAGTTCTCACCAGGCATGTATTCCGATCCCGATTTATCGATGAAACTCTGGAAAGCCGGAGTAAGACATTTTAAAGGATTAGGAAACAGCAAAGTTTATCATTTTGGCTCTAAATCGACCAAAAGAGTACGAATAAATAAAGGTAGCGATCAGTTCCTGATGAAATGGGGGCTTAGCTCAAATACTTTTATGACAAAATTCCTGAAACGAGGAGAAAAATATACAGGAACGCTGAATGAGCCAAAGCTGGGCAAACTTCTGAAGTGTAAAAACAAACTTAAACGAATGCTTAAGGCTTAGTAAAGCAAATCTCCTTTTCCCTGACGAAGAATTACAAACTCGTCGGTGGTGCAATCAACAACCGTCGATGGTTCATTGTCGCCATAACCTCCGTCGATAACCGCATCGACCAGGTTTTCGTATTTTTCGTGAATCAATTCGGGATCGGTAGTATATTCAATAATTTCATCCTCGTCGTGAATGGAAGAGGTTAAAATAGGATTGCCCAATTCTTTGATAATGGTACGAATAATCTCATTATCGGGCACGCGAATACCAATGGTCTTTTTGCGGGCTTTAAAAATCCGGGGAACATTATTATTGGCTTCAACTACAAAGGTAAACGGTCCGGGAAAGTTTCGCTTCATCAATTTAAACACATCGTTGGCCAAATGGCTGGTATAATCGGCAATATGGCTTAAATCGTAAAAAAGAAACGAGAAGTTGGCTTTTTCCAAATCGATGCCGCGGATACGCGCCACCCGGTTTACTGCCTTGGGTTTGTTAATATCGCATCCAATACCATAAACCGTATCGGTCGGAAAAATAACAACACCGCCATTACGCAAAATATCGACTACTTTTTGTACTTCGCGCTGGTTCGGGTTCTCGGGATAAATTTTAATAAGCATAGGCTTAGCCTTAAAAATGCAGTATTCCTTTATTGTAATTGCCTATAAACATACAAACAACAAAGCAATACTGCACCAAAAATAGTGAAAATTAGCCGTTTAGTTTATGGTAATCTTCTAAAAACTTCTTTAATCCACTTTCGGTTAAGGGGTGTTTCAGCAAACCAAGAATTGGCTCCAGCGGACAAGTAGCCACATCGGCACCCAGTTCAATACATTTAATAATATGCATGGTATTGCGAATTGAAGCAGCAAGAACCTGAGTTCCCAAACCATAATAATTAAACATATCAACAATCTGGCCTATCAGCTCCATGCCGTCGTGCGAAATATCATCGAGGCGGCCCACAAAAGGTGAAACATAAGTAGCTCCTGCTTTTGCAGCCAGCAAAGCTTGTCCGGCTGTAAATACCAGGGTGCAATTGGTTCGAATTCCCTTTTTCGATAAATACTTAATGGCCTTAATTCCATCTTTTATTACAGGAACTTTTACCACAATCTGTGGATGCAAAGCCGCCAGTTTTTCACCTTCGGCAATCATGCCCTCAAAATCGGTCGAAATAACTTCAGCGCTTACGTCGCCATCAACAATCTCACAAATATCAACATAATGTTTTAAGATATTCGCTTCGCCTTTTATGCCTTCTTTTGCCATTAGCGAAGGATTGGTAGTTACTCCATCGATTACGCCCAATTCCTGAGCTTCTTTTATTTGTGCCAGGTTTGCAGTGTCGAGAAAAAATTTCATGATATGTTGTTTTAAATTAGTCGGTACAAAAATAGAAATAAGCAACTGAATCAACTGCCCAAAGCGCTAATTTTAATCATACTTTGCAACATCAGTCTAATAGCGCAATTTTCGGTGACAGGCAATTAATACCATACCAGGTAAACTCCCAAGGCAATAAAATGTTCAGGTACAAAAAAAGGGAAAGCACTGTGCCTTCCCTCTTTAAGTTTTTATTTAGTTGTATCTATTTTGCCGGTTCATTTTTCTGAACGTAAAGTTCTGCAATTTTCAACATGGTTTCGCAGGCTTTTTCCATACTTTGTACGGGAACAAACTCGTAGCGACTGTGGAAATTATGTCCCCCGCTAAAAATATTCGGTGTGGGCAGTCCCATGTACGAAAGCCTGGCACCATCGGTTCCTCCGCGAATGGGCTTTATGTTGGGAACAATTCCAAGCTGCTCCATGGCTTCTTTGGCTGTTTCAACAATGTGATAGTATGGCTCAATCATTTTTTTCATATTGAAATACTGATCTTCAATTTCCAGCGTAATGTAATTGTTGCCGTATTCCTGATTCAAAGCGTTTACTACTTGCTTTAAACGTTCTTTTTTCTCATTAAACTTATCGGTATCGTGGTCGCGAATTAACAATTCAGCCTCGGAGCCTTCCACGTTTCCTGATGCGTGCAATACGTGATAAAATCCCTGATAACCTTCGGTATACCGGGGTGTTTCCTCAACAGGCAAAGCGCCAATTACGCGGTTCAAAATTAAAATGGCATTCACCATCTTGTTCTTTGCTTCACCCGGATGAACATTTTTACCGACAATGCTTATTTTAGCATGAGCTGCATTAAAATTTTCATATTCCAACTCGCCAACAGCTCCCCCATCGATGGTGTAGGCAAAATCGGCTCCGAATTTTTTCACATTAAACAGGTTTGCACCACGACCAATTTCCTCATCGGGAGTAAAAGCAATTTTAATAGGTCCGTGTTTAAATTCCGGGTTCTCCGAAATATACTGTGCCATTTGCATGATGGCGGAAATTCCGGCTTTATCGTCGGCACCCAACAGGGTATTGCCGTCGGTTACAACCAAATCCTGACCTACATAGTCCAACAACTCAGGAAATTCCGAAGGAGAAAGCACAATGTTCTTTTCCAGATTCAGAATAATATCTTTTCCCGAATAGTTTTTAACGATAATGGGTTTCACATTATCGGCAGGCATATCGGGACTGGTATCTAAATGAGCAATAAAACCAATGGCCGGCACTTTAAAGTTTACGTTCGACGGAATGGTGGCATATAAGTAGGAATTCTCATCGAGTTCGTTTTTATTTATTCCCATTTGTTCCAACTCTTCTTTTAACTGTTTAGCTAAATTAAACTGTTTGTTGGTACTGGGGCAGGTGGTCGATTTTTCGTTCGATTGCGTATCAATTTTAGCGTAGCGAATAAAACGTTCGGTTATTTTCTCCATATATTAAAATTGTGTACTGTATTGTTTAAGTTCTTTATTTAAAGCCTTTTCGTTTCCACAAAGTTTATTCAACAAGGCGTGAAACTGTGTTCCATGATTCCGATGAATCGTGTGGCATAATTCATGCAAAATTATAAAGTCTGACAAATGTTCAGGCAGGCGCATCAAATGAATATTCAAATTAATATTATTTTTTGACGAACAACTGCCCCAACGTGACTTAAGGTTCTTTACGCTTACATCATTTATACTAAATCCAAATTTATCGGCCAGCCATTGTGTTCTTTTGGGTAAATAGGCTTTGGCCTCGGTCCGTAAAACACGGATAACAAACTTCCTCAACAGGTCCTGATTTTGTTCATTGGTTATATCGGCCTTTTCAGGAAAAACAACCGTAAGTAAACCATCCTCTTTTTTACTTCCCACATGAACGGCTTTGTGCCGGCCAATTCTTATTTTATGAAAACGGGTTTCTACCACGGTTTCATCGGTAAACCGGAAGCCGGGTCCTGTTTTCTCTTTAAGTATTTTAGCGTGCTCAATAATCCAGTTGGTTTTCTCTATCGCAAAACGAAATCCCATGGAATAAGTCATTAACATGGGTATAACTACTTTGGGTGGTTCGTTTGGCCTTAGCTTTATCGACAAATGTTTAGCATTGTGATGTTTGCAAATTAACACCTCACCCACTTGCGGTAAACTGAAGACTTTGGATTTCATGAGTTGTTTCTAAAAAAAACGGGTAAGCTACTTACATCGCACCGCTCAACCACCTACCCTTGCTTCCTTCCGGACCTGGGGGGTTTCAGCAGGAGCTGGTCGTATAAGACTTACCCGCGCACAAAAGTAGTAATAATTCAAAAACCTGCAAACACGCAGCTAAAAATTATCAAATTACCGAAAAGGCAACCTACCAGCCATTTAGCGCGACCAATCTATTCGATTTTTTTCTTAACCATTCACTTTAAGCGCTTTATATTCGCCTTAAAAATTTTAAGGAATAATAGTAACAAAAAAGTATCTTTGCCCAATAAGTAAAAAATATGACAACAGAAACCAACAATACGGTAAAATACACCATGACCATAGGTCTTTATCTGGGTCTTGCCTGCTCGGCCAGCGTACTTCTTTTCCATGCCATGGACCGGATACACATTCCCGGCGACACCATAGGCATGGTTAACACGGCAATAATGGCTTTTTTAATGCTTTTTTATGGCCGTAAATATCGCGACACGGTGCACGAGGGCGTTTTTATCTACCGCCAGGCCTATAAGTTTAGTCTATTACTGGCGCTTTTCTCCGGCTTTATTTACGCTTTTTTTTCCTATGTTTATTATGCTGTTATACAACCACAGGGCATCAGTTATTATATCGATCAGATACAATTAATTTATTTGCAACAACCCGGGCTTACTCCGGAACAGGTTGATACACTAATTACGCTTTACAAAAGCACCATAACTCCGGGTATGATGGCTTTTGTGGTATTTTTATCGCATATATTTATGGGCGCGCTGGTAGGACTACTGGCTGCCGTATTCATTAAAACCCCGGTACGATTCACCCAGGAAAACGATTAAACCCCAAAGTATGAATTTAAGTATAGTTGTCCCCTTATACAACGAAGAAGAATCGCTTAGCGAACTGGTTGCCTGGATTGCTAAAGTGATGTACGAAAAAAGCCTGAGCTACGAAATTTTGCTTATCGACGACGGAAGTACCGACAAATCGTGGCACGAGATTGAATTGCTTGCCCAGGAATACGGTTCAGTACGTGGTATCAAATTCCGCAGGAATTATGGCAAATCGGCTGCATTACACTCAGGTTTTCAAGCTGCCGAAGGCGATGTAATAATTACCATGGATGCTGACTTGCAGGACAGTCCCGACGAAATTCCCGGACTTTTCTATATGATAACCAAGGAAGACTACGATATGGTTTCGGGTTGGAAGAAAAAACGCTACGACCCTATTACCAAAACCATTCCCAGCAAATTCTACAACTGGACTGCCCGCAAAGCAACCGGTATAAAACTGCACGATTTTAACTGCGGACTGAAAGCCTACAAAAACGAAGTGGTAAAATCGATTGAGGTTTATGGCGAAATGCATCGCTACATTCCTGTTCTGGCAAAACAAGCCGGTTTTACCAAAATTGGAGAACGGGTAGTAAAACACCAGGCTCGTAAATACGGGGTTACCAAATTTGGACTGGAACGTTTTGTAAATGGTTTCCTCGATTTAATGTCGATTATATTTATGACCCGCTTCGGCAAAAAGCCCATGCACTTATTCGGGACCCTGGGCATTCTTGTGTTTATGTTTGGTTTTTTCGCGGCCCTTGCTGTAGGTGCAAAAAAACTGATAGCCATTGCCAAAGGGGTCAGTGCCATTTTAGTGACCGACAATCCTTATTTTTACCTTTCATTGGTATGTATGATTATTGGAACCCAGCTTTTCCTGAGCGGTTTCCTTGGCGAACTGGTATCACGCAGCTCATCGGATAGAAACCATTATCAGGTAGATAAAGAAATTTAGATACTTCCACATAAAAAAACAGCTATCAGCTCAGGTGAGCCGGTGGCTGTTTTTTATTTCCCATAAACCGATATTTTACAAAAACACACTCCGCAATAATTTGCATACTATTTTGTAAATTTGTTCCAAATGCGGGTCCATGAAAAGCTATCAGAACCTTACCATCAAGCAATGGGCTGTTGAAGACCGGCCCCGGGAAAAGCTCCTGAGCAAAGGAATAGCTTCGCTTAGCGATGCCGAACTAATTGCCATACTGCTGGCTACCGGAACTAAAAACCTGTCGGCTGTCGATTTGGCTAAAAATATACTGGCCAATGCCGAAAACAACCTGCACCTGTTGGGAAAACAAAATGTAAACGACTTAAAAAAAGTAAACGGTATTGGCGAGGCCAAGGCCATTACCATTATAGCTGCATTGGAACTGGGCAAGCGCCGTAAACTGGCCGACCTGAACCGGAAAAAAATTACATGCAGCAACGATGCTTTTGAATTGTTTCAACCCCTGCTGGGCGATTTGCCCCACGAGGAGTTTTGGGTGGCTTACCTGAACCGCGCTAACGCACTTATCGATAAAGAGCGCATCAGCACCGGTGGAATCACCGGAACGGTAATCGATGTGAAGATTATTCTGAAGCACGGCATTGAAAAACTGGCCAGCAGCCTTATTTTGGTTCACAACCATCCATCAGGGAACACACAACCCAGTCAAAACGACAAAACGATTACCGAGAAAATAAAAACAGCAGCCACCCCGCTCGACATTCAGGTAATTGATCACCTGATAATTGGCGATACCAGCTATTTAAGTTTTGCCGACGAAGGCATATTATAGCTTTTAATAATACATGCTCACAAAAAACCTGCTGACAAATACCTTAAAGATTTAAAAAAGCATTGCCCTCACATACCACTTTTTACAGATATTTTTCGCACTTTTACAACATAATTTAAACGGCAGGAGAAATGGTGATAAACATTGGCGAGAACAACTCACTATTTAACCAATACATAGCAGAAATCAGGGATCAGGAAGTTCAGCAGGACAGCATGCGCTTTCGCCGGAATCTGGAACGTGTTGGCGAAATTTTTGCTTATGAAATAAGCAAAAAAATGGAATTTCATTCCACAGAAGTAACTACCCCTTTAGGCATTGCAGAAGTTCCCGTATTAAGCGCGCAACCCGTAATAGCCAGCATTATGCGGGCCGGCTTACCCATTCATCAGGGCTTCCTGAATTCGTTCGACAAGGCTGAAAATATTTTTATTACGGCCTATCGTAAATACGAAAAAGACGGAACCTTTCAGATTAATTTTGAACACATTTCGGGGCCTACAGTCGATGGAAAAGAAGTTATTCTGGTCGATCCGATGCTGGCCACCGGAGCATCGATGGTGTTGGCCTACAAAGCACTTTTACGTAAGGGAACCCCAAAGCACACCCATATTGTTTCAGTAATTGCCAGTAAAGAGGGAATTGAGTACATGCAAAAAAATCTGGTGGGCAAGAAATACACCCTTTGGACTGGAGCTATTGACTCTGAGCTAACGGTAAAATCGTACATAGTTCCCGGCTTGGGCGATGCCGGCGACTTAGCCTACGGAGCCAAAGAATAAAAGTGCTTTCAATTTTTATTACAGGCCTCAATCCCTTGAGGCCTTAAAGCATTTGGAGTCATCGCTGCTTACAGCCAGCAATTCTTTTATATTCATTTTTAGTATGGGATGTATATAAGCAGGGGCTATTTCATTCAGGGGATGCAAAACAAAATTCCGCAGGTGCAGACGCGGATGTGGAACCTGAAGTTCTTCGGTCTGTAAAATCCGGTTTCCGTAAAACAACAAATCAATATCCATGCTGCGCGATGCATATTGTTGAGCTCCACGTATCCGTCCCAGTGAACTTTCAATGGCCTGCAATTCCTGAATCAAAGTTTCGGGTTCCAATGGGGTAACTACCTGAATTACCTGATTTAAAAAATAATCCTTGCTCTCGAATCCCCAGGGAGGCGTTTCATAAACCGACGATTCTTTAGTAATGGTTCCCACATTTTGACTTACCATCGCTTTAGCCTGCTCCAGTAAAAGCCATCTATCGTCCTGATTACCACCTAAACCGAGAAATATTGTTTCCATCTGCTTAACTCTTGAAAATGCTGGGCTAAAATAAAAAAATCACGGGTATTAAACCCCTATCCATCTTATTTATAATCGCAATTAGATACAATTTTGCAGCCGATCGATACTAACTTTATTTGCAGAAGTAAGTTATTAAATCCATTAGATAGCTGTCTTTCCCATAAACACAGGATTTTGAAATTTGAATTTCACTAATAATTTTTTGGGTATTATTTTACTACAAGCCTTAAACGATTGTAATTTTTCTTAAATTTAATCCCACTTAAACCAAATTATTATGAGTGAATCGGTACTTAAGGCCCTGATGCAGCTATTTGCCATAATTGCACATGTAAATAAAGATGGTGTTTCCACCAAGTCGCGTTCCATTGTCGAAAGTTATTTAAAGATGCAACTCAGCCAAACCCAGGTAGAAGAATACCTGGAACTCTTTGGCGACTACGTTGAGATTCACCAGGGAGGAGCTTCGTCGCGCGATGGAAACCGCGACCGCAAACGCACCTCGTCGAATTCGGTTAAAGTACTGCGTATTTGCCAGCAAATTAACGAGGAACTGCAACAGGATCAAAAAATACTGGTAGTGCTGCAATTGCTTGAATTTATCAGCTATGGTGAAGTAATATCAGAAAAGGAACTCGATTTTGTAAAAACGGTTTCCGATGTCTTCAATATTCCTGAAGACGAATACCAAAACAGCTTTAACTTTATTTTGGACGGAAACATCGATAAAATTCCTTTTAAAGAACAGGTACTTATTCTCGACAGCAATACCCAGGCACCTGCCGAAAGCTTTAAGCACATTCAATTTAAACAACTGAGCGGCCGCGTAGTAATGCTGAACCTTCCGTCGATTAACATGTTCGCTTTTCGCTATGTGGGCGAAACCGATTTATATCTGAATGGTCACAGCATTTTACTAAACCGCACCTATATTCTGCCCAAAGGTTCAGCCATTCGCAGTTCGCGTTTAGGAACTATCTATTACAGCGATATTGCTGCCAAATTTATTGGCTCGCATCTGGAACAAAAAGTAGTGTTTACCGCCAAAGATGTGGAGTTTCGTTTTAAAAACAGCACAAACGGCATCCATAAATTTAACTTTAGTGAACACGGCGGCGAACTGATTGGAATCATGGGCGGCAGCGGTGTGGGAAAATCGACCCTGCTTAATGTGCTGAATGGAAACCTGATGCCCCAAAGCGGACAAATACTTATTAACGGATACGATTTGCATAAGGACAAAAAAAGGCTGGAAGGCGTTATTGGTTTTGTTCCTCAGGACGATTTACTGATTGAAGAACTGAGTGTTTACCAAAACCTGTATTACAATGCCCGGCTGTGTTTTAAAGACTACAGCGAAGCCGAGATTGAAGTGGCCGTTAACAAAATACTGGACGATCTAGACTTGCGCGAAACCAAAGATTTGGTTGTGGGAAATCCTTTGAAAAAAACAATTAGCGGAGGACAACGGAAAAGGTTAAACATTGCACTGGAACTTATTCGCGAACCTTTGGTGCTTTTTGTGGATGAACCCACTTCGGGACTTTCGTCGATGGATTCGGAAATGGTGATGGACCTGCTTAAGGAAGTTACCCTAAAAGGCAAACTGGTTATTGTAAACATCCACCAGCCTTCGTCCGATATTTTTAAGATGTTCGACAAACTGCTTATCATGGACCGGGGTGGTTACCTTATTTATTATGGAAACCCGGTAGATTCGGTCGTCTATTTTAAAACCATGAGCAACCATGTGAACGCCATGGAAGCCGAATGTTACCATTGTGGAAACATCAACCCCGAAAAGGTACTGCAAATTGTTGAGTCGAAAGTGGTGGACGAATACGGGCGGGTGACCCGCATCCGTAAAACCGCACCACAGGAATGGGCCGGACTGTATCTGAAAAATATTGCATCGAAAAACAAAATGGATTTCGAAAAACAGGAACTGCCCAAAAATAATTTTGCCATTCCCGGAGTTTTCAAACAATTCCGTATTTTTTCGATACGCAACATCCTATCAAAACTATCGAACCGGCAGTATATTCTGATTAATTTTCTCGAAGCTCCCCTACTGGCAGCCATTCTGGCGTACTTTACCAAATATATTGAAGGTACCAGCGACAATCCTACGGCTTACGTGTTTAGCGCCAACGAGAATGTCCCCATTTACCTGTTTATGGCTGTAGTGGTGGCCATCTTTATAGGACTTACGGTAAGTGCCGAAGAGATTATAAAAGACCGGCAACTACTGAAACGCGAGAAATTTCTGAACCTGAGCCGTTTCAGTTACCTCAACAGCAAAATACTGATACTTTTTCTGATTTCGGCCATACAAACCCTAAGTTTTGTGCTCATAGGCCACAGCATTATGGAATTAAACGGGCTTACCCTGGCGCACTGGCTGATGCTTTTTTCAGCAGCCTGTGCATCGAACATGATTGGTCTGAATATTTCAGCAGCACTCGATTCGGTTATCACCATCTACATTATGATTCCTTTTCTGGTGGTTCCGCAACTACTTTTTAGCGGTACCATGGTAAAATTCGAAAAGCTGAACCGCTCCATAAGCTCGTACGAGCACGTTCCGCTCCTGGGCGATTTGATGGTGTCGCGATGGGCGTACGAAGGCATTGCAGTGAAGCAGTTCCGCGATAACGAATACCAAAAACATTTTTATTTCCTCGAAAAAAAGAAAAGCGAAGCCAGCTATATTGCCTCGTACCTGATTCCGGCTTTAGCCGCCCGTATCTCAAAAATTCAATATTCTGAAGATGATGCAGCACGAGCGCATCATGTAGAGATTTTACACAACGAATTATTGAAGCTGAATCAGCGCACTCCCAAATATCCATTCAAAGCCATTTCGCTGGTACAACCCGAAAAGATAAACGATGCCCTGATAAAGCAAATTCAGGAACACCTGCAACTGGTTACCCAATATTACCAGAAGATACAAAACAAAGCCATCAGCATGCTCGATGAACAAGTGAATGAACTTACCAATCAACTGGGCAGCAAAGAAGCTTTGGTTGCACTGAAGAAAGACTACTACAACGACTTTTTGGCCGATTTGGTTATGAATCGCAACGAACTGCATAAGATACACGACACCGGCGAAGGTTACGTGCAACTTTCAGACCCGGTGTATCGCGACCCGGTTAGTTCAAACGGACGCGCGCATTTTTACGCCCCGGTGAAGAAACTGGGTTCGCTCGAGATAGATACCTATACCTTTAATCTCGGTATTATCTGGTTGTTCTCCTTGCTTATGTATGTGCTTTTAATTACCGATGCTTTCCGAAAATTGATTGAATCCGTTTCGGTACTAAAACGTAAAGGGAGTTAAGTATATGCTGGAAGGATAATTATTAGAGCTTACATTTTTGAATTTGAACCTTAATTGGAAACCTAAAAGATTACAGATTTTTAAACTATTATTAATGGCTTATTAATCTTGTAATTGCAAATTTTTGAACCCATTAAATCCTCAAAAAATATAGATGCAAACAAAAAAAGCTACCCTGAATAAACAAGGTAGCTTTATTTTATTGTGTTTCAATTTGGTTTATTGTATGTTTCCCTGTATAAACAAACCATACATTTCTTCAAAAGTCTTATTTAATTGCTGACTGAGTTCTTTCTCTCCATAACGCTGAGCCATTTCGTTCAACCATTGCACGGTAGCAAAGCAGATTTGCTTGTCGTGTTCGGCCTGATTAGGGAATCGACGGTCGAGTTTGGTATAATAGCGCAAATCGTTTAAGGCATCGGTAGCCATTTCTTCAACCAACTCGCGTCCCAGTTCCTGCAAGCCGGCTTCGAACAAGGCTTCTACAAAATGTGAATCCCAATATTCCAAAGCCATTTTTTCTACAGGAAGCACCTCAAGTCCACGCAGCATAACCTGTTTGGCCGAATCTTTTTTATTTTCGGCAACGAGTGCTTTTGCGAGTCGTCCAAAGTTGTTGCGAATTTTAACAATACGAATGGTACGCCGGATGTTTTCGTCGAGGTAAACGTGTGGTTCGGCCATGTTCCCCCAGCGGAATTTGTTCATCAGGTTATCGTAAAGTATGTCGGTATCGATGCGACCAATGGATTGATAGTCGAATGGCGTTTTAATGGGAACAAAACGGTAGGCAAATCCTTCGAGCTGGAAGTAATCACGCATATTGGTTTCGTTTCCGGTTCCCACCGTTACAAAATAAATGGGACGCTCCCAGTTGGACGATGCCAACAAATCGAGTATCATTAAATCGTTTTTAAGAATATAGTTTGCTCCAATATTCCAACGAATTTCATCTACAATTTCCCCGGCCTGGTCTTCTTTAACCACTTGTTCCGAAAGCACTTTTTCCTTATCAACGGTAATTTTGAATTTTTTGGTTGGGAAATAGTCGGTTTTTTCGCCCATGGTGGTTTGAACCTGAGTACGAGCATCATCGCTACCAACAAAATCAATAACCTGTCTTAGCTCCACGGCATCGCTTACACGTTCAAAAACAGGAACCTGATCGCGTTTACCCAACACATATTGGTTTTTATTTAAGCTAAAAGGAACCGGTTCTGATTCGTAATACTTCGATTTCATTTGGTCGATGTACCAATCGGTAATCAGGTAAGGAAGGCAAATAACGCGAACATCGGTTCGCACCTCTTCAACCTCCTGAATGTACCAAAGCGGGAAGGTGTCGTTATCGCCATTGGTAAATATTACCCCGTCTTTTTCTACAGAGTTCAAGTAGTTGTAGGCAAAATCGCGGGCAATGTAACGGTCAGAACGGTCGTGATCGTCCCAGTTTTCGGCCGCCATTAGTGCGGGAATAAACAGGGTAACTGCCGTTGCTAAAACTGCTGACGGCGTTTCGCTCAGGTATTTTTTCAATGATTCATAAATTCCGAGTACGCCCAATCCTATCCAGATGGCAAAAGCATAAAACGAACCGGCGTAGGCGTAATCACGTTCACGGGGTTGTTGCGGCGATTGATTGAGGTAAACCACAATGGCCAATCCGGTAAGAATAAACAGCGACATCACTATCCAGAAATTCTTTTTGTCTTTTGAGAGTTGATAAACCAGACCTATAATTCCCAGAATAAATGGAAGCAGGTATAATTTATTGTTTGCCCGGTTGTTCGCATAGGTTGTGGGCAGGTTATCCTGAGGGCCTAAACGGGCTTCGTCGAGGAACTTGATGCCCGAAATCCAGTTGCCTTGTAATACGCCACCATGCCCCTGAATGTCGTTTTGTCGCCCGGCAAAATTCCACATAAAATAGCGCCAGTACATGTGACCAATCTGGTAGTTAATAAAAAAACGCATATTTTCGACAAAGGTGGGTTTGTTAAAAGTTTCCAATTCACCCCGGTTGTTTTCAGCCTTAACTTTATAACCTTTAATTTTTGCCCAGCTTTTATAATCCTGAATGTGTTCGGGCTTTGAGGAATACATCCGTGGGAAAAACATGGTAAGTTTGGGGTTGTAATTGTATGAAATCTTTGGTTTCCCTTCTTCGTAGCGCTCTTCGCCTTTCATCCAGGTTTTTCCTCCTTCTTTATAAGGGTCTTTTAAATTTAAAGGTGTGTCGTAATACTGTCCGAACATCAGCGGACGTTCGCCATATTGTTCGCGGTTCAGGTAACCCAAGAGCGAATAAGCATCTTCCGGATCGTTCTGATCGATTGGAGGCGTAGCGCTTGAACGGATAATTATAACTCCGTACGACGAATAACCAATCATCATTACGGTAAACGCCAGAATAATTGTATTCAATACCACTTGTTGTTTTTGGCGGGTATAATAAATGCCAAAAGCCAATAAAGCAGCCATAAGAAGCACAAAAAATATAACTCCCGAGTTAAAGGGAAGACCAAAGGTATTGACAAACAGCAAATCGAAGCCAAAAGCTACTTTAACCACGCCGGGAACAATAATCCACATAATGGTACCCAGAATAATTCCTGAAAGAATTAAGGACCAAATAACTCCTTTAGTGGTAACCTCATATTTACGGAAATAATAAACCAGTACCATGGCCGGGATGGCCAGCAGGTTCAACAGGTGAACTCCTATCGAAAGGCCAACAATAAAAGCAATGAGTATAATCCAGCGATTGCTGTGCGGTTCATCGGCAATGTTTTCCCATTTAAGAATTGCCCAAAAAACAAAGGCTGTAATCAGCGACGAGGTAGCATAAACTTCGCCTTCGACTGCCGAAAACCAAAAGGTGTCGGAAAAAGTATAAGCCAGGGCACCAATCATCCCGCTGCCAATAATGGCAATGGTTTGACCCAGTGATAATTCCTGATTGCTGATAATTTTCCGTGCCAGGTGCGTTATGGACCAGAACAGAAATAAAATGGTAAATGCGCTGGCTAAAGCCGACATAATGTTGGCCATTAAAGCTACCAATTCCAGATTATCTCCGGCAAACAGTGTAAAGAAACGGGTTAAAAGCATAAAGACCGGTGCCCCGGGAGGGTGTCCTACCTCTAATTTGTAGCCGGTAGCAATAAACTCGCCACAATCCCAGAAGCTTGCTGTGGGTTCTATGGTGCTTATGTACACAAAAGCCGAAATGGCAAATGCCAGCCAACCAAAAATAACATTAAGTTTTTGATATCTCATTTCTATTCAATTTTACTGTTTGTTTTATCATTAAAATTCAGCCGCTTTCGAATTTTTATTTGAGAGACAGCAGCTTAATTAATTTTTTTAAAATATATTCTCTGAACGCTATTTTTCACTTTTAATTATCTGATACATATCTTTAATACGTATGATTCCAATTCCAAAAGCCAGCGTAACACTCAAAACTACCATAATGCCAGCCTGTATTAACCAGTTGTAGGGTAAATCGGTGCTAATTATCCCAATGAGCAGTACGCCAGTTGCAAATATCAATAATAAAATTAAAAGTTTATAATTAATCTGAAATTTAAAGATTTTAATGGCGATAATCACCTGGATAAGCGCTGTTGCTGATTGCGTAATCAGGCTGGCCACAGCCGATCCCAAAGCCTGAAACCGCGGAATAAGTACCAGGTTCAATGTAATATTTAATACCATTCCTGCAAAAGCCATCAGGTTTAAGGCTTTTAAACTGCCATTGGCTGTTAAAAGGGTTCCAAAAATATAGGTTGTTCCGATGGAAATAAAGCCAAACATTAGTACTGCAAATATCGATGCCGACGATTCCACGTGATGGTGATACAACAAATCCATAATTTCGGCCCGGTAAAAAGCACTTACCATGGCAACAATGGTAGCCGGAATTACAATCAGTATAAACGATAGCTGTGCCAGTTGGCCAACAGGGTCACCTTGTTTTATCATTTTTGAAAAAATGGGCAGCAACAATCCGGCAAAAAGCAGGGCAAACATGGCAGCAGCATCTAAAATACGGAAAGCCTGCGCGTAAATACCAGCCTGGGTGCTTCCGTCGACAAGCATACGTTCGAGCATAACCGAATCGATACGATTGTAAAAGGCCATCAGTATGGTAAGCAGTGCATAGGGATAGCTTTTTTTAAGAATGGCTTTTGAGAATTGCCAGTCGAAGCGCAACTTGATACGTCCGCTGCGGAAAAGAACCAGCAAAAACGAAACCAGCGCGGTGAATAAATAAGCCGCCGTTTGCGCAAAAACAAACCATTTAATTTTAAAGGGTTCGTCGGTCAGATTGCCCCAAAGCAAAAAGCTACAAATAATAATCATCAAAGCCCGGTCGAGCACTGAGATAATGCTGTCGGTTTTAAACAAATGCAAACCGGCCAGGTTGGAGCGGAAATAAAGAATGGTTGAAGCCAAAAACTGATTGAACACCAAAAACAGTAGCAACTTCAGTTGGTCCCAGCTATAGTCCCAAATCCAGGCTACGCTCATGCTAATTATAAAGTAAGCCACACCCAGTATAAGACGTAAGCCTATGATGTTTGAAAAATGCTTGTTCAGTAAATGACTGTTTTGAGCAATGTTGCGGTTGTTAAAATTGGTGATGCCCAAATCGAGCAACATATTCAAGATGAGTGAGAAATTGAAAAGTGCAAAGTAAAATCCGTATTGTTCAGCACCCACCACATTTTGAACGGTACGGTCGATGCCAAATATCCAAAAAGGCTTAATCAGTAAATTAAGCGATAAAACTAAAGCCAGATTGGTTATAAACTTCCGTTTCAAAATGTTTATTTTAAAGACTAATTAACAGCATTAATGGGTTCGCTGGCTTCAATCAGAATAAACCAGGCCTGTTTGCGCATAAAAGGGAAAACTGCAAAAATACAGCGATCAATTCCATGCAGGCATTTCAGTAAGGGATTAAAAATAAAGGTCTTTCTAAAAGCAATGGCAGTCAGGGAACTTAAAAAATAATACGAAAGTTTAACCTTTCCAAAATAACGATTCAAAGCTTTCAAATCGGGTTTAAGTAAGGGATGCTCATCTTCGGTGCGCAAATGCGGCGTGCGGTTACGGTACCAGTTAATAAGCGGATTATGTCCCAGCGGTTCCATAAAAATGGCTTTTCCTCCGGGGTTTAAAACCCTTGAAATTTCGCGGTACGATTTTTCAATATCCAGGTGATGGATTATGCCCGAGCCACAAACCAGATCGAACGATTGATTTTCGAATTCCAGTGCTTCGGCATTCATTTGTTTGAATGTTATGGGCAGATTCATTTTTTCTGCTTTATTGCGCGCCTGTTCAATGGCGTAATCCGATATATCGATTCCGGTAACCCGGCCTCCATTTTGTGCAATCAGGTAAGCTGAGCTGCCCTCGCCGCATCCGTATTCCAGAATAGTTTTACCCTGTGCCTGATTGGTTAAAAGAGCCACATAGCGCTGTTCAATCAACGAAAAAATGGAGTAAAATTTATCGGTAACCTTGCGACTCTTATCATTAAATATTTGGTTGTGAAATTCCTGTTCTCTTTTAATTCTATCGTTTGCTGTTGCCATAGGTACTAAAATCTGAAATGCAAAAATAACCATTATAGGCTTGGTTTGGCAGAAATCGTTACAATTTCTTTACTTTTGAGACCAAATAGCAGAATACATCTGATTATGATAATTGCTGTAAATGCACAACTCCTGTTAAAAGACAGGCTCGAAGGACTTGGCTGGTTTACTTATGAAACGCTGAAACGAATAACCCGGCAACATCCGGAACATCGGTTTGTGTTTATTTTTGACCGCCCCTGGGACAAGCAGTTTATTTTTTCGGATAATATTATTCCGGTTAAAACGCGCATTCCATCGCGACACCCATTGCTGTGGTATTGGAGATTCGAGCAAGCGATTCCCGGTTTGTTAAAAAAATATCGGGCCGATTTATTCTTGTCGACCGATGGCTGGAGCACAATAAATACCGATATAAAAACTTATACCGTAATTCACGACATTGATTTTGTGCATCATCCCCAGAATTTCCCCTGGCTTACGCAGAAGTATTTCAATACGTTTTTTCCAAAAATTGCCCAAAAAGCCACCCGGCTGGGTACGGTTTCAGAGTATTCACGAAACGACATGGCAAACACATGGAATCTTTCAACCAATTCCATCGATGTAATTTACAATGGAAGCAACGAGCTTTATAAGCCGCTTAGTTCCGATACAGCCGAACAAACCCGGAAGGATTATACCCAGGGTAAACCTTATTTTATTTATGTGGGCTCTTTAAACCCCCGCAAAAATATTGAAGGAATGCTTCGTGGTTTTGAATCTTTTAAACAGCAAACCCACCAGCCTCATCAGTTGGTAATTGTTGGTGAAAAAATGTGGAGGGACTCACACATCGAAAGAGTTTACGAAAGCATGGAGCATAAAAACGAAATGCTTTTTACCGGAAGGCTTTCGAATGAAAAATTGCATGTTTTACTGGCAAGTGCACAGGCTTTGGTGTTGGTTTCGCATCTCGAAGGATTTGGAATTCCCTTGCTGGAAGCCATGAATTGTGATGTGCCGATACTTTGTTCCAATGTTACAGCCTTGCCCGAGGTGGCCGGCGATGCAGGACATTTGGTGAATCCCGGTTCGGTGGATTCCATTGCCCAGGGATTTGCTAAACTGGCCGGCGACGAAGTTTACCGACAAAGTCTGATAAGCAAGGCCCGCATACAACGCACCCGATTTAGCTGGGATAAATCGGCAGAACGTTTGTGGAACGGAATAGAAAAATGTTTTTAGTGTATGGCTGCTCTCTTACCTTTTTTTAAAGCCGATGTTTGGGAAGCCGGTTGCGACGAAGCCGGACGAGGTTGTCTGGCCGGTCCTGTCTTTGCGGCGGCAGTCATTCTTCCTGCCGATTTTAAACATGAATTGTTGAACGATTCAAAGCAGGTAAACGAAAAGCACCGCTACCTCTTGCGTGAATTTATTGAAAAACATGCGCTCGCTTATGCAGTAGCCAGTTATTCCCCGCAGGAAATTGATCAGGTGAATATTTTAAATGCCTCCTTTTATTCGATGCACCGCGCTTTAGCGCAACTGAAAATTCAGCCCGGACATATTATAGTGGATGGCAACCGCTTTAAAAATTACGGAACAATCCCTTATCAAACCCTAGTAAAAGGCGATGGAAAATACTTATCCATTGCCGCAGCCTCGATTTTGGCCAAAACTTACCGCGACGATTACATGCTGGAACTTCACAAGCAGTTTCCCCGATATAGTTGGAATAAAAACAAAGGCTATCCGACCAAAGACCATCGTGAGGCAATAAGGCAGTATGGTATTACTCCGCACCACAGGAAAAGCTTTCGCCTGCTGGATGAGCAGTTACGATTAGATTTCTAATTTGCATTTAAGCATAAAAAAAAGAGGCTATCCCTTTCGAAATAGCCTCTTAAGTCTTGTTTCAGAAACAGTTTTATCTGTTCCAGTCAATATCAGTATCTTTTAGTTTGCTTTCGCTTACCATTTGATCTTCGTATTCCAAATCGCGAACAAAGCCGGTTCCTTCAACATATTTGAATATGCCGGTTAAGGTACGTTTGGCTAAGTCGTTTTCATAGGTTTTAAAGGTAACCCAGTAATAAACGTTAATACCACTTACCTGCTCCACTGCATCGGGGTATTTTAATCCCAAAAGAATGGTAATACCTTCTTCAACACGGTCCCAGGTTAAGGCTACAGCAGCTTCAGTATCCAAACCATCGAATCCGGGAATTCCAAAATCAGCACGTTTACCCAGACGTAAATCGAAGTTAAGATAATAGGCACTGGCACCGAAATAGAATTCATCGTTACCATAAGTGCTGCCGTACTCACGACTCAGGTTAGTATACACATAATCAACAAGCAATTGATAATCGGCTGCAGTAGGTTCTAACTTAATGGTTGGATCGAATACCCATCCGTTGTCGCCATAAACAAACTGATCGGCTTTTTCAAAAATTGGACCTTGCTGAGCCCATGAGCCAGCAGTAAAGCTATATTCAACAGCACTAAGTGTTGCGTTAAACTCATAAGTAATTACCTGAAGATCACCTTCCTGAGCAAAAGGAAGGGTTATACCCAAAAATACAGGTAAATAGTTTGCCGGTAAGTTGCTTGATGAGAAGCTGGATATACCCATGGTTTGATAATCGGCAGGATCTAACACCATAGCACTATTGTCTTTTGTCCAAATGGTGCCATTAAATTTGTACATGTCGTTGTAAACGGCATAGTCTGCATTGGCTGATTTTTTGGCTGATTCTACACCTTTAACCAGTACATTATCTATTTGGTAGGTTGTGCTTTGATCGTTTGCGCCATCACCAACATATTTAAATGCAATGTGGATGGTACCGGTATAATCTGAAAGATTAAGTTTTCCAGCTTCGGCAAAAGCAGCTCCATAGCCATCGGTAGGTTCTGTAGGGAAGGTAAAGTTGCTACTAACATCAGTCCAGGTAGCTCCTTCAACATCTGTTCCGTCAAAATCTTCAGAAATAACAACCTGTAAACAGTTGGCGTTCCAATAACCAATTTTAACATCGAATGAGAACATATTTTCAGTTGAGGCTGATAAATCAACTGCTGGAGAAATCATATAGAAAATTTCTACACCGGCAGCTCCAAAAGCACTGGCTTGAGCGTAAGGATTGTTGTCGTAAACACGACCTTGCCAGGCTTTTGCTCCTGCTTCCGAATAAATTTTCCACCCATTTTTGTTTATGGTATCGTAAGCGGCATAGTCATCGAATGCTTCATTAAGCAGAACCACAGAGCCAGCAGGATCTTCATCAGCCTGGTTATAGGTTACATAAGCATATTGATCTGCTGTGGCATCAGGAAATTTGCCAAGCAACAATGCAGACAGGTGTTTATCGCCCGATTCGGATGGAAAGAAATAACCATTCTTTTCCACATCACCACCTACTGCAGTATAATCGGCAGCAGCTAATTTATAGGTGCTTGCCCCCTCATAAGCAAAAAGATAGGCTGGTTTATCAAACACATTGTAAGTAACCAGGCACGATGATTTCAAATTCAAGGCAGGGAATTTAGGTCCCAAAATGGGGGCAACAAAATCGGCAGCTGAATATTTTTGGTTTAAAGCCAAATCGTTCTGAATAGAATTAGCCCAGGCAGAATCTTCTTTGGTTTCGGCCAGTTTAATGGCTGCATTTCTTATGGCTTTATAGTCCTCAGCAGCCAGGGTATAGGAAATATCCTCTCTGTAAGGCTCTATACGGGCATCCAGTTCGTCGTAAACCTCATCCATGGGATTACAGGCCACGGCAAACAAGGCAACGATGGGAATATATTTAAATAACTTTTTCATATTTTACTTTTTTTATGATTAGAATTTAATTTTTAAACCGGTTGACCAGGTTCTTCCAAAGCCATACCATACAATAACATCATGACTGCTGTGGGTTGGTCCGTCGTTAGCATCGGCAATGTATTCCGCGTTAAACAGGTTGTTAACATTACCATATAGTGTGGCGTTAAGCTGTCCGATTTTAAAGTTATAGCGAGCATTCAGATCAAATAAATGCGCATCGGGTAACTGCCAGGAGTCACCAATACTAGCCACAGTTGTGCGGGCAGTAGCATCAAAGTCTGAGAAGTTACGTCCGTAATAAGTGTAATCGAGACCCACTTTAAATTTAGGCAGTACTTCATAATCGGCTGATAAATAGGCAGTGGTTTGCGCACTATTACCTACATGAATGTCGGCAATGTAAGCACTGTAAGTTCCCTGAAGCACCTGATTGTCATCGTATAATTCAAAGCTTACATCGTCAGTCCATTTCCAGTCACCTAAAGATAACATACCTTTTGCCGTAAGTTTTGAAGTTGGTTTATAGGTAGCTTCAATTTCGATACCACGGTGTAAGGCATTTACTCCGGGAATATTGGCTGTTTCTCCGTTAAAAGATTGAGTCAGACCTTTGTCGCGCCATTCGGTCCAGTATAAATTCACTTTGGCATTTAATACTTTACTTTGATAGCCATAACCCAATTCACCGGTAATGATTTTCTCATTTTTTGCTCCGGTATTAATTTCATTGGTATAACCTGTAAATGCATAGCGGAAGAATGGGGCACGGGTAATATAACCACCGTTTACAAAAACGTTGTGGTTTTCGTCGATGTTATAGTTGGCTCCACCTTTTGCGGTATAAGTCCAGAATTTAATCCAGTCTGAAGCTTGTCCTTCTTCCGGAGTATAAGTAAAATAATCTACCCGGCGGTAGCTGTTGTTAGCTCCCGATAAGGAAATAAAAGCAGAGTACTGGTCGGTTACGTATTCAGCCTGACCAAACAATCCGGCCCATAATACCTCACCCAGGTAATGGTAATTAATGTAATCTCCTTTGTATAAAGGTGTTCCTACAGGACGATTTACATCACTGTTGTTAAGGAAATATTTACCACCTAAAAGGTCTTCAATTTCGTAAGCGTGGTATCCACGATAAAAACGACCATCAAATCCACCGGTAAATTTCAGTCCGGCCATATCTTTTGTTAAGCTTGAAAGAATTCCGTACCAGTCGTGTGAATTGATACCGTTAGCAATAATAGCTAAGGAGCCATTGGGAGCTGCTGCATTTTCAGCAATTACAGCATCGTAATCAATTAGTCCTTCAGGAGTTCTTTTGGTAACTCCTACATAATCTTCACCAGTGTTGTAGTTTACACCAAGCCATTGTGAGTTAGGTCCATAAACCCGGCGACCCCCACCGTTCGATTTAGAAATATACAAAGCGGTTGAAAGCAAAGTAGTTTCATCTAATTTCCAATAGTGGTTTAACGAAACCTGAGGTTTATGATAGTAATTGTAAGCATAACCAATGTTGTAGATTTCACCATTGCGGTATCCATAATCGGAATTGTATTTAATTCCGGCAGGATTGTCGCGGTAGGTTTGTATGCTGTGCTTATTGCTGCGCTGGTTGTGCCATTGTGGAGCACCAAAAGCGGTAAACGATAAACGATGTTTCTCGTTAATAATTTTCGAAATATTAACAAAATAAGAATATCCGTTAAAATTAGTAGCCTGAATGTAACCATCACCATATGAACGGCCTCCTGACAGCGTAACTGCCCAATTGTTGTCAAGTAATCCGGTAGAAAGCGTAAAGTTTTGTTTTATAGTCCCATCGTTACCCACAGCACCGTAAATACTTCCACCTTTTTCGGCTTCAGTCGATTTGGTTATAATATTAATGGTACCCCCTACAGAAGAAAGTGCCATTTTTGAAGCACCCAAACCCCGTTGTACCTGCATGTTTTCAGTAACATCGCTAAGTCCGGCCCAGTTGCTCCAGTATACTTTACCGCTTTCCATATCGTTAACGGGAACTCCGTTAATCAATACACCAATGTTGTTTGAGTCGAAACCACGCAGGTAAATACGGCTGTCTCCATAACCTCCACCTTGTTTGGTAGCATATACCGATGGCGTTGATTTCAGGATTTCAGGATATTCCTGAGTTCCCAGTTTTTCAGCAATAATGTAAGGTTCAATGGTCGATACGGCAACCGGTGTCTGGCGGTCGCGCACAAACGAAGTAGTTACCTGAATTTCATCAAGTCCTACGGTACTTGGCGACAAAGCCACCATGCCCAGGTCTCTTTCACCACTGGCGGGAATAGTTACCTCCATTTTTAAATCGATATAACCAATGTACGAAAATACAAGGGTTACTTTTTCAGTGGGTACTTTTAACGAAAACGATCCGTCGAGATTGGCAGCTGTACCAATCGTTGTACCCTCAACCACTACGGTAGCACCCATGAGTGCCATAGCGTTGAATTCAGCATCAACAATTTTTCCTTTGATAACCCCCTGAGCAAAAATACTTAAGCTCAAGCAGGTAAGAACTAGTACCAGTCCTGTTTTTTGTAGCGCTTTAATCATACTTATTAATTTAGGTTAAATGTTATTATGTTTAAGTTGCAATTGTATTAAAAGGGTATAAATGTACGGTTAAATCTATCTTAATTTTCAATTAGTTTTCTTCTTTTATTAACAAGATATATACAGGGAAGTGGTCGCTGTAACCTCCGGCATAAGCACCCCCGGCAAAGGTACGGAAGGGATAGCCTTTATAGCGTCCTTCAGTATTTAACAAGAAAGGCTTGTTAAAAATACGCGCTTTGTAGAGTTTGTAGTTGCTTTTGTCGTCTCCGGTAAGTGAAGGGCTTACAATAATCTGGTCGAAGTTATTCCATTTATCGCGGTAAGCCAGCGAGCCAATACCTTTTTTGTACAAGTCGTAATACGGATTGTACATTTGGTCGGCTTTGAGTTTAGTAAGATTTCCCGTAGCATTTAAGTGTTTTTTTACGCTTTCGTTTATAGGGTCATCGTTTAAGTCGCCCATTACAATAATTTTGGCGTTGGCATCCAGGGCCTGAATACTGTCCACAATATGACGGGTAAGATCGGCAGCCAGATTACGCAGTGGGCGCGAAGCTTTTTCTCCGCCACGACGCGATGGCCAGTGATTTACAATTACGTGCAGGGGTTCTCCGTCATAAATGCCTGAAACCACAAGCTGGTCGCGGGTTAAAAAGCCGGAATCACTGGGATGAACCAGGCGGTGCGATTGGCTGTTGGTCACTTTAAATAGAGCGGGCATATATAATAATCCCACATCTACGCCCCTACGATCGGGCCCGTCGTAATGTACCACCTGATAATTGTATTTAGCCAGTTGGGGTTCTTTTACCAAATCCTCAAGAACCATTCTGTTTTCAATTTCGGATACACCCAAGATAGCCGGAGGAATAGGTAAGACATCGGTACCGATTTGTTTTATAACAAAAGCCATATCGGCCAGCTTCTTTTTATACCGGGTTGCGTTCCATTGATTGGGGCCCTCGGGAGTAAATTCAAAATCACGCACATGGGGAGTGTCGATGGTGTCGAACAGGTTTTCAAGATTGTAAAATGCTACACAACCCACCTTGTATTTCTTTTCGGCATTTTGCGAAAAAACCTGCCAAACCAGACTAAGTGAAACGATTAATAAAATGATATGCTTCATTAGATTTTTATATAAATAATTTTTAAGGCTCCAAAATTAAGAAACCCCTTGGATTTTTGTATCAAAAAATGAATTCTTTTTAGCAGAAAATGAGTTATTTTTGATAAAATAACAGAATATTAACCTTATAATAAAATAAATATTGGGAAAAATATACAATAATCGCAAAGTTATATAGGAAATTAGTCTCAATGTTATAATTTTGAGGCCTGATTTTTTTTAAACCTTATTTAAAGGTGTGATGTTCAAAATAAACTAATATACAAGAGAATGAGAAAAAGCTACATTTTAATGCTGTTAGCTGTCTGGTTGATGCCATTTACCTCTTTTTCGCAAGACGAAACGGTAAAAGATACGGTTGATGCCCCTCAGCTTATTGAACTCCCAACACTATCGCTGACTTCGTCGGAGTTGGAAGAGGGAGAAGCCGAAGGAGATAACATCTCAGGCCTGCTTTTTTCGTCGCGCGATGTTTACGTTAGTCTGGCTGGTTTTCAATTTGGGCCGGCACGCTATCGGGTGAGGGGATATGGTTCGGAATGGACCAGCGTGATGTTAAATGGAATTCCCATGAATGATATGGAAACCGGGTCGGCTTATTGGTCAACCTGGGGAGGATTGAACGACGTTACCCGTTCGCAGGTACATGTGAATGGCGTGGGTTTTTCAGATTATGGTTTTGGAAACATTGGCGGATTAACTCACATTTCGACTCGTGCCTCAGAATACTACAAAGGTTCGCGACTTACTTATTCCATGACCAACCGCAACTACCGTAACCGTTTAATGGCAACCCATTCCACAGGAATGATGGAAAATGGCTGGGCTTTTACCTTTTCAGCCTCACGCCGCTGGGCTCAGGAAGGCTATGTAGAAGGAACTTTTTACGATGCCTACAGTTATTTTATGGCCGTGGAGAAAAAAATTAATGCCACACACAGCTTAAACCTTACAGCCTTTGGAGCCCCGCGTAAATACGGAAAATCGGCTCCCGGCACCCAGGAAGTTTATGATTTGGTTGGAAGCAATTTTTATAATCCCAATTGGGGTTATCAGAATGGTGAAAAACGCAATGCCCGTGTGGGTGATGTACACCAACCCGTAGTTAGTCTAACCCATTACTGGGATATTAACGACAAGTCGAAACTTACCACTACTGCTGCTTATCAGTTTGGTAAATACGCAGGAACTTCGCTAAGCTGGTTTGGCGGAAACGACCCGCGACCTGATTACTACCGCTATTTGCCCAGTTTCTACACGCTTGATGCGGCACAGGCTGAAAAATACACCCAATTGTGGCAAACCGACGAAGATTTTCGTCAGCTCGACTGGGATAACTATTACCAGGCCAACCGCAATAATTTATATACCGTTTACGATGTGGATGGCATAGCCGGAAACGATGTCCAGGGAAATCGCTCGAACTATATTGTGGAAGAAATTCGAAACGACCAACGGACTTTTAGTTTTAGCACCGTTTACAAACAACAGCTAAACGACCAATTGGAATTCAACGGTGGATTAAATGCCAAACTGTTTAAAGGCCTGCATTATAAAATTATTAACGATCTGCTGGGTGGTGATTTCTGGTACGATGTGGATAAATTTGCGAGCCGCGATTTTGCTGCACCCGATGCAGCACAGGCCGACCTGCGTAATCCAAACCGCATTGTAAAAGAAGGCGATAAATTTGGTTACGATTATGTGTCGAATGTAAATAAAGTAGCTGCTTTTGGGCAAGTAAACTACAAAGCCAACCATTTTGAATACTTTGCCGGCCTTGAACTTTCGCATACCGCTTTCTGGAGAACCGGTAATATGCAAACCGGTTTGTTTCCCGACAATTCCTATGGTGACAGTGAAGTACTTTCATTTACCAACTATGCACTAAAAGGAGGCGTTACCTATAAGCCTACAGGCCGGATTTATCTGGTTGCCAATGCTGCTTATTTAACTCAGGCTCCTACCTTCCGCGATGCTTTTGTAGCACCCCGTACCCGCGATCAGGTAGTGGAAAATATCGAAAGTCAGAAGGTTTTTAGCGGTGACGCTTCGGCCATTTTCCGTTTCCCCAACGTAAGTGCCCGCTTAAGCGGCTTTTACAGTAAGTTTACTGATCAAACCTGGGTTCGTGGCCTTTATTTCGATGAAGAAAACGTATTTGGAAACTTTATTATGACAGGCGTTGATAAGGTGAAGTACGGAACCGAATTCGGTTTGGAAGCTACCCTCTTACAGTCGTTTGTAGTAACTGCTGCCGGAGGTATCGGAAACTACTATTTCAGCAACCGGCCAACCATGAATATCTTCCAGGATAATAAAGCTGCCAGCCTCGAAGGGTATAACGACTTAACTGTTTATCTTGAAAACTATAAAGAAGGTGGTTTCCCGCAAACAGCAGCTTCGCTGGGTTTAAAATACAACAGTCCCAATTATTGGTATATTGGAGCCAATGTAAATTATTATGCCGATATTTATGTTGATTTTTATCCTTACCGACGCACAGCCAATGCCGTTGAAAATTTCCTTCCAAGCGACCCACAATGGGGTCAGGTATTGGGTCAGGAAAAACTGAACAATTCATTTACTCTCGATTTTTACGGTGGTAAATCGTGGAAAATTAACCAATATTACATCGGCTTAAACGCCAATGTAAACAACGCGCTTAACAATACCGATTTTTCTTTTGGCGGTTTTGAACAATTCCGTTACGACGAAGCCGATTTGGAGAAATTCGATAACAAGTATTTCTACATGTATGGCACGCAATTTTTCTTAAATTTATACGTACGATTTTAAAACGATTCGAATATGAAATATCCATGCAATAAATAATACTAAATGAGAATATTTAACATGGATATTCCATCTGACAACAAAAATTTAAATTATAAACAGATGAAAACACTTAACATAACCTTATTATTAGCCCTTTTGGCGTTGTTCGGTCTTACCGGATGTATCGATCAGGATTTTGACGAACCGCCATTCACTACCCTGCCCGAAGGCACCATGCTTACTATCGATGATTTATACCAGATCTATCAGGACAGTGGTGCTTACAGTTTTCAAAAAGAAGCTTATGTTTTCGGAACCATTACCGGCGACGAAGCGTCAGGTAACCTTTACAAGAGTTTATATTTGCAGGATGCTACCGGAGCCATTAACCTGCACCTGCTAAGCTCAGCAGGTATGGTATTGGCCGGCGATTCGGTGCGCATTGTATTAAAAGGTTTGTACCTTTCTGATTATAGGGGCGTAATGCAACTCGACTCGTTAAACCCCGATGTGAACATAGTTAAGGTAGCCAATAACGTACCCCGCCAGCCCGAAGTGGTAACCGTACCTGAGTTACTTAGCGGAAACTATACTTGCAAGCTGATAAAGCTGGAGAATGTACAGTTTATTGCATCCGACACCAGCGGCACCTATGCCGACGGTACCAACCAGATTACAGTAAACCGCTACCTTGAAGATTGTAGCGATCCTTCGAATAAAGTTATTGTGCGTACCAGTGGTTATGCCAATTTTGCCAACGATAAGATTCCTAATGGTAACGGAAGCATTATAGCCATTGCCAGTCGTTACAATTCCGATATTCAGCTTTATATTCGTGACCTTAACGATATCGACATGAATGGCGAGCGCTGTGGTAATGTGGTTGTTAATCCGGGTACTGGAACAGGAACGTTTGAAGATCCTTACGATGTGGCCAATGGTATTGCCAAACAGGGCGAAACCGGAAAATGGGTGAAAGGATACCTGGTTGGGGCTTATGAAACGCTGGATGCCGAAGGTAATAACCTGGCTGATTTTGCGCCTTCGTTTGAGGGTCCATACAATACCCCTACCAATGTAATTATTGCAGCTGATGCAGCAGAAACCGATATTACAAAATGTGTAATTGTTCAATTGCCTACCGGCGATATTCGCAATAACACCAACCTGAAAGAAAATCCGGCTAACGAGGACAAAGAAATACTGTATTTTGGTGACCTGACTTCATACTTCAGCTCGGCTGGTTTAAAAAACACCACCGGTTACTGGCTCGATGGTGCCGGAATTATTCCAACTGAACCCGAAGGATTCTTTATCGAAAACTTCACTACCAATTTAGGACAATTCTCTGCATACAGCGCTGTTGGAGCATCCCAGGTTTGGGAATGGGCTTCATATGGCAGTGGTTGTGCTGTAATGAGCGGTTACGACGGTTCAAACTTTGCTAACGAAGACTGGTTAATTTCTCCTTCTATCAGCCTGGTAGGCAAAAGTAATGTAGTATTGAACTTTACCCATGCAGTAAACTATCTAGACGATTGGAATAATATTAAAGTATTGGCATCCGAAGATTACAGCGGTACCGGAGATCCTACTTCAGCAACCTGGACCGAAATTACCGGCTGGGATCAGACTCAACCAGGTAATTCATGGACCTTCTTCCCTTCTGGTGAAGTGGCGATGACTGCTTTCGAAGGTAAAACAATTTACCTGGCCTTTAAATATATAAGTTCAACATCCGGTGGTTCAACCTGGGAGGTTGGCGATGTAAGCTTAAGTGAAAAATAATTAAGACATAAACTTATAAGAAGCCCGGTCCGCCGGGCTTTTTTTTATAAACCAGATTTCTATTGAGGTTTAATGTCCCTTAATTTCTTAATGGTTCAAAAACAACTAAGCACTAAAAAAGTTAAGTCGTTTCACCACTCAGGCGCAGGAGTCTTAATTACTTAATGGTTTAAAAATAGAACGCTCCTACCTGCAGTAGGCAGGGATGACGCAGATTCAGTTTCACGGAAACGCTGATTTACACTGATTTCCTTCTGCCTCTTAATTCCTTACTTCGTTCTCTGTTCTTCTTTAGTCTAGCGTCTAAAGTCTAAAATCTAACTGTCTTAAGTCTAGGATCTAAATGCTGTCCTTTTTCCTCACCGCCTCCAGATCCTCCGGAGTATCCACACTCAGCCCCTCAATTTGGGTTATGGCCGTATGGATGGAAAAACCATGCTCAAGCCAGCGCAACTGTTCCAGCGATTCAGCAACTTCCAGGCTACTTTTCTCGAGACGGCAAAGTTCAAGCAGCGTGGTTTTGCGGTAGCCATACATGCCAATATGATGATAAAAAACTGCCTGCTCCAGCCACTGTTCCGGTTCAGCACCACGCACAAAGGGAATGCAGCTACGCGAAAAATATAGGGCTTTCCCGTTTTTGTCGATGGTAACCTTTACCTTATTGGGATTAAGCAGGTATCCGGTATCGCTGATGGGTTTAACCAGCGTGGCTACATTAGTTTCCTCCTTATCAAAAAGCCGGTTTAACTGCCTGATTTGTTCCGGATCGATAAAGGGCTCATCGCCCTGAATGTTAATGACCACATCAGCCCGAATACTATATTCCTGTTCCACTTTTCCAATGGCTTCGGCGCAACGGTCGGTTCCGCTTGGATGATTTTCTGCCGTCATTACCACCTTACCACCAAAGGCAGTAACTGCCTGGTAAATGCGCTCATCGTCGGTAGCCACGCACACCACATCCAAAGCCTGGGTGGCCCGTTCGTAAACATGCTGAATCATGGGTTTGCCGTGAATAACAGCCAGGGGTTTACCCGGAAAGCGGGATGATGCGTAACGCGCAGGAATAATGCCAACAGTTGTCATGAAAGGTTTTTTTGCAAAAGTAAACATATTTTTCGGTTTGCGTTGGGGGCACCTCCGAATCCAAACTTTTTCATTGCAAGGCTTCTGACAATCATCTATTTCACCGCAAAGACGCTACGACACAAGTCAATGTTGCAACAATTCCCCCGCCCTTAATTTTTTAATGGTTAAAAAAAATAGAACGCTTCTACCTGCAGTAGGCAGGGATGACGCAGATTCCGTTTCACGGAAACGCTGATATACACTAATTTCTTTCTGCCTCTAGGTTCCTTACTTTGTACTTCGTTCTCCGTTCTTCTTTAGTCCAGCGTCTTAAGTCTAATATATAGTGTCTAAAGTCTAACTTACAGCCATTCCTTAATGTTCCTTAATTTCTTAATGTTTCAAAAAACACAAAACATTAAGGAGTTAAGTTTAGTTAAGCTGTTTTCACCGCTAAGACGCAGTAAACATTCCCTCTCACCGCAAAGGCGCTAAGTCGCAAAATAAACAAAAGTATGCATATCTGCATTTAGAATGCAAAATTGCATAAAACAAAACCCCCTGTGTCTCTGGTCTTTTGTCTTGAGTCTAAACTCAAATGGTCTAACTTCCAGCAATTCCTTAATTTATTAATGGTTAAAAATTATCTGAACGACAACGCCCTCACGGTCCGTTGTAGACCTTCCTGAAGTAATGGCAGTTAACCTTTAACAGAAAGGCACTTTTTAGTTCGGGAGACAATCCGGCTGCAGGCTTTTCCATCGCCGTAAGGATTATTGGCTTTGGCCATTTGCTGGTAATAAACATCATTATCAAGTAGGGTCGATACTTCTTTAATAATAAGAGATTCATCGGTACCCACCAGTCGAACCGTACCCGCTTCCAAAGCTTCGGGGCGTTCTGTGGTATCGCGCATCACCAATACGGGCTTGCCCAGTCCCGGAGCTTCTTCCTGAATTCCACCACTATCTGTAAGAACCAAATAAGAGGCGTGCATCAGGTAAACAAAAGGAAGGTAATCGAGGGGTTCAATAAAATAAATGTTCGGATGGGCAAGTACCTTTTGTTGCTCAATGGTCCCAAAAACCTCCTGAACAGCCTTTCGAACGTTGGGATTTAAGTGCATCGGGTAAACAAAGTCCACATCCGGATATTTTTCGGCCAAAGCCTTAATGGCCTGGCAGATATTTAGAAATCCCCGTCCAAAATTTTCGCGTCGGTGGCCGGTTATTAGTACCAATTTCCGTTCGTTTGTAAGCCATAAATTGCAGACGTCGGTATGAATGCCTTCGGTATTTAGGCGTGTTAGTATAAGTTCTTTTATATCCGGGGTTGTTTTTATTTTGTCAATTACCCAATACAAGGCATCGATTACGGTGTTTCCGGTTACAAAAATGTCGGATGGATTCACATTTTCGTTTAAGAGGTTGGTCCGCGCCAGTTCGGTAGGAGCAAAGTGATAGGTAGTGATGCGACCTGTAATCTGGCGGTTCATTTCTTCGGGCCAGGGACTGTAAATATTATGGGTACGTAAACCACTCTCCACATGAGCCACCGGAATCTGCTGGTAAAAAGCGGCCAAAGCTGTAGCCGTGGATGTTGTGGTGTCGCCATGAACAAAAACCACATCGGGTTTTTCTTTCGAGAGCACTTGACGCATTCCCAGGAGCACACGAGAAGTAATATCGTACAAATCCTGACCTGCCTGCATCAGGTTTAAATCGTATTCCGGTTGAATTTCAAAAAGATGTAATACCTGATCGAGCATCTCGCGGTGCTGGGCGGTAACACAAACTACAGTTTCAAAAGAATCGGTTTCGTTCTTAAATGCCTGCACCAGGGGTGCCATCTTTATTGCCTCAGGCCGGGTTCCAAATACAAGTAATATTTTTTTCTTTTCCACAATTATAAAATTCTTGTTGCCACTAATATTCCTGTTAATTCATTACTTTTCTTAATAAACATAACTTTTATAGTCAGGTTTTTCGTACAGTTGATTTTTATTTTTTGCCACTAATGTACACGAATTGTCACGAAAGTCTACTAATTATTTATTCGTGTTTTATTTGTGTTAATTCGTGGCTTGTCTTAATAAACAAACCGTTTATACTCTAATTTTTCTTTGCCAAAATTTATCAATAACCCAACCTTTCGTTCTGTGGCTTTTAAATAATTTAAAATCTGGGCAAAATCTTCTGAACAAAATTCTTTTGCTGCTTTAAGCTCCACAAGAATTTCATCAAAACATAGAAAGTCTGCTCTATAGCCCCTATCAAGCCTGATGTCCTTATAGTAAACTTCTATTTCATATTCTCGTTTAAAAGGAATGCCCCGCTCTTCGAATTCAATCGCCAAAGATTCCTGATAGACAGCCTCTAAAAATCCATATCCCAATTCATTATACACTTCCATGGCAGCACCAATAATACCATAAACCTCTTCTTTATATAATAAATCCACCATTTTCTATATTCCAGATTTATTGTGAATCTCAGTGACTAACTATCTTTTAAACGTTCCACAAAAATCAAGAATAATTTTATTTTCATCATAGGTCAGTTGCTGAAACTCTTTGTGGTTAACCAAAAAAGCTACAATATCGGCTTGTTCATAAGCTTCGAGGTATGGGGTTAATTTAAATACCTGGTGGCTTTCGATGTTTGGCTCCACTATATACATGGCTTCGTCGTTTACCGACTGCATTACTTTTTGGGCAATATATTTTGCCGGCGATTCCCTTAAATCATCGATGTTGGGTTTAAAAGCCAGTCCCATGATGGCAACTTTTGGCGGCCTTCCTTTTTCCAGACGGAATTTCAACATCTCGTTCTGAATTTTTTCGGCACTCCAAAAAGCCTTGTAATTATTAATTTCGCGGGCCTTGCCAATTAAGCGCGATTCCATGGGATAATCCGATACAATAAACCAGGGATCTACCGCAATACAGTGCCCGCCAACGCCACAGCCCGGTTGTAAAATGTTTACCCTCGGGTGTTTGTTGGCCAATTCAATCAATTCCCAAACATTAATGCCGGCCTTATCACAAATCAGCGACAACTCGTTGGCAAATGCTATCTGCACGTCGCGCGATGCATTTTCAGTGAGCTTGCACATCTCTGCTGTACGGGCATTGGTTTTATGAAGTTTTCCTTCAACAAAAGTCTGGTAAAAACTGCATGCGGCTTCGGTCGATTGGGCATCAATACCCCCGATAACCCGGTCGTTATACACCAGTTCGTGAATGACATTGCCGGGCAATACCCGTTCGGGACAATAGGCAATAGCTATTTGCCCACGAAGTTCGGGCCTTTGCTGAAATATCATTTGTGCCATTTTTTCGGTGGTTCCTACCGGCGAAGTAGATTCAATAATATACAAATCGCCTTTTTTAAGCAGGGGAATAATTTTCTCGGTAGCGCTGCTAACAAATGAGATATCGGGTTCGTGATCGCCTTTAAAAGGAGTGGGAACAACTACCAGGTAAACCTGACTGTTTTCCGGCTCAGTGGCTGCCCTAAGGTTGAGATTGTTAACCGCTTGTTTAACCAGGGTTTCAAGTCCCGGTTCAATAAAGTGAATGGCTCCCCGGTTAATGGTGTCCACCACTTTTTGGTTAATATCCACGCCAAGTACTTTTATTCCTTTGCTGGCTACCAGGGTAGCCGTTGGTAATCCTATATAACCCAATCCTAAAAAACAAACCTGTTGATATAACATATTAAAATACTTTTTATAGTTTACATTGACTTTTGTATTTCTCTATTTATTGTTACGCTAATTGCTCATAACTGACTTTCTCTGACTTGTTGCCGTTCTCCCGTCTTTCGTCTTCCGCTTGTGTCCTTTTAACCGCTAAGGCGCAGTAAACATTCTCTCTCACCGCAAAGGCGCTAAGTCGCAAAATAAACAAAAGTATGCATATCTGCATTTAGAATGCAAAATTGCATAAAACAAAACCCCCTGTGTCTCTGGTCTTTTGTCTTGAGTCTGGCATCTTGTATCTTAAAAACTTTAGTCACTCCATTTACTTTAGTTACTTAATTTAATCTTTGTGCCTTCGTGGCAAGAAAAATGGTTACCGTCAAAGGCTTAACTCCCTTAATACCTATTGGTTCAAAAATAGAACGCTCCTACCTGCAGTAGGCAGGGATGACGCAGGTTCCGTTTCACGGAAACGCTGATTTACACTGATTTTTTTCTGCCTCTTGGTTCTCCATTCTTCTTTAGTCCAGCGCCTTAAGTCTAAATTCCAGCCATTCCTTAATGTTCCTTAATTTCTTAATGTTTCAAAAACACAAACCATTAAGGAGTTAAGTTTTGTTAAGGCGTTTTCACCGCTAAGGCGCAGTAAACATTCTCTCTCACCGCTAAGACGCTAAGTCGCAAAATAAACAAAAGTATGCATATCTGCACTTAGAATGCAAAATTGCATAAAACAAAACCCCCTGTGTCTCTGGTCTTTTGTTTTGAGTCTGGCATCTTGTATCTTAAAAACTTTAGTCACTCCATTTACTTTAGTCACTTAATTTAATCTTTGAGCCTTCGTGGCAGGAAAAAATGGCTACCGTCAAAGGCTAAATTCCCTTAATTTTTTAATGGTTTAAAAATAGAACGCTCCTACCTGCAGTAGGCAGGGATGACGCAGATTCAGTTTCACGGAAACGCTGATTTACACTGATTTCCTTCTGCCTCTTGGTTCCTTACTTCGTTCTCTGTTCTCCTTTAGCGTCTAAAATCTAACTGTCTTAAATCTAGAATCTACTTGCTGTCCTTTTTCCTCACCGCCTCCAGATCCTCCGGAGTATCCACACTCAGCCCCTCAATTTGGGTTATGGCCGTATGGATGGAAAAACCATGCTCAAGCCAGCGCAACTGTTCCAGCGATTCAGCAACTTCCAGGCTACTTTTCTCGAGACGGCAAAGTTCAAGCAGCGTGGTTTTGCGGTAGCCATACATGCCAATATGATGATAAAAAACTGCCTGCTCCAGCCACTGTTCCGGTTCAGCACCACGCACAAAGGGAATGCAGCTACGCGAAAAATATAGGGCTTTCCCGTTTTTGTCGATGGTAACCTTTACCTTATTGGGATTAAGCAGGTATCCGGTATCGCTGATGGGTTTAACCAGCGTGGCTACATTAGTTTCCTCCTTATCAAAAAGCCGGTTTAACTGCCTGATTTGTTCCGGATCGATAAAGGGCTCATCGCCCTGAATGTTAATGACCACATCAGCCCGAATACTATATTCCTGTTCCACTTTTCCAATGGCTTCGGCGCAACGGTCGGTTCCGCTTGGATGATTTTCTGCCGTCATTACCACCTTACCACCAAAGGCAGTAACTGCCTGGTAAATGCGCTCATCGTCGGTAGCCACGCACACCACATCCAAAGCCTGGGTGGCCCGTTCGTAAACATGCTGAATCATGGGTTTGCCGTGAATAACAGCCAGGGGTTTACCCGGAAAGCGGGATGATGCGTAACGCGCAGGAATAATGCCAACAGTTGTCATGAAAGGTTTTTTTGCAAAAGTAAACATATTTTTCGGTTTGCGTTGGGGGCACCTCCGAATCCAAACTTTTTCATTGCAAGGCTTCTGACAATCATCTATTTCACATCAAAGGCGCTAAGTCGCAAAATAAACAAGTGTAGCAACCTTGCCACCAAGTCACTAAATCACAAAGAAAACACCAAGCTGGTTCGTGGTTCTTTGAGCCTTGGTGCCTTCGTGGCAGAAAAAAAGCTTTCCACCAAAAACTTAACTTCCCTTAATACCTATTGATTCAAAAATAGAACGCTGATAACGCTGATTCCGCTTCACGGAAGCGCTGATTTACACTGATTTCTTTCTGCTTCTTGGTTCTCCGTTCTTCTTTAGTCCAGCGTCTTAGGTCTAACATCTAGAGTCTAAATTCTAACAATCTAACCTCCAGTAACCAGCAAACAGGCCTAGGTTCAACAATTGCGCCCCTGCGTCTTTGCGGTCTAATTTCTAACCTCCAGAAACCAGCAACCAGCCTTCATTTGACAATGAGTGAAAAGTGAATAGTGAAAAATTAAAAGTTAACAGTTTGTGGATCTTTGAGTCTTCGTGCCTTCGTGGCAAAAAAATAGTTACCACCAAAGGCTTAACTTCCCTTAATACCTTTAAGTATATCTGAAACGACGAAGTCCTCACGGTACGTAATTAAAAAAACTTCTCTATCCACGAATTTTCACTAATTTTCACTAATAACATTTTCTACAGCAGGTGTTCTCAGAACAATCAGCGTACCTTTTCATCTTCCGTAATCCGTTTTCCATACTCCGTGTTCCGGTTTCCGTGCTTCGTATGCCTTTGTGTCTTTAGTCTAAAGTCTAACGCCTAATAGTCTGTTATCCTGTGATTCTGTGATTCAGAACAAGAGACCAGCAACCAGCAACCAGTTTCTGTCTTTCGTCTTAAGTCTAATGTCTAACATCTAGTGTCCAAAATCTAAATTCCAGTTCATTTCCTTTCTATCGACAGACAAGCGTCTAAAGTCTGTACCGTTTTTAATGGCTCAATAAAATGAACGCTGATGACGCTGATTCCGTTTCACGGAAGCGCTGATTTACACTGATTTCTTTCTGCCTCTTGGTTCTCCGATCTTCTTTAGTCCATCGTCTTAGGTCTTAAGTCTAGCGTCTAACTTCTAACAACCTAACCTCCAGTATCCAGCATCCAGTTTCTGTCTTGCGTCTTAAGTCTTGAGTCTAATATCTATAGTCTAAACTCTGGCAACCAGCATCACACCCTTTCTTCCTTCCTACTCTCGCGCCGTTTAAGTACCATGCTGGGAAAGAGCACCGCAGCAAATGCTATAATTACCAACGTAATGGTCTGAAACCTCATGGTATGGGTTAACAATGCCAATAGGATAAAGAGCAAAGAAAACAACGAAAGAATAGCTGTGGCCTTAGTATGTGAATAACCCAGTTTTAACAGCACATGGTGAATGTGGTTTTTATCGGGTTTAAAAGGTGAACGACGATTGTATAAGCGTATGATAAATACCTTTACCATATCCACAAGCGGCAAAGCAATAAAGCTCATGGCTACTACCGGCGACGATTGTATTTTATAAATCCCGGTATAATCTTTATTGGTTTCCAGAAACTGAATGGCGAAAAAGGCCAGTAAAACGCCTAACAACAAGGAACCTGTATCGCCCATAAATATACGGGCGGGCGTAACATTGTATTTCAGAAAACCCAGCAATGAACCAATTACGGCAGCAATTATTATTACCATTTGCATGCTTTGGGCACTTCCTTCCAGGTAAAACCAAATACCAAAAGCAATGCTCGATATCAAGGAGGAGCTGGTACACAAACCATTGATCCCGTCAATCAGGTTTACGGCATTAATAATGGTTAAAAAGGTAAACATGGTAAAAACCACACTAAACCAATAGGCAAGGTCACGAACTCCAAAAAGTCCATAAAAACTGGTTATGCGCACATCACCCAATATTACAATGGCAGCCACCGACAAAAACAGGCCCACTGCTTTTTTAGTAGGATCGAGCGCAATGATATCGTCTTTCATCCCCATAAAAAAGGCAAATACAAAGGCAAACTCCAGGTACTGTAAGCCGGGAAATACCTTAAAATCGGTAAAAAGAGTCATGGAAAGAATAAACCCAATAAATATTCCCAGCCCACCCAGCGTAGGAATGGCTTCGTTGTGCGAAGCCCGTTCTCCGGGTATATCGAACAAATGTTTTGTTTTGGCTATACCAATAATTACCGGAATGGTAAAATAGGTAGTAATCAGGGCAAAAAACAAGGCCAGCAAACTGTTTATTTCTACTGAAAAGGGCATGACTTTATATTTTATTTAGCAAAAGTAACCAAAAGAAGCGTACCAAATGAATTTGTCGTTTAATTCTTTTGGGCTCCAGCAACAGACGATAAAACCATTCCAGTTTCAGATCGACCCAAATTTTTGGGGCCCTTTTTAGTTTACCGACATATACATCGAAACTCCCCCCCAAACCCTGATAAATTGCCGGATGTAGCTCTTGCATGGCCTCCATCAACAATTCCTGCCGGGGCGAACCCATAGCTACAAAAACAACGTCAGGTTTTAGACTTACCACCTCATTTATTACCGCTTGCCGTTCTTCTTCGCTCTTTAAGTAGCCGTTGCGAAAACCCGCAATCTGAATGCCTGGAAATTCTAAGTTTAGCTTTGAAACGGTTTCATTTATCACTTCGTCGCTAGCCCCAAGCAGGTAAAAGGTTTTACTTTTATAGAAACTTTCAACCAGAGTGAGCCAAAGCTCACAACCGGGTATTTTTATAGCCCCTTTTATTCCTTTTTTATGCAGTCCCATGGTGGCGCCAATGCCATCGGCATAACCGATGTTGGCATTGATAATACGTTTTAAATCGTCGCTGGCATGCAATAGTTTTTCGGCGTTCAGGGCAATCAATATCCTGCTTTCACCTTCGAGGGAATCAATCAGCTGTTTTCTCGATTGAAAAGGATAAATCTTTATGCTATTCAAAGTAAGTGGTGCTATCATTTAAGTGATTCTTTTAAATAATACGACATAGCATACATCATAAAGGCATTGCTCCAGCGCATGTAAGGAATTTTTGAAGAAACTCCTTTTTTTAGTTGGTAAAAAAAGTAGCCTTTCTTATGTTGCATATGCTTTAACGTCCAATCCATTACTTTGGTTGCCAGCAGTTGATGTTTTTTAAAGGCCTGGGTACGCGACAGGCTTACAAAAAGCTGTGCCGGACAATGGATGTCGATTGGGTATTTTTGGTTATGGTAATACGAGGGAACGCCCTCATCGCTAAAGAAGGAACGAAGGTAAAAATCCAAACCGGATTGAATGGAGGTTTCCACACTGGTGTCGTGGCAATATTCCCGATAGGCCATTAAAGCATCCAGGTTGTAACCCGTATGAAAACTATCAATCCATTGCTGTACCGGTAAGGCTCCATAGGGCCAGGAACCATCCATGTTTTGTGCAGCCAAACAGGCTTTCACCGAAGCCCGGGCAGCCTCTTTATATGCTTCGTTTTGTGTGTAATGGTAACAATGACTTAATAACTTGCTGCCCAACAAAGAGGCATTGTAAACCGTATTGTTTCCATTCAGGGGGCTGTAGCTAAATAAAAAGCCTTCGGGGTAAGGCGTTCTGTTTAAATCATTCAGCACAAATTCAGCGGCACTTAGTGCAGTGTCTAAATAGTATCTGTTATTACTTACCCGATAAGCAGCCAATAAGCCGTAAAAAGCAAAATAGGTGGTTACTACATTGGGGGTGTTCCTGGGAAACAGGAATAAGCGTCGGGCCTGCCAGTCAAAGTTATAGCCCCAGCAACTTCCACTGTAGCCGCTTACCTTTAGGTCGATCAATTGCCTGGCTATAAAATGAATCTTTACTTCCAGATCTTCCAAAGTATAGGGAAGGGCCTCAGGATGCGCTGTTTTTATTTGATGCAGGTTGCTGTAAGCAGTTAACAATAGTCCCAGTCCTTTGGCATTGTGGGCTTTGGGTACCCCTAGCAACTTTCGAAAGTTAAAGGGGCTGCGTTTAAAAAACTGTATCCAGGCCAGACGAGCCAAATCCCAATGTTTAAAGGGTAAAGCCTGAAACACCCGGGAATTCAATCCATCATAAGGATCCCAACCTTTAAACTGCTCCTTTTCAATATAGGATTTTAGTTTGTCAAAAGAGGATAATACTTTGTCCACAAATTATACTATTTTAAAAGGTAACACCAGCTGATTACAAGGCAATCCGTTGTTTTTGCTTTATGGATTCCAACACAGCAAATGTTGCTTTATTAACCGAATAAATCTCCCGATAACTTATGGGTGTAGGTTTTGCGTCAATAATAGCTTCCAAAAAAGACTTAACCATACCAGCCTGTCCCTTGTCCTGGTTCCATAGCTTCTTTTTATAAGGCTTGCCTTTACCGTATATTTTTAATTCCTTAAAATCGCTCAGAATGCCCGAGGTACCGGAGCTAAATACTTCAATATATTCCTTGGGCAATTCTTTGGATCCATTGGCATAATAGGCAACAACCCCGGTGGAACCATTCTCAAATTCCAATGTGATATTTACTGTATCGTTTAAACCTTTGGGGTCGGGAAGGGCAGCAGCATATACTCCAAGCGGTAAACTTCCGTTAAGCCAGGTCAGGTAATCGATAAAATGGCAGGCTTCACCAATGATACGACCACCACCCATTTCCAAATCCTGAATCCAGCTATCGGCGGGTATGGCTCCGGCATTAACCCGATACAACATAGTCATGGGACCGCTGCCAAGTTTCTTTTTTAATTGAACCGAAAGTGGAGAAAAGCGGCGGTTAAAGCCCACCATCAGGTGGGTTTCTCCCTGAGTGGCCTTATAGGCAGCATCAATTTGTTCCAATTCTTCCGCATTTAAACAAAGGGGTTTTTCAACAAACACATGCTGTTTGTGTTCCAGCGCTTTTAGTACGTAGGCGGCATGCGAATCGTGACGCGTAGTAATAAACACCGTATTTACCTCGTGGTTAAACACCTCGTTTTCGTCCGAAGTGCAACTTTCAAAACCAAATTTTTCAGCGACCCGTTTCGAGGTGGTTCCACTTTGGGTAAGCACCGTTTTATTTACTACAACCGGATTGTTTTTAGGCAGGTTGGGCAATAAATTGCCTTGTGCATAACTTCCGGCTCCCACAAAGGCCAGTTTTATTTTACCGCTTTTTTTTGCGGTGGCCACTGCTATTGTATTTCTTAGCTCCAGCTCTTTACTTACATCGTATTTTAGCACAATACCTAAAAAGGGTTCGGTTTTATCAGCCACCATATCGTAAGCTTTGGGGGTATCCTCAAAAGCAAACTCATGCGATGTTAAGTAAGCGATATCTATTTTGTTCGAAAACACCAGTTCCTGAAAAGCTTCCATATTTCGCTTTTCGGTCCAGCGTACATAGGCATAAGGATAATCGAGCCCTTTTTCTTCATAATTCAAATCGTAACGACCCGGGCCATAAGAACAGGCCATTTTCAGTTCCAGTTCTTTTCGGTACCAAAAAGGATCCCGGTCAAAACCGGTGGGAACTGCTCCCAATACCACCACTTTCCCCTTTTTTCGGGCAATGGCTCCGGCAAAGTTCACCGGGTCGGTGCTGTGTGTGGCGGCGGCAATAATTACAGCATCCACGCCATGCCCTCCGGTAAAGGCTTCAATCTTTTGTTCTATCCCGGGGGTATTGCGTGTTAAAGCCAAATCGACTGCCTGTTTTTCGGCCAATGCTACAGCATGACTGTCGATATCGATACCTATTACGCGCACCCCACTGGCTTTAAGCATTAAAGCAGCCAATTGCCCCAACAAACCCAGCCCAATAACGGCGCAAGACTCGCCCAGACGCAAATCGGCCTGGCGAACCCCCTGCAGGGCAATAGCACCCAGCGTATTATAAGAAGCTTTTTTCAAATCGGCATCCGGATTAAGCTTTACACAGAGGTTTTGAGGAACCGAAACCAGTTCGGCATGATTGGCATAGCCGGCTCCGGCACAGGCTACCTTATCGCCTGTTGAAAAACCGCTTACGCCATCTCCTACTGCAACAACAATACCGGCACTGCTGTATCCCAAAGGCGAATAGGCATCAAGCTTTTTCATTACGGCACGGTAGGTTTGTACCGGACCCTGTTTTTTTAATACATCCAATACCTGTTTTACCTGTTGGGGGCGCTCTTTGGCTTTGCCAAGCAGGCTTTTGCGTGCCGCCTGTACGGTAGAACCTTCGGTTCCTGCACTTATCAGCGAATAATGGTTTTGAACCAGCAGCATACCCGAACCTACCTGGGGAACAGGAAGTTCCTGAATAACCATATCGCCGGAACCTAATTTTTGTGTGAGTTGTTGCATCTGTTTTTAATAATCCATTAATAAAAAGTCAACTATATGTTTGTGTTCTATACCCTCAATGGTATCCTTCCATGTTTTATCCATGGTTAATACATATTTTGGATAATTATCTTTTATCTTTAACAACGATTTATATTCTCTCTCGATTGTAGCTTCTTCTGTCATTTTGTAGGCTATTTGAATATAGATCCGTTGGTTTTGCTTTTCTGCAACAAAATCTATTTCTAAATCATCTAATTTTCCAACATAAACCATGTACCCTCTTCGGTTTAATTCTAACATAACTATGTTTTCCAACACACCTGATATAAGCCTGTCTTTATAGCCCATTAAAGCGTAAAGCAATGATTGATCGCCTACAAAATATTTCTCATTTGTTTTTAGTATTTCTTTCCCCTTAATATTGTAACGCGGTATTCGATATATAATATACGAGCTTTCCAGGGCATTTAAATAGTTATAAATGGTATTAATATCAAGTTTCCTATTCTGGCTTTTAAAATAATCGGATATATTTTTAGCAGAGAAATTATTTCCCACATTATCAAACACATATTTTACAACTCGCTCAAGCAACTCAATATCTCTAAATTTATGACGTTGTATTACATCACGGAGAATTACGGATGAGTAGATATCATAAACAATTTTATAGGCTTGCTCACGGGTAAATAAGCTTGAATGAACCGAGGGAAATCCTCCTAAGCGGAGATATTCTTCAAACTCGGTGTAGTTATCTTTAATGGTATCATTTGAATATACTTTTTTGAATTGCAAGTATTCCCGAAATGATAAGGTATAAATAGTTAGTAAGATATATCGCCCTGATAAAAATGTGGCTAACTCCGATGATAATAAGTGGGAGTTAGAGCCTGTAATATAAATGTCGGTATTAAAATCTACAGAAAAAGAGTTTATGGCTTTCTCCCAATGCGCTACTTCCTGAATTTCGTCAAAAAGTAAATAGTAGGTATTTTGATTCGCAATTTTTAATTTTACGTAATTATATAACTGGTTCGCATTAACTATATCAGAAAATTCAAAGCTTTCAAAATTAATGTATATTATATTTTGCTCAGCTACTCCCTGGAGCAATAACTCATTTTTTAATAGCTTTAATAGCACTGATTTACCACTGCGCCGAATACCCGAAATAACTTTTATAAACGGTTTATTTATAAAACCTGTTAATTGATTTAAATATATTTCCCTGTTAAGTATCTTATTTTTCATTGGTATAAGCCTAAATACATACAAATATAACATGTTTTTATGGCTACAGCCACAAAAAGTTTTATATTTCCTGAATCATCCTATCGCCGGAACCTAATTTTTGTGTATTCTTGGGATTTAATGCCTTTGTGGCAGGTCTTTTTGGAGCTTACTTTTTGTGTGAAGTGAGCATGGCTATTTCACTTTTGATATTAAATGAAGAAACTTTCCATTATTTTGTTTAATTAAATGGTCAACATATTCAATAATAAGTATGGTTTCCTTATTTAAAGTTTTTAAAAAGTGAGCTTTTAACGTTTGTTCATCTTCTATGCTGTATTCATCTGTTTTTATTATTAATATTTTCAGAATTCCTTTCTCATTTTGAATATACTGAATTCCATTAATTTTATTATAAAGGTCACTATGTAGGTTTAATGCTGTAGTTGTGACAAAAGAACCATCTTTATTATAAATTCGTTCTCCGCTCCAACGACCTACAATGTTTTTAACCAGCAATACATTTCGCTTGCAATAAGGGCAATAGTTGCCAACATATTCAGCAAAATCATCGGTGCGATATCTAATTAATGGCATACCTGGATTTTTAAGAGTAGTACCAACCAATTCCCCTCGTTTACCAACTTCCGAAATTATTTGGTTGTTTTCATCGATTAATTCAGCATAACCATAGGTGTTTTCCAAATGATAAACCTGAGTATCTTTACAATAACCCCCCAAAATCAATTTTTCACTATGCCCATACCAATTGTAAAACCGAATACCTAATTGTTTTTCTATTAGATCGGTTTGATATTCATAAATATTTTCTGAACCTGATAGAAAAGCATTAATAAAAGAAATATCTTTTTTCTTTTCCTTTAAGAATAAAGCAAATTCATATGATGTGGATGGATAAGCGTGAATAAAAGAAATATTAAATTTTTTAAGTGTTTGGTATATAGATTCAAAGTATTCAAATGAAATTTTAAATCCATCAAAAATGATTTCTTTGGTTATCGGGTTGATGCGATAAATTTCACCAGGTTTTAATTTATGGTTACGAATGACTGCTCGCGGGTGGTACTTCCAACCAGTTGTTTCCCACATAGTATGCATGGTAGCTAATTCAAAAACATGTCTGTTTTTAGGAATTAGTAAACGTAAAGGCTTACCCGATGTGCCTCCAGTTGTTCCTTCAACATACCGGGTTTTATCTATTTCCGGATCAACAAAATCGTTAAAATTGGCCATCACTACTTCCTTGTCAATAAAGCCAATTTGTTGTTGAAAGTCTGCAAGCGAATTTATGGGAGTATAGCTTTTGTAATAAGGAATTTTTTTGATGCTGTGATTTACCAGATTAATAAGTGAGGTGGTGTAATCGTAACTTAAGTAGTGTTGATTTTTTAACATCCGCTTGTAGTTACGATAGGCTTTTCCTAAAAAAAGCTGGGGAAAGAAGTTTATTTTTAATAAAAACAGATTCACCTCATTGGGTAAAGCTTCTACTTTATTTAACCAGTCTTTTTTATCCACGACAATGACACTAATTGGGAGAATTTGTAATCATAGCTACTAACTCGTTAACGCGATTAACCGCATTAAATATTCGATTAAAATCTTCAATATTTTGTTTTCCCATATCAGGGAACTTATCTTTTTGTTGTAATGCGGTTAAAATTACTGCTTCTAGTTCCGATGTATTTGAGTGATTTATCAACCAGCCATTTTTGTTGGGTATTATTACTTCAGGAATTGCTCCCATGTAGGTTGAAATCACAGGAAGTCCACATGCCATGGATTCTAACAGGCTCACGGGTAGATTGTCATTCTTGGTTGGCAGCACAAACAAGTCGGCTTGTTGCAGGTAATTAAACTTCTCTTCTTCTGTTAAATCTTTGAGTAAGTGAATTCTCTTTTGGGTTTTAGGGGACTGTTTATTGATTAAATCAGAAGCCCACTTATCATCGGCTTCATAAGCTCCGCGTCCTATCCAGATTAATTTTATGGGATGGCCTTCGTCAATAAGTTGAATGGCCAGTGGAATTAAGTCGTAAGCCCCTTTAGCATCCGACAAACGGCCAATACCAATTAATGTAACATCCTCTTCAGCATTTAACAGGTTTTTATACTTTGGTTCAACAGGAACCGAAAGGTTTGTGGCATTGTAAAATAGTTTTACTTTGGCTGGACGATTTGACAATTTTTTTGCTGCTTCAAAATCTACCCGGGTAGGAGAAAGAATGTATGTTGAATAGGCCATAGCTTTTGTTGAAACCCATTTAATAAGCCCATTGCTTTTTTCCAGTTTTCGGGTGCCATGTAGGTTAAAAAGAATTTCAATGTCATAAAATTTTAAAATAATAAGGTAAAGAAAATCCCTTAGTATGGCCCAATTGCTGGTTCCTGTTATATAGGCATATTTAGCATCACGATTCGATTGGCATGCTTTTATAAGTTTTAAGTAGTTTTTAAAACTGTTTAGAATACCCGAAAACCTTACACTGTCAATTTTTTCACGCAAAGCTTTTTTTGAGGTATTAATGGAAATAACATCAAAATAATCCTTCAAACCTGCGTTTAAAATGGATTGACTAAGTATGGCAATTCCACCAAAAGGGGGAGGAAACGGCGTGATAAATAGTATTTTTGTCTTTTTCATACCCTAAAGTTCATCATGTCTTTTAATGAATCAACAAGAGGTGTGTAGTTAAATAAACCAATTTGTTTATGAAGCTTGCTTACATCAGCAAATTGAAAATCCACATCCTGATTGGGTTCCGTTTTATAACTTTTGATTAAATTAGGTTTTATTTCAAATAGTTGTGACCCATAATGTAAGACCTCTGCAATTTCAAAGCTTTTGCCACGAGCTACATTATAAATATCGTTCGACTTATAATTTATCGCTAACTGATAATAGATTTTAACCGCATCACGAACATCAATAAAGTCTCTTTTAGAGTCGGTTCTTCCCATTTCCAGATTCAATTTCTGACCCCTTTTAATATCTTTAAACTCTTGTATAATTTTACCCACTACCAGATTTGAAGTTAGGCCGGGTCCTATTAAGTTAAATGTGCGGGTAGCTATTACCGGCAGGTTAAAAATCTCGCCATAGCTCATTACCAATTTCGATTGGATATCTTTTGAAATGCCATAATTGGTAACCGGATTGGTTGTTAAGGTTTCAACCAGTGTAGTTACTTTTTGTTTTCCATATTCTGCCGATGAACCTATATTCATAAAAACCTTAAGGTTTTTGAACGTTGAAGCCAGTTCAAGGTATTTTGAAGTCCAGTAAACATTTGAATTTACAAGTTCAGGTAATGGTTTATTGCCAATTAAGCCGCCTAAATGGAAAAAGATGCACTCATCAGGCAGTCCATCCAGAGTATTTTTAAACATTGTGAACTGATCTATACTGAAGTAGGTATCAACAAAATTGTTAGAACATCGGTCATCCAGGTCAATGCCAATAATTTTTGAGTTTGGTTTTTCTGCTTTTAGATGAGCGGAAAGAAATTTTCCGGTGAATCCATTTACTCCGGTTAGTAATGCTAACATAATTTCTGGTTGTTTATTAAAAACTCTTCTGCCAATTCCAAATCTTCCGGTGTCCCTATATCGAACCACTTGCCTTCTATGGCAAAAGTACTTATTGGGTATTTGCCGGCAATTAGTTTTTGCACCAATTCAGGAATATCCAGTTTGACTTGCTTTGGTATAAAACTATTTATTTCCGGACTCATAATATATATTCCGCTGCTTACAATATGACTTGTGATTGGTTTTTCAATATATGTTGTTACATTTTTCTCCCCATCTAATTGTAAAACACCCAAACTTGAATGCACCTTTTTTTCGAAAGTACATATAGTCATTAATGAACCCTTTGATAAATGTTGCTTGTACGCTGCATTAAAATCAACGGTTGATAGAATATCCCCATTCATAAATATATAACTTTCATCCAATTCGGGTAAAAGTGAGATAGCTCCGGCAGTGCCCAAGGGCTCGTTTTCGTGAATGTATGTAATTTTTGTACCGAATTTTGAACCATCTCCAAAATAAGCTTCAATTAAACCTCCCAAATAACCCAATGAAATAATAAACTCACTTACACCAAATGTTTTAAGTTGTTCTATTATTATTTGCATAATTGGTTTCTCACCTATTGGGAACAAAGGTTTGGGTATGGTTGTGGTAAATGGCTGTAAACGCCTGCCTTTTCCTCCTGCTAACAATACTGCTTTCATTTTTTAGGATTTTATTTCATTTTTGATGGAATCAAAAAAATCTTTAATGTTTTTTTCAATTATTATCCAATCGTATTTTTCGATACAATGTTGACGGTTTATTTCTCCCATTTTTATTCTTTTCTCTTGGTCGTTAACTAAATCCTCCATACTTTTTTTGAAGTTTTCTATCATTATTTCTGGAGTATTAATTTCAATTTTAATGGAGCCATTATTTGGACACATATATTTTGGCCCGCCATTATTTACAGTAATTATTGGTAAAGAAAAACTCATTGCCTCTAGTAATGAATTTCCGCTTGCTTCTTTAATTGAGGGGAATATAAAAACATCCGCTACATTGTAAAACTCTTTTATCATATTAAAGTTAACATTTCCATGAAATAGTATTCTTTTACTTTCATTTAAAGGAACTAAGGCTTTTAAATAGTTAAGTTCTTCTCCATCACCAACCATATGTAGCTGCGAGATTTCTCTTTTTTCAGGTTCCATAGAAAGAAATGCTTTAATTGCAAGTTCAGGTCCTTTATACCTGCGCATAATTCCAACATATAAAAATACTACTTTATCATTCTTTTTTGCTTTTTCTTTGGTAAACTCATTTGTGTTTATTCCAGTATCAAATAGTTCAACTATTTTATTTTGCTCAATATAGTTAGGCAAAACATTTCGCACATAAGGTAAAGTAATTAAGATTTTATAACTTTTTTTAAACTGGTTCTTGTAGATGGGTATTCTGAAAATAAGTTTATCTAGAAAACGTAATCTAAAAATAAATGGTTCCTTCTTAAAATAATTATTTAAAACTTTTGGTATTTGTAACCCCCCACCAGTTGGACCAAAAATAAATGGCTTGTTAATTTTAAATAAAAAATTAAAAAATCTAAAACTTGATGGAGATTTGTGAAAAATAATATCAATTTGTTTATCGATTTCTCGATTCTTAACTAAACGAAATGCTTTATAGGAAAATACAAAATAACCGTAGATAATAGCTCTTAATAGAAAATATTTCCTAAAATTAAATTTTTCTTCTATGCCAATTATTTCAATATTTGATGGGATATCTTTATAATACGCTCTTATATTTTCTTCGTTAGCAGTTGTTGTAATTAGAATTACCTGATAGTATTTAATTAGAATATTTAACCAACTGAATGCGGCTAAGCTTTCTGAACGACCAAAAGGATCACAACCATAGGCAAATAATAGTATCTTCATTTTTTTACGTTTTCTAAATTTAAAGTAATAGCTAAAAATGTTTCAAGAGTATATAAATTACCTCCTTGTGTTGATAGAAATATAATAAATGCAAGTATCAAGCTGATTTTTAGATTCCTAAAATCACTTTTTGAAGAAAAGCTCATTTTTAGGCAAAAAATTATAAAGACTAAATAAAAGAATAATCCCAATAAGCCATTTTTCAAAAGTATATTTAAAAAACCATTATGCGCAAATAAACCCATGCCAAGTTTTAGCCCCATTCGTTTAATATATTCTTGTTCTCCGACACCAATTGTTTTTTCAACAATACTCATTTCTTTAAATACATCAATAGCAGCCTTATAAACCGAAAGTCTACCTGAACCTATGCGTTCGTCATAAGCCCTATTGTTGTAGGTTTTATCATCACGAACATCCAATATCCTGTTTTGAATAGGTTTGATGTTATTAAAAGCATAATTTGATAACAATAAAACAGCAATAATAACTAGGTATTTATTAATTATTTTTTTTTGCTGAAGCTTAGTTTTTTTGAATAGGAATAAAAAAATAACCCCATTTAAAAGTATAAACCATGCAGTTCTATTAAAAGATAAATAGGTAAAATAAATATTTAAAAGTATTAAAAAGAGACCTAAATAGCGGTGTTTTAAAATATCCTTTTCATAAAAAGCAATATAAGCTATTACGGCTATGGCAGCTGAAATGCCAGCGGGATGTGAACCTTGAAAAATACCTGTGAATACATTTAAATCGGCACCTCCCCATTCGGAAAGATTGGCAGAATCAGTTTCAACTGAAGGAAGTATACCAAGCATAACAGGAATGCCTGAAAAAAGAAGAAATGTTGATAAAATATAAAACAATTTCAAATTATTTTTAGCAGTACTGTTTTTTGCTAAAATGTATATGGCGTAGAACCATAAGATTTTACTAATACTTGCAATTGAAGCCACAGTAATATCAGTAAAAACGGTGAATAAACTAACAAATACAAATGCTAAATACGCCTTTATTAAATTATCATTTTTTGGTATGGAAAATTCAATAATGCAAAATATTATGATTAGTATTTTCCATAAGTAACCTAGCTTAATACCACCAATAAGCTCAATATTCTCAAAATATATTAAAACAAATAGGATTACAGTATATATAATACGCTTAAGCAAAATTGAACTTATTAAAATATTTGTATTAGCTGTTTAAACGATTCAATATTTGTTATTCCAATATAACTATTTTTACCTGGTGGGGTATAATCAATTAGTTTAAAAAGCCAAAAATGTTCATTTGCCCCTGAATAATCAAATAAGCTAATTGATGAGAAAAAACTGAATATTTTCTTGTGCTTTACTGAGTTTAAAATTATTTCTGCCGGAATGCTATTGTTTTGCATCACCTCAACAGTTTTACACTTGTACTTTTGATATTTAGTTAGTTCTTCGCCCGGATGCACTTTTATGAGCAATCTGATATTTTTTTCTTGTGAAACAGCAATTATTTTTTCAATTATTTGAATATACAATTCTTTTGTTTTATCAGTAAAAGCGCGATGTTCCAAAATGGGTTGCGTAAACAAATAAACATCAAATGCATCTAAATTGGTTTGTAAGTTACCACCAAATAGCGGCAGTAAATTGTATTCTTTAGTAAAAAGTGTTTTAATATCAAAATAGGGAATGTTTTCCCAGACCTTTCGGTGGGCAATATACCTATCTATCCTATTGCCATGGTCGGTAAATGAATATATCTGTTTCGATAAATACTTAAAACCATTAAACCGCTTACGCAAGGCTAAATAAAACCTGTTTTTTGCTTTAGCAGAGGCTGAAAGTTTTCTGTCTACCGAAATAGAATCGGCAATAAATGTAATTTTGGCACCTTTTTGCTTATAATAATTTATGGCAATATCGTTTACTAAAAAAGTAAAGTTTTGAATTATAAGCTCACTAACATTTGAATAGTTTAAAGCTTTCAAAAACTCCCTGTCTGGAAAAATAACCGAATGGTTTAAATCATTTTTGTAAATATGACATTCCCCGGGCAAACAAGTTGTATCTACTGATTTAAACCGGGCGGCATTGCTTGTTAATAAAATAAAAATGGGGCTAGCTCCTTTGGGTTTTAAATGTTCGTAATAATAAATAACCGATGTCATTAAAACAAATTCGGTGTTTATTAAAAAGAGTACGTGCTTCATTTTATTTTCTATTAAGTGCGTATCTACAACTAATTAGCCCTATTACAAAGAACAATATATCAGAAATTACCAACCCCATGCTCACTCCTAATAATAACGGAAAATGTGCCACCATTAAGTACATAAAAACAATATTCAACACAATTTTTATGGTAGTAATAAAGTACATTATCTTGAATGCTTTAAGCGAAGATAGTACGACAAAACCAACCGTGGCCGCTGAAAAAACACCTGAAATAATCGCAAATTGTGCGGCTTCAATTCCATCGGTATATTTTGGGAAAAACAATTCAACAACATAAGGCATTAAATACCAGCCCATAATAGCAAAAGGTGCTAAAATAGCCATAATACCTAAGGACGACTGCCAGGTCCATTTCCAGAGTTTCACTTTATCATTGTTTTTTCCAAATTCAAAACTCATTTTAGGATACAGAAATTGCCCTAATACAGATGGCAATAATTTACTTACGCCTAATACTGCTAAAGCTGGTGAATATAACCCAATTGCCAAAAAACCAGCCAAATCAACAAGAACAATTCGATTAATAGTGGATGCAAATCCTTGTAGATATGCGTTTACAAAAATTGGCATCCCTGTTTTTAAGAGGGTTTTGAACCGATGATAATTCCATTCAGGAACTATTTTTAATGGCTTTTTAAAATTTAATAAAAGTATTAAAGATACCGCTAATAGTAAAAACCTAATAAGTAAACCCCAATAGGCATAAAAATAGACAATTGGTAACGAAATTAATAATAGCAAACTTTGCCATAAATATGCCGCAGCAAGTTGATTAAAAGCTTTATTTGTCCGATAGGTTACCAATAGGTAATTTTGATAGAACATCAAAACTAAATTTAAACCTACGATTAAAAGTGCAAAGCTGTATTCAATTGAATAACCATCAATACTCAATAGGAATAAAAATACCAAAATGGTTGCAATAAGGGAAATTAACATGCATACTCGTGCAATAAAGAGTGCTGTGGAAGCAAGCTTCATTGCTAAATACTTATCTCCAGATCCTAATAAAAAGGGATATTCGCGATTTAATCCGTTGAATATTCCCAGTTGTAATGCCATGCCATATACTAAAACAAGATTAAAAGTATTCCAAACGCCAATCTCTTCTGGACTTACCCACCTAATTACTAATAGATTAGTGCCCATCTGAATAACAGACATGAGGATCGCAGAGAAGGAAAAAAATAATGCTGTCTGTTTTGCTTGTGATAATTTAGGTAAAATTTGCAATGTCATGTAAAGGAGATTTACAATTCTTTAATAATTTTGGCCGGACTACCTGCAATTACACAATTATCTCCAAATGATTTTGTTACTACACTATTTGCACCAATGGCAACATTATCGCCAATGGTAACACCTGCCGTAATAAATACATTTGCTCCAACCCAAACATTGTTCCCTATTAAAATATTACCGGTTTTTTTTTCTTTTATTTTATTTTTATGAGAATCAACGTTTGTATCAGCCGTACGTATATGAACACCGTGTGAAATAGCGCAGTTTTCTCCAATGCTAATTTTAGTATTGTTAAAAGCAACTATAAAAGTATAATGACCAAAATATGTTCCCTTTCCAATATAAATCTTACCATTGCCATAAATTCGAGTATCGTGCCAAAATTTAACCGTTGGATGAATATCAAATCGCTTATAGTTAACTAAGCGGTTTATTGTTGTACTTGATTTATAAAATGACTTTAGCAACTTATGAAATAAACTGTCTATAGGGTGACTTAATAAAATTATTAGCTTATCTTTAGTTTTCATAGTTAAAATTGGTTTATATTTTTCTCGTATTCCACCCATTGCCCAATATCAATCCATGATTTTTCAGAAACAGGATAAACACCTACCTTTTTATTATCCTTCATCAATTGCTCAATAACATGAGTAATGTGATAAAACTTATTGTCGGGTATAAAACTAAGCACTGATGGGTTTAGAATATACATGCCCGTATTTACCAAATAGTCATAATCTGGTTTTTCTGTTAAGCGCAAAAGTTTACCTCCTTGTTCAATTTCACAAACCCCATAAGGAACCTGGTGATGTTGCATAGTTCCAATAACCGTTAAATCAAAGCCCCCTTGTATATGAAAATCGTACATTTTATCGTAATCACCTTTTACTAAAATATCACAATTGGAAACAAAAAATGGGGTATTTATTTTTTTCTGAATAAGTTTTAAGGAGCCTGCTGTGCCTAATGGTTCTGTTTCTTCAATATAGTTCAAGGAATAAGTAGTAGGCACATCTTGAAAATAAGCTTTAATCATATTTCCCTTATAATTAATTGACAAATAGAATTCTGATATACCGTATTTGGCATATTCATTCAAAATTACTTCCAACATTGTTTTCTCACCAATTGGAATCAGGGGTTTGGGCAATATATTGGTAAAAGGTTTCATCCGCGTTCCTTTACCACCAGCCATTATTACTACAGGAATATTTAATTTTACTTTATCATTTTCACTAAATGATAAATAATTAAAAGTATTCCTAAATATAATGTCAACTAATTCAAAGTTATCTAATACAGGTATCTGATTGATTCTATTATTATTAAAAATATTCTGTATTTCTTCTTTTGTATAGGGTTGATTTACAAAAGTAAAAGTTTTATTAGCGATATCAATAACGGCATCATCCAACGATATCCCTTTTAGAATTGCTCTTCTAAAATCGCCATCGGTTAAAACCCCTTTCACCTTATTTGATTCATTAATAAGAGCTATGAATCCATTTCCCGTTTTATCCAAATGTTTAATTGCTTCTCTTATTGAACAGTTTAGATTTACAATATTTTTATTTATTGAAAAGTTCTCATTATTACGTTGATTTTCTTTATTAATTAAATACTCTACAAATTCAAAATCCATTTTATTGTCAATATCAATGGATCTATCAGTAGGCATTATGTACGCAAATGTTTTGTCTGAAAAATAAGTTCGTTTTTCTTTTAATAAAGAAATCTTAAAAACATAAATTGCACCATTTGGCATATATGCAATATCTAAATCTTGCCTATTGGTATTATCAATATTGACAGTAAAATAATCGGTAATTAACCCCTTCACAATTTTTTTAGCCCAAGCAGGAGGATGTGGAGCTTCATGCATTGAAATAACAGCCTCCGCCTTTTTTTCTTTAAAAATTGAAATTGCATTGTCAATATCTTCGGATGTTCGTAAAGGTGAAGTAGGTTGTAGCACAACAAAATCTTTAATATTTAATTGGTAATCCTTGTTCAATCGATCGATTGTATAAATATAATTATCGATAGCTTTTGCTGAATCAGTGGCTAAATCGGCAGGTCTTAAAAATGGAACTTCAGCCCCATATTTCTCACTAATAGCTGCAATTTCAATATCATCTGTTGATACAATAACTCTACGAACATTTTTTGATTTTAATGCTGCTTCAATTGTATATGCAAGTAATGGCTTTCCACAGAGTTCTTTAATGTTTTTACCAGGTAAGCCTTTTGAACCTCCGCGTGCAGGAATAATTACAATCATTTTACAAATCCTCCCAATTAATTAATTCATCTTCTCCCAAATCGCGGGATAATGTACGCCCTAAAACATAGCTTGCTTCATGGGGTCCAATACCAGTACCTGGCCTTTTTGCCGTAAAGAGTTCTGCTGTTATAATGGTTCCCTTTGGCAAAGGTTTGGTAGTAACCAAACTTCTTCTGAATTTGGATAGCTTGGCTTTTTCAGCCTCTGAAACCACCCTGTTGAAAACACCTAAAGCGGTATTAATTTGATTGCCTTGTTCCACAATTTGTTTTAATTCGTCGGGATTTGCCGAAATTTGGTGATCCCAACCAGGCAGGTCTTTATCCAGGGTGAAATGTTTTTCAATAATGCAACTTCCCAGAGCAATTGCAGCCAATGGAATGTTGGTACCTATTGAATGATCGGAAAACCCAACAGGATAAGGAAAGGTTTGCTGCAACATGGTAATGTTCCTTAGGTTTATATCTTCAAAAGCTGGCGGATAAATGGAAATACAATGCAATAGAATGATCTGTAAATTTCCTGTACCTTCAATTATTTCTATTGCCTTTTCAATTTCACCCAAGGTGGCCATTCCTGTGGATAAAATAACCGGTTTTCCGGTTAATGCTATGTACTTTAATAATGCGTAATTATTAATATCCATGGATGCCACTTTTATATAAGGTACATCAAGGTCAACAAGTAAATCGACTTCATTAAATGAAAATGGGGTCGATGAAAAGCCAATTCCTATCTTTTGACAGTATTCTTTTAATTCATAGTGTTGCTCTTTGCGCAAGTAATATTTTTCAACCATATCACTCAATGATCCAAAATGTTTTTTAGGCGAATCGTTATATTTGGTATTCGCATCGTATTCTGCCTTACTCACCAGTGATTTGTGATCGAAGGATTGAAATTTTACGGCATCGGCTCCACATGCTTTTGCACTATCAATTATTTTACGAGCCAAGTCCATATCGCCATTATGGTTTGCTCCAATTTCTGCAATAATATAAGGTTTGCAAAAATTATATACCTCTGATTTGTCTAATAGTATTTTCATTGCTAATTATTTATAGTTCAATGTTCTCCCACCAAAAATAATTTTTATTCTGTTCAAAATTTAAATGTTTCAAAATATAGGTGTTTTGACTTTCGGGAAACTGCTCCAACTGAATTATTAACTGTTTATATTCGTTGTACATTTTTTCAAAATCCTCAAACTCTTCAGCCAAATGCTTATAATGTTGGTATTTTACATAAGCCCCTCTAATTATTTTTTCTTTTGAATCACAATGAATTCCAATAAAGTTATTTGAATGCTGCCTGTAATACGTTGCCATTTCGTTTGTAAAACACGCGTTAAAACCCAGGGCCAATAGTTTTGTGAATATATACCAATCAACTGCCAATAAATCATTTTTTAGCACAATATTTTCAAGTAAGTTGACCTGCACAGCCGTATTTGATAGCCCAAAAATATTTTTATTAAATATAAAGTCTTTTGTAATTGGTTTACCGTTCGAAATTCTTTGTGAGAAATAATTATGATGGCGCGTAACTCCCATTCCATCGGTAATTATAAGGTCATTTACAACTATATTATATCTTTTTAAATATTTAAGAGCCGTTTCAATCCGGTTATTAGTAAAAAAATCGTCGGAATCACCTAAAATTACATGACTATAACCATTGTTTATCAAATACTTAAATCCAAATATTCTGTTTTCAATTGGAGTGGATGCATGTTTAATTTCTATGATATTTAAATCCGGGTATTGAGCAACTATACTGTTAAAATTCTCAACGCTGTCATTAACAATTATTAAATCAAAATCTTTATGTGTTTGGTTTTGCAACGAATTAAAAAAATCGTTAAGAAATGGTTCTACTCCGTGATAGACAAAAGAAATAAACGCAACCTTCATAACGAGTTCTAATTCATTTTTTTTGCAGGATTCCCCACATAAATTCCTGTTTCGACTATACTTTTTGTTACATTCGAAGCTGACCCAATTATTGTGTTTTCAGGGATTTGAACTCCATTATTAATCCAGCAATTTCCACCAACAAAAGAGCCCTGCTTAATATGACATTCACCCAACACGCAATTGGCAGAAATATGACAGTGATCATCTACCCGTGCATTATGCCCAAGAGTAGTCATATGATTTATAATACAATTAACTCCCACTTTTGATTTTACATCAATTACTACTTTGTGTAATACAATGGAACCTTCACCAATATTTGCATGCTTTGATACGTAGGCCTGGGGTGAAATTATAACAGGAAGTGTTACATTTAATGTCTTTAAATAATTGTATAACTTGATTCTTATTGTAGAATCTTTTATTTGACCCACAGTTACAAGAAAATTATTACATTCCTTTGCATATTTAGGCAAATCAGCATCGGTTCCAATTATGGGATAACCTAATACTGTTTTTCCTTTGTTTTCAATTTTGTCAATAATGCCTAATATATTAAACGTACCCAATTGTTCAATCACATCAATACACGATTCACAGTGCATACCTCCTCCAACCAAAATTATATTTTCACGTTTCATATTACACTACTTGGAATATTAACTACGCGTTCCTCAAACCAAAGGGCCTTTTCCAGGCCTTCGGCCCGACAGTCTTTAAATGCCGGCAAACGGTTTATCATTTCTTGCTTATTTTTTGAATTTCCCAGCACCCTTTTTTTGTTGAGCCTGTTCTTATAATTATTCCTTCTTCTTTTAGCTTTGCCAGGCTTTTTTCAATAGTTCTGCTGCTTACATTAATACGCTTAGCCATAATTTGCGCCGTACTATCCGGTTGTTCCATTATTACTTTAAGTATTTCAAGTGCAGTTAAACCGAATTTCTTCCGAATTTCTTCCGAATTTCTTCCGAACGTCAACAGTTTCTTTTCAAAAGCATCGTTTGCATTCTCATCGGTAAAATCAGTTAATGGAGATGCGTCATGTACTGTCACGCCAAAGCTTAAAACATGTTTTATATCAAAAACAGGACTCGGGTTGTTGTTTTCTTTTAGTTCTTGTTTTACTCTTATAATTCCCCGGTTAAACCGGTTAACATAGCCCAAAACTTTCATTGCTTCGGCCAAAACGGGGTTTCTATAATCATTTTCATTGGGAAAATTTTCAGGTCTTGCTTTGCCAAATAATCCACCGGCATTGCTCAGTTCGATTCTATTGTCGAACTGATAAAACTTAACAGGGGCATTTGACTCATAATTGCGATGCATTACTGCATTCATAAGCAGTTCGCGAAGGGCCCAATTTGGATAATTTTTCGTTGTTGTTTCCCTGAGTGTTGAATCAGGCACAGGCCGGCTCATAACTATAGCATTATCAATAAATGCATCCAGCTTTTTTAACATGGTGATAAGGTTTCCTGAAAACTTTTTCTCATTCATGATATCATCTGAAATCTTATTCCCTTTAAATCTCACATACTGAATGTAGGCTCCGGGAATAAAGTATTCCGGGTTTTTACCCAAAAGCAATATACCTGCATTGGTTGGTTTGTTTAAAGCTAAATTGTAAAACCGCAAAGCCGCCAATTGTTCCTTAATATCCCTTTTATCGTTTGATAGTTCATGGTTGTCAATGGCATTAGGCAAATAATCAATTTTAAATAAATCACTGTTCAAATCGCTAAAGTCAGCATCAATACACGGGCGTATGTCAAAAGTACTTATATTTGCCGAACGGCGTTCAATTAATATGCGCTCTTCCATTTCACTGGCAATGGCCTTTCTGGGCCCCACCCTTATCCATGTTCTCCCTTTATAGCGAACCGGAGGAAAAGGAGATGGGCTGATTTTAAGCACTACAACGTCACCTTCGGCAAAGGTAAATGATTCGACCGAAATAATTGGCTGTGGAAGAATATTACCATCGGAACGCAAACCTCCAAGGGTTTGTAAAAACTTATCATCCGATTTAAACCCCGACAGATTGCCCTTATCATCAACACCAATTAATAAATAGCCTTCTTTAGCATAATTTGGGAGATCGTTGGAAAAAGCACATATAGCCTCAGCATATTTGTCGGTATTATTTATTGAGATGGTCCGCTCAATAAGTTCCGACTCCATATCTGCAAGCAATTTAATTACTTGTTCCTTATTTAAATTTTTATCTTCCATTTATATTGCTTCCCTGTGTTACATACCTCGCTACTTATAAAACACTACTTGGAATATTAACTACACGTTCCTCAAGCCAAAGGGCATTTTCCAGGTCATCTGTCTTACAGCTTTTAAAAGCCGGCAAACGGTTCATCAACTGCCAAATGGGCCGGGTCATAATCCCCTGGCTGTTGGTAAAGGTAAGAAATTTGTCGCGTTCGGCTTTACTGTTTAATATAATGGCATTAAGCCAATAGTTCGACGTGGCATTACCGGGCTCAGTAATAAAACGGATTCCTTTGGTACTAAAAAATGCAGCATACTTTTGAGCAATATCTTTTTTGCTTTTTAAAAACCCGGGCAATTGCTCCATTTGAGCACAACCCAGGGCTGCTGCCAGATTGGTTAAGCGGTAATTGTAGCCCAATTCGTCGTGATAAAATTCCCATTCATGAGGCATTTTGGCTGTGGTGGTCAGGTGCTTGGCTCTTTTTGCCAGCGCTTCATTGTTGGTAATCAGCATTCCGCCACCACCCGTAGTTATGGTTTTATTCCCGTTAAAGCTTAATATGCCCATCAATCCAAAGGTTCCGGTATGTTTACCTTTATAATATGAACCCAACGATTCGGCGGCATCTTCAATCAATGCCACGTGAAAGCGGTCACAAATTTTTTTAATTTCATCTATCCGGCAAGGGTGCCCGAAGGTATGCATTGGAACACACGCTTTAATGCGCTGTTGCGTCGTTTTATCAAAACAGGTTTCTTTCTTAATAACACAGTGTTTTGTTAAATAGTGCTCCAAAGCCTTGGGCGAAAGTCCCAGGGTATCTTTGTCCACATCGAGAAATACCGGTTCAGCTCCACAATATTTTATGGCATTGGCTGTAGCCACAAAAGTCAACGGTTGGGTTATTACCAAATCGTTTGCCCCAACACCTGCCAATTTTAACGCAATATGTAAAGCAGCGGTTCCATTTACAGCGGCTATAGCATATTTAGCTCCTGTAAATTCAGTCATCAGTTGCTCAAAATGCCCCACATATTTTCCCACACTCGATACAAAGGTACTATCAATACAATCGTTGATGTATTTCTTTTCGTTGCCTTTAAAAACCGGGGCATGCAAAGGAATAAATTCCTTGTCGCTTTGGTATAAGGAGCGAATAAATTGTACTATTTCTGCGTAATTTTCCATGGTAATTCTTTATCCTCAAATAATCACAAATGTACTTAAATCTATTTGTGTTTATTTGTGTCAATTTGTGGATTAACTATTTTTTCATAAATGTACTCAAATCCATTATTGCTATTTGTGTTTTATTCGTGTGCATTTGTGGATAATTCTTTTTCCACAAATGATCACAAATTATTTTCACAAATACACACAAAGCATTAAAGGATTACTCTTTTGTACTGCAATTTTGTAGCACCAAAATTAACCAATAAACCTATTTTCTTTTTTGTTGCCTTCAAATAATTCAATACCTGAGCCAAATCAATATCCGTTAACCCATCGGCAGCTTTTAACTCAACAATAACCTCATTGAAACAAATAAAGTCAGCAATGTATTTTTTTACTAGCAAACTTCCTCTAAACTCAATGTCCAATACTTTTTCTCTTTCAAAAGGAATTTTCTTTTCTTGTAATACTATCTCCAATGCTTCCTGATATACTGCTTCTAAAAACCCACAACCAAGTTCATTATGAACTTCCATGCAACATCCTATTATTTTATAGCATTCTTCTTTAAATGGATATTCATTATTTGAGTTTATTTGTGCCGTCATTTGTGTTAATTTGTGGATCACATTTTAGCATCCAAATATTTCCCTTTTTCTTCAAAATCAAAATTAGGAATCATCTCATAAAACAAAGCGACCAGGTCTTTTTTGGTCCACTTCCGGGTCTGTTTCATTTGCTCAATAGTCTTGGTAAAGTACCTTATTTTTTCACTATCGAACTGTGCTTCATTTTTAATTATGCCCAGATTGGTAAAGCGGTTCATATCGAGCACCTCATTTGCAGTGAAGAACTCTTCAAAATCTTTCTCTCCCGTCGTATCGCTCGAAGTAAATAAACAAGGCCATTGACCTTTAGCGGGAAGACTTTCGGCCAATAATCGAGCTTCATCCTCATCTTTACATTCATAAGCCTGGTAACCCAGTTCCTTTAGATACTTTACAGCAATGTCGGCAAAGGAAATTAAATGCAGGCTTTCACTTAATTTTGGAAAGAAAATATCGCGGTTTTCACCAAAAATACACGACATCAAACATAACTCACCCGATTCCTGTGGAGTTACAAAATAGCGTTTCACATCGTTAGGAGCCACAATAGGTTGTTTTTTTTGTATGCGTTGATTAAAGCCATGCAATAAAGAGCCATCAGAAAAGGCTACATTGGCAAAGCGTGCAGTCGAAATACGAATAGACTGGCTGCGTTGCATCAAAAAAAGTTCCATGATACGTTTCGAAGCACCCATCATATTTACCGGATTGGCAGCTTTATCGGTAGATACACAAAAGTATTTTTTTACTCCTTTTGCTATGCTTTGTTGAATCGTTTTGTCGGTATTAAAAATATTCACATCAATCATCCGCATAAGCGTATAGGCATCTTTTTCGCTACGTACATGCTTTAAGGCTGAAAGATTCAGCACATAGTCGTATGCTCCATCATTTTCAATAAATGCATCGTACTCAATGGAGCCAATATCCAGCGCAAAAGTCTGAAAATCTCCGGTAATATATCCAAATGAACTCCGAATATCCCTGACAAGCTCCACCAGATTATTTTCGCTGATATCAACCACATGCAATTTTTGTGGATTTCGTTTAAATATTTCTTTTACCACTGCCTGCCCAATGGAGCCGGCACCACCCAAAACTAAGAATCGGGAGTTAGATACCGTATCTTTTAATGCATGGTTATGAGCATTTAGGTCTTTTATAAACAGCGTTTCCTTTCTTCCTATCAGTTTGAGTATGTTCATAGAGCTAGAAATATTAATTTGTTCGGGTACCCAGATCAGCAAAATTAACAATTAAACCCAAATGCCCGCAGTTTGCAGTTAACAATTAACAAGGAGTGAAGAGTGAAAAGTGAAGAGTGAAGAGTGAAGAGTGAGGAGTGAAGAGTGAAAATGAGGTCTTGCGTCTTTAGTCTAAGGTCTAAACTCTAAAAGTCTATTATCCAGTGATTCTGTGATACAGTAATCCGGTAACCAGTAACCAGCCCTCAGCTCACAGTGGGCAGTCCACAGCCAATGAACAATTAGCATTGAACAATACGGCACTAGCCGGTAGTTCTCATTCTTAAGTCTAAAATCTAACCTCTAAATTCTAGTCTCCAGCATCCAGAAACAAGAAACCAGCAACCAGTAACCAATAACCAGCCCTCAGCTCACAGTGGGCAGTCCACAGCCAATGAACAATTAGCATTGAACAATACGGCACTAGCCGGTAGTTCTCATTCTTAAGTCTAAAATCTAACCTCTAAATTCTAGTCTCCAGCATCCAGAAACAAGAAACCAGCAACCAGTAACCAATAACCAGCCCTCAGCTCACAGTGGGCAGTCCACAGCCAATGAACAGTTAGCATTGAACAATACGGCACTAGCCGGTAGTTCTCATTCTTAAGTCTAAAATCTAACCTCTATATTCTAGTCTCCAGCATCCAGAAACAAGAAACCAGCAACCAGTTTCCAGGAACCAGGAACCAGGAACCAGTAACCAGCAAACAGGCCTCGGTTCACCAATTGCGCCACTGCGTCTTTGCGGTCTAATTTCTAACTTCCAGAAACCAGTAACCAGTTTCCGTGCTTCGCATTCCGTACCCCGTTCTCCATTCAGAATGTCTATCGACTAACTCAGAATGTACATCGAACGACTCAAAATGTACATCTACTCATTTAGAACGTGTATCGAACAACAAAGAATGTCTATCGACTCATTCAAAACGTTTATCGACTAACTCAGAATGTACATCGTTTCATTCAGCAGGTCCATCGGGTGGCACAGCCTATGCCTATTTTTTTTTCAGAAAGTATATCGGCTGGCTCAGAACACAGAACGGGTTAAGAAAAGTGCATTTCTTTGTTTTACGAAAGCATAAACATAAAAAAGACCGAAGTGTCACCAACCCATTATTCACTTCGGCCCAACAAGTACTCCCTATGCTGTATGCTTATTCCGTTTCTGGTTCCGGAGCGTCTTCCGAAGCTGCTTCTTTGGTTGCAGCCCGCACGCGTTTCAGTAAGGCGCTAAACGTATATTCCTTGTATTTAACCGGATTTGTTTTCTTATACAGTATTTTCCCGGTGTTCAGAATCTCATTCAGCTGCGCATACAACTCATTCAATTCGCCCAGGTTATTTTCTACCAAGGCTTTGCGCTGACTCAGTATCTCGTACCGTTGCTGTTTATCGGCAGAAATGGAGTCCACCGCAGCTTTCATGTCAGCCAGTAGGTTTTGAGGCATTCCTGCCTCGGTTAAAACGGTAACATGGGGTTCCAATATCTGGAACACTCCTTTCGCAAGCATCTGCACTGCTTCAACATCTCTATTCAAAATCTTTCTATACAGCTCAGATAGCTTTAAATCAGTAGTAGTAATGCCCAATTGGTTTTCAGTAAAATCAATGTGCTGTTCCAACTGGTGCACCATGTAGTTAAGATTATCCAACGAGCCATACATCCTTTTTGTGATGCCTTTCATCAGAATTGATTCCGATTCAGGGCTCACCAGGTTGTTTGCATTGGAAATCTTTTGATCAAGTTCATCGGCATAGTTTTGAGTAAACTTACCGGAAAAGGCGGTAAAGTCCGCCAGGTCACGTTTAAAGCTGTACGAAACAAAACCACACAGTACGGGTAATTCTTCGTTTTTACAGCCATATTCCCGTTTAATCCTGTCATTCATCTTTTTAATATTAATGGATTAAAACATCGTGATGTTCCCGGTTGGTAGGAACGTGATACAAAATTAAACCCTTTTTTTCCTAAAATCCAAATTTTTGAGCAGAAATATTCAAGTAAATACGTCGGTAAGAAGCTTAACACTAATATGTTATATCCTGCACACCTTGTCAGAAGTAGCCTCAGCAGTCAAAACCAGGCTGTGGCTAACGCGCTTGCATTTTCTTTTGCCCTTCAATGTGCAATTAACAATGAGTGAAGAGTATTAGTGAAAAGTGAAGAGTGAAAATGAGGTCTTGCGTCTTTAGTCTAAGGTCTAAACTCTAAAAGTCTATTATCCAGTGATTCCGTGATTCAGTAATCCGGTAACTAGTAACAAGAAACCAGTTTCCAGTATCCGTATTCCATTTTGAATATTCGTGGTAATTCGTGCCAATTCGTGGACAAAAAAGGCTTAACTTCCCTTAATTCCTTAATGGTTCAATAATAGTGAAGAGTGAACAGTTAATAGTGAAAAGTTAAAAGTGAAAAATTAAAAATTAAAAGTTAACAGTTCGTGGAACTTTGAGCCTTGGTGCCTTCGTGGCAGAAAAAAGGTTTAAATTCCCTTAATACCTTTAAGTATATCTGAAACGACGAAGTCCTCACGGTAGGTAATTAAAAAACTTCTCTATCCACGAATTTTCACGAATTTTCACTAATAACATTTTCTACAGCAGGTGTTCTCAGAACAATCAGCGTACCTTTTCATCTTCCGTAATCCGTTTTCCATACTCCGTGTTCCGGTTTCCGTGCTCCGTTTTCCGTGCTCCGTATTTCGTTTTGTCTTTAGTCTAAAGTCTTGGGTCTGGAGTCTTAAGTCTGTATCGTTTTGCCACCAAGACACTAAATCACAAAGAAAAACACTAAGGTTGTTTGTGCTCCTTTTAGCCTTGGTGCCTTCGTGGCAGTAAAAAGGCTTAACTTCTCTTAATGCCTTAATGGTTCAATAATAGTAAAGAGTGAAGAGTGAAAAGTTAAAAGTGAAAAATTAAAAATTAAAAGTTAACAGTTCGTGGAACTTTGAGCCTTGGTGCCTTCGTGGCAGAAAAAATACTTACCACCAAAGGCTTAAATTCCCTTAATACCTTTAAGTATATCTGAAACGACGAAGTCCTCACGGTAGGTAATTAAAAAACTTATCTATCCACGAATTCTCACGAATTTTCACTAATAACATTTTCTACAGCAGGTGTTCTCAGAACAATCAGCGTACCTTTTCATCTTCCGTAATTCGGTTTCCATACTCCGTGTTCCGGTTTCCGTGCTTCGTTTTCCATTTTGTCTTGTGTCTTTAGTCTAGCGTCTAAATTCTTATATCTAATAGTCTATTATCCAGTGATTCAGTAATCCAGCAAGCAGGCCTCGGCCCACCAATTGCGCCCCTGCGTCTTTGCGGTCTAATTTCTAATTTCCAGAAACCAGTATCCAGAAACAAGAAACCATCAACCAGTGACCAGCATCCCGCTTCCGATTAAGAAAAACACCAGCTGTTTTAAAAATTATTTTTATTTCTTCCAATTGACCTTATCTTTAAGGCTCACATAAAAAGCACGCGCCGATGCATTGGTATTTATTTCCTTTTATGCTTTTATATGGTTTGGTGGTAAATCTGCGAAACAAACTTTTCGATTGGGATATTTACACTTCAAAATCGTACGACATTCCTGTAATTTCGGTTGGAAACCTTACGGTTGGCGGCACCGGAAAAACGCCCCACACCGAATTCCTGATAAACTGGTTAGGCAGCCGTTACCGTTTGGCCTCGCTAAGCCGGGGATACAAACGAAAAACAAAAGGCTTTTATGAGGTAAAAACACAGTCATCAGTGAGCGAGGCCGGCGACGAAGCACTGCAGATAAAACAAAAATTTCCCAACATTCGTGTAATTGTCGACGAGAAAAGAGTTCATGCCATCGACAAGCTTTTAAGCGAAGATATGCCTCCGGAAGTAATTCTTTTGGACGATGCCTACCAACATCGCTATGTGAATCCTGGAATCAACATCTTACTTATGGATTACCACCGTTTAATTACCAACGACTGGTTACTTCCTGTTGGGCGTTTGCGCGAACCGGCACACAACAGCCACAGGGCATCCATTATTGTGGTTACCAAATGCCCGCACCACCTTACTCCCATCGATTTTCGCATCCTGCAAAAGGAGCTCAATGTTTTTCCTTACCAGGATTTGTTTTTTACAACCTTTCAATACGGAAGCATGCTGCCGGTGTTCGATTCCCAGGCTGGCAGCATCGAATTAACACAGCTTAAGGGCATGCAGGTCTTAACACTCACGGGTATTGCCAACACCGATTTGTTTTTCAAAAAGTTAAAACAGCACAACGCGGAGTTGCACCACGCATCCTTTTCCGACCATCATGATTTTTCAGCTTCCAACATCGAAAAAACATTACAAAAGTTCGATGCACTCACCGGAAACCATAAAGCCATTGTTTGTACCGAAAAAGATGCCGTGCGCCTAAAAACAAATGCGTTTGCCGAAAAGCTAAAACACCTGCCGGTGTATTATCTGCCCATAGAAGTTCGGTTTATGAATGATGGAGAAGCCAGTTTTAAGGCTATTATAAGCAAGTACCTCCGAAGGTATTATGGCAATTAATCGCTCTTGCGTTTCACAATAAATCCGTTGCTCGAGAATATTCGTTCTTTAATCCTTGGTTCGCCCATATAATATACATTACTGGAACCCGAAACCATCAAACGCATTTCTTTTTTTACATTAACCATAACTTCGGTTAAGCCCGATGATAAGATAAATGCTTTATCAACCTGAAGTTCAAAAGCATTCAATTCGGTTTCATCATGAATCTCGGCTTGCATATTCGATGCAAAACCCTTAAACGATGCAAAGGTACCATCGGCCAGCTGCAGATTTAGTTTCGATGCGTACAACTCCAGGCTAATTCGCGACATACCGCCACTGAACACCTCCAACTCCTCAAAATGAATCACGCTATTCGACAGCAGGCTAATCTCATTCAACAGGTAAATCTTTTTTAATTCCTTAATCGAAACCGTAACGTTGAGTGCGTTATACTTCCTGATGTCAGCGGTCATCGAAATATAGAGTATGCTGTCTTCGATTCGGGTTTGAAAAAACTCCAGCAAATTCTCATTACTTTCAATGCGAACACCTTCCGGACCGCCCTGAACAAGAGTTAATTCAAACCTTCCCTGGGCAATTATGCCGGTAAACCCGGATAGTTCCCTGACATCGGTTTTAACCTCACCTTCGCCTTTAACCACCTGGGCGTTAACAGCTGAAAAACTAAAAAGAAATAATCCAATTAGGTGTATCCATAACGGTAACCTGGTCATAGTGTTGTATTTTTTTTGTAGCAGCTCAAATTTACAATATTATTGTCAGAATTTCCTCATCCGACAAATCTGAAATGTAAAAATCCGAAATTTAACGTTACAAGGCAATAGCTTTTTATTAAAAAATTCAAGCTTTTGCTAACAAAACCACATTTAACGATTCAGATAAGTTATTAAAAAGTTGTCGCGCAGCTTCTGATGACTGGCTACAACACCTTTTATAGTTGGCGCCGCCGTTCCCTGGTTAAAAAACACATTGCCGGTAAAAACCCGTGCTTCGTCCCAGTAGTTTTTATTTATAAACGATTGCAGCAATTGCTGTCCTCCTTCTACCAATAGGCTGTTGACACCTTTGTCGTAAAGAATCTTCATCAGTTCGCGCAATAAAGCATCGCCAAAAGGCAGGGTCTTGTATTCAATTAAACCATCTACGGCATCTTTAACCGAATTCAAAACCAGGGTGGCTTGTTGCTGATCAAAAAGATGCAGTTCCTTTTCAAGCTTAAGATCCTTGTCCAAAACAATACGCAGGGGCGCTTTGCCCGACCACACCCGAACATTCAATTGCGGATTATCGATATAGGCCGTATGCGTGCCCACCATAATACTTTGCACCTCGCTGCGCCACTTATGAACCAGCGAACGACAAACTTCGTTGGTAATCCAGTTGGGTTCCTGAATAAATCCGGGTTCCCTTTTTTTATCGATAAAACCATCGAGCGTTTGCGCCCATTTTAGAATGATATAAGGACGTTTTTGCGTATGATAGGTAATAAATGCTTTATTCAAATCCCAGCATTCCTTTTCCAGAATTCCGGATGTCACTTCACATCCGGCCTGTTCCAGTCGTTTAATTCCGGCCCCGTTCACCTTACTAAACGGATCGACCATCCCAACAACTACCTTAGGAATACGCTTAGCCACAATTAAATCGGCGCAGGGAGGTGTTTTACCCTGATGAGCACAGGGTTCAAGCGACACATAAATAGTTGATTCCGGCAGCAGCGCTTTGTCTTTAACACTTTCAATGGCATGCACTTCGGCATGAGGTTCGCCAAAGCCCGCATGATAGCCCTGACCAATAATCCGGTTTTTATGTACTAACACAGCGCCCACCATCGGATTGGGCGCTACCAGTCCGGCTCCATTTTTTGCCAGTTCAAGGCATCGCTGCATATAATATTCATGATTGGATTCTTGAGTCATAATCCTGATTTTTTTAATAATTTTGGTCCCTATGGACTACACACTTCAACAAACAACAAAACAGGTAAAAGAGTTGTTGATTCCTGTTTATGGTAGCAGAGAAAGCGCGCAATTACTGTTTCTTATTTATGAGAACATACTCCTTTTGTCGCGCTGGCAACAAATTACCGAAACACACACAAAAGTACCCATTTCTGACTATAATCAAATAATGTCAATAACAAAACGGCTGCTAAACCACGAACCCATTCAGTACATTTTGGGTGAAACTGAATTTTACGGACTTAAGTTCAGGGTAAATCCGGCTGTTCTGATTCCACGACCCGAAACCGAAGAGCTGGTCGATTGGATAATTCGCGATCATAAAAATTCCTCATTAACAATTATTGACCTTGGAACCGGAAGCGGATGCATTGCGGTAACACTGGCTAAAAACCTCAGCCAAAGTACGGTTTACGCGCTCGATGTATCGGAACAGGCACTTGAGCAGGCCAAAGCCAACGCCCAAATAAACGAGGTTGCTGTTGAGTTTTTTCAAACCGATGTATTAAAACAAAACTGGCCCGATTTTCCAAAAAAACCGAATCTGATTGTAAGCAATCCGCCCTATGTTACGCAGAAAGAAAAAAAACTGATGCAGGCAAACGTATTGGATTATGAGCCGTCGCTGGCGCTGTTTGTTTCCGATGACGATCCTTTACTATTCTATCGGGAAATTGCCACGCAGGCCCGCAATCTTTTAACAGATGAAGGCTGGCTGTATTTCGAGATTAATGAAGCGCTTGGAAATCAAACGGTAAGTTTGCTCGAAACATTAGGATACCGGCAAATTGAGTTGCGAGCCGACATCAACGGCAAACACCGTATGCTTAAAGCACAGTGGAAAAACCCAGACAAATCATAAACAAAACGGAACAAGTAATGACTTTTCAGCAAGCCCTGAATAAATGCATGGATATATGCAGTCGTCGCGAATATTGCAGCTACGATGTGTTGGAAAAACTCCGTCGTTGGGAACTGCCGGAACCGGATGCTGAAAAAATAATTGAGCAGTTAAAAAAAGACCGGTTTATCAGTCACGAACGTTATTGCCAGGCCTTTGTAAGCGATAAAATAAAATTTAACCACTGGGGCAAAATAAAAATTGCTTATTACCTAAAACAAAAACAACTGGAGCATAACATTATACAAGATGCGCTGGAAACCATAGACGACAACTTATACGCAGAAATAATACGCAGCGAAATCAAAAAAAAGCAAAAAACAGTTAAAGCTAAAAGCGATTACGAAAAACAGGGAAAAGTTGCGCAATCGGTTATTGCCAAAGGCTTTGAACCCGCGTTGGTTTTTGAACTGTTGAAAAACAAATCCTAAACCCATGGGTTCCCTTTTAAATTTTTACTTTTGCACCAAACGAATACCTCACTATGATAACAACAGATCAAAAAAAAGAAATTATAAAGCGACGGGATACGCTGAGGAGGCATCTTTGACATCGATAAAAAACTATTGGAGCTCGATGAAGAAGAGCAAAAAACCCACGCACCCGGATTTTGGGATGAACCTAAGGCTGCCGAAGAACAACTGAAAAAAGTAAATCAGATAAAATTTTGGGTTAAAGGTTACCAAACAGCCAGCACTGCGGTAGATGAGCTTTTAATTCTATTCGATTTTTTTGAAGCGGGCGAAGCTTCCGAAAACGAAGTTGAAGAACAGTACCAACAGGCCCTGCAGGCTATTGAAGAACTGGAATCGAAAAACATGCTTCGCAAACCGGAAGATGCTTTGGGAGCTATTGTAAAACTAAACTCCGGCGCTGGCGGAACCGAAAGTCTCGACTGGACAGAAATGCTCATGCGCATGTACATTCGCTGGGCCGAGAAAAACAATTACAAAGTTCGGGAATTAAACTACCAACCTGGCGAAGAAGCAGGAGTAAAAACCGTTACCCTTGAGCTGGAAGGCGATTTTGCATACGGTTACCTGAAAGGTGAAAACGGTGTTCATCGGCTGGTTCGCATCTCTCCTTTTAACGCCCAGGGAAAACGCCAAACTACCTTTTCGTCGGTTTTTGTGTCGCCGGCCATTGACGATACCATTGAGATTACCATTAACCCTGCCGACATTAGCTGGGATACCTTTCGCAGCAGCGGCGCCGGTGGTCAAAATGTAAACAAGGTAGAAACCGGCGTAAGGCTGCATCATGCGCCCACAGGGATTGTAATTGAGAACACCGAATCGCGTTCGCAACCACAAAACAAGGAAAATGCTTTACGCCTGTTAAAATCGCAATTGTACGAACTGGAACTGCGAAAAAAAGAAGAAGAAAAAGCCTTAATCGAAGGCTCAAAAAAGAAGATTGAATGGGGCTCACAAATTCGGAGTTATACGCTGCATCCCTACAAACTGGTGAAAGACGTTAGGACCGGTTACGAAACCTCAAATGTGCAGGCCGTGTTGGATGGTGAATTAAACCCGTTCATTAAAGCATATTTAATGGAGTTTGGTGGAGAATAATTTTTCTATATCGATGATTATTTCTAATTTCAGAAACTAATTTTTTACAAAAAAATAGTGCTGTAATGGTAAAAAAACAGTTCTGCATTTTTACAATACGTTTCTTGTTATTTTCGCTTTTATTTGGGGCTTTTCTGCTGGGTCCAAAGCAATCTGTGGCCCAATGTGGTATGGCGCTTAAAGACGTGGTGGTAAAAGAAATTGGCAACGCTACCTATTTAAAAGATTTCAGGGTCAGGCTCGAAGAAGGAAAAAACCCGAACAAACCACCGACTCAGGAATTTTCTATTTTGCTGAATAAAGGCACACATTACCGATTCAACATAAAAGCCGATTCCACGGCAACCGACCAGGTAATATTAAAACTTTACGACTTTCAACGATTCTACGGCAGCAATTACGATCAGTCGGACGGAACGTCGTATGAGTTTTTCGACTTTTTTTGTGCCAAAACCCAGGTGTATTATTTATCCATTTCGTTTGCCACGGCAAAACCCGGGTGTGCTGCTGCCATTGTTTCGTTTGTCGAAAATTACGACGCCAATTGAACGCTTAATACTTATATCTTAGTTTTATGCTTACCATCTACCATAATCCCCGATGTGCCAAAAGCCGCGCCGGACTACAATACCTGACAGAAAACAACATTCCGCATCAGGTGTTTCCATACCTGAAAACCAGGCTGACAGCAGAAGATATAAAGCACCTTGCCAACAAAACAGAAAAAAATCCAAAAGATTTGGTTCGCACCCAGGAAAAATACTATAAATCGGAACTGAAAGGAAAAGATTTTTCCGACGAACAATGGTGCCAGATTATTGCCGCTAATCCCAGCCTCTTGCATCGCCCTATAGTGCTTAGCGAGAAAAAAGGTGTATTGGCCCAGCCACCGGAAAAAATTAACGAACTGATTTAGCTTTGAGCAAAAACACCGCAATAAACCGACAACTTAAGCTGACACTATGTGTGGAATTGTAGGATTTTACTCCCGCAAACAAGTATTCCCAAAACACGAATTGGAACGCATGACCGATTCGCTGATTCACCGTGGCCCGGATGCACGCGGAACTTTTAGCCAAAACCATCTGGGATTGGGGCACCGCCGCTTAAGTATTATCGATTTATCGGAACAGGCCAATCAACCCATGGTATCGCAATCGGGCAATTCGTGGATAGTTTTTAATGGCGAAATCTATAATTTTAAAGAGCTGGCGCACGAATTAAACCTGCAAACCAGAACCTCATCCGATACCGAAGTCATACTCGAGGCTTTTGAAAAGTGGGGGCCTGAATTTGTTTCCCGTTTGAACGGGATGTTTGCCATAGCCATTTATCAACAGTCAACAGATAAACTATACCTTTTCCGCGATCGCCTGGGCATTAAACCGCTGTTTTATTTCCTGAATCAGGGGCAATTAGCCTTTGCATCGGAATTAAAAGCCTTTACCACCCTCTCCTATTTCAACCAAAACCGCCAAATTGAACCCGATGCTGTATCACAATTTCTGCATTTGGGATACATTCCGGCACCCCGAACCATTTATAAAAACACGTTTAAATTTCCACAAGGCGCTTATGCGGTTTTCGATGGAGAACAATTAATCTTTACCCAATATTGGGATGCCCGAAATAAAATTGCTGCCACAACAGTTAACAATCTTGAACAAGCCAAAGAAACGCTGAACGAACTGTTGACCAGTTCGGTTAAATACCGGCTCATTGCTGATGTTCCCTACGGAGCATTTTTAAGCGGTGGTATCGATTCGTCGCTGGTAACAGCCGTAGCACAAAGCATCAGCAGCCAGCCCTTAAAAACTTTTTCCATTGGATTTGCCCAGGCAAAGTTTAACGAGTCGGATTATGCCCGGCAGGTGGCCAACCACTTGGGTACCGAACATACCGCTTTTATACTCACCGAAAAAGAAGCGCTTGCTTTGGTTCCTGATATTTTCACATACTACGACGAACCTTTTGCCGATTCGTCGGCAATACCTTCGCTTTTGGTCTCAAAAATGGCACGTAATCAAGTTACCATGGCACTTACCGGCGACGGAGGCGATGAACTTTTCCAGGGTTACGGCATGTATAACTGGGCTCAACGACTACACAATCCGTTAATTAATAGCAATCGCCACTTAATTAAAAAAATACTCCAGCGTTTTGGGCCACGCTACCAAAGAGCGGCACAGGTTTTCGACTTTCGTTCAGGTGATTTCTTAGCATCTCATATTTTTTCGCAGGAACAATACCTGTTTTCGCAACACGAGTTAGAATACCTGATGGCACTTAAACCGGCTGCCTTTGCTCCCGACTTTCTGCCAAAAGCCTTATCCCGAAATTTAAGTGCAATAGAAAAACAAGCCTTTTTCGACTTAATGTATTATTTACCCGACGATTTATTGGTGAAAATGGACCGGGCCAGCATGCGCTTTTCACTCGAAGCCCGCGTTCCCTTGCTCGATTACCGACTGGTTGAATTTGCACTTAACCTGCATCCTGATTTGAAAAATCATCGGGGTATCCAAAAATACGTTTTAAAAGAACTTTTATACGATTATGTTCCCAAAAGCTATTTCGACCGACCCAAATGGGGATTTAGCATTCCACTAAATAAATGGCTTAAAACCGAACTAAAATACCTGGCCGACGATTACCTGAGCGAAACAGTGATTAACGATGCCGGTTGGGTAAATTACCGTGAGGTAAAACATTTGTTAACGCAGTATTACCAAACCAACAGGGAATATTTGTATAACCGTATCTGGGCTTTAATTTGTTTGCACAAATGGTATATCGATGTTTACAAACAAAACTCCGGGGCACAAACTAACGAAGCATAATTCCGCTTATCATCCGGCCGGTGTCGAACCCATCGCGGCGGGCCGAAAAAAACCGACCCGCTTCAGAAAACGTGCAATGTGCTGAAACAGCTATACGCGAAGCCAAAAGCCCGTTATGCAGCAACAATAACCGGTTGGCTTCTTTAATATTACACCAGTACTTTCCGGGCTTCTGGGCCGGAGAAAAAACCAAATCGGAATTTATAGGCAATTTTGTAAAGGCTTCAAAAACATCGGAGCCCACTTCATAAACTTTTTGCGAAATACAGGGACCCACATCAGCAAATAAGTCCTGGGGCCTTGTTCCGTAATGTTCCTTCATTAAAGCAATGGCATTGGTGGCAATTTCCTGAACTGTTCCTTTCCACCCGGCATGTAAAGCCGCTATTACTTTGTTTACCGGATCGAAAAGTAAAATGGGTGCACAATCGGCGGTTTCAATGCATAAGCAAAAACCTTTTTTACAGGTTATCAGTCCATCAACATCCTGATGAGTGGCATTGGCATTATGCTCAGTAATAACAGCCACATTCGCTGTGTGGGTTTGTATGGCATATACCAAATGCTGATCCTGAACCAGGCGTTCGCGGGCCAATTGCTCACGCACGGAACGTATATCAATGGCCAAATCGAAATCGCTGACAAAAGGTTTTTCGGTATAAAAAGCCAAAGGGGCTTCTTCGGGATTTAAACCCGTAAATTGTATCGGATGAATCATTACAAAAAGTATTAATTGCAAACAGGCTTTTCAAAAAAAAACCAACCAAAGGTTTTAAGCAGTTATAAAATCTGTCGCAAAATAAATAATATATAGCTGCTGATGCTAAACTATATTTACTAAATTTACCTTTGTTAAGGTAACCCATGTATTTTAACTACAGTTTATTTTTATTATGTTTAATGCCTTAAACCATCATTTGCTATTGGCTAAGACTTTTTTATACATCCTGCTGAGCTGTTTTCTGGTAGTGGCTACCAGCACAAACCTTACTGGGCAAACCATCGATAAGGAAAGTTATGTTTACCTTAAATCGGCGGAGTTGCTGGCAGGTCAAAATCCCGATTCAGCCATCCGGCTCATAACCAATCAGGTACTAAACAACATGCAGCTAAACCAGGTAAATGATACCATACTTGGATTCACCTATTCGGTTTTGGGCGAGTGCTACCGAATCAAAAATGCTTATCAGGTTGCACTAAATTATTATGATTCCAGCGAATACTATTACTTTAAATCGAACCATGCATCCGGATTAGGCCATGTGCTCCATGGAAAAGGAAACATTTCCCTGGTTAACGATGAGGCAGACAAAGCCATTTACTACTATAAAAAAGCCATTCCCTTCAGAAAGCTGGATTCCGATAAAAACAACCTGGCAAAAACTTATTCGAATATGGGCATTGCTTATTATAAAATCGCTCAATTCGATTCATCGATGCACTATCACAACCTGACCCATCAGATTCGACTTGAAACCGCCGATTCGGTGGGAATTGCAAACACACTCACTAATATTGGAAACATCCTTTTGTTTAAAGCTGAAGATGAAAAGGCCATTGCCTATTACCATAAAGCCCGGCAATACATCGACACCAACCAGCCCTCGCGAACCAACGCCAGCTTAACCAATAATATTGCAAACATTTTGAACCGCCAGGGAAAAACCAGTGAAGCATTAACTTATTTTATGGAAGCCTTACCCATTTTTGAGATGTTTGGCGACCAAAAAAGCATGGCAAAAATCTACAACAATGTGGGCTTAATTCATTTCGACCAGAATAATATCGATGAATCGATTCAGCATCATCAGGAAGCCATGAATTTGTTTACCAACCTGGGAAATAAAGCCGGAATTGCAGATACCTACTTCTACCTTGGCCGGGTGTATCATCATACCAACAAGCCACAAAAAGCAAAAGAATACTTTCTTCGTTCGTTGCGTATGGAACGCAGTATGAACGATGCCGGTGGAATAGCTGACTGTTTGCACAACCTGGGCGTAATACACCTCGACAAACAACAAAACGATTCCGCCTATTATTATTTTAATCAGGCCAAAGAACAATACAAAGAAATTGGTAATAAATACGGATTGGCCTTGACTCAGGATAACCTGGCACAGCTATTTTACAGCCAGAAAAAATATCAAAAAGCATTTGAAATGGCTAAACAGTCGCTTCAAACAGCCGAATCTTACAGTGGTATTAACGACATGGCAAACGCTTACCAAAAAATGGCCCTGAGCCAGGAAGCTTTGGGCAACTACAAACTTTCACTCGAATATACCAAAGCTTACATAAAACTTAACGACAGCTTGTTTTCGGCTCAAAAAACGGAAGCCATTCTGGAACTTGAATCGAAATACCAACTGGAGCGTAAGCAGCAGGCCATCGACTTACAGGAAATGCAAATTGCACGTCGCGACCTCGAGTTTAAAAACAAAGAAAAAGAAATTCGCATTCAGAAAAATATCCGAAATTCCGTATTAATAACACTTTTGCTGATGATAATTCTGGTTTATGTGCTGGTACGAAATTTAATAAACCGAAAAGCCTTAAACAATCAACTATCGAAGCAGCAACACTATATTTTGCATAAAAACGAGGAACTGGCACAGCTAAACGAGGAGTTAAAAGTTCAACAACAACAAATTGTGGAGCAAAATAAGGTGCTGTCGGAACAAAATCAGCGTATTGAGCAAAGTAACCAGGCCTGGCACGAAGGGGTAAAATATGCTGCATACATTCAACAGGCTGTTTTACCACCCAAAAATAAAATGAACGACTTTTTTGCCGAGTACTTTGTGCTTTATGAGCCCAAGGAAATGGTGGGTGGCGATTTTTACTGGGTACATCAGGCCGGTAACAAAACGCTGATTGCACTGGGCGATTGCACAGGTCACGGTGTTCCGGGCGGTTTTTTAACCATGCTTAGCATTGCCTTTTTAAAAGAAATTGTGGCCGTAAAAAACTGTTCCGAACCCCATCGGATACTCGACCAATTGCGGGTTCAGATAATTGAATCGTTGCAACAATCGGGCGATGCCCTGGACCATACCGACGGTATCGATCTTTCGCTGGTGGTTGTCGATAAAGAAAATAAAACCCTTGAATATGCCGGTGCAAAAGGCAAAGTAATAATTACCGGTGGAACAGAACCGCTGATTCTTAAAGGCGACAGAATGCCGGTTAGCTACAGTCCAAAAATGCGGCCTTTTACCTCGCTCACTTACCATATGCAGGGCAACGAAACTGTTTACCTGTTTACCGATGGTCTGGTTGACCAATACAATAACAAGGATGAAAAATTTGGTTTGCAACGTCTGCTGAATTTTTGCATTGAAAATCAAAACACTCCGTTAAAACAACAATCAGAAGTGCTATTCAGTCGGTTTCAGCAATGGAAAAACGGCTTTGAACAAATTGATGACGCCACACTGATAGCATTTAAGATAAAATTGTCTTAATTTTACAGTCAAACTAAAAAATGTAAACATGCAGAAAAAAAATCTTCTCCCCGGATTGCTCCTTTTGAGCCTTACACTGGCATTAAGTTTCAACACGCAGGCTACAGGTAAAAAAGACAAAAAAGAGCAGGCAGGTTACCAATTTACCCCAACCATTACTATTCCAACCACTGCGGTAAAAGACCAGGCCAGCACCGGTACCTGCTGGAGTTTTGCCACTACCTCGTTTATCGAAACCGAATTAATTCGTATGGGAAAAGGTTCTCACGATTTATCGGAGATGTTTTTCGTGCGAATGGCTTATCCTGAAAAAGCAATAAAATATGTCCGTTACCAGGGAAGTGCAAACTTTGGCGAAGGAGGCCAGGCTCACGATGTAATGAACACCATTGCTGCCTACGGTCTGGTTCCTGAATCGGCTTATTCCGGAATCAATTACGGCTTAAAATATCACAAACACGGTGAATTAACCGAAATATTACAATCTATTTTAGACGCTAGTTTAAAACACATGAATGGATATTCCGGTAAAGCTTTCGAAGTTTTTAATGCCGCCCTCGACATTTACCTGGGTCAGGTTCCCGAAAAATTTGATTACAACGGAAAAGAATACTCGCCACAAAGTTTTTTGTCGGAAATGGAATTCAAAAGTTCCGATTATGTGGAATTCACTTCCTATCAGTCTTACCCTTTTTACTCCTGGGTCGATTTGGAAATTCCCGACAACTGGTCGCACGATAAATACTTTAACCTGCCCATCGATGAGTTAATGAGTGTAATCGATTATGCTTTTGACCAAGGATTCTCGGTAAATTGGGATGGCGATGTTAGTGAAGCCGGATTTTCGCACAATCACGGAATTGCCATTATTCCCGAAACCGATCCGGCAAACATGGACGATAGTGAACGCTTAAAATGGGATGTGCTTTCAGAAGAAGAAAAAGCCGAGTTGCTTTTTGATTTCTCAAAACCCCGAAAAGAAAAAGCAATTACGCAGGAGCTGCGACAAAAAGCCTTCGATAAATTTTTAACAACCGACGACCATTTGATGCATCTGGTTGGCAAGGCAAACGATCAGAACGGAACAGTTTACTACCTGACCAAAAACTCGTGGGCCGACGACAGCAATAAAATGGGTGGTTATTTGTATATGAGCAATTCGTATTTACGTTTAAAAACAATTGCCATTCAAATACATAAAGATGCTATTCCAAAAGCTATTAAAGAAAAGCTAAAAGCAGCCGGAACTTTTTAACACCATAATCTGGTAAATAAAGAAGCCCTCAGGATTTAGCATAAATCCTGAGGGCTTTTGTTTAAATTCCAATTCTATTGAATCCCAAATAAACCGGAACCAAAAATTATTTTATCATTTTACGAAGTTTCTCAAACAACACATCAACTTCTTTAATTAAGGTGCTTTTCAAATCTTTAAAATAAGCAGGCTTAACTTCCTCGGGGTGATTCAGTTTTTGAATCATCCGGTTACGTAAGGCAACTGCTTCTTCAACCAACGACATGGCTTGTTCTCTTTTTTCAGGATGCAAAGCAATAAAGGTGTTGCAATCGGAAATTACCTCATAAATCAGGTAATTTACTTCGTTTTTTAAATCACGTATTTTTGCCATAAAGGTATTTGTTTGTTTTAGGATGTTAAAATTACGAAATGAATAACAATAAGCGTTATTTTCTTTACTAAAAATACAGCAATTATTTGGTACTGCAACCACTTGCATTCGGATCGATTTCTACTTTCTGAGTAGGAATCATGTTTTTTACCCGATTGCTGACAGCGCTCTGCACGGCTTGAGCCAATTCAGCAAAGGCCATTCCGGTAATCGATTCGCTGGTGGTTGCCACCGGAATTCCCGAATCGCCTCCCTCACGAATACACTGAACAATTGGAATCTGAGCCAGTAAAGGCAACTCCAGCTTTTCGGCCAATGCTTTACAGCCCCCTTTTCCAAAAATATAATACTTGTTTTCCGGTAATTCAGCCGGAGTAAACCAGGCCATATTTTCAACCAATCCCAAAACAGGAACATTAATTTTTTGACCACGGAACATATTAATTCCTTTAATCGCATCGGCCAGGGCCACATCCTGTGGAGTACTCACAATAACAGCACCGGTAACGGCTACCGATTGTACCAGAGTCAGGTGAATATCGCTGGTTCCGGGAGGTAAATCGATCAAAAGGTAATCGAGCTCGCCCCAATCTCCCTGCATCAGTAGTTGTGTTAAGGCATTTGTTGCCATCGGGCCTCTCCATACCAGGGCATCGTCAGGATTTACAAAAAATCCGATGGAAAGCATTTTTACCCCATATTTCTCAACCGGAATAATTACATCGGCATTTCCAACCCGCTTAACTTCGGGCCGCTCCCCTTCCATGTGAAACATCTTGGGAATGGATGGCCCAAAAATATCGGCATCGACCAAACCAACCGAAGCACCGGCATTTGCCAAAGCAACTGCTAAGTTGGTTGCCACTGTTGATTTACCCACACCGCCTTTACCAGAAGCAATGGCGATAATGTTTTTTACTTTCGACAAAGGAGCTTCTTTTTGATCCTCATCGGTGCTTGTTTTAATGTTACCCCGTATTTCGGCCTCAGTTCCCAAGGCTGACTCCACAGCAGCTACACAGGCTTTTTTAAGGTTGGCAATATTGGTCGCATTCTCTTTGTTTATTCGTAAAGTAAAGCCTATTTTGCTTCCTTCAATTTCAAGAGCGCTCACCATTCCCAGGGTAACGATATCTTTGTTTTTTTCGGGATGAATAACTCCCCTAAGTGCAGTAAACACTTGTTCTGACGTATATTTCATAAGTCTTAATTTTAAAATCTTCCTGCAAAAGTAATGGTTTTAAAAGGAAAAAGGGCAGTATTTTAATAAAAAAGACCCGCAAGTATTTTTTACGGGTCCTTTTTATTCGATTTTATATTTTAAGGTTAGTAGAGCTCAACATCGTAGGGCATGCGAGCCTGAATTCCCTGCATTTTTTGAATTGACTTAAGCTGATTGTATAAACCATAGTTTACGCCCAACTCATTTTGAATAAAACGAACTTTTACCTCTCCTGAAAGCTCCTTGATTAACTCTTCAAAGAAATCGGGTTGTTCGGGCAATTCAATGGTTTTATAGTCTTCCAGACCTGCTTCGCTTGCTGCCAGCTTCATGGCATGTTCAAGGCCACCAAACTCATCAATTAAACCAATTTCCATAGCATTGGCACCACTCCAAACCCGTCCCTGACCGATATTATCAACTGCTTCGGTAGTCATGTTTCGACCTTCGCTTACGTGTGAGATAAAAGTGGTATAAATTTCCTCGACACCCTGTTGAATAATTTCCTTTTCCGCTTCTGTCATGGTGCGGGTTAGGTCGGGCAAATCGGCAAAAGTATTTGTTTTAATTCCGTCGAAAGTAATGCCCAGCTTTTTATTCATAAGTTCCTGGGTATTGAACATAAGTCCAAATACACCAATAGAACCGGTTAAAGTTACCGGACTGGCCACAATTTTATCGGCCGGACAAGCTATATAATAACCCCCTGAAGCAGCCAAATCGCCCATTGAAACAATAAATGGCTTGGCTTCTTTTGCCAAAACGGCTTCTCTCCAGATAACATCTGATGCTAAAGCGCTTCCCCCGGGAGAATTCACACGCAAAACAATGGCTTTAATAGTACTGTCGCGACGAGCTTTACGGATGGCTTTAGCAATGGTTTCAGAACCTATGGTCTGATTATCGCCTTTGCCCGATTCAATACCCCCAGAAGCATAAATTACAGCAATTTTCTTACGGGTGTCTCTTTTGTGTTGTTTTTGGAGTACCACATTATCGTATTTGCCAAGTTTAATCGACTCTAATTTCTCGGGGCTTTCAGCTTCAGTTAAAGCAACAAGTTCATCAATAACTTCATCACGGTAACGTACACCGTCAATAATATTTAAACTGGCAGCATCTGAAGTGTTGCGCACTGCATATTCATTGGCAATTTTGTTGATTCCTTCAACGGTTAAGTCCCGTTCTTTTGCAATGTTTGTTACCATATAATCCCAGATGGATTGAACGTAAGTGCGGGTTTGCTCCTTATTTGCCTCACTCATTTTTGATAACATAAAAGGTTCAATGGCACTTTTAAATTTGCCATGACGAAAAATTACCGGCTCAACACCAATTTTCTCAAGGGTTCCTTTGAAAAAGGTAATTTGCGAACGTAAGCCTTTTACCTCGAGTGTTCCCACAGGATTCATGTAAATTTTATCGGAAACCGAAGCCAGATAATAGGTGTTTTGGGTCATTACTTCGGCATAAGTATAAATAAACTTACCGCTGGTTTTAAAATCGAGCAGGGCATTTCTGATTTCATCAACAGTAGCCATACCAGCAGGTATATAGCTCAATTCCATAAAAATACCTTTTATGTTTTCGTCTTCTTTAGCCTTTTTCAGATTTTTCAGAATGTCATTCAATCCCGATTGACCCTGATTGTCGAACGAAGGAAAATTCATTCCCTCAAAAGGATTGTCTGATGCCCGATCGACAATCGGCTTGTCGAGAGTCATATAAAGAATGGTGTTGGGTTTAATGGTGACTGTTTTATTATTACTTGCTGAAGAAATTGCTCCAATTACTCCAATCATAATAAACAAACCAATTACACTAAAAAGCAATATCCCAACAAATGATGCTAATGTGTATTTTAAAAAACCTTTCATGGTGTAAAATTTAAGTTAAATACTATTATTTTTAATACGCTTTGGTTTTGACGAAACTTTTTGAAAGAGGTTACACCCTTAATAAAAAGGAAGATTATTTTTACAGCTAAGATGGAATGAAGAAAGTCTTATCGGCGAAACTGATAAATATTGGAATATTCGCGCCCCACATAAATACCAATGCAGCCCCGCTGTACTTTTTCGGCTTCGGCAATATGAACCTTAATAGCTATAAGCTGGGTTTTGCTGGGCGTAGCCAACCAAAAAGGGCTGTCGGCTTTACGGCTATCGTAAACCAATTCTCTTGAAGTAGTTGTTTCGCGGGTCCAAACCGTATCCATTACAGTTTCGGTTCCAATGGGAATTCGTTCGCCATCAATATTATAAAGGTAAAAACCACTTGGATCTTTTTTATAGACGGTTATCTCTTTAGGGTTAACAGCTTTCACTACCCGGCTAAACTTTTTCCGGGGAACCATAATTTCATATTCAATATTACCCAGCTTTTGCTCACCTACCACAAAAATCCGGTAGTTTTGCTTGGAGTACAAAATAATATTCAGCGTGGCCGTGTCGCCATTTCCCATTTCTATGAATAGCGATTGACCCCGGTAATCAAAACCCCCGCGCATTTCCTTATCAGCCAGCTTCTTTTTAGCACATTTTTGTGCTTGCACATCCGCTGAAAAGCCAATTAATAGCAAACCAATTGCCATCAATACCCCTACAAATCTATAGTTTTGTTGTTCTGACATACGTTATTTTATAAACGACTCGCGCAAATCGGTAACCTTGTTTGCTATTTGTATAAACTGTTCTCTGGTAATAGGCGTATCGGGCTCATTAAAATATAAAATATCGAATACGGCCTGTAATTCTTCCAGTTGTTTAATTATCTCGGCAACAGCTTTATCCGAATCGTATTTCTTAAGCTGAGCGATTAAATTCTCGAGCAGTAATTGCTGATCGACAATGCGTTCAACTATCGGATGATTGAGCTGCGCATTGGGAACAGATTTTATGGCCAGAAAAAAACTCTCAATCCAGCCACCGGCAACCATTATTCCCATAAGTTCGGTCATTTCCTGGTCTTCGAGAAACTGGCGCGCCTGATAATAAGAATCGGTAGTAATATCAATGAGCGAATCCAGATTATTCAGGTTTTGATCAATCCTTAAAGCCATTTGTTCGCCATAGCCTTCGTGCAAACCCAATTTTGATGCCAGTATTTTTGCTGCATTAAAATAAAGCAGGGCGTGTTGAATATCGCCATAAACCGCAGAATAAGCCAAATCGGCTGAATATATTCCCAGGTTTAAGGCCCAGCTCTTTCGCGACAAATAATCCTGATGCCGACTGGGATTATGCATGTTCTCTTTAAGAAATGGCGCTTTATTGGCATCTAAAAAAACAAAAATATCAATGGGCGATGGTATCTTATAGATAACGCCTTCTTCTTCAATCTCCATAAACGATTCGTCGTAAGGCAAAGCGTCAACTTCATTTTCAGTAGCCTGTTGCTTGTTCGAACTGGTACATGAACCCAGTATAAACAGGGCAAGCAATAAACTATGGATGGCTATGTTGAATTTAATTCCCATTATATTATCCCACTGTTATTAAAAATAGTTTCTGGTTTATCAGGTACAAAACAAAATTAACTTTTTTTTTAAGCCTTACAAACAGAAGCTTAGAATACAGGCCTTAGTTTTGAAATTTGCGCTTCGTCCACTTTTTTTAATTCAAAGCTTTCTCCATCGAAAACTCCGTATGAAAAATTGGCAAGCCAGTCGCCTAAATTAATAAAACGCGCTTGCTGTATGTCTATATCAAGCATTAAATGCCGATGGCCAAAAACAAAGTAATCGAACGAGCGGGTTTTTAAAACTTCAAGTGCATGTTGATACATCAACTCCTTTTCTTTACCATTAAATCTTTCAGCTTCAATACCTTTGGCATCGCGACTCGAATTTGACCACAAATGCGCCAAGGCCAGTGAAAAATTGGGATGAAGCCGGCTAAACATCCATTGCAAGGTTTTACTTGTAAAAATTTTCTTAAGTATTTTATATTGCCAGTCGCCCGGCCCCAAACCATCGCCATGTGCGATGTAGAATTTTTTTCCAAACAATTCGCGTTCGTAAGGTTCGCGATGAACAATTACTCCCGTTTCGCGAGGCAAATAATCAAAAACCCAGATGTCGTGGTTTCCGGTAAAAAAATGAACCGGAATTCCCGCATCGGATAATTCGGCAATCTTACCCAAAGTACGGACAAATCCCCGGGGAACAACTTTTTTATATTCGTACCAAAAATCAAAAATATCGCCCACCAAATAAAGTTCAATGGCATCGTCCTTAATTTCATCGAGCCAATTCACAAACAATTGTTCGCGCCATCGGGCTTTTTCGAGGCTGGGATGCCCCAAGTGAACATCGGAAGCAAAATAAATTCTTTTACCAGTCAAAGCAATGTTTTTAATTGGTTTCTCCGGCCAGCGGATTTAATAATTCATTAAGTTTCTCGATTAACGCATCACCATATAAATTTTGAGCCACAACAATTCCGTTGGGATCGAGCAGGTAATTAGCCGGAATGGCTTTAACCCGATAGGCTTTTGCCGTTTTACTTTCCATGTAATTGAGTTCACTTACCTGGTATTTCCAGTAAAGTTTATCTTCGCGTAAGGTATTTTTCCAATCGGTTTTGTTGCGCTCAATGGCAACCTGAAAAATCTCAAATCCTTTGTAACGAAACATCCGGTAGGTTTTTCTCAGGTTTTCGTGCTCGCTGCGACAAGGGCGACACCAACTTCCCCAAAAATCGACCAACACATACTTTCCTTTAAGTTCCGATAACGAAAGCGTATCGCCCCAAACATTGGGTAGTGCAATGTCGGGTGCTTTTTGCCCCATAAGCGAGCCCACATGCTGTTTGTTTTGCCTTTGTTGCTGCATTTTACCGCGCAAAACGTAAGTGTTTAGCATTTTGCTGATTGCAATGGTATCGTAGCGATTTTGCAAAGCGGTATCAACCATCTCGAACAGGGGCAAATCGTTTTGCAGCGTAAACAGGTTTCGGTTAGGTCCCAGCTTAAACGATAAAGCAATGTAAGCTGCAATACTTCCCGGATTTGAAACGATAAAGTTTTCCAACTGTTCTTTCTCGGAACGATAAATTGAATCGGCAATCTGAGTTAATTGAGAAGCCAGCTCATCGATATTGGGCTGCATCTGATTCTTTAAATAAAACCTTTCGAGCGTATCAATAACCTGAACCGAATGCATGTGCTTTTTTAACAATTCACTTACCAGTGCAGACTCTTCGGAGCCACTCAATAGCAAATTTTCCAGTAAGGCCGTTTTGGCCGATTGAATGGTAATAACTTCGTTAACTCCTGCTACCAAACGAATGTAGTCGGGTTGCTTTAGATATAGTATTAAATCTTTGGGCTGCGAAGTTTGTTGCGAATAGCTGAATCCGTGGTTCAAATCAATTGGTACCGAGTCCACCGGGAAACCGGGAGAACTCATGTCCATAATTTTAAGGTAATCGCCCGCAGCCCCATTTATTGTTCCAATAATGGTAAATTGGTCTGCCACCGGCTGACATCCTGCATAAAGCGCTAAAAAAGCTATTGCAACAAAAAATTTTATCGGTTTATAAAGTAATCGTTTCATATAAGTTACTCGAATTAACTGCTAAATCATGCTGGTTACAAATATACATTTATAATTTTAAAGCCAATACCTATACTGCGGCTTGTAAGGTTTAAACCCATATTGTCGGCTAATGTTAAACGCAAACCAAAGATTGTTGATCATTTTTATATTTTTGCATCAGTTTTTATTAAACGTTCAGAAAAAAAAGACAAACAATAGCTTTGAAAATCTGGGAAGATATATCGGAATTTAATGCTACCAATCCCGTAGTAACCATTGGCTCGTTCGATGGGGTTCACCTGGGGCATCAGGCGGTTATTCAGCAATTGAACCAACTTGCCAATAAAGTGCAGGGCGAAAGCGTTATTTTTACCTTCTCCCCGCATCCGGCAAGTGTTTTAGCGCCCGACAAACCTTTGGTATTGTTAACTACGATTGAAGAAAAGATTGAACTGTTTAAAAATGCCGGAATCGATCACTTAGTACTGTTTCCGTTCTCAAAATCCTTATCAGAACTTAGTTACAAGGAATTTGTAAAGCAAATATTAATCGACAAACTTCACCTGCACACCCTTCTGGTTGGTTACGATCACACCATCGGTAAAAACAAGGAAGGAACTTTTACCCAACTTAAAAAACTGGGTAACGAACTGCAATTTTCTGTGGTACAACAAAAAAAAGTAAGCGTGTCGGAAAACGATTTGAGTTCAACTGCCATTCGTAAATTGTTAACGGCGGGCAAGCTTTACGATGCATCAAAACTTTTGGGTTATCCCTATATGTTGTCGGGAACGGTGGTTCACGGACAGCAGTTAGGAAACAAACTGGGTTTTCCGACAGCTAATTTATTGCCTCCTGACAATAAATTTATTCCCGGTAACGGAGTTTATGCCACGCTGATAACCTACAACGGAAACCAATATAAAGGCATGATGAACATAGGCCTTAGGCCAACCATTACCGACAACGAATTAAGCCCGATAATTGAAGTTCACCTGTTCGATTTTTCAGAACAACTTTACGGAAAATTTATTCAGATTCACATTGTCAGAAAACTCCGCGACGAGTTCAAATTTGATTCGATTGAAGCGCTCCGTTTGCAATTAAAGAAAGACAAAATTTTCACCCTCGAAACGCTGGAAAAAGAATTTGGAATTTCGTAAATGTTACCTTTCCAGCAAACAACTTTCAAAAAATGCCTGTTCTTTATCAAAATCCAGGTGAGGATAATCGGCTTTTAATTTGCTGATGGCCTGCAACTGCTTCTGCAAAAACTTTTGATGGCTTTCACTTTCAACCTGAAACGGACGGTGTTTTGATGCCTGCTCAATCTTTTTTATCTGCTGCATTACCGGCTCACAAGCCGGATTAATCCAGGCTTGTTTAAACTTTTCCCAGATATACGAAACGGCCAGCGGACTTGGATGTAGCATATCGTCGTTATAAAAACGATAATCTCTCAGGTCGTCCATCATCAATTCGTACGAAGGAAAATAATTAACCTGCTCAAAGGCTTCGCACAATGCTTCAACAGCAAGTAACAAAACCGCTTTGCTTAGTTGATTCTCGTGAAAACCATCTTTTAAATGGCGAACCGGGCTTACGGTTAAAATTAACTTAAGATTGGAATTTTGATTCCTAAGTTTTTCGATAATTAACTTATAATAAGCTACGATTTCCTGAACCGTGAGTCGATACCGCTTAAACTCTTTTGCCGGAACCTTGTGGCAATTTGAAACCACTTCCCCCGATTTCTTATATTCATAAACCCAGGCGGTTCCAAAAGTCAGCATCAAAACATTGGACTGCTGCAAGAAATTGCTGCCGGCCAGCAACTTACTATTTATATTTTCGAGAACTCTCATTTTTTCGGTGCCCGAAAAACGACTGTGGTGCGAAAAACTGTTCCAAACCCCTTCGTGCTCAAACAAATCGATTTCCGAAAACACTTTTTTATTTAGTAATCGTTCTATCGAATTACCTATGGATAGTGGGTTATAGACAATTCCAAAAGGATTAATGAGCGTGTTGAACTTATTCGCTTGTAAATAATCGCCCACATGCTCCGAAAAACAGGAGCCCAGCGTTAACACGCGTGTTGAATAATCAATACTTTCACTTCCGGCGGGGTTTAATGCTGTTCGAAAAAGTTCCATTTTATTTAATTTGATGCATCCAGCAGATTACGGCTTCGGCAACTTCGTGCCTGACATTCTCATTATGCAATTCGTGAAACTTTCCTTCCCAGGGCACAAAATTTATCTTATCACGATTCGATTCAAAAACACGTTCAGAAGCCTCAGGTGAAGTTATTTTATCGGCTGTTCCATGCATCAACAAGGTTGGAACAACAAGTTCCGAAGCGTTTTCGATGGCCCAATTGCCCCAAAACACAATCTCGTGAAATAAGCGAAACGATATTCGTCCGTGATTACGCGGGTCTTCTCTGTACTTTTCTACTTCCTCAGTCTGAGACGAAATGGCATTGGTATCGAGCCCGCTCTTAATCGTAACGTTAGGTAGCACCCACCGAAGTGCTGAAACCAGTTTTTTCAGAATCGCCGGTGGTTCATTGCTAAGTTTTAACCAGGGCGAAGTGATAATTGCACCTGTTATGTCAGTCTGTCTTCGCAGTAAAAAATTAAACACAATATTTCCGCCCATGCTATGACCATATAGGTAATGTGGGAGTTTTGGAAAATGTTCTTTGGTCAAATTGATAAGTAAATCCACATCGTTGAGCAAAGCATCGTACGATATAATTGTTCCTCTTTTTCCATCTGAATTTCCATGGCCATACAAATCGAAGCTCAAAAATGCAACGGGCTCTTTAAACGTTGAAAAGTAAGGCTCGTAGCGGCTACAATGCTCACCAAAGCCATGAACCAATGTAATCACGGCGGTTGGTTTTTCATCGGGAATCCACAGTTTTACATATAATTTCCGATTATTCCCGGCATCGACCCACATTTCCTGGCTTTTCATTTCAGTTCGTTTTTGTTATAAAAATTAAAGGTAACAAAATTGACCAATGGTAAAGAACAACAAGAATACAAAATAAATGCAATAAAATAGTTTTTTGAAACCCCACTAAACGAACAAACCCTTGCTATTTTCACAAAAGCAGCCTTATCTTTGAGGCAAAAATAAGCTACGCTATGAAATACAATCTGGAATCGTGGAATTTGAGAATGACCGGCATAAAAAACGAAAACGATTTTAATGCGCTGGCCATTGAGGCCTTTCATTTTCAATATGAAAATGTGGACATCTATAAAGCTTACTGCGATTCGATTGGATGCAAAGTCAATTCTATCGAACATTTTTCCAGCATACCCTCACTTCCTATTTCCTTTTTCAAAACGCATAAAGTTTTGGCCAAAAACAATAAAGCAGCATTGCATTTTAAAAGCAGCTGCACTACCGGCATAAATACAAGCAACCACTTTGTACACCAGGCAGCTATTTATGAAGCCAGCTTTCTGGAAGGATTTAAACGTTTTTATGGCGAACCTTCGGAATATTGCATTTTGGCTTTACTACCCTCGTACATTGAGCAGGGAAACTCATCGCTGGTTTACATGGCCAACTCATTGATTAGTTTAAGTAAACATCCACATAGTGGATTTTACCTGAATAATTACCGGGAACTTTCAGAAACCCTGCATGAATTGGAACAAAGCGGACAAAAGACCCTTTTATTAGGTGTTACCTACGCTTTGCTCGATTTGGCCGAACAGTTTCCGCAAGCGCTAAAAAATACCCTGATTATGGAAACCGGAGGAATGAAAGGCCGCAGGAAAGAACTTATCAGGGAAGATTTACATCGTTTTTTATGCGATGCTTTTCATGTGAAATCCATTCATTCAGAATATGGTATGACAGAACTCTTGTCGCAAGCTTATAGTAAAGGAGAAGGAATTTTTGAAACCCCTCCCTGGCTAAAAGTTTTGGTGCGCGACACCTACGATCCTTATGCACTTATGCCCCAAAACCGAAGCGGCGGCATCAACCTTATCGATTTGGCCAATATTTATTCCTGTTGTTTTATCGAAACTAAAGACCTGGGCAAATCATTAACTGACAACACGTTTACCATTCTTGGCCGGTTCGACAACAGCGACATTCGCGGATGTAACCTGATGGTTTCCTAGAAATGCCGAACAAAGCCTTTATAATTCTAATTGGAATACTTATTTTTACCTCAAATTGACAAAATAGCACGTATGAATGTTTTAATTCTTGGTTCGGGAGGCAGGGAACACACCCTGGCCTGGAAAATTGCCCAAAGTCCGCTACTTACTAAGTTATATATTGCACCGGGAAATGCCGGAACCAAAGATATTGGAACCAATTTGAATCTTGACCCGGTCAATTTTGAAGAACTTAAACAAAAAACGATTGAACTAGCTATCAACCTGGTGATTGTTGGCCCCGAAGATCCACTGGTAAAAGGGGTTCGCGATTATTTTGAAGCCGACAAACAATTAAAAAACATTCCCGTAATTGGTCCGGGAAAAGTTGGAGCCCAATTGGAAGGAAGCAAAGAATTTGCAAAAAAATTCATGGCTAAATACCAGATACCCACTGCAGCTTACGGAACTTTTACTTTGGAAACCTATAAGGAAGCCTGTCTCTTCCTCGATTCACTAAAAGCTCCCTATGTACTTAAAGCCGATGGACTGGCTGCCGGTAAGGGCGTTTTAATTCTCAACAAGCTCGATGAAGCCAAATCGGCCCTAAAAACCATGTTGGAGGGACAGTTTGGACTAGCTTCGGAAAAAGTGGTTATTGAGGAATTTTTAGATGGAATTGAGGTTTCATATTTTGTAATTACCGATGGCAACCATTATGTATTGCTGCCCGAAGCCAAAGATTACAAACGCATTGGGGAAAAAGATACCGGACTTAATACCGGCGGAATGGGCGCTGTATCGCCGGTTCCTTTTGCCGACAAACAATTTACGCAGAAAGTCATTGAACGCATTATTGAACCTACTATTTCCGGACTCAAGAAAGAACAAATTACCTACCAGGGTTTTATCTTTTTTGGATTAATTAAAGTAAACAATGAGCCTTTTGTTATTGAATACAATGTGCGTCTGGGCGATCCCGAAACCGAAGTGGTAATTCCTCGTCTCGATGGCGACCTGCTTGCTCTGTTAGCTGCTGTTCCCAATCAAAAGCTAAATACCGTACCCTTTTCCATTAAACCCGAAACAGCACTCACTGTAATGATGGTTTCCGGCGGATATCCCGAAGCTTATGAAAAAGGTAAAACCATTGAGGGACTCGATAAGGTTAAAGGCAGTTATGTTTTTCATGCGGGAACTTCGTTTAAAAACAAACAGGTTTTAACCAATGGAGGACGGGTATTATCGATAACCTCGCTGGGAAATAGTATTAACGAAGCCCGCGGATATTCTTATCGTAATGCTGATATTATTAACTTCGATAAAAAATACTACCGAACCGATATTGGTTCCGATTTATAGCCAGGCCTATGTTATTAAAGCTATTTAAAAACAACCATCCATTTGTACTATTTTTAATTCCCGTATTGGGTATTTTATTGTGGATGCCTTCGTTAATCGATTTTCCTTTTAAATTTCCCGAAATAGTTCCCCACAAACAAACACCGGTTTTCGACTGGTTAAGTGAACCCTTAGCAGGTTACCCAAAACTCTCGGTTATTATCGCACTGGTTTTCTTAATTTTACAGTCGTTTATATTACTCCGTTTAAATTTCAAACATATTTTCATCGAAACCCGAACCTATCTGCCCAGTGTACTTTTTGTAATATTTGGTTCGCTTCTGTATCAATACCAACAGCTTCATCCGGCTTTAATTGTCAACTTTTTTCTGTTATGGGCGCTCGACAAAGCACTCGTTATTGATAAAGAAAGTAATCTGATTAAACGGAATTTTGAAGGTGGATTTATCTTAGGTATGGGAATGCTTTTTTATACAAGCATGTATATCTTTATTCCGGTTATCTGGATGACCCTGATAATTTTACGCAATTCCCGCTGGCGTGAATGGACTTCGGGTTTAATTGGATTTGTGCTTCCAGGAGTGATTTTTCTTACCGTTGCTTTTTTGCTCGACAAACATCAGATAGTACTGGAGCAAATGCAACAAAACATTATTGCACCGGCAATGGAAATCAGCTGGCATCCCTGGGCATTTATTGCAATTGGTCTTTTAACAATGCTTTCAATCATCAGCGTTTTAAGCGTATTGAGTTACGTAGGCGTTAAAAAAATTAATACACGAAAATACTTTACTTTTTTCTTCTGGTTTCTGATACTGCTGGTTGCCTTGTTTTTTTTCCACACCAAAGTAGCTTACGATCTGATATATGCGCTGGCAATTCCGTTGTCGGTTTTATCATCGTTGTTTTATATTGAATCACGAAGCAAATGGGTAACTGAAATATTCTTTGTTCTAACGCTACTATCGGCTCTTGCATTAATCTGGATACATTAAAACTTTTACCGTATATTCGTGTTTATGTAGAACACAATTACGGTATACCAAAAAATCCAATTATTCAATGAACAGCAATTTAGGACAAAAGTCGGCGCCTGAAGATATTTACAAACGTCTTTTTCAAGAATCGCCTATCCCCTATGGAATAATTTCTTGGGAAGAGAAACACAACAAATTGCAGTTTAGTGTTACAGAAGCAAACCCATCGATGCTTCAACTTTTGGATTTAAGCACAACTGATTTGCCCAAAAATACTCCCGAAGCATTCAATTTGTTTAAAGGCTACAACAATAAATTTCTCGAGGTCTTTTTAAAGAATCCGGATCAATCGCAGATTCAGATTACCTATCAAACCGGGCAAAAACACTTCAGACTAACCTTTTCAAAATTAAGCGTTGAACAAATTGCCTTTTACTCCGAAGATTTTACTGAACTCCATCAAAACCGTAGCGAATTGCTGGAGCGTAAACGACAACTAAAAGAGTCGCACGATTTAGCACAACTGGGTTACTGGATTGAAAATCACAAAACCAACGAGCATTTTTGGTCCGATCAAATTTTCAAATTGCTTCAAATTAGCAATCAGCCGGTAAAACCTTCGTTTAAAACCTATCTTGAATTCATTCATCCCAACGACCGGGTTCAGGTTGAAGAATTGTATAATGAAGCCAAGGATACCAATACCGGATTTGAAATAAACCATCGCATCAAATTAAGCGACAACAACATTAAATATGTGTCGCTGCGATGCTATACCAATTACAATTCAAAAGGTGATGCCGCACAAACTGTGGGAATTATTCAGGACATTACCCACATTGAAAACACCCAACAGGCCCTGAAAAAAAGTGAAACTATTTTTCGTTCGGTTTTCGAAAATGCGCCCATTGCCATTGTTCTGGTAAATAAAAATTACAGCCCCAATTTTTGCAATATGCAGTTTAGCCAGATTACCGGCTATACCATGGACGAAATTTTACAAAAAGAGCTCAAAGATTTTACTTATCCACCCGATTATAAAAACAATCAACAACAGTATTTACGCCTTTTCAATGGCGAAATAGATTCCTTTTCACTTACCAAACGCTACCGAAAAAAAGACAGCAGCCTGATTTGGGTTAAAGTAGTGGTATCGGCCATTAAAAACGAGCAAAACATAACCACTATGGCTATTGCCATGGTTCAGGATATATCGGCTGAAAAAAAGGCATCGGAAGCACTTATTAAAAGCGAATACAAGTACCGCACCCTGATTGAGAATGCCAATGATGGAATTGGACTTTTCGACCTCAAATTCAATCCGATAATTTACAATACACGTTTGTACGAAATGCTGGGCTATCCCTTGGAAGAATACCTAAAAATAGATCACACCAAGTTTGAATTATTTCACCCGGCCGATGTTAAAAAAGCACAAAAAGCTTACGATACGGTACTTAACAAACAACAGGCACGCATTGAATGCCGCTTACGTAATTTCGAGGGTCAGTATTTCTATTGTTCCATCAGTTATATTCCGGTACTGCACGAAGATAAACCGGCCATGCTTATTTTCAGGCGCGATATTTCGAAGCGAAAAGCAGCCGAATTGCAGAACGAAGAGTACCGTTTGTTCCTGGAAACCATAATGGATAACTTACCCGTTTCGTTTTTTGCAAAAACAACGCCCGATTTCAGATACCTTTACTGGAACCACACCATTGAACAGGTTACCGGAATCTCATCGGAAGAAGCCATTGGCAAAACCGACATGGAGATTCAGCAGTCGAAAGCCTTAGCGGAACAATACCTGCACGAAGACACCAAATTGCTGAAAAGCAAAAGAAAAATGGAGATGGAACATGAGTTTACCAATCCACTGGGCGAGGTAAAGCATTTTAAAACCATAAAAACTATTCACAATTCTACAGCAGGCAATCCAATAATTCTGGGCTTATCGATGGATGTTACCCAGCTAAAAGATGCCGAACGAAAAATTGAACAATCGACCCAAATGCTGAAAGAAGCTCAAAAAATTGCGAAACTGGGGTATTGGGAATACGATGTAAAAAAAGATCTCTTTTTCGACAATCTTGAAAACCGGCAAATATTGGGTATTGTTGATGTTCCCTATTTTTTAAACTACAAACAATTTATTGAACTGGTTCATTCAACTGATCAGGATATTGTAAATAAAGCTTTTAAAAAAGGCATCTCGAAAAACACATCGGGCGAAGGCATTGTAAAAATTACGACAGGAAGCAACATAAAACACATTTCAATTAATTACCGCCCCATCGCCAATGAAAAAAATGAGGTGATAAAATTGCGGGGAACCTGTCTTGATATTACCCGGATTCGACAGTCGGAAATTGCACTTCGTGAAAGCGAAAACAGGCTAAAACAAGCCGAACACATTGCAAAAGTAGGTTATTGGAATTACAACTATACCGACAAAACCACTCGCTTTTCCGACGAAGTATGGAATATTCTGGAACAACCACTTAGCAATAAAGATATTCAGTTTGTCGATTTTGTCAATACGGTTCACTCCGACGACAAACTCCTTGTTTACAAACAATTCCAACAGTCGAAAAACACCAATCAGCCTTTCGATCTTGAATTCAGAATTGTTACCCAAAACCAAAAATTAAAATATATAAAGGCTACCGGAACCTTTGTGAAGAACCTGGATGGGTCGTTGGAACGATCGATTGGAACTTTTCAGGATATTACGGGATTGAAGCAAAACGAATTCAAACTCCAAAAGATAACCAGTCATTTACTTAATATTCAAAAGCTGTCGAAAACCGGTTACATAGAGCTTAATCTGACAACAAAAACAGCGGTATATTCCGACACCCTGCTGCATCTATTGGAGTTAGCTGATGAGAAAGCAACATTCGACATCGAACACTATCAGGAGTACATTCATCCTGACGACAAAAACACCATTGAGCAAACACTCAAACATTCGTTCGACAAAGGAATCTCGCACAACATTCAATACCGCCTAAAACTGAAAAACGGAAAAATAAAATTTGTAAACGAAATTTGCAGTGTTACCCAGTTAAACAGTCAGCTGGAAAAAACAGCTACCCGCATTATTCAGGACATAACGCTCTTAAAAGAACAAGAACTGGAACATCTACAATTAACTCAGGTTAAGAAAAACTTACAGGTTGGAAACTGGGATTACGATGAAAAAAACGGAATGTATCAATTTAATAATCTGGCCTTATCACTTCTGGGCTTTGAGCCAACAAACTCACAAATATCGCGGGCTCAATATATGCAATGCATTCACCCCAACGACAGGTATTCGGTTGAAACCCTCATTGAAAATAGCATTAAAAACAAAACAAATTTCACCCTTACCTATCGTGTAATCAATCAAAAAACCAATGAAATAAAGTATTTGAAAGATATAAGTAGTTTTGTTCAGTTGAATCCTGATTTATGGATTTTACATGGAACCTTCAGAGATGTAACCGATTATCGTGAAAAATTAAAAAACCTGACCGAACAAAGCGAATTATTAAAAATAATTACGGAGAATGCGCTGCTTGCGATGATAATTTTGCAAAACGACAAGCATATTTATGTAAATAATCGCTGGTGCAGTTTAACCGGGATGAAGGCCGAAGATGTTGAAAACAAACTAACGATTCACGAAATCTACGAGCCAGAAACTACCCGTATCATCATCAGCTTACTGGTACAATGGTCGAAATATGGAATAAAAGAATACCACAACGAAATACAAATTAAACCAATAAATGCCCCCGCATTTTTTGCTGAAATTTATGTGAAGGAAATATACTCCAATAATTCTCCGGCTTTCCTGGTATTGGCATCGCCAAGGCATAAATAAAAAGAGGAACGTCTTTTGGACGCTCCTCCTTTTATAATAACGAAAATACGAATTACATATTTACGTACGACAAAATAGCTACGGCCGCACCTTCTTTGCCATCTTTAAACGACAAATTAATACTGTACATTCCTGTCTTCTGACACTGAAAACCTATGGCAGTTACAAAAGTGCCGTCGGGTTTTAGATTAGTACCCAATAAGGTAGCATTTTCCATTAACTGAACCACCGCCTCACCGGCATAACCTTCGGCATTACAAACGGTAATTTTGTACATGGTACCTTTGTTCATAATCACATTAAACTTGGCCGAAGGTGGCGAAACGCTACTGGCCGATAATTTTACCTTATAATCTTTCAGGTAGGTGGCATTCCCGATTCCCAGGGCACAAACATTAACCAATTCGTCGCTTTGGGCAACTGCTTGATTTACTTGAAAACCAATAAAAAGAGCGAGTATAATTTTAATAATATGCTTCATTTTACAAACTAATTATATTGTTACGAACATCTTCAATTACCGTAATTATATTGGCCAGTGTTTCATCTGAAATATCGATATGTTGTTTGTCGTTCTGAACAATTATTAACATACCATCAACCTCTTTAGCCTCAGGTTCACCCATTTCGTAGGTAATTCGTACTCCGTCGTAAGCTTTTTTTATTCGTTCAATTTCTTTTACCAAATCGGCAAAGTTAGCATCCGATTTATAATTCTTTAAAATTAAGATTAAGTCGTTCAAAACCAGTTTCTGGTCGGCTATCCGCTCAACAACTTCTTTTTCAGGAGCACCTTTTGCCACCTGAGTAGCCAGGTACATACCTTCAACCCACATTCCGGTTACAATTAAGGAACTTATGTTTCCACGATTCGATTGCCGCAGGTATTCATCCATATTATTAAAACTCGATACGGAAATATACATCAGCGAATCAAGGTTTTCGTTGTTTGTGGCTAAACGCTTAATGGTATTGAAGTCGAAGAATTGACCTATTCGTAATTCGTTGGCCAGCGATTTAATGGCTGTCATGTTATTGATTACAGAACCGGTTTTTTCATACATGTTCAGATAACCCAGGTCGCAACCATATACACCAAGGTTTAATGCTTGCTTAAAGTTGGTGTTTAATTTATCAATCCGGTCGGTTGAGGCCAGTAACTTTTGCGAAAAAGGCACTCCGGTTGATTTTAACAAGGCTGCCATTTCAACAGGCGACGATATATTATCAATAATATCTTCCATAGCTTCTTGCGAAATCAACAAGGGTTTATCATCCCCAAAAATTTCTTCCGGAATTTCAATATCGTCGGAAATTTTTTTATTGCTGTTGCCCGAACAAGCCGATAAAACCACAGCTGCTGATGCAAAACCAATAAAAACCAAATTATACCATCTTCTCCTCATGAGTATTATTTTTATTTATAAAAGTAAGCCTTTTTTCTAAAATTTAAAACATTCTTAGGTGCAACTATTTTTGGAATAAATCCATAAATCGTTTCAACCAATCGTAGTAAAGCGCCACATAGGCCCCAATGGTCATGAACCAAACCATCCACATATTAAACCAAAAGGTGTCGATATTGCGTCCGGCAAAGTGTTTGACGGGCGAATAAAACTGTGCCCTAAAATCAAACGGATTGTCAATCCATGGCATTTCATAAATGGGATCGGTTTGCTGAATCAAACGATCTTTGTATGCAATAATTTTATTCTTCTCATAAATTTTCCGGACAATATCAGTCACTGCTTCGTTATGGTATGCCTGACGCTTGGCAATATAATAACCGGGCTCCTTATTGTCGAGGTAGTTTATGATTCGCTCTTTTCTATCGTTGGCATTGGTAAACGATTGGTTATAGAACAGCTCTAATTGATTCAGGTATTCCGATGTTGCCAATCCTACTTCATCGTTAAATTTCTCGAGGGTTAGGTAATCGACATACTCAAATGGTACTTCGGGAACCCTGACCGTTTCTTTGTAAATCTCGTTTTTAAGCAAGGCCAAACGCTCCGATACTTCTTCCTTTATGGAATCGTTATTGGTGTTATAAGCTGACAAACAATAATCAATCCGGTCTTTTAATTCGGGAATGTAATAAACATTTTTAAAGTCGGCCATATAAGCCTGACGTTCAATTTCGTAATAATCTTTTTGAAACTTATTGTCTTTGTACTGGCGAACCATCAAGCCCTCATAAACCCAGCGGGTAGCCATCAGTTCACAAACCGGTGGAACGCCTTCAACACTGCCAATGGCCCGGTTTAATTTATCGAAACTAAACATGGCGCCACCCAATGCCATTTGAGGAATCATAACCAGCGGAATCATTATATAAATGGTTACTGCTGAATTGAAAGCTGATGAAAGATTAAGTCCCAATAAATTGGAAAAAGTGGCAATGGTAAACAAGGCCCACCAGTATTCAAACCAAAGACCCCGAATATCGAGAATCAGGTTGCCCACCAAAACAAACAACAGGGCCTGAATGGCTGACAGAAGAAATAATATAGTTATTTTCGAAATCAGGTAGCTCGAGCGACTTAGGTTAAGAAACGATTCCCGTTTTAAAATTTTACGATCTTTGAAAATCTCTTCGCCCGAAACCATCAAACCCAGGAACATGGCCACAATCATGCTCATGAAAATATAAACCGGAATGTTTTCGTTTTCGCGGAAAATATAAACCCTTGAGTTGGGGTCGGCAATGTAGCGGATAAGAAAACTTAAAATAAAACCAAGCAAAGGAGCCTCAAGAATATTCAACAAAATGTATTGCCGGTTGCTTATTTTAGCCAGCGAATCGCGTTTAAAATAAATGCCCATTTGCCTGAACCAACTGGGAATGTTCAACGATTTTGGTGGCTCTTCCTGAATATCGGGGTGTTTTTCAAGTACGTGGTTTGCCTTGTACTTTTCTTCCCATTCGGTTGGATTAACTTTCCGCTTGTTGGTGTAGCGCCCAAATTCATCGACTACCTGGGCATCGATAATATTAAAAATAAGTTCCGGATTAACATTACCACAGGTTGGGCATTCGCCCACTTCGCTGTTAATCTGTGCATCGAGTTTCTTAAAATAGGTAACCGCCTCAACCGGATTTCCATAATAAATCTGATACCCGCCAGTATCGAGAATTATCATTTTGTCGAACATTTTATAAATCTCCGACGAGGGCTGATGAATTACAACAAAAATTAGTTTTCCTTTCATCGAAAGCTCACGCAACAAGTCCATTACGTTCTCCGAGTCGCGCGACGATAAACCGGAAGTAGGTTCATCGACAAAAAGAATGGGCGGTTCGCGGATGAGTTCTAAGGCAATATTAAGCCGTTTTCGCTGGCCCCCGCTAATGGTTTTATTAAGCGGCGAGCCCACTCTGAGGTCTTTTCGGTCGATAAGCCCCAAGCTGGTAAGCGTGTTTTCAACGCGAGCGTGTAATTCTTCATCCGACATATCTTTAAAGCACAAGCGTGCATTAAAATACAGGTTCTGGAACACCGTAAGTTCTTCAATTAAAAGGTCGTCCTGAGGAATATATCCAATAACGCCTTCCATTTTTTCGTTTTCGGTGTGCAGATTAATACCATTAATTAAAACCTCACCTTGCGACGGGGCTTCAATTCCGGTAAGTACGTTCAACAAAGTTGTTTTTCCGGCACCACTGGCTCCCATTATTCCAACCAGGCGACCCTGTTCTTCAGAAAGGTTGATATCGCGTAAGCCGATGGAACCATTCTTAAAGCGGTATTCTACATTATTTACATTGTAAGAAACCCTTGCCGACGTTGCATCGGCCATGTATTTTGAGGCAATGTCGCTGTAATAAACCGGTTTTCCTTTAGGAAACCTGATGCTGCTACCGTTGGCAAAAAGATAAATACGGTTTGAGCGAACCGGAAGTCCGTTTAACAGCACATCTTGTTTTCCTGTGTAGCGTAAAAAGTAAAGTTCAACACTTTTAATGTGCAGAATAATGAGTTCCTTATCGAGTTCTGCACTTTGAATGTGCTTGGCAAACTCGAAATAGGGCTTTTTGTCGTTAATTATTAATACACTTGGAATATCGAGTTCTTTGTTGCCATCGTTAACAACAAAGGTCTCGGTGCTTTTAAATTCCTCGGGCGAAATGTTAAAAACCTCAGCAACTGTATTGATAATGGCCATCCGCTGTTCGGAGAATTTTTTATCGGCAGCAACCAGTTCAAACAAACGAACCAGCACCACTACTTTTTGTTCCTGGGTTAGTGTTTTATTAATCTTTTTACAGATACCCAGAATTCTAACCGAATCTTTAACGGAAGTAAGTTGAATTTTTTCGTCGTCTTTTTTCTCTTTATTCTCTTCCCTGCTAACAATATCGGCATGTTTATAAAACAAGGCCAGGTATTCTTCAACAAAGTCGGAACTTAATTGAGAAGTCAGAAAGCTTTCAACAAAATCAATCTCATTGTCTTCAACGCCACCATCCTGCTTTGCAATAATTGCAAAAAGCTGCATCAGGGCTTTTAAGATCTCTTCACTCATCCTTGAGGATTAAATTTTTAATTAGCGGATTAAACGGTTAATCCATAGAATAGCTTATTTGTTCAAAGGGAACTTCAACGATATCAGCATATTCCTCGCCAGCTTCCTCCATGTCTTCGTCATCTTCGGGGAAATGCCAGCGTACCAACACCTCTTTTCCGCCTTCGTACATTTCTTCAAGCTTAAGTAAAATATCCAAAAGCATTTTTGAAGAGGCTGTGTTGAAATAAACGAGTTTAAAATTAAACACGGTTTTTCCGGTGGCTTCTTCAGAATATTTGTCTAACCAATCGAGTATGGGTTCGTAAAAAGCAGCCACATCTTCGGGTAATGAACGACCCGAAATTTCAAAAATCTCATTCGCTACATCCAGTGTAACACTGGGAGTATCATCGGTTCCAACTATTTTAATCACTTCCATAGTTCATCGTTATTAATTATTATATCTAGAAATTACACTTGTAAGCACAAAAAAAGAAAACTCTTCGTTAATAGGCAAAAAACTGTAATAAAGTTTATTTCCGGTTTTTTTGGCAATGTCGATAAAACCCAGTCCGGCACCGCCTTTACTCGACAAACGCCCTTCTTTAATTTGTTGTTTGTAGAGTTGTTTCAGGCCTTCTTTGTCGAGACTGTTAATTTTATCAATCATTTCAGTCATATCGGGGATGTGCGATTTGCTTAAGATATTCCCTGTTGTAATGGTATATTCTTCATCGTTTTTGCAAAGCATAAAGGTTCCCCGGCCTTCTTTCCGGCCACCTTCGCAGTCGATACACTCGGCATGTTTGCCAACATTTTGCAGGCATTCAACCATAACATGGAATACCTTTTTCTGAGTAGATTGCGATTCCTCGTCAACCTCCATATTATTCTCCGTCAACGACGTAAATGCTTTTGTAATCTGGTGTGTTATTTCGCCTTCATAAACCAATTGCACTTTGTGCTCTTTCATCGACTTATAAAAGCCATAAACAAACTCCAGGAAAACTTTTAATTCGGCACCGTTCCCGTCCATAATTGCCTGTTTTTTATATTAAAATTCAATACCTATTAACAACACATCATCAATTTGCTTGTTCTCACCTTTCCATGCTTCAAAATCGGAAGCAAAATACGAATTAAAAAAGCCAATTTCCTGATCAGCATGCTCAGTAATTGCTTCCCGAATACGGACAGCCTGGTATTTTCGTCTATCAGGCCCGCCAACCTGGTCGGGTAATCCATCGGAAAAGAAAAATACTTTATCCCCAATTTCCAAATTTATTACATGATTTTCAAAATCTTTTTCTGGTTTTTTCCCTAAAGGGATTCCTCCAATTGCTTTTCGGTTGCCTTTAAATTCCTGTAATGCTCCGTTTCGCAATAAATAAAGCGGTCGGTGTGCACCTGCATATTGTAACAAATTAGTCGTCAAATTGATTTTACAAAGTGCAATATCCATTCCATCACGCGCATCGGTATCAATACGGTCCTGTTTCAGGGTTTTGCGAACCCCATCGTGCAACTTGTCGAGAATTTGACCGGCATTGATGTCATCGTAATGGTCGACCACATTGTTTAATATAAAGTAGCCGATAAACGAAAGCAAGGCACCCGGAACTCCGTGGCCGGTACAATCGACGGCTGCAATAAAAATGTCATCGCCCTTTTTAAAGAACCAGGGAAAATCACCACTTACCACATCGCGTGGTTTATAAAACAAAAACGATTTGGGCAAAAACTCCTGAATGTATTTGTTGTTCGGAAGTATGGAAGTCTGGATACGCTGCGCGTAATTAATACTTTCCTCTACAGCCCGGTTCTTTTCTTTAATTTCCTGCTCAATTTTCTTTTGTTCGGTAATGTCGTGAGCTACAAACAAAATGGTCTCAAGTTCTTTATCGTCGCTAAACTCAGGTATTGCGTTTACCCGCATAATACGATCGCCAAAATTTGTTGGGAAGGTATTTTCGGTATTTGTTTTTTGACGCGACGATTTAACTTTTTGTATGGCATCGGTAAAAAAAGCTTTTATTTCTTTGTTGAAATTAACATCGCTCAAATTACGTTTAATGATGTCGTTATTATCGACCCCGGTAAATATTTTTACAATGGGGTTGGCATAGAAGAACTGGCCGGTTGGGCTCAAGCGAAGAATCATATCGGGTGAGTTCTCGGAGAGCGATTGCATTTTACTTTTCATGCGCTCTTCTTTCTCGGCCCGTTTACGCTCGGTGATATCCTGCGAATTGATAATAATTCCTTCAATCGCCGGATCGTCAATCAGGTTGCGACCGGTAGATTCTATAAATATTTTTTGCCCGTCTTTACGCATGTAAGTGTACTGAATTGACCGCGATTCGCCGGGATTCTCGACCAGGCTGACAAATAAATCGGTAAATTCTTTTACTCCTTTTGCAGTAAGGCGATCCATGTCTTTTCCTTCCATCATCTCTTCAACGGTATAGCCATAAATGCTATTTACCGACGGACTGATGTATTTTAACTTCATGTCTTCGTCGTAGATGGAAATTATTTCCGAAGCATTTTCAAGTAAGGAATGCAGACGTTTTTGAGCGTTTTCTACCTCGCCAATCTGCGTTTCAAGATTTGCATTGGTTTTTTCGAGTTCCTCGTGAGTAGCCCGCATTTCTTCGGCATTCTGACGCAATTCTTCTTCGTTCTCCTGAAGTTCGTTGGTCATTTCCTGCGCATCTTTCAGCAGTTTTTCGGTACGGGCATTAACTTTCAGGTTAAAAATGGTACGGGCAATAATATCGCTTAACTCTTCCAAAAAGCGGATCGAAAGTTCATCAATATCTTTATCGATAGAGGCAAACTCCATAACGCCTTGCAGTTTATCGTCGGTAATAAGCGGAACCAGTAGTAACGAGGTAGGTTTTTTGTCGCCTAAAATACCGGACGAAATGGTTACGTAATCTTCGGGAATCTCGCGACGGAAAATTGTAGCCATCTCGAATGCACATTGACCAACCAATCCCTGACCAACTTTAAATTCGAGGTTGAGAAATTTTTGACGGTTGTAGGCGAATGTTGCCGTGTTTACCAATTTGTTTTCTTCTTCAACATACAGATAAAAAGCTCCCTGAAGCACATTGATGTACTTAATCAGCTCAACCAATGTTTTGTACGACAGCTCTTCCAGGTCGTTATGCATACGAAGAATGTCAGAAACCAAATCTTTTCCTTTAGCTATCCAGTTTTGCTGACGCTCGTTCTCGTTGGTGCGTGCTAAATTCTCACGCATTATCATCAGTGAATGACCTAAAATGTCTTTTTCATCAATGGCATCTTCATAGGCTGTAAGATCGCCTTCACCAATTTTTTTGGCCAGGCGGGCATTCCGGTTTATGATGGTATCTTTTTCTTCAATTACCTTATTTAATCCCGAGGTGGTTTCCCTGTAATTCAAGGTGAGAATATAACCTAAAGCACCTAAAATTAAGGGAGCAAAATCGACAACAAAATAAACAGGCGAATTGAGGTGCATTTGCCACAATCCGTAAAACGAAACCTCAAAATTGGTTGCTAAAAAACCAATAATCCACGTAAACACAGGAAACATAAACCCAAGAATTAGGAATCCGGGCGTATAGGTAACCCGGTCTCTAAACCTGAATACGAGTAACTCTGCTATTTTTTGTAATATATAGGTCATTTATACTGAATTTCAAGTTATACTAATTTTTTTGCTTTGTTTCCAAAGAATTTTGATAAATCGTTAACCCGGTTGGCCAGGCCCCTTTCAATTGATTTAAACGTTGCCAGTTCAACCACTCCTATTACCTTATTGGCATCGATTACCGGAATAATAGCCAGGTAACTGGGTTTATGACTTCCCAGGCCTGAAATTACATTTACGTAGCCGGCCGGCAGCTCATTAATAAACATGGCTTTTTTATCCTTTACCACCTGACCAATTAATCCGTCGCCTTCTTCAAACTCGGGAGGCGTTGAGTCGGAATAATAAGCGTAGCTTGCAATGGGAGCATACTTTTTTGAAGTATCGTTTAATACATAAACCATTCCAACTACAATCTCAATTTGCTTGCTGATACCAACCAACAAACGCTCACCAAAGGTGGCCAGGTCGTTAAATTGCCCCATTTCTTCCTCAAGACGGGTTAAATTAAACGAAAGTTCGTCGGCTTCGCGCGCTTTTTCTTCCACTTCTTTCTCCAGTTCTTCAATATCGTCTCCACTGGCAACACGGCGGCGTTCTTCGTTTTCAATATAATGATTTATCGCTCTTAATCCACTAAGTCCCAGATTTAAAATAAGCGGAATTTGAATTAAAAACATTGCCAAAAGTACAATGGCTGTTCCGTTTCCCCTAAAGGCCGTTGAAGCCCCAAGCACCATCAAAACAGCAAGCACACTGGCTATCAGCAATAAGACAAAGTTTAAGATGACTCGTTTTTTGTATTTTAGTATCTCGTCCATAGGATTCTTATGCTAAACTTAACAGAAAATTAATAATTTTATTCGTACTAAAAACATGATCGACATTGGTGGCATTCATCGAAGCCAGAGTCATGGTTGGAACCTGACATTCGTTAGGGTCCTGCACAATGGTTAAGCCGCCGTTATCTTTTACACTTTTTAAACCCAGCGCCCCATCTTTATTGGCCCCGCTCAGAATTATTCCCACCAGTTTTCGCTTGTAATTATACGAAGCTGAAAAGAACGACAGGTCTATAGATGGCCTGCTGTGATTTACCGCATCTTCGGTTGAAAGCGAAAAACGATTTCCCAATTCAACGTACAGATGATAGTTTGCCGGAGCCAGATAAATTTTTCCGGTTTTTATAGGCTCTTTGTCGTTGGGCTCTACAATGGGCATTTGTGCTTTAATTGAAAGTGCCTCAACAAAACCTGAGCGAACATGCTTTAAACGATGCAAACAAAGAATTACAGGCAAAGGAAAATTGGCGGGTAACGACGAAACAATTTTTGTCACTACCTGAAAGCTACCCGCTGAACCTCCTATTATAACTGCCTTATAATCCATAATTAATCAACTCTTTTCCTGTAAATACGCTCATCCTGATTAACCAATTGCATTTTTTTCCCTACTTCAGAATACTCAAGGCTCTCCATGTTGCCAAGAATCAGGTGTCCGCCTACGGTTAAGTTACTCATCAGTTTCCGGGTGACTTTTTCGTACAAAGGTAAATTGTACTGAATCATCATATTCCGAAAGATAATCATCCGATACGATTTATTGCTCTCAACCTGAGAAATATTTACGGTGTCGAATTCAACACCTGTCAATAAATTAGTATCCAACACCGCTTTATTATCGACAATTTTGTAATAATTCGAAAATTCGAACTTGCCCGACAAGCGGGTGTAATTGGCCTCGCCTATTTCCATCTTCTTTAAATCGTATAAACCACCGGCTTTAATTTTTGCGATGCGATTTTTTGACGGACACGAAACCAATATTTTAATGGAATTGCTTAAACCCAATTCCGACAAAACAACCATTAGTGAATAAATTTCTTCGCCCGATGATTCTCCGGCCAGCCAGATTTTAGCTCCGGCCGATTGACTTAGTTCAGGCAAATATTTTTCTTTCATCTCACGCCAAAACGAGGGATCGCGGAACAGTTCCGTGTTTTCAATCATAAGCTGCTCCAGCAGGTCCTCATAGTCGATATTATTCCGTTTTACCTGATTTACAAACTCATCGACAACCACAATGTTATAGTACGATAACAAATAAACGAAACGACGGCGCAAAGTAGTTAAGTTATAGTCGCTCAAATCGAAGCCATAGCTTTCGTGTATGGCTGCAATCATTTTTTTTGTGTCAACTATGCCTAAACTATCAATCATCTTAAAATTGTTTTTTTCGGTAAAAACCTTTGGTACGCTCAAAATTATTGGCAACCGGGCCTAATATACTTTCGTGAGCACCAAGAATCAGGTAGCCGTCGCGATACAAACTATTGCTAAACAATTCTATAACCGAATTTTGCAATTTATTGTTGAAATAAATTATCACATTCCGGCAAAATATAATATCAAATTTTGAATAAAAAATGTTTCCGTCTTTAACCAAATCGTGTTTGCGAAAAACTGCTTTCTCCCGCAAAAACTGCTTCATGGTTATGGTATCTTTTACTTTGTCGATATCGAAGTATTTTTCGTAATCCACATCTTTTACCTCTTCGTAATTTAAGGGATTCTCTTTGATTACCTTGTCAAAATTATCGAGGTAACCCAAATTAAAACGGTATTTATAGGTTCCTTTTTTGGCCACCTCGAGCATATCGGAATTAATGTCGCTGGCAAAAACTTTGGCTTGCTCAAACATACCCAATTCATTCAATAAAATAAGCATCGAATAAATTTCCTGCCCGCTACAGCATCCGGCATGCCAGATAAAAATCGATTTGTTTTTTTTTAGTTTGGGAAGAATCTGATACCGAAGGGTGGACCACATTTCCGGATCGCGGAATAACTCGGTAGTATTAACGGTTATATCTTTAACCACTTTTTCAAGAAAATCTTTATCCTTGGCAACCTTTAACGACAATTGGTTAATATCCATATGATTGTCAACCAAAAGTTTTTCTACCCTTCTTTTAAACGACCTGTCGGAATAGTCGTTAAAATCATAAGTAGATGCCATTTTGATTGCTGTAATAAATCGTTGGACATCCTCATTTGTTACCATACAGTACCTGTCGTTTATAAGTTGCAGCAGATTTGATTTTCAGCAGTGGTAAAAATAATAATTTTTATTTAATAAAATATTTTAAGCAAAATTATATTCACCGCCTTCATTAGAAACAACAAAGCGTTGCCAAGTAATGAATAGTTGCTAAAGTACTACTTTTAATCCTATTTAAAAAGCCTGCAAACATACTTTGACGTAAGGCCAAAAAATCATGATTAATAAGCCCTTCTTTGAATTAAAATTCAATAGCTTTTACCTGCAAATTCATTATTGATGGCTTTTGCATTTATAATTCCAGTTTTTCAGCACAAATAGCAGGCAAAAAAAACCTGCAAAAATTGTTTAAAAAAAAGAGGCTGTCTAAAAAGCAAAAGATTTAAACCATCTGCTTTCAAATTAAAAGGAATAGAACGCAGATAACGCTGAAAAAACTGATTTACGCTGATAAGATCTGTGAAAATCAGTCAAAATCCGCGTCATCCCTGTCTGCCGGCCAGGCAGGAGCGTTCCTTTTTTGAAGATTACTTCCATTTTGTAAGTTTTTGGTAAATGCATATTACTTTTGGGACACCCTCTTTAATTTCTCTTTTTTTAACTCTTACTTTAATGCTCAAAAACAAACGAAAGCAAGACCGGTTGATGATCGGAATACTTAAAATTGAGGTTGACATTGGTGCTAAATACCGGCAGTAAGTTTGGCGACAACAAATAAAAGTCAATTACTGTGGTTACTGTGGTTTCCGGATTATAAACCTCGTCGATCATCCGGTTGCTGGGAACATTGTAATTGTAAACCCATTGCCACTCGTCGGGTAAAAAGTCGGAAGCAATGCGCATGCGGGTCAAATGGCCTTCTTTACTTTCGGCCGATTCAGCTCCGGCTTCGGGCGGATTCTGGTTCCAGTCGCCTCCCACCAAAACATAATTCCCTTTCTGGTATTCTTCGAGCAAAAATTCCCGCATTTTTTCCATTTGCTTTTTGCGCAGGGTACCATCGTCGTAAGCCGAATTATGGGTATTTATAATCAATAATTCTTTTCCGTTCGAAGTGAAAAAACGCTGTACCATAAAACAACGGTCGAGCAAAAACAAGCCCTTTGGCCAGGCGAAATTGCCTTCAAAAGCATAGCGATCGACCTGAAAAGGTTGAAACTTACTGTAACTTGCCAGGCCACCATCTACTTTTCCCATTGGATTTGAAACCGGAACCGGAACAAAAGCCACCTTGTAGTTTAAGGCAAAAAACGATTGGTAAGCAGGCAAACGTTTTGCCAGGGTATCGAAAGCATTTATTTTATAACTGCGACGTGAACTCCTGTCAACTTCCTGAAGTAAAAAGAAGTGAATGCTGTCGCGGGCTGTTATTTGCGACACTATCCCATCAAGATTTTCAAGGGTGCGTTCTTTGGTGGTGCGCATCTTTTCGCCCCCGTCGTAAAAAAAGCTCATATCGTCGCCTAAACCCGTGTAACCAATATTCCAGTTAAACACATGCAAGGTGTCGTACACATTTACCACAGCACCTTCCGATTTAGCCAGAGGTTCAATGGGTTCCGGCTTATAGTCGGCCAGCGTGCTGTACACCAAAAACACAACAAACAACAATACCAAGGTTAAAATCAGGAAACCAAGTGATTTAAAAAACTTTTTCATTTGTTTATAATTTAATTTGTTAGGGTCGCAAAAAGATTGTTTCAATAAATGGAGAACGCTACACAGGCTTACTTTGAGTCCGATTAATCCCTACTTTATCCATTTAAACGAATACCCGAAGATAAGAAAAAACTTTTTCTCCTGTTTGCTTAATTATTTTATGGTAAATAAATTATCGCTCAAAACTATTATTTTTGTGGCCTAAAATATTCAACCTTGACACGAATTATATTTCAGGCTTTTGCCTTTATATTGCTGGCATTGCCCCTTTATAGCCAAAACACCGTTCGCTT
>JBFXEW010000003.1:0-228468 GCA_050179685.1 Salinivirgaceae bacterium
ATTGTAATTGTAAACACCTGTTCCACCGCTCACGATAAGTGCCAGGGAAGCATCGGTATCGTCCTTGCATTTTAAATGATAGCCGTTGTAAGTGGCACTGGTGGTATCGGTAATGGTAAGTGCAACAGCAGGTTGGGTTATCGTTGCGGCCGAAGCAAAAGTATTGGTACACCCGTTGTTGTCGGAAATTGTTACATCGTAAGTTCCTGCAGTCAGGTTAATGGGTTTTTTTGTGGTTTGGTTGTTTGCATCGCTCCATAAATAGTTGTAAGGCGCTGTTCCTCCGTTTCCGGCTATTTCGACCCATCCGTTTGAGCCGCCATAACAGGACACATTAGCACCGTTAAAATTAGAAATGCCAGATTGTGTATAATTTATTGCATTGGGTTTGGTCAGGGTATAGGTTTTATTGAAAACACAGCCATTAGCGTCGGTCATAGAAATGGTGTAATCACCTGCAGTTCCCAGGTTGCTAATATCTTCAGTACTTTCACTAAAGGTATCGGGACCCGTCCAGGAAATAGTAAAAGGTGAAGTTCCCGGGTTATTAAGATTAATTGCACCATCATTGCTATCGCTGCATGTGGGATTGGTTATATCAGCAGTTACCGAAAGCAATCCAGTCCAGTTTATATTTAAATTTGTTTTAGTATTACCCCCATTGGTATAAAGCAGAATAGCCCTTCCTGACGGAATGGTATCCTTTGTGCTGGCTGTTGGGTCATTGCTACCGTTATAGGTTTTGAGAGGAAGGTTGGTGGTAGAGGAACTGTATATCTCAAGCAAATCGCCATTCTCAATAGAAAAATTGGTATGATACGATAAAACTATTTTATTGGATTCGGGAATAATTATTTCCAGTTTGAAAGTTCCATCGAGAGTAACCTGATACCCATTAATTTCCTCTTCTTTATTAAGTATTCCATCGGTAATTGTAAAATCGCCCAAACAAGTAGAAGAAACCTGACTGAACTGTGCTTTCAGTTCAAAGCTGAAAAGATTAATCAGGAGTAGTATAAATAGTGAAATATAAAAATTTTTCATGGTCTTAAATTTTTAAGCAAATTACATAAAAACTAAAAGAATGCAATGGTGTAATTGCTTTAATTTTAGTAGTTTATTGTTAAGTTTGCTTTTTGTTCATTGTCATCTTAGGGTTTCAATTTATTCAAAACTGAATTTGGTGATTGAAATCATGCTGGTATTGGTGAACACGGTTGTACTCAAGGTAATTATTTGTTCACCACTTTCAAGGCTTTTTATTCCAAATTCGTTGTTGCTCCCTCCAATTCGTTTTTCTTTTAAAACGTTTCCATTTTGGTCAACTTCAAACACAGTCATATCGCTTGTGTTAAGTTGCGGATTTTGCACCGATCCGGTACATAAAAGGGTTCCATTTTCTGTTAGGCTTAGGTGATTGCCCTGATCGTTTTGTGAACTGCCCAGGTTTTTTTGCCAGTCTACAATAAAATTTCCGTTTAACTCATTGTAGGTTAAGGCTGCAATCAATACATCATTTCTGCCATTGGTTCCGTTACTTGCGGTTCCACAGGCAAATAACTGATTGTTTGAGTCAACCGCTAAATAAGTAAGGGTAGCTGCAAGTTCAATTTCGGTGTGACTGTCGCTACCATTTGAGTTGATTAAGGCTATTTGTGCTTTGTTGTTGTTGGTAAAGGCAGCATAAAAGTTACCGGAAGTTGCCGGGGTAATGGCATATAGCTCTGTTGCGGGCTTTAAATGATGTATGAGTACATTGCGCCCGGTATTATCGGTTTTAATTAAAAGGCGTTGGTTAATTGCCGTTGTGGTGTTGGGTGCCGAAACGCCCAGTAAAATAAGACTGCCATCTTCCAATTCAACCAGGCAGCGTCCTTTTTCTGAAGTTTGGAAATCGAATACAATGGTGTCGGTTAGTGAACCTTCGTCATCAACCAGTAAAAATAACAGGTCGTAAAACTGATCGCTTTGATTGCTTAAAGTGCTTCCAATTATGGCAAAGCCGGCTTGTTGATTTAGTTTAATTACCTGTTCGGCTTCACAGGTTTCACCAATAGCAAACTCCGATTGCCAGACGCGATTCCCGAAAGCATCAGTTTTAACCATCATTATCTGGCTCGATCCTTCGTTTGATATTAAATTTCCGATTAAATAAAGATTGTTTTCATGCTGAATAAAATCTTTGGCTTCGTCGTTGTTAATCCCGCCAAAATTTTTCACATAAGCCTCACTCTGTATATCGCTGGGCGCATCTTTCTGGCAAGCCATGAAAATCAGTTGGCTTAAAATTATCAGGTAAGTATATATTTTAATTGATGACATCGAAGTTGGTTTTATTGTTAGGTTTTTTTCGGTGTAAATAAAACTCGAAATTGTAACTTACTTTGAATATTAAGCTGTTGTTTGTGAAGTTATTATCCAGATACATGTATTCTTTCATGCTGGTTTCATAAAAATCGGAGCGGTTTTCAGTAGTGGTTAAGTTATTCAGTCCAAACCGGTATTGTATGTTGAATTGCAAATTGCTTCGGTTTAATTTCATTTTTGTTCCAACACCTAGCATAGCCTGCATTAAATGCGGGCTTCGAATGAGCTCACTTGAGATTGCCGGCGCTTCATAATCGGGTTTTTCGTTGTTTGCATAGCTTAGTGTTCCCCCGAGACTTCCGGTGAGAAACATTCCATAATTGAATCCCAGTTCGGCAAAAAAATCGAATTGCTTGTATTTATAAACATCGTAGGCCCCATTAATCGGGAAGTCGATGAGCGTTAGCGATTCGCTGATGGTTGTTTGCAAGGCATCGCCTGTGTTTTCTCTCACTTTAAAGTTATACGACGCAATACCTGGTTCAAACGACAAGTCGAATTTTGAACTGATATGATAACTTACTTTTAAACCAATAAGGAAGCCAAGTCCATCGTTCATGTATTGTGTGGCTGCTTTATCAAATTCATAAGGAGTGAAGGTTTCAAACAGTTGTGGGTTCGATAAACTGGTTCCGCCAGTCAGGCCAATTGAAAAAACCGGCGAGGTGTTGTACGAATCGTACAAACGGATAAATTCTACCGGATCGATAGCCCGGTTTATTTTAAATTCAGGATCGGTTTTTAACAGTTTTAACAGGGCGTTTTCAGCTTTGGATTGATTGTCTTCGAACAGGTAAACCAGGGTTAATAATTTTAATGCAGCTATTTTATTTTCCTTGTTAAAACCGGCATCAATACAGCTGTTTAGCAATTCGGGAATACGCTCAATTTTACCTTCGTCGTAAAGTTTTTCTGCTTCGTTCAGCTTTAAAATACAAGACTCCTGAGCCTTTGCTTTAGATGCAAATACACTTAACGCTAAAAGTATTCCTATGAGCAAATTAAATTTTAACATAATATACTAAGGTAATTCCGATAGGGTTTTTTGATAATCGATGTCTGTTGCTACATATTGTTGCCATTCTTCGATGCTTAAATTACGGCCTATTTTTTTTGCTACGTTTTTAGCCAGTTCAACACTTAATGTTGGCCAGCGACGGATTTTTCCATCGGCGTAAGCCGCAAATAGAGCCTGGTTGTCGGGACTGAATTTAACCTGAATTACCCAGGCCGTGTTGTCTTTTAACTGATAAGGTGCCAGGTTAAAATCGCTGGTTGTCCAGACTAAAGCAGAGCCGTCGTTACTGGCACTGGCCAGCATTGCTCCATCGGGCGAAAAATCGAGACTATTTATCCGGGCGCTATGTCCGGTTAAACGCTGCTGAAATTTCATGGTCTTAAGATTATAAAGAATGATATTTCCTGTTAAGTCGCCCAATGCCAGCAGTTGTTTGTTGTTATTAACAGCAAAAGCGTTTATTTGAGTTGCTGTTCCCGAGGGATCAGTTACTTTATTGAGCAGGGCTGTTTTTCCGTCTGCCGAATAGTTCTGCTCATAAGTCGAGTATTTTAAAGGGTTGAGCGATTCTATGGTAATGAGTTGTCCGTATTTGCCTATGCCCAGAAAGGTATTATTACCAGTAGCAATTAGTTCTTTTATTTCATGGTTGTTACTTATTTCAGTTTTTGATTTTGTAAGCGGGTCGATACGAATTATACTTCTTGAATTGTCGCAAGCTACAAGGGTTCCGTCTGTATTTACCGCTAGTGCATTAACTGCTGAGCTAAATTGGTGAAGGAGTTCGGGAATAGCTGGTGTTGCCGAGCGATTAAACTGGAGTAGTTCCCCCGATGCAACACCCAGATAAAGGTATTTGCCATCGGCCGATAGCGCCAGCATTCGGTTGGTGTTGTTGGTGTTAAAAAATTCAGCTCCTGTGTTTGCCGGTGCTTGTAAATCCCAGTTTATGATTATTCCGTCGCTTCCGGTAGAATATAAATTCTTTCCGCCAGGTGTAAAAACGATAGATTTTACCTGATAATTGTGTTTTAGATAATCGGTAAGCTGATTTCCGTAAAAATAATTCTGGGCAAAGTATAAACCATTGTAAACGTCCGGATTAAAAGTATTTCCACCAAACTCATTGTTGAATAAAAAAGCCTGATAGGCCACAAGTGCCCGTAAATTGGTATCTAAGTCAATCTGAAGCGATTTAACAGCCATCGATTGCGAGATACTCAGCATCCTGAGTTTTTGTGCTTGCAAACTGGCTTCCTCGGCAAGTTGTTGTTGTTTTCTTGCTTCTTCGGCACTTAATTCTGCTATTTGTTTTTGTGCCGATGCCTCTTCCGACTTTTGATTGGCTATGCCTTCCTGCCTTTTTGCTTCGATGGCACTCAATTGCGCATTCTTTTTTTCCCGGTCGGCCAGTTCTTTTTGCTCCAGCGCTTCCTGTTCTTTTATTTGGGCAAGTGATTTTTGTTCTTCGGCAATTTTGCTTTGCTCCAGGGCTTTGGCTCTTTCCTGATTGGCAATAATAGTTTGTTCTTCGGCTTTTAATTTTTGTTCTTCAGCGCTTCGTTTTGCCATGAAAGAGTCGATCATAAAGAACAGCGAAATAATAGATGCGGTTCCCAAAACAAGGGCAAATACACGGGCACGACGAACAGCCTTTTTTTGCTGTTTAATCTTGTTTTCTTCTTCCAGCTCGTATTCCTGGCGGCTGGTATTGAGATAAACCATGGTTCGTTCAAAAGCCGGATTGTGCCTTTTGGCCCAGGTTAAGGTAGGTTTTTGTTTCTCTTTCCAGTTTAAAGCTAAAAGTAAATCCGGCGGACGCCACAAACCGGTTTCGCCTTGCTGGTATTTTTCTGCCGAGTCGGCTAAACGCTTGTACATTTGTACGGCCTCGTATTCTTCACTAACCCACAGAATCATTTTATCCCAGATTCGCATCAAACTTTCGTGCGAAATGTCGATTACCGATTCAGCGTTTAGCACTACCGGTGGCTGAGGTGCAAGAAAAGAGCGTCCTGAAATTCGGAAATGTTCAACCACATCAATAACTTCGTCGGGGCTTGCATTGGCAATTTCGGCAATTTCGCTAACCGGAGTGGGGCGCCGAACACCGCGGTTATCGCCTCCTTTTTCAGTAAGTGTTTTAAAAATATTCTGGCAAATCTCGCGCTGCCGGTGATCCAATTCGTTGTAAGCTTCGTTGGCGTGCTCCGATAAAGCTTTCTCCAGTTTCCCGATATTCTCGTAATCTTTAATATCGATGGGTTGGCTGGTATTGTTCGATTGTACCCAGTATTCCCAGGTACGCATTAGCGCATGCTGCAAAATGGGGAGTTGATCGGGATTGTCGCCCAAATCGTTCAGTAATTGTTGTACCAGAAATGGTGTAATTTTTCCTCCGCCCACAGCAATTGGTCCTTCAATAGCTGCTCTGAAATCTTTACGGGTCATTTGCGGAATAAGGTAATGACTGTCGTTTATTAAGCGGGTAAGCTCCTGGAACTGGGCACATTCGCCAATAAAATCGGAGCGCATGGTCATAACAATATAGGCAGGGACTTCGGTTTGATTTAAAACTTCGAGCAAAAGTTTAATGTAAGCCAGCACTTCATTATAAGCCTCGGTAGAGTTTTTTATTTTACGAAAACGAAAAAGTTCTTCAAATTGATCGACCAATAGGAGAATGTTCTGTTTTTCTGTTTTTGGAACTTGTTTTAGAATCTCAACCAATCCTACTGAACTTGCTGCAAGGGTGGTGTAAATGTATTCGTTCTGAAGTTCGTTTTCTTCGCCATTAAAATGCCCCGATAACGATTCAGCTAAATTTTTTACCGGATTTTGACCCGGACGGGTAGTAATAATTTTCCATTCGGCTCCGGCTTTTGTTATGAAACCGCCTTGCAATATGGGAATAACACCGCAATACATGAGCGACGATTTACCGCTTCCCGATGTTCCGATTAAAGCTACAAAACGGTTGGCAGCCAAAAAACGCAATACTTCCTGACTTTGTCCTTCGCGGCCAAAAAACAGGTGACTTTCATCTGTAGAAAAAGGGCGTAGCCCGGGGAACGGATTGAATTGTATCGCACCTGAATTGTAGTTTTGTGATTTGTTTTCTACAGTAAGCGTACTCATAAGGCGATATTATTTACTAAATAGTTCTTTTAGTTTTTCTTTATTCGGACTTCCACTGCTTTCGATGAGCTGAATATTTTGGTTTTTCAGCATCTGTAAAGTTTTGTGGGAGTAAGTATTGTTTCCGCAAATGGCAATCCAGTCGAAGGGTTTGTTGCGCCCCCAGCCTGGCGATTTAATAATGTCACTTACTTTTTGGTCGAACCAATTGGGGTTATCGGTATGGTAAATAATAACCTTATTGCAACTGGCCAGTTGATTCTGATGGTAATGGAGTAAAGCCAGCTGATCTAAATCGACCTGCGAAGTTTTAAAGTTTACCTGATGCTTATCGAACCATTGAAAATATTCGCTGGCCATTTGTTCGGCTCCCGGAGGATAAATAAAATAGACATCGGTTTCAGAAATTGTTTCTACATTTTTTTTGGTTAAGGGTGAAGCAATCTCTGTTATTTTCTCCAGTATTATTTCCTTGAATTTCTCAATGGGTGTTTGAACCAGTTCAGCATGGGTTAAACTGTGCGCATTGCTTTTAAATTGGCTGATTTTGAGTTCCAGCATTTCAGGCGCATCATCGGCTTGCGAAGGAATGTAAACAGTACGGTTAAGGCTTGAGCCTTCATCGGTTTTGCAAAAATCAGCAGTAATTGAATTTATTTGCATGGCCGCCGATATCTTTTCAGGATAATCGAGCAGCGATTTATGACCAATAAAATGGATGGCTAAATCGGCTTTTTGGAGCAGCTGTTTCAGATATTCTGGGTTTTCAATCAGTTCTTTTGCTGTTGGATTGGCAATTTCAGGAACAATATTGTAATGGCGGTATAATAATTCACGCGTTAATTTCTGGTATTCGTAGGTGGTGTTATCGTCGAAGGGGCCAATAAATACGGTTGGCCTGTCGGGTTTTGGTGCCTGTTTTGAACGTTTAATAAACTGAATAACATCGTTCAGACTCTCAATTAAATTTGATTTTGTAAACTCCTGATTTTCCGGCTCAATGCTTTCCTGCTCCCACGATTCATTGTAATTACTCAGGGCAAAAACCGGAAGATGGTGCATATAGGCAGGCAAGCTGTCGGTGGAAACATCGTCGAGAATAATTAGTACCTGATTATTCCGAAAATTCTTATCGGCAAAAAACTTCTGGTTGTCTTTGTCGCGGGTAAGCATCCCGGCTGAAAGTTCGTCGGTAAAAATTACCACATAGTCGCTGGTTTCAAGCGAAATAGGAAGCTTTTTTAAAATCTGTGTTTGATTTTGTATTCCATTTTTAAGTGAAAGATACCGGATGATGCTTTCAATTTTTAGCGCTTGTTCTTCGTCAAATCCTTGCAGTACATATGTTTTTATAGCTATCTCCATCGAAGTTATATCAGAATTTTATTCCAATAAGAAGAATGTCGTCAACTTGTGTTTCGCTGCCTTTCCAATCGTCAAAAACTGATTCTATTTGAGTTAACTGCTCATCCAGAGGGAGGTGCGAAACCGACAACAGTAATTCTTTAAATTGTTTGTACATAAATTTTCTACCCTTGGGCCCGCCAAACTGGTCGGCATATCCATCGGAGAAAATGTAATAAAGGTCGCCTTTTTCAATTTTTATCACATGGTTGGTGTACTTGCGATCCGGATATTCGCCATGAGAACCAATGGCGTTTTTATCGGCTTTAAACGACTCTAATTCGTTGTTTCTTACCATGTAAAGCGGATTGTAGGCTCCGGCAAATTCCAACTCCATATTTTTATAGTCGACAACCAATAATGCAATGTCCATTCCATCGCGAATGTTTGTTTTTCCGGTTTCCTGACGCAGGGCATTTGAAACGCCTTCGTTTAAACAGTCTAATATTTCGCTGGCACTACGGGCTTTTTTGGTTCGGACGGCATAATCCAACTGATTGCTTCCGATAATTGACATAAATGCTCCGGGAACGCCATGTCCGGTACAATCAACCGCTGCTATTATCGATTTTCCGGCTTGTTTATCTACCCAGTAAAAATCGCCGCTTACAATGTCTTTGGGTTTGTAGAATATGAAATTGTTGGGCACAGCCTTGTCAATCAACGGACGCGGCGGTAAAATGGCATTTTGGATGCGTTGCGCGTACACAATACTGTCGGTAATGTGTTTCTTTTGTGCCTGTATTTCTTTATAAGCATTTTCAAGACTGTCGTTTTTGTCGGCCAACATATTGCGCTGGTCTTCAATAGCATCGCGTTGAGCAGCAATTTCTTCTTTCTGTTGTTGAATTTCGCGGGTACGTTCTTCAACTTTTTGTTCCAATTCGTTGTAGTAGCTCTCCAACTCTTCAATCATCAGGTTGAATTGTTTTGAGAGTGTGGTAATCTCATTGTTTCCAATCACCTCGGCTCGTTCGTTCAGGTGGCCGTGGGTTATTCGGTTTACTTTTAATACCAGTTTTTTAATGGGGTCGGTAATAATTTTTGTTTTAAAGTAGATAAGAATTATTACCAGAATAAGGGTGATGGAGAATATGGAAATAAATTTAAATAACTCGGTTTTTAAATAGTTGTAATCATTGGTAAGGTCGCTGATAATACGAATTACAGAGCCTTTATATAAATCGGTGTTTTTCCGATCCATATAAATAAACTGATAATTCAGGCGGCGTTTGTCGATTATGGTATCGACAAAAATGGTGTCTTTGTTTTGAAATGCCTGAGCCAAAACGGCTTTGTGGTTTTCTTCAATAAAAGCTCCTTTGTTTAACGAAAAAGGATTATCGGCACCAATAAACAATTCCACATCTTCGATGGAGTGGTTTTTTTCAGCAATTTGTGCTGAGGTGTTTCTGATAAAGTCGATAATCTCATCGGCTTCAGGAGAATAAACACCAATCTGAATGATGTATTTTCCGTCGAGCGTAGATTGGTAAGAAAACTTTTTGATGCGTTTGGTATTGGCTTCAATGGCAAAACGTTCGTTGTGGAACTGGCCGGTATTAAAAACATTCATAAGCATGTTTTTATGCACCTCACCAAAACTAAAGAAATTCAGGTTTAAGTCTTTTTCAAAAGTGGTATTAACTACAATTCCGTTTCGATTGATTATATAAATATCTTCCATTATCGGATTCATCCCGAAGCGTTGCTGAATGGCACTTAAATCGAAGGTTTCAATATGGCTGGTGTTTGCGAAATAGTTTTGAATGTCGCCGCTTAAGAGCTCCATTCGTTCGTTCAAACGCGACTCTACAAGGTTCAGGGCTACATCCTGAAACTCCAGAACTTTTATAATTTCATCACCAATTATGTAGTTTCGGGCAATGCGTTCTTCAACTAAAATGTTTCGGGTATGGGTAAAGTTCAAAATACCCAGCAGTAACAGTGCCAAGATAGGTGGCACCATAACATTCATTATTAATTGCTTAAATATTGTTGTTCGTTGCTTTGCTGCCATAATAAAATCGATCATCAGTCCTGAATTAGGTTTATAAGCTGTTGAACCGTTTGTTTTTGGGTCAACATAAGTTGTGTCATGGCTTCGTTAGAAATACCAACAATAACATCGCCTGCAACTTTAATTTCGTCATAGTTTTCATAAATCTCATAAATTGGGTCTACCTGAGTTATCTCTTTCTGGTCAAAGACCAAAAATACGAAATAATTGATTAGATGGTCATTTACTTGCTTATTTTTAATTGCATCGGCCGGAATAAGACTTAAATGGTCAAAAAATTCAATAAAAAGTGGGCTTGCAACACCACAAATTTTCTGAATTGTCTGCTTATAGGTGTTTAGTACATTTTGCTCCGGATAAGTACCTGTAATATTTTTACTTTCTAAATTACGACGGTATTGCGGTTTTATCCGGGCTTTAAGTTGTTGAAATTTTGCTGGGTTTATGTCTTGTATAATTTGTGACGAAAGAACCTGAAGTTCTTTTACCGGACTGAAAATTTGTGCGGCCAGATCGTCGCTTATGCTTTGGAAATAGTTGGTATATTCCTGAAGGGCAATTTTTTTTGTGGTTCGCGAAATTAAATTGGGGTCGCGGTTTATTATTTGAATAATGAGTTCGTTCGGTTCATAAACTTTGATGGGGAAAAAGCTTTCCAGTAGTTGTGCTTTCTCAACATAAGGAAGATCCTCAAAAATGGCTAAAATAAAAGGTTTTATTTCTTCGGCTAAAAACAAATCGAACAATTCCAGCGCATAACCAATACCTTCGGAAGTATCACTGTTTAAATGGTCGCTTACGTGCTGCACCGAACGGGGATCGTAGGTAATGGCCAGTAATTGCATCAATAGATTACGATGGTTTTGAAATTCGAATTCAATGGCCGTAAACAAGGGGCTTTCTGTGGCTATTCCGGTAAACGAAGCCAGAGCTGAGATATCCCAGGCAACATCCTGGGCTGTTTGTGTAATGGTATGATAAAGTTTGGGGTAATCTTTTTCTTTTACTTGATAATTAAATGCTTTAAGTTGTGAGATTGCTTTTTGTCGAATTTCTTTTTTATGGTTATTGATATTCTCAAGCAAGAATTGCGCGGTATCTTCGGTATTAATTTGTCCTATCAAATCGAGTAGAGCCAACTGATAAGTTAACGAAATGTCGGTTTTGTAAAACATCTGTATTAAAACCCTATAGCTGGCCTGAGCCAATTGACCGAGAGAAACCATGGCATCGGGCATTAAATGTTCCGAATCGAGAAATTCAGCAAGGGTAGTAGTACTATCTGTATCGTTAAGGGTTCCGCAAAGACGGATGCTGATTTTTTGAACTTCGGGCATTGGAATTCGCATGAGCGCAAGCAGCAAATTTAAACGGGGTTTTGCTTCGAGTTCCAGAATATAATTCAGTGCAGTAAAATAATGGGCTTCATCAGTCGAAGCCAGAAATGCAGCAATTTCATGGGCTGCAGCATTGGCTGCTATTTGCACATCCTTCCTTAATTTAAGGTATTTACTTTTTTCGAGCGATTTATTTTTGGTAAATTCCAGCAGCAAAAGTTCTATGCGGTGCATTTTGCTCAATCCCTGATGTATTTGCCCACTTTGTTTGTAAAGACTGTCCAGATAAGCCAAATAGCGGTCGGGAGTGAATCTTTTTATTTGCGATAGTTTGTGATTTAGTGCATTACTGTTTGATGTAATTTTTTCTGATAAGCGGTAGGCTGATTCCTCACTTTCAGGTTCAGTTTCTTCCTTTAACGATTCCTCAAGACTTTTCCGGTATTCTTTATAGAGACGTACGGTAATAAACGACCAAACGGCCAGAAGTAAAAAAAGGAAAACTGAAAAATGAATTAAGGTGATAAACGCAAGTAGTCCGAGTCCACCCAGTAAAAGGCCTGAAATTAAAGCGGCTATTTCATTAATGGTTCCGTCAATCTTGGCCTGAACGTCGAAACGAATGCTCTTTTTTAACGATTGATACAACAGTTTAAACGAGGGAACCTCCAGGGCATCTTTCAGGGTTTTATTAAATAATTTACTTAACGATATCAATAAAAAGAAATAAATAAAACCGGCACTTGTTACCTGGTAACCACTTATAAGACCAACCAAAATGGCTAATCCGGTAAAAATTAGTAAGAGTAACGACGACAGCATTAAACTAATTTTTAAACCGTAGGTTTTCATTAGTTTGCTGTAAACAAAAGTTTTAATTACAAAAGTGAAAATCATCATCGAACCCGTAAAAAATCCTAAAAATTTGGCCAAATCGTCCTCTCCGGGATACTGTTCGTTGGTTACTACCAGGAATGAATACTGCACAAAGAATGCGGTAAACATGGAGAATATGACAAAAAGTGCCATATATAATATATAGGGGTTTTTTACAAAATGCTGCAATTTTACCTGTTCCTGTTCATCGGCTTTTATTTCGGAAGGAGAATTGGTTTCAATGTCAAGATTAAAACGTCGTGAAATTATCATTTCAAAAATCATGGCCGCAATAATGCTTACCGAACTAATAATTAACAGGTTTTTAGTTCCGTTTAAAAAGGTAATTATCAGGGGAATGGCATAACTGCTGATAATAATTCCAAAGACCTGACCTGAATCGATAATACCAAAAAGACGTTTCCCCTGCCGTAAAGTAAATATCCGGCTTACTGTTCCCCAAAAAGCCAGTATTGCCAAAATGTTAAGTGGCCCCAGTAGAATAAAAACTAAAAACACGGTCCATTTGGCAGCCGAAAATTCAAAGAAAATTCGAATCAAAATGGTTAACAGTGAAATAAAGAGCAGGGTGTATTTTGCCAGATTAGAAAAACGAATAATGCTTTGGTATTTTGAAAAAACAGCAGTCATTACAATTCCTACCATTCCCGAGATAATATAAGCTTTGGGAATCATATCCTCAGGGAAAGTTTTTAAAAAGAGGGTATGCGCACCAATATCGAAGGTTCCGTAAAAAATACCCAGAAATACCGATTGGGCAATGAGGAGTAGGACAGGAACCACCTCGTTGGCTTCAATATTCAAGCTCTTATATAGGCTATTTTTCTCTTTCATGGTGAATACGATGCTAATTTAGAAAATATTTTGGATGCTGTTATCTTTTATTCAAATTAAATAAAAAGTTGGATTATAATTGAATTTATTTAATTTTGATTGTGTGCCCTGAAAGAAAAATGGTTTAGATTTGTTATTAAATCGATGAAAACAGTTTTAAAAACGGCATTAACCGGATAGCTGATTAAAGATTTTTCGAATTATTTTGAAATTTTTAATTAGTTTGCATTTAATTAACTAAACAAACACCCATGTTTAAAAGTAGAAAAGAGATTCTTTTTACTATTCTCACCGGATTTTTTGTTACCAATGCCATTGTTGGTGAGTTAATTGGTGGTAAACTCATTGCCATTGGCCCGTTCAACCTGAGTATTGGTATTATTCCCTGGCCTGTGGTTTTTTTAATTACTGATATTATTAATGAGTATTTCGGTAAAAAGGGCGTTCGCCAGTTAACATTCATGACTGCTGGTCTGGTGGTTTATGTTTTTATAATTCTTTATCTGGGTATGGCTGTTAAATCAGCTTCCTTTTCGCCTGTTTCCAGCGAGGCTTTCAATGCCGTTTTTGGGCAGTCGCTTTGGATTATTGCCGGTAGTCTGGCTGCATTTATTTCATCGCAGTTGGTCGATATTTTTGTCTTTTGGGTTATTCGTCAACGAACCGGCAAACGACTAATCTGGATGCGTGCCACTGGTTCAACCATGGTATCGCAACTGTTCGACAGTTTTATTGTTACCGGAATTGCTTTTTGGCTGCCGGCAAAAATTACCTTTGCCGAGTTTATGAATACGGCCTTTACCGGTTATTCTGCCAAACTGATTATTGCAGTTGTGCTTACTCCTTTAATTTATGTGGGACATAGTTTGGTACATAAGTATTTAGGCGATGAAAATTCGGAACATTTAATTGAACAAATTGCTGAAGCAGAATTGCAGGAACCAACCGGAGAACCGGAAACCAAAAATTGATTTCACACAGGTTAACATCTGTAAAGAGCAGTGATTCTGACTTGCACAATCTTTCATTGTATTTAAACGTGGTTTAAATTAGCTAAAGCTGGTCTTGCCAGGCGCTTTTTTATTCGTGAGACTAAAATTTCATAAGTTTGCGAAATGAAATTTTCTAGTCGAATCCCGACTTATGTCGGGACTGAAAGCGGGAGCGAGGGTAAATACCCGCCTCTTGACGCGATATTAAGAAATTTTTTTGTAGATACCCCGTCTACTTGCAGCGGGGAGCTTCATTCGAATGTGATTTGATTATTTTCAAGAGAAGAAAAAAAGAAAGCTTGTTGTAGGGCATTGTCCAATATTATTCAACCAAATTAATTAACCCATGAAAAAAAATTACTGTAGCCCTAAAAGAAGAGAGGTTATAGTATTACAGTATAAAGAAGAGACCCTACAACAAGCATTTCAAAGAACTATAACCTTTTGACTTTACAAATATAGAGGCTTTATTCTTTGCTCCCTAAAAAAATGGCGTGGAGTACACTATACTTTTTATTGATCTTTATCCTATCAAAACTGAGCCACATCAGTTTTTATCCTGAGTTCAGCCTTACTTCCAAACAGGCAATGTTGTTCTAAGTGTTGATTCACAAGGGCACTAAAAATATTGACCTGTTCGAAATCTTTATCAATATTTTATGGGAGGTACTACATATTTTGTATATTTGATTTCAGTTTAACTAAATTTATTTCTATGAAAAAGTGTACATTCTTATTTATTTCTTTGGTATTTCTTTCACTAAGTCTTTTTGCCCAGGACGTAATTCAGGAAGGAGCCAAAACCAATCAATTGCTTACCGATTACGACCGGAATGCTTTAACCGTTATTGTTTTAGATGGTAACTCAGCCTATATGTTGGATATTCGGAATGCAGCATCGGGAATTGTTGTCCCCGACAAATTTGACGACAACCTGTTGGATACCCGCTTGTTAGCTACCAGTTCGAATGCTGATGCCATTAAACAGGCATTAACACAAAATAAAATTCCCAATCAGATTCTTGCCAAATGGTTTGCCCGGAACGAATCAGGTGAATTTAATATGGACATAATTCACGAGCGCGGTCTGTATAATGCTACCGACGACGAAGTTCGTAAGGCTGCCAGTAGTAAAATTGGTATGGCCAAATTGCAGGATGCCGGCGAAGTTTTAATTAATCACAGTTACATCCTGGTAATGGATATTAAAAACATTCAAACCATGGAGCAGGTATATTTAAAGCGCGATGCTTTAGCTAAAGGTCTTGGCGAGCTTATGGGCCAATCGGGCGAAGGAGTAAAACGCCGGAAAAACGGTTGGATGGGTGACGTTAATGCTTACCTGTTCAAATTGGAATTCGATCCGCAAACCGTAGGAGCTTTTTATAACGACATGTGGATTTATGAAGACGATTCAGAAGATACCAAAGCCACCAAAAGAGCCTTATTCGAGCAATCGAATTTCCCGGTAAAATTTGTATTGCAAGTTAGCGGCAATGCCGATGGTTCACAGTATAATCCGGGAGAATTATTAGCCCCACCGGTACAAAAAACCCGCGACGAGTTGTTCCAGCAGATGTTGAATACTGGTTTGGAAAACTGTATTTTCGATGTGGAACGAAAAATTTCTGACTTCCAGGTGAAAACACCGCTTTATTCCACACGTCCTTTGCAGGCCAAGATTGGTAAAAAAGAAGGTTTGAAAACCGACCACCGCTACTTTGTAATGGAGTTTGAACAAAACCGTAAAGGCGAAACCGAAGGCGTGCGCAAAGGAGTTATCCGGGCTAAAAAAGTAGTTGATAACCGAAAAGTAGCTACCGGAAGTTCAGAGTTATACAGCCGCTTTTACCAGGTGGCCGGTCGCCGCTTAATGGATGGTATGTTGCTCCAGCAAAAAAACGATTTTGGTATTGGTATCTCAGCAGGTACTACAGTTGCTGGCGAAATGGGCGGTTTCTTTGTAAAAGGTGAAGGCAACGTTGCCTTGTTGGCAGGAAGAATTATCCCCATCGGAATTACCCAGTTAAAAGTTTTTGGTACAGCGCATTTCGATAATGGAGATTATGATTTTGGAAGCGGTTTTGGTACATATGAAACATCGTTCTTACGTTGGCAAATAGGTTTATCAAAAGGTTTCTACTTAACGCGCAACGTTTCATTAGCTCCTTTCGTCTCTTATGGAGCTGAGTCAGCTACCAGTGATGATTATTTTGGTGATGTTGACACAAAAGTAAATACTTATTTTCTTGGTTATGGAGCCTCAGTTTCAATGAATTTAACTTACTGGGCACAGCTAATGGTTGGATTAAATATGTATAGTTTGGTAGGAAATGCGGTTGATCAAGATGGAAATGACTGGGGTGATATTTACACTTATTATTTCGATGGCCGCGAAGGCATGTCAATTGATGTAGGTTTACGGATAGAGTTTTAATAATAGTTAATGTAAAAACTAAATATAAATGGATATGAAGAGAGTAATGCAATTGTTAACTTTAGTATTTGCCACGATGCTTTTGGCTGCTACCACATGCCAGTCACAAAGTCGCGGAAAAGTGGGTAAAATTGAATACAACAGCTCCTATAACTACGAAGTAGCTACAGTGGCTGTAGGTGTCGACGGAACCAAACTGGTTAAGGTTTGGGGCTACGGCAAAAAACCCGAAGATGCCATTCACAACGCCAAGGAACTGGCCATTGCCTGTGCTATTTTCCGTGGTTTTCCTGCTGCCAGTAACGGACGTGCCGCCAAAACACCGGCCATTGTTACCGATTCAGATGCAGCCGATAAACACGCCGCATTTTTCGAAACCTTTTTTGCCCCGGGCGGAAAATACCTTCAGTACGTAAATTTAAGTACCGATGCACCTCCATCAGGAGCCGACCGGGTGAAAATGAAAAAAGGATACAAAGTAGGCGTTGTAGTATCTGTAGCTTTCGACGAATTGCGTAAAGACCTTGAAAAAGAAGGTATCGCACGCCGTTTGGATGCTGGATTTTAATTCTATGCAGTAATAAGCAAAAACATTCAGCTTCCTCTGCTTTAAATTATCCAGGCGGAGGAAGTTAATTTAAGCATAAACAGTAAAAACTAAAGATATGAAGCAAATTTTGACCCTTATGTTTATTGGCCTTATGGCCTTAAACAGTTTTGGACAACCCGCGGCAAAAAAGCCTACCATTATGGTAGTTCCCAGTGACCGGTATTGTATTGGTAACGATTTTAAAATGACCTTTGACAACCAGGGAACCGAAGTAACTTTGCCCGACTATAAAAAAGCCTTACAAAACGATGGCGATTTGCGTCTCGTTATTTCAAAAATGAGTGGCCTAATGGCCGACCGGGGTTTCCCTTTAAAAGATTTGGAACAGGAATTAAAAAACTTGGCCAACGAAGCTGCCGAAACCAGCATGCTTACCAGTAGCAGTTCAGGTTCTGAAATCTCGGAATCGCCCATCGATGCCTTAAAGCGTACTGCCAAAGCCGATATTATTATGGATTTGGATTTCCGTATTGAGCGCCAGGGTCCGCGTAAATACATTGTGTTTACCTTAAACGGACTGGATGCTTATACCGGAAAAAATATAGCTTCGGCTTCAGGAGCTGGTAACCCAAGCTCGGCAGCTACTCCCGAAATATTACTCGAAGAAGCGGTACTAAGTTATATGGACGAATTCAACGGACGTTTAATGAGCCACTTTGAAGATATGTTTGCCAACGGCCGTGAAGTGAAAATTCTGGTTAAAACCTTTTTAAATGCCGGAGTTACCCTTGAGGATGATTACGACATCAACGGCGTGACCGATATGTTGAGCATTCACATTGAAGACTGGATTTTTGACAATACCGTACAAAACCGTTTCAGCCTGAGCGATGCTACCGAAAATATGATGCGATTTGAGCAGGTGCGTATGCCCATGTTCTATGAGCGCAATGGTCGCGAGCGGGCCATGGATACCCGTACTTTCGTTAATAATTTAAGCCGTTATTTACGCGAGAACGCATACCTTGAATCGAAAGTGTATATGCGTGGTTTGGGTGAGGCCTGGTTAATTGTTGGCGAAAAATAGCAACCCATTTAAATAAAATGCCATCATTTAGCTGATGCTAAAGTTGGCATTTTATTTAACAGATGTAAAATACGCTGCCTGGTAATCCTGAAAAGTGAAAGTGAAGTGAAAAGGAGCACCGGGTTTTAATTAAAATAGTAAAAAGATGAAAAAAATACTCTTAAGTATTGGTTTGGTGGCCTTTATCGTGGTGCAGCTGAGTGCTCAGAACAACATGGGTAAGGCCGACGATTCCGAGCGAATCGCCATCACTCCGCAGGTTTCTGACCAACAGATTCCACAGGGGGCAAAAAACATGTTAATCAATAAAATGAAACAGATTTGTGCAAAAAATGGCCTGGCCGGTGACCAGGGCAATCCGTTTTTTGTAATGGATGCCACAGTCGATATCCTTTCAAAGGAATTAACACCCACGGCTCCGCCCATGCATGCTTTAAATATGTCGATTAATTTCTTTATTAAAGATGCTACGGGTAATGTTTACTCACAAACATCGTTCAATGCCAAAGGAGTTGGTCAAAATGAGACCAAAGCTTACATGGAAGGCATTAAGCGTGTAAATGTAAACAGCGGGCAGTTCAAAGCCATGGTGGATCAGGGTAAGGAAAAAATTATGGAGTTTTATAATTCACAATGCGACTTTATTATCTCTAAAGCTACCGCTTTGCATAAGCAGGGAAACGATCGTGAAGCCATTAAAGTGCTAAAATCCGTTCCTCCCATCAGCAAAGAATGTTACGACAAGTGCATGGAAATTCTTTCAACCATAGAAGATCCGGGAGATCCTGAACCTGTAGCCACTACAGGTGGTGGTGAATCTGCAGGCGGAACTACCGGAGGAGCTACTTCTGTTGAAATAGCCGATCAGATCTTTTTGGTGTATAAAAGCTCAAAAGTATTTGGCGATAAAATGTCGCTTTACCTTGAGTTCGAAAACAGAGGGACCAGCGATTATGAACTGACTAATTATGTTTACAATATTCGGATTATTGATGAAAACGGAGCTGAACATAAGGCAGAAAAAGCTGTTGCAGGTGGTGGAGATTATTATCGGACTGATATTACCATTATACCCGGTGTTCCGGTAAAAATGGAATGTCAATTCCCTAAAGTGAATAAGGTGAACATGTTTGAGTACAAGTACAACGAAAAAATTTTCCGCATAAAAGATATTAATTTACTGGGTGGCAGTGCCGATTTTGCAGGAAGTGGACAGCAAGCCGCAGCCGGAGGCAATCAGGTAAGCAATGCACCTACGTCAGCTACTTATGCCATTGGCGATTTATTACTGGCTGTATTCAACAACCGTTCCGATTTCTGGCATAAAGAATATGTTCCGGCTAAAGTGATGTCACTGGCAACCGAAGCAACCAAAGGAGAGTATCAGCTTATTTCGCTGGGCGAAGGAACTTCGGCTACCAATTGGACCAAAGACATCATCAGTAAGTGGCATATTGCTTCAAAAGAGGAGATTAAAGATGGTATGATTGTGCTATATGCCGAAGACGAGCCCGGTAAAAACACCCCCTGGCGTCCCGGAGTGGTGGTTATGACCGATGAGCTTTACAAAGATGTGGTTTCGGTTAAAGGTCGTTGGCGCGAAATTCACAAAGTAAATTATAAATGGATTGCTATTATCGATGTGCCGGTAATTACGGCTCCCAACGATTAATTGACCAATAAGTTTTTGAATAAGTTTGTGTTGTCTTAAAACACCGATTTATTCCAACTACTATCAATATAAAAGGGAAAGAACGCTGATAACGCTGAAAAAAACTGATTTACGCTGATTATATCTGCAAGAATCAGCCAAAATTCGCGTAATCAGCGTTCCTTATTTGAAGTTTACTTAAAACGGGTAAGTTAGCTTTTGGGTTAGGGTTATTCCACTTGGGATATCCACTTTTTGTTTTAAAACCGGCTGTCGTAATACAAAAAGCCAATAAGCAACAAAGCTACAATCCCCAGTATCCAGGCACCGTCTAAAAAATTTTGCAGTTCGGTAGCTTCTTTTTGTTTACGCTTGTTGATAAAGCGGCCCAGCGACCACGAGAACAGTCCGTAAATAAATAACAAAACACTGATGCCTATTAGTGGGTTTCCTTCCATGGCTTTTTCTTATTTTTTGATTTTACCTGGTTATTATGCTGTTTATGATTTACTGTTTCTGTCTTGTTTTCCTTAGCTCCAAACAATTGGCTTATCAATTCGGGGCGGTTAATTTCAGTTAAGCGGCGCTTTATCTGTTTGCTTTCTTCGGGTTTGTACCAAAAGAAAAATTGTTTCTGGTTCTGCTTTTCGTTCTGACTTTTGGCGGTAAACATTTCTTTTCCGGTATAGGGGTCTATTCCGGCATAGTAAATTACGGTGGCTAAAGTCATGGGTGTAGGGGTAAAGTCCTGCACCTGCTCCAGTTTAAAATCCATATTTTTGGTCTGGATGGCCACATCGGCCATATCCTCTTCTTCGCAAAGCGGATGGCTCGAAATAAAGTAAGGAATCAGTTGTTGCCGGGTCCCGTTCTTTTCGTTAACCTCGTCGAATACGGTTTTCAATTGTTTAAACAGGTCGAAGTTGGGTTTACGCATCAGCCTTAATACTTTGGGCGATGTATGCTCCGGGGCTACTTTCAGACGGCCCGATACGTGGTGTGTAATTATTTCGCTGATGTATTCCTTAAAGTTGGAGTGCTCCTCTTCCTGATGGTCGAGGTAATCGTAGCGAATGCCACTGCCTACAAATGCTTTTTTAATGTTTGGGTTATTCCTAATCTCCCGGTACAACTCAGTCATCTGGCTGTGATCGGTGTCGAGATTGGGACAAATCTTTGGAAAAAGGCACGATGCACGTTTGCAACTGCGACACACGTTCTCAATTTTACCTTTCATCTTCCACATATTGGCCGACGGTCCGCCAATGTCCGAGATGTAGCCTTTAAAATCGGGCATCTGGGTTACCTGTTCAATCTCGTTTAGAATCGATTTTTTGCTGCGGCTCGATACAAATTTTCCCTGGTGTGCCGATATGGTACAGAAACTGCATCCGCCAAAACATCCGCGATGGCTGTTTACCGAGTGGCGAATCATTTCGTAAGCCGGAATAGGCGGTTTGTCCCAATATTTGGGGTGGGGCAGGCGGGTGTAGGGCAGGTCGTACACTGCATCCATTTCCTTTTCGGTCAAGGGCGGGTTCGATGGGTTTACCACTATTTTAAAGTCACCCGCTTCCTGAATGATACGGTCCGATTCGTACTTATTCGATTCTTCTTCAATAATTTTAAAATTGTAGGCATGTTGTTTTTTATCGGCCAAACAACCTTCGAACGAAACCAGGGTCTGGGTTTTCCAGTTTTTGCGCGTTGCCGGTTCTTCGCTTTTGGGAATCCTAAATGCCGTTTGTGCTACCGTTTGAATTTTCTCAATGGGAACCCCGCGCTGCATCAAATCAACCAGCTCTTTTAGGGGCTTTTCACCCAGACCAAAAACCAAAATATCGGCCCGTGCATTCATTAATATCGATGGCATCAGGGTATCGCTCCAGTAATCGTAGTGGGTTAAACGCCGCAACGAGGCTTCGATACCGCCTATAACCACGGGCACATCGGGATACAAATCTTTTAAGATATTGGTATAAATGGTGGTGGCGTAATCGGGCCGGAACCCGGATTTGCCTCCCGGTGTGTAGGCATCGTCGGAACGTAGCCGTTTGTTGGCGGTATAGTGGTTCACCATACTGTCCATGCATCCCGAGGTAACCCCAAAAAACAATCGGGGACGACCAAATTTTTTAAAGTCGCGCAAATCGTCACGCCAGTTGGGTTGCGGTACAATAGCCACCCGCAGGCCCAGGCTTTCCATTACCCGGCTAATAACACCAGGGCCAAAGGAGGGATGATCGACGTAGGCATCGCCCGAGAACAAAACCACATCCACTTGGTCCCATTCCCTTTCACGGGCTTCTTTTACCGTGGTTGGTAGCCAGTCGCTTACCTTATATTTTTGATGCAAGAGGTTTTTCGATATCATAAGCGGCAAAGATACAATTCTTTTTAATAGCTGTTTTACTAAGCGCTAAACAAGCTAAATGCCAATAAGTTTAATGTTTTAGTTGGATTCGTTTTGATTTGGGAGCTTGTGATTTGGTTTGGTTTTATAGGTTCGTTTCCAATTTGACTGAAGGTATAACCTGGCAAAACAGTTATTCAGTTCCGGGAAGCTGGGGATTATTTCCTACAAAAAGGCATCCTGCTCCAGCAGAACCCGATTATTCACCACATAAATGGCATCCTGCCGGAGCAGTGGTCGATTTTTCACCCAAAAATGGCATCCTGCTGCAGCAGTGAAGCAAAAGTGACATGAAAAACCCTTCCTGCTGCAGCAGCAGACCAAAAGTGACTGCAAAATGGCCTCCTGCTCCAGCAGTAATCGATTAGTGAGGCAACAAATGCCTTTCTGCTCCAGCAGAAACCTAAAAGAAATTATTTTTTTGTCTTCCTGCTCCAGCAGAAACCTAAAAGAAATATTTTTTTTGTCGTTCTGCTCCAGCAGAAAACCAAAAGTGAGTTAACTTAAGGCATCCTGCTGCAGCAGTAAGCTAAATTTCAGGCTTTTTATCCTTTTCTGCTAAACAGACCTGAATTTTTACCCAAAATGGGCAGGGGTTAAGCTGCAGGTCTGTGTAAATCTGTGATAATTTGTGGTGAAAAATATTTACATCCCGCAATTACTTCGCTTGATAGCACTTTCCAGCCAGCGGCAGGAAGGTTTCCACAGAGGAATTTCAGTAAAATAAAAATCAGGGCGTAAACCCTGAATAAAAAAAAGCAAGCAGCCCTATAAGCCGGATTCTGTTCCCCGCCGGGGCGGGGCTTCTATCATTTATCTGGGATTTCGGTCACCCGAAACCACTATCGGCCTACCCCTCCCGACAAGACAGTGCGGGTAACACCGTTCCGTTTCCGGAGTCGGGATATACATGGCCTTTCAACCCGGGAGCGGCACAGCTACCCCAGTTGCCTGGGGCACTGGTGGTCTCTTACACCACCTTCTCACCCTTATCCCGACCAGGTCGGGACGGTTATTTTCTTCTGCCTTACTCTACCCTCACAGATAGCTTCCCTTTCGGAAGCCCGGCACCCTATGCTGCCCGGACTTTCCTCCCTTACCCTACGGTAAAGGCGATAGAACGTGCTGCTTGCCCGGCAAAGGTAATGGAAATCTTTAGGATTTTCTGTTTTTAATTAAGAGCAACTTAAATTGCAAGAAATTTTCCTGGAATTCAATACAGTTTTATATTGCGTATTGTACGCTTACCTTTAGTCATCAAGTAGTGTGGAAACTTCTTCTTTTAATTTAGGTAAATGATTTATTACAATACTCCATATCAAATCATCCGATATTTTATCATTTCCGTGAATTATCCTGTTTCGGGTGCCTATTATTTTCTCGGCGTTGTCAAGTTTAATTGCTTTGTTTTTTTTAACAATCCGATTAACCGCTTCGCCAATTATTTCCAGATTCCGTTCAATAGCCCTCTTTGTCTTTATATCAGAAGTATACTCCTCAAAAGCTCTGGGTTTGTTATCATAATAACCATCAATCTCATTTATCGATTGTAAAATATCAAAAAGCCAGGTTTTTATGTCGTTATCCATAAATGATTTTTTTTGAAGCGTCGATTGATTTTCTTAAATAAGGATTTTTTATGGCTTTGTCTTCAAGCAGGTCTATGGGTCTTTTGAGTAATTTTTCTAATGAGGTTTTTAAATTGAAATAATTATCGGCATAGTTGTACAGGTTAACTCCTGAGAAATCAACAAGGAAATCAATATCACTTGTTTTTTTATAATTATTTGTCAATATTGAACCAAACACAAATAATCTCGTCACATGATGTTCTTTGCATAAGGCGTTTATCTTATCTATATTTTTTTCAATTATTGTCATAACTCAAAAGTACAAACTTTTTTAATCTTATCGAAAGTCTGACAGTTTGCTTTATTTCGCTGAGTTGTATACTTTAAAAATAACTGATGGTTTTGATATTCATAAACTCATAGATGCCATAATCAGAAAGTTCACGCCCAAAACCCGACTCTTTGATTCCGCCAAAAGGCAGGCCGGGTTCCGATTTTACCATTCCGTTTACGGCTACGGTACCTGCCTGAATGTGCTTACTTACGTAGGCAGCCCGGTCCATATCGCTGGTCCAAACCGAAGCCCCCAGTCCAAAGCGGGTATCGTTAGCCAGTTCAATGGCTTCGTCGTCGGTTTCGAAACGCCTGATGACAGCCACCGGCCCAAAAACCTCTTCGGTCCAGGCCGGACTGTTAAGTGGCACATTGCATAGAATGGTTGGATTATATACCGAACTCATGTGCATGTTAATGTCGCCGCCGGTAATGCAGTTGGCTCCCATTTCAATGCTTTTCTGAACCTGCCGGTCAATTTCTTTTAAGGCGTCCTGATTTACCATTGGTCCCATAAAGGTTTCGTCGTCGAGCGGATTACCCAGGTTCAGGTTTTCGACCAGACTTTGAAAATTGTGTAGGAATTCGTCGGCAATGTCTTCATGCACAATAAAGCGTTTGGCTGCAATGCAACTTTGTCCGGCATTTAAAAAGCGACTCATCAGGGCGTTGTGCAGGGCATCGTTCAAATCGGCATCGTCGAATACGATAAATGGGTCGCTGCCTCCCAGTTCCATCACGGTTTTTTTGGTGTATTTGCCTGCCAGCGATGCAATGATATTCCCGGCCTGATTACTTCCGGTAAAGGTTACCGCTTTAACAGGGTTCGATGCAATTACCTGTTCCACTTGATCGTGGTTAATAAACAGGTTGTTAAACAAGCCGTTGGGTGCGTGGGCGTCGTTAAACACCTCTTCAATGGCCAGGGCACATTTGGGTACGTTCGATGCGTGTTTAAGCAAGCCTACATTACCCGCCATGATAGCCGGAGCCAAAAAGCGGAACACCTGCCAGAAGGGAAAATTCCAGGGCATTACAGCAAAAACAGGCCCCAAGGGCTGGTAAATAACCTGACTCATTTTGGCTGAGGAATCGAGGCGACGACTTTTAAGAAAATCGAGCGCGTTATCGGCATAGTATCGGCATACGGTAGCACATTTTTGAACCTCAGCTTCCGACTGCATAATGGGTTTCCCCATTTCCTGGGCAATAAGGCTTCCGTAAAATTCTTTTCGCTCGTCGAGCAGGTCGGCTACCCGATTCATTAGTTTAGCACGGGTTCCAAAACTGGTTGTTTTCCAGTAAATAAAGGCTTCCCACGATTCCGTAAGCCGTTGATTCAATTGTTCGGTGCTTAAATACGGGTAAGTTTCGTTAACAATGCTGGTGAATGGATTTTTTGACACATACATAGTGATTCGGTTTGTTGTGTTTGTAAAAATAGCAAGGTTTAGCGCATAAAGCCGGATAAATAATTATTTAATCTGAACCAGGGTTGCTCCATAGCCATATTCTTTGAATGAAGCATCCTGATAGGTAAGTTTTTTTGCACGACGGTCGAGTTCCTTCCGGATTTCCATTTTCAATACGCCGTTGCCCACGCCATGAATAAATACAATTTTTCGGGTATGGGTATGAATGGCTTCTTCGAGCTTCGATTTAAAATGTTCCATCTGCACCTCAAGAATCTCGGCATTGCTCAAGCCTCTGAAATCGTCGAGCAGTTCGTGAATGTGTAAATCAACTTCAGTAATTTTATTTTCGTTGATTTTGGGGGAATTGTACACCGCTTTGCTTTCGGTTTTTTCTTTTTCAAGAATAATTTTTTTCAGCTCACTTTCCGAAAGCGAATCCAGCTCTTTTTCTATCGGGTTCTCGGTGTAAACCGGGTAAAGAATTGCCGGTGCATCAAAAAAGTCGTTTTCCTGATAAGTTCGTTCTTTAAAAAACTTAATCGGGTTAAAGGTCATGGTTTTCGATACCGGTTCTTTTAAATTAAAATTTTTCTTTTGATAGAACAGCAACTGAAAACGGTATTCGGGCATTTTATTTACCGATGCAAAAGCCAGGGTTTCGATTTGTTCTTTGGTATTGGCCTCGAGCACTCCCGCAGCATGCGTATTGATTTCACCCGTTGCTTCCTGGCCAATAATGGTATAAAGCAGGTTGTAGTTGCTGTCGTTTATTAAAAATACGTTCAGGTCGCTGTTTCCGGGGCGTCCCTGGGGAACAAAGGCGTAATAAACGTTTATCTGGTCGCCGTTATTTTCGTCGTAATTTACATCGGGAAAAAATATTTCGCGGGTGTCAACGATTACTTCGCTTGCTTCCTGGGCTATATTTTGCGCTGGTGCATTGTTTGCTTTGGGGTTTTCATCGTAATTATCGGCCTGTTCTATTACTACCAAATCGTGCACCTGCCATGGCACCTCGAAACCATATTCATTGGTTACCATCACACTTTTCCGATCGATAATTCTTGAAACGGTACCGCCGCCCACATCGTTTAAAAAACGCACTTTATCGCCAACTTGAATCTCCATGGTATGTAAGCTAATTTTTAATTTATTTTTTAATGAATGGCAAAGTTAACTATTTTTGCCCAGCTTTAAGCAGATGGAAGTGCTGATGATAAATTTGGAAAAAATGGGAAATGAAACGAGCCGGTTTAGGGAACTGCAACAAATAAAAATTGAAGATTATCACTACAATTTGCCCGACGAGCGCATTGCAAAATATCCGCTTACCCAGCGCGATGCCTCAAAATTGCTGGTTTATCAGGCGGGTGAAATATCCCAGTCCCGCTTTCGCCATTTAAGTAGTTTTTTACCGGAGCAAAGTTTGTTGGTGTCGAACAATACCAAAGTTATCAGGGCGCGGATGGAGTTTTATAAAGAAACCGGTGCCCGCATCGAAATATTTTGCCTTGAACCGCATGAGCCTTCCGATTACAACCTTTCATTCTCGCAAAGCAGATCCTGTTCGTGGTATTGCATTGTGGGGAATCTAAAAAAATGGAAAAGCGGCACCCTGAGTAAAAAGGTGCTGATAAATAGTCGCTCAAGTCTTTTAACGGTTGAAAAGCTCGAAGCCCATGGCGATGAGCAAATTATCCGGTTCAGCTGGGATAATCCGGCCTTGAGTTTTAGTGAGATTCTGGAACACGAAGGTAACATTCCCATTCCACCTTATTTAAATAGAGAGGCCGAAGCCAAAGATTTGGAAACTTACCAAACCATTTATTCGCGACATAAAGGTTCTGTGGCTGCTCCAACAGCCGGTTTGCATTTTACTTCCGGTGTTTTTGAATCGTTAAGTAATAAAAAAATAAAGAGCCACGAAGTTACCCTGCATGTGGGTGCAGGAACCTTTAAGCCGGTAAAGTCGGAATTAATAAGAGAGCATGCCATGCATGCCGAACACTTTATTATTAATGCGCAAACCATTCCGGTGTTGCTGGAACATCTGGGGAATATCACTGCCGTTGGAACCACAACGGTACGCACGCTGGAAAGTCTTTACTGGCTTGGGGTTAAAATTCTTTCGGGAGTAGAAATATCGGTGGAGCAAATGCATTTGGGACAATGGGAAGCTTACCAGTTGGAGGCTAAATATAGTGTTGAGGAAGCTTTACAAGCTTTACACGGGCATTTTTTGGCATCGGGTAAAGATTATGTAATGGCTTCGACAGCTATAATGATTGCTCCCGGTTATTCGTTTAAACTGATTGACCGGCTGATAACCAATTTTCATCAGCCCAAGAGTACTTTACTGTTATTAATAGGAGCTTTTATTGGTAGCGATTGGACTAAAGTTTACGAATTTGCTATGGCAAACGATTTTCGCTTTTTGAGTTATGGCGATAGCTGCCTGATGATACCGGGAAAATAAAAAAAAAGGGCAATTAGTGAAAACTGCCCCCTCTTTTAAACACCCAAAGAATCTATTCTACAGACTCTTCGACAACTTCTTCAACGGTTTCTTCAGTAGCAACAGTATCGGCAACAACTTCTTCGGTTGCAGCTTCTTCTACTACTTCTTCAACAACTTCTTCTTTAACTTCTTTTTTTCCACTTGTATTACATGAATACAAAGTTACAAAGGCTACAGCAGCTAGTGCGAGACTCCAAAAACGTAGTTTTTTCATTGATAATAAAATTTATAGGTTATTCAACGGATCAAATTTAACAATACATTTGGTGCTTTACAACAGTGTTGACATAATTTTTTTTATCTTGTAAAAAAAAAGAAAAGCAACCTTTTTATAATATCGTCATCTTGTACTTGTAAAATTGAAATATATTATTGAAATTTGTTTTAATCGATTTATCTATCAAAATTTTTAACATTATGAAAAAAGTAGCATTTTTTATTTTAGCAGTAGCTGCAGTTGCAACGCTTTCATCATGCGGTGGTTCCAAAGACATTACTAAAGGTCGTCAGGAAATTACTATACCGTGTGCCGATAAAGGACAATCAGATGCAGAGTTTTTCCGCGCAAGTAACGTGGGTAAAAGTTCTGACATGGCCATGTCGCGCGAAAAAGCCTTAACCTTAACTAAAGCCCGTTTGGCTTCGTTAATTGGCTCAAAAATTAAGTCTGTAACTGAGCGTTATGCTAACGAAATGGACGCTGGTGGTGCTTCTGAGTTTTCACAAACTTTTGAAAACATGACCCGCGACGTAGTAAACCAACAGTTGGCCGATGTGACTATTATTTGTGAAAAAACTTTTGAAGCCGAAGGTGGAGGTTACGAAACTTTTATGGCTCTAGAAGTGAGCAAAGATGTTATCTACAACGGTATCGACAAAGGTATCTCCAGAGACAAAAAACTGGAAGTAATGTACGATCGTGAGAAATTCCGTGAGAAATTCGACGAAGAAATGAAAAATTTAGATGCTGAATATTAGTATTTAAATCGAAAGATAAAAAATCAGCAACCCATGTTGCTGATTTTTTTTTAACTGAAGATACCTTCACGAATGTTAAAAATAATGTATCTTTATTCGTAGAAAATTCGATTCAACCCATTTAATTCAGACACAATGAAAAGTATAATTATGCTATTTGCTCTGATGTTTTCACTTACTGTTGCCACAGTAAACGAGTGTCAGGCGCAAAAACGAAAAGTAAAAGAGAGCAGCGAGCGCAAACAACCCGACTGGGTTAATGGCCTTGAAAAAGGTTATGTTATTGCCGTAGCTTCAAGCACCGGGCTCGAAGATGCCCAGCAAAAATGCCTGGCTAAAGTAAAAGAACAAATTATCAGCTCGGTTGCCGAAAACATTCAAACCAGCAGCGAATATTTCCGTAGCGAGCAAACACAAAACAACAATTCGCAATACGCTGAAAGTTTTCAAACTGCCACTAAAACCCGTGCAGCCGATATTCCTTATATTAAAGGAATTTCATTAACCAATGTGGAAGCCTTTTATTGGGAGCAGGTTGAAGAGCCTGCAGGTTTAAAGTATTATTACCACATGAAGTATCCGTTTTCGCAGGCGCAGCTTAAAATGCTGATTATGGAATTCGAAAAAGCTGACCGTGCTTTAACAGAACAATTGGAAGGCCTGCTTGCCAAGATTGATGTGATGGAGAGCCTGGAAGAAATGAGCCAGACTGAAAAGGAACTTAAGGCTTTAAGCGAAGGTTTTATCGATGTGGATCCCCGCAGAGACAAAGCCAACGTTGGCATTGCCAAACTAAAAGATATGATGAAGAATGTTTCTGTTGAAACCATCAACAATACCCTGGGCGAAGTTCGCATGTCGCTGCGTATTGGTGACCGGGTGGTTACAACCAGCCGCAAACCCAAAGTTCGTTCCAACTGTGCTAAAATTACCGATGTGCGAAACAAAGGACGTGAGTGGGTGGTGAGTTATTCATACGATGAGTGTTACGAAGATCCGGAAAACAGTATTGTTGCCGAGTTTTTAACGGCTTACGGTAAGGCCTCAAGTACGTTCTATTTTAATATCAACGCTGATAAGATTGATATTTTTGTTAACAACGATATTAATTTAAGCGGAGGAAACGATTTGGGAACAGAAATAGAAGGAGTAAATTGCAATATTCCGTTGACATCGAAATATGCCACTCCTTTTGTGATTGAAAAAGTGATTTTGAATTTTGGCAACGAAGCTCCCGTGATTATCGATAATCTGAATCAGGAGTTTTCCGGCGAAGGTAAACACGATTTGAATTTACAGATTAATCAGGCTTTAGCCAAGGATGTTTATACTGCCAAAAAATATTCAATGATTAAAGGAACCATTCATTACAAATCGGTGAAAACCGGCGAGAAAAGTATTTATAAAATGTATAATCAGGATATTACTACCAGTTGGTAATAAAACAGATTGGTAAATTAAGGAAAACCGCCTGAGTTTTTGGGCGGTTTTTTTTATTAGGGTTGATTGATGTAGAACCAGGAATACAAAACCCGGTTTTTGCTTTCAGAAAAGTATTTGTATTTTCGGCAAAATTAAAAACTTATGATGCGTCTTGTTATTTTATTGTTGAGCTTTTTGCTTATTTTTTCCTGCGCCACGAGTACTACGAAAAAAGAGAAAGCACATAAAAACCAAAACCTTACGAACACTCAAAGTAAAATAAGGAGCATTCCTGTTGATTTAACTGTTTCAGAAACCAGTCAGGTTATTGGTGAACCGGTAAACGTATCGTTTAAAACCAAGCTCGAAGCCTTACCCGATTCCATACGGATGAGCATAAATTCAATTTATTGGAAAACTTTTTTTCCTGAAACTACAGCCTTGCAACTAATTGATGCACCGTTTCGGCTGGGGAAAAACAACTCGAATCTAACTTTTTATTGGAGCGATACGCTTCAGGCTTCAAAAACTTTAACGCTGGTTTTTAATTCCGATATATCGCCGCTTAACTACACCTATAAAGTTGAAAAAAGTTATCCGCACGATACCCGTTCGTTTACCCAGGGGCTGGAATTCTCCGAAGGATTTTTATACGAAGGAACCGGTCAATATGGCGAATCGAAGCTTTTTAAACTCGACCTTGATAATGGCGGCGTTGTACAAAGTATAAATCTTCCGGACAACGTGTTTGGCGAAGGAATAACGCTGATGGATAATAAAATTTATCAGCTTAGCTGGCAAAACCAGGTGGGTTTTGTGTACAATAAAAACACCTTTGAGCTATTGTATGAGTTTAGTTATCCAACCGAAGGCTGGGGCTTAACAAATAACGGTAAGGAATTGATAATGAGCGATGGTTCTGAAATAATATATTTTCTCGATACCGACTACATTCAGGAGATACGACGCATTCAGGTTTACGATAACCAGGGACCGGTTAAAAACCTGAATGAGTTGGAATACATTAAGGGCGAAATTTTTGCCAATGTTTATGGCAGCGACTTTATTGTGGCCATCGACCCTGTAACGGGTAAGGTAACCAAGCGCATCGATTTATCGAATTTGCTAAACAGGAAACACCTTACCCAACCGGTTGATGTACTCAATGGCATTGCATACAACCCTGATTCTGACCAATTGATTGTAACCGGAAAATGGTGGCCCCGGTTTTTTCACATCAGTCTGCGTAAAAAATAGCACAAAGCATTCAACCTACGAATTTATATTTAGACTCGTAGCCCGATTAATGAACAGGTTTTTGCTTTGCAGTTTTTAATCGATGGTTATATGGCCCCAGTTTTCTCCTTTACGGATACGATTTAGCTGCGTATGAGTAATACCAAACTCTTTGGCAATTTTATATAGGGGGGTTTTTCCGCGTTTAAGCTTTTTCTTAAGTCGGATAACATCGGTTTCGGTAAGTTTTGAATAACGAACCATACCTTTTTTGTAACCGGGGTTTTTATACTGATGCGCAACCAGTTCAACCCGATCGACCCATTTCAGGTTTTTTACATGGTTGTTTTCTTTATTGTAATCGACATGAACCACAAAGGTTTGTTTGGGTCCCTGACCCGGAAGAAACAAGAGGCCAACCAGCTTGTGAATGTATTTGGTGGTTCGTTTGCCGTCGGGTAATTTAATATTTACTATGGGGTAGCCTTTTATTTTTGATGGCTCCACAATTTTAAACTCATCTTTTTTGAGTTTTCTTAACCTTCCAAAATTAGATATCTGAACGCTATCTTTTTCGGCAAGAATTTCAGGAGGCAATGATTTCCATTGCTCATTGTTAAATGTATTGTCCATATAGCTTTAGGTTTTAAACGTTAAATATACTATAAAAACTAAAAAAACAAACACTATACACAGACGTGATTATAATATTTTTTAGAACGATGCTATTGCTTCTGCAATAAAATGAGTTATTCAATTAGTTTTGCTTATAATTTCTACAATGAACCGAAAGGTAATCGTAAGCCTCCATGTATTGGTAATAATAGGCTTTATTAAAATCGAAGCAGGCTTCATTGTTCTGATTTTTAGCCAGTCGGGCCAACCCTCGTTTAAAATAAAGTTCGCCATCGTGCGGGGTAAAATCGAGACACATGGTAAAATCTTTAATGGCAAAATCGTAAAGTTGGGTGCTTAAATACAAATTACCACGTGTTTTATAAAACTCATGGTTGTATTTTTCCATGGCAATGCATTTATTCATGGCTTTTATGGCCATTTGGTATTCGTTGGCCTGAGAATAAATGGCAGCAGCCAGAACAAACACTTTGGTTTCAGGATAAATTTCTGTTAAAAAGTTTATGGACTCAAAAGCTTGCTTTGTTTTGCCTTTTTCAGCCAGGGCCTTTGTTTTTATGAAATAATAGTCTATTTGGGTATTGTCGAGTCCCAGGGCTTTATCGATGCTTTTAAGCGCCTTTGCAGCTTTGTTTAAATGTAACTCCAGTTGGGCTTTAATGGCATGAAATGCAGCATTCTTTGGACGTATTTTAACAGCTTGTTCAATGGTATTTAATCCCAGTTGATATTCACCCAAGTTTTCGTAAATCTGTGCTTTTAAACCATAGGCCTGATACTGTGTTTTTCTTATTTGAATAAGTTCGTTTATAATAGTCAGCGCTTCCTCGTAACGTTGATTTCGGAACTCGTATAAAGCATCTTCATACATTAACTCGTATTTGTTGTACCAGTCGTTTTTCCAAAGGGCAATCCAGCATTCACTGTTTTCAATCCGACGAAAAGCCGTATCCGATTTTATTTGATGTTGCATTAAACGTTCTTTTTGTTTTAAATGGGCTTCAATTTGTTTGCAGGCAAATTCAGGTTTATTTAAAAGAGCGTAGCAACGAGCCAGTTCTAATGCGGCTTTGTTTGGTTCCTTTTCATTTAGCTGATAAAAACTGTTGGCTGCTTCTTTAATATTTCCTGTCTGATAATAGGCCTTGCCTTTTTCATAAAGCAAGTCAAGTGATAGTTCCTGATTGGCCTGATCTAGAAGATTCAAAACCTTTTGGGCTTGTTTGCTTTGATTGTAGGCTTTAGTAATAAGCAGGGTATTGTTCGGGCTTTCCTGAGCAAGCACATGGTTTGTAAGCCCCAAAAGTAGAAATATTAAAAGATAGTTAGCGTTTTTCATTGCTCATTTATTTATTCAGGCAATACTTTTTCGTCGTTGTGGAAAATATGTACAAATCCGGTTAATACGCGATGTTCGAGTCCTGAAATTCGTTTTTCGTAAACATCGCAAACATAATAATATACCCCCGGTGCTACCCTGATGTTTGAATTGTTGGCTTTTCCATCCCACTCAATTTGTGGATTCTCGGTAGAAAACACCAGATTTCCCCAACGGGAATATATTTTTAAATCAATCTTATCGATAAATTTTGAAACAATATCGGGTGGGGTTAGCGGTACAAAGGTATCGTTCGAACCGTCGTTGTTGGGAGTAAATACATTGGGCAGTTCGTAATACGAGCATTGGTCGACGCAAACCCAATTTGAATACGGACTTTCGTTATAATTTGAATCGACAGCTGTAACCTTATAGCATCCGGTAGGATTGTCACCGGCATAATGTCGGTAATGCAGGGTGTCGCGATTTACCACAGAATCAATCAATAAATATTCTGAATCGGAATCTGTACTAAAATAGATGTTGTATTTTCGAATTGCTGTAATGTCATCAAGTATTTGCCATTGCAGTAAATTGTAAAAGTTGTAACAGTCCGATATTACATTCAAAACCGGAGCTAGCGGAGGAATGGTATCAATAGGCATTCCTGAATTTGTATGGGAATAGTTAATCAATGGGGTGTAAATTCCCGGCAAATCGTATTTTCCGTAGGAGGTGATTCGGTAGGAATATCGTTCTTTGTTTTGTAAAGGAAAATCAACAAAAGTCAGGTTCTGCGTTAAACCAATGCTGTCAAAGTCGTTGGTTTCCTTATTTTGCCTAAACACGGTGTATTGATAGTTTGTCCATGGCGTGTTTTGCTCAAAAGTTAATTGAAGCGTTTTGTCCGAAGCATCAATTATTGGGAAAATACTGCTGGCAGTCATGGGCCATTCGGTTAATCCATTGGGATTATGAATTTCAATTTGATAGGAATATCCGGTGTTCAGCGTATTTATTGCGGTATCTCTATAAACCGTATCGTTAAGGCTGTTTAAGGAATCAATAAGCTGGTAATTGGTTCCCCATATTCCGGTAGCACGCTTTATCAGGTATTTGTGCGGCCCGGGAAATTTTATAGTATCCAGTTCAAGGGGTTTCGACCATTGCACCCATATTTCGCCATGGGTGGAATCGTGTTTTGTGACGCTCACGTGCGTAATAATGGGGACACCGCGTACCAGTTCGGTACAAACTTCGTTGCTGGCTTTACTTTCCACATCATTAGAGAACAAAGCAGTTATCAGGTAGCAATAGGTATAGCCCTGATTGAGTCCTTTGTTGTTGTTGTTATCGATAAATTGTGTGTCAGCAGGCGATAAAAGCTCTTGAATTTTGGTAAACCCGGTATAAACGGGAACTCCTGTTTCGCAGGAATCCGGGGTAAAACCAAAGGGTATTGTACTCCGATAAATAGCATATCCTAGGTTGTTTGAACAGGCGTACGAATCCCAATTCAGCGTTATGGAATTATTTGTGGGACTTAATTGTAGGTTTTCTGGAGCCGGAGCAATTACCTGAATGTCGACACTCATCAGATCGACCAGATTAACCTCGCTGTTGTTATCGCTCACTTTGAATACTACGGTGTATGGTTGAAGCCTGACATCGGTGCATTGGGGAGTCCATTCAAGCAAACCGCTAACCGTTCCCGAATCGCTTTCAGAAGTAAACAGGGCCGGTTCATCGAGATTAAAAATACCTCCGGTAGCTGTTAGCGTAAGTAATTTATCGTCAGAATCGTGTGCTGTAACCGGCAAACTTAATTTTGTGCCGGCAGTGATGCAAACGGGAAGTAAACTGTCAATTTTTGGTGCCTGATTATCGGTTTCGTAAACCTCAATTTGCATGTCGCGGGTAAGACGCCCAATTTTATAACCCTGCCGCCATTCATAAATATGAAATGCAACATTATATGCTCCGGGTTCTGTGGGACTGTCCCAAATCAGATTGCCCGATGCTTCTTCAATGTAAATGGGTTTGTTGCTCGATGGAGGAAACTGGTAGTTCTCAATGGGCTCTCCATTTTCGCCGGTACAAATGGCCATCTCGTACGAAAGACTATCGCCGTCGGGGTCGAATGCCGACGGATTATGAATAAAGATTTGCCCGACAGCGGCTTTATCAACCGGAGGATTCAATAAAATGGGCGTATTGTTGAACCCAAGCGTTGGGTTTATTTGCAAAACGGTTTTTATTGAAAAAACAGTAAGCACTGAATTGGGTATGTTTTGAACGCCTTCGTTGCGGTTTGGATCTTCAACCACAATTTCAAAAGTTCCGGGTCCTAAAAAGGTGTGTTGGCCTAAGTAAATATTCTTCTGATAATAATCGCCCAATTCGTATTTTCCTACGCGGGATAGTTCTGATAAGGTGCCGTCGCCCCATTGAATGGTGAGTTTATCGCGATCGGCAGGCGGCTGGCCGTCTGAAGTAACTTTTGTATTGGTAAAGGTGGTAATGGTAAATTCAAAAGTATAGGTCGAAACCTGTTTATAAGTAATTTCGCCAGCACGATTGTGTGTTGCATAAACTCCGGATGCAGCAAATACGAATACTACTATGAGGAAAAATTTATTCATCATGGCTTTCGACAGTTTTTTGTAGTATGAGCATTTGTGTTGTGAGTGCGTCAAATTCAAAACCTTGTTCTTTGTTGTTCCGGTTTACTATAACTAAATTTTTTTGGTCCTTATAAATGTCGGTAAATAAGGTGTTTTTATGAATTACCTGATTCCAGTTTTTTGGCAAGACACAGGAAAAAAAATACCAAATCGATAAGTCATCGTTTTGATGCTGCGTAAACCGGAGCTGACAATTTTGTTCATTTGTCGTGATTTTAAAATGTGCCAACAAATAATCAAGAGCCCGTTGAGTGGCTGCTGATGCCGTATCGGAATGCGCATCAGTAAAAATAGAGTGTTTATTTAAGGCGTTTTCGTGCTCGTCAAAAAAAAGGCGAATGGAAATCAGTAAAGAATCATTTTTACTTTCGATATTGGTAATACTGAGGTGTAAGGGATGCGCATTTCCCAATAGAGAAAACATTAAAATAACTAAAATTACCAAATAGCGCTGCATTTTTTATTTTCAAAAGTAATAAAATCCGGGCGTATTTAATAGTCTGTCGGCTTGCTTTAAATCAGTGAGACCGTAATTTCAGTTTTTGATAGTGAACTGAAATTTATAAGTCGAACTAATCCGTTGAAACTATTGAAATTCAATTATTGATTTATAAAATCTTTTAGTTCGATGTCGTAAATGAGGAGGCTGTTTGCGGGAACATTTGGTAATTCAAATCCATTGTAACCCAGCGATGGGGGAACAAAAATACGACCACTGCTACCTTTTGTAAATAAAGGGATTCCCAATTTCCAACCTTCAATGCAATCACTCAGGGGAATGGTAATAAATTTACCTTTGCTGCTGTCGAAAATTGTTCCGTCGGCTAAATAGCCTGTATATCTAACTGTAACAATGGCATGTGGATTTGGATATCTTTTCTGTGTTCCCAGTTGAGATATCTGGAAATATAATCCTTCAGAATAGTGGTAAGCATCGATATTATTTGTAGCTAAATATTTAATCACAAGGGCTTCGTCATCCACCGGATTCTGACTACCCATATCTGAGCAACTCCAAAAAAGAAGCATTCCTCCCAAAATCCACCCTATTTGTTTAATCGTTCCGATGTTATTTAGTTTTAACAATTTGCTATTCGGTGTGAAAGATACGAAATGAAGGAACAAAAAACAATGGATTGGTTTAAAACCTCGCAAAGCTAAACTGCTAAGAGTTATTTTTTTTGAAAGAAAGTTTAATAATAATTTGGAAGTTAAGTTTGAAATGCCTTATCTTTGTGAGTGAATATTCACATACATAATTTTGAAAGATGAATAAAGAATTATCAGACAGACAAAAAGAGATTATTGATGTATCGCTCGACCTTATTTCAGAAGGAGGTATTCAGGGATTAACCATAAAGAATTTAGCCAAACGAATTGGTTTTTCTGAATCGGCCATTTACCGCCATTACGAAAATAAAATTGAGATACTTGCCGCCATACTTGATTTTTTTAAAGAAAACTCAGAACAGTTTTATAAGCGCGAATTCAAGGCTACCATTGATGCACTGAGTAAAATTGAGCATTTATTTAAAAACCAGTTCCGCATGTTCGCCGCAAGTCCGTCGCTTGTTGCAGTAATTTTTGCCGAAGAATTGTTTCGCAACGAAATAAGCCTTAAGCAAAAGGTGGCTGAGATAATGCAAAATACAAGTAAAATATTAGCCCGCATTATTTTAGAGGGTCAGCAGCAAGGTTCAGTTCGCAGAAATATTGATGCTTCGCACCTGGCCATTATTGTGTTGGGTTCATTGCGCATGTATGTAAAGCAATGGCATATTTCCGACTATTCGTTTAATCTGGTAAAAGAGGGTGAGACTTTTATCCTTTCAATAAAAGAAATCATTAAGAGTTAGCGGGTAATAATACTAAAACCAATTGCTATGAATCAAATAAATAAAATTGATAATGGAAACTGGCTTCAAGGCCAATCGCCGGAGGCGGAAGACAAGATACTTTTAACGCTGAATGATTTTGAAAAAGAGTTAAGAGCAACCATTCATTTGTTGGAACAAAGTGATGAAGCTCCGGAAATTGCTTTAAAATTGTTGTTTCAGAAACTCTATGTGCTCTTGCTCAACAAACCCTATTACCGGGCAATTATTTTTGATGAGGAACTGGTTAAAGGAGATAATAAAATTCATTTAGCTGTAATGCGAATCAAAACCATTGCAGAGCAGTATCTGTCAACAATAATTAATAAAGGAAAAATGGAACAAACATTTAAAAACCAGGAATCAACAAGTTCATTAGTGGGTAAGATACTGGCCGGATTCAGACTGTTTATGAAAGACGAACAGCTTATTGATGATATGATATTTAAGTTAAAGAATTTGAATACTTTAAAAGATTAGATATGGAAGGAATAAAAAAAATTTACCACATAAAGTTAGTGAGTATTAACATACCCAAACGCTTTATCCTTTTATTAATTGGCATCGTATCGTTTCAATTGGTAAAAGCACAGGAGTTAAATCTGGAGCAATGTTTAGATTCGGTTAAAGTTCACAACCGCCAGTTGCAAATGAGCAGAAATCAGGTGCTCATTGGCCATGCGAAAGAGCGCGAAGCCAATGCAAACCGAATACCTAAAGTTCAATTGACTGCCGATTATAAATATTTTACTGAGCTGCCTACCCAGCTAATGCCCATGACAGCATTTGGCGGACCTGAGGGCCAGTTTAAGGAAACGCAGTTTGGAGTTCCACATAATATCAATACATCCATTCAGGTAAGTATGCCCTTATACAATCCACAGATTTATGGTGCCATGAAAACCTCACATATTGCTGTTGATTTGGCCGAATTGCAGGCGCAAAAAACCGAAGAGCAGGTATTGTTTGAAACCACGCATCTTTTTTATAATGCGCAAATTCTCTTCCATCAAATGGCTTTTATCGACAGCAACCTGAATAACACCAAACAATTGCATGCTCAGTTAAAACTCCTGCATGGGCAACAAATGGTTAAAGCTTCCGATGTGGATAAAGTGGCTTTGCAGGTAGCGCAGTTGGAAACGCAGTTGCAATCGGTAAATACCAATTACCATCAGGTACTAAACAGTTTGAAGTTTTATATGGGAATCGCAATTAACCAGCCTTTACGTATTGAAACAGCCATTCAATTTAATAGTACCGGGAATCAATCGTCGGGAATAGCGGTGGATATTCCCATTGCAGCCATGCATCAAAAATTGGTTAGCTCTGAAATGCAGACACTTAAAAAGAGTCGGCTTCCATCGGTTTCGTTGTATGCCAGCTATGGACAAAATGGTTTGGGCTACGACGAAAAACCCAACGATTTTCTGAAATTCTTTCCATCCAGTTTTGCCGGTGTGCAAGTTTCAGTGCCCTTATTTAATGGTATGGTAACCAAACGCAAAATTGACCAGAAAAAGATTGAATTTAAAAACAGCGAATTACAACTCGAGGCGGTAAGTCAGCAAACAGCGCTTCAGGTTGAGAATTTTTTACAGCAGAAATTAAATTCGCATCGCGCCATTAGTGACACTGAAACCCAAATAAATCTGGCTCAAAACATTTATAAAAATATGGTGCTTCAGCAACAGGAGGGAACGGCCAGTTTAAGCGATGTGCTTATGGCCGATAATTCTTTACGCGAAGCTCAGCAAGCGTATTTGTCGGCAGTTATTTCGTATTTAAAAGCCGATCTGGAGCTTCGTAAGGTGAACGGATCATTAGTAGAAACCCATAAATAAATTGAATCATGCGTAAAAAAATCATCGTTATAGTTTCCGTTCTGGCTGTTATTGCCTTTACAGGAATAAAACTAACAAGCAATAAAAAAACAACCGATAATCGGGTTTATCGCTACGATAAAGACAAAGCCATTTCCATTAAAGCCGATACGGTTAAATGGCAAACTGCAGCCATGGAAAATACTTTTTCAGGGACATTTGAACCTGTTAAAGAGAGCCGGCTTAGTGCCGACATTCAAGGAAAAATCACACATTTTTATGCCGATTTGGGCACTGTTGTAAAGAAAGGTGATCCTTTGGTTCAGCTCGATAAGGCTTTGTTAAAAATTCAATTGCAAACTTCCGAAGTTCAAATCGCGGGACTTGAAGCAGATGTAAAACGTTATTCGGTGTTGTCAAAGGCTGAAGCCATTCAGGGCGTACAGCTTGAAAAGGCCGAACTGGGATTGCAATCGGCAAAGCTACAGAAAGCCAGTTTGATGGAGCAAATCAACAAAACCACCATTCGTGCTCCTTTTGATGGCATTGTTACGGCAAAATTTTCCGAAGTTGGTGCCTTTGCCGGTCCCGGTGTTCCCTTGTTGCAACTGACCAACATTTCAGCCTTGAACTTTGTAATAAGCATTCCCGAAACCGAACTTAGTAAATTTCAAATGCATCAAAAGGGTAAACTTAGCGCTGCTGCTTACCCTTTTATTGAACTGAGCGGAACAGTGAGTATGATTGGTAGTAAGGCCATTGCCGGAAATAATTATCAGGTACAGTTTACCGCCAACAATACCCCCGATTTGAAAATTAAAGCCGGAATGTTCGGAAAAGTAATTCCGGAAAATAAACTTACCACACAGCAGATTCTGATTCCTGCATCGGCATTAATTGGTTCCAACGAAGACGCTAAAGTTTACCTGGTTCAAAACCAACGGGTTGTATTACAAGCTGTAACAGTAGGAGCGCGTTTCGAAAACCTGATACTCATAACCGGAGGACTAAAACCCGGTGACGTTTACGTGACCAGCGGTTTTATCAACATTTACGACGGAGCCCCTGTAACCATAAAAAAATAAAGCCTTATGAATATTACAGCCATAGCCATTAAGCGACCATCACTAATTATTGTATTATTTAGTGTATTTACCCTGTTGGGAATTATCGGGTATAAAAACCTGGGTTACGAGTTGCTCCCCGATTTTAGCCAGCCTGTTGTGGTAATAAAAACCATGTATCCCGGAGCAGATCCACAGGAAGTCGAAACTTCCGTATCGCGAAAAATTGAAGATGCCTTATCGAATCTGGAAGGAGTCGATTATTTGGAAACCAAATCGATGCCCAATGCCTCGATAATTATTGCCAATTTAAAGTACGGAACCAATGTAGATAACGCCATGCAGGATGCGCAACGCTATATTGATAACATCCGAAACGATTTACCGGCCGATATTCAAAGTCCGGTAATGAGCAAGGTTTCGCCAAACGATTTGCCTATAATCTCGATAAGTGCAACCAGTTCGCTTGCTGCAACCGAATTTTATCAGCAAATGAAAGATGAATTTCTGCCCCAGATTCAACAATTGAAAGGTGTAGCCGAAATTACCCTTTTAGGAGGCGAGGAACGCGAAATTCAGGTTAAAATAGCCAGTGACAAGCTGAAATTGTATAATGTGTCGCTGTTGCAGGTGGTTGAAGCCATAAACCGTTCAGGACTCGATTTACCGGCGGGAAGTGTCCAAACCGAAACGGAAAGCAATTCGGTGCGTTTGGCTGGCAAATTTACTACAGTAAACGACATTAGGGAAGTTCAGGTAGCCATGCCGGTACCCGGAAGTCCGGTTTATGTGAAGGATGTAGCCACAGTTACCGATGGAATTAAATCGATTGAATCGCTTAGTCGTTACAATGGCGTCGATGGAATTGGTTTGCTGATTAAGAAACAGGGTGATGCCAATGCGGTAGATGTTTCCAATCTGGTACGGGAGAAACTGGCCGAAATTGAAGAGAAAAATCAGGCTGCGGGAGTTCAATTCACCATAGCCGACGATTCAACCGACAATACCATTGCCGCTGTAAATTCGGTGGTTCACGACTTAATTCTGGCGGTTATTTTGGTTTCGTTGGTTATGTTACTTTTTTTACGAAGTTATCGCAATTCGCTAATTGTACTTGTTTCAATTCCCACTTCATTGATAACTGCTTTTGCTGTAATGTGGCTTTTGGGCTACACTTTGAACCTGATGACCCTGTTGGCCATGTCGTTAATCATTGGAATTTTGGTTGACGATGCCATTGTGGTTTTGGAGAATATTCAGCGCCACCTCGATATGGGGAAGGAGAAACGAACAGCAGCCATGGACGGGCGAATGGAAATTGGCTTTTCAGCCTTGTCAATTACTCTGGTCGATGTGGTAGTTTTTCTGCCCATTTTGTTTCTTCAGGTATTTGTGGGCGATATGCTCAAACAATTTGCCGTGGTTGTAATTACCTCTACTTTAACCAGTTTACTGGTTGGGTTTACCTTAACTCCCTGGCTGGCATCGCGCATTGGTAAAAAAGACGATTTGCAGCCTACCAATGTATTTAACCGGTTTCTGCTTTGGTTCGAGAAGCAACTTAATTCATTTATTGAGTGGTATGGGTTGAAATTAAAATGGGTTTTAAATCACAAGCTTGCTTTTACAGCTTTTGTTTTGTTGCTGCTGGTTTTAACGGTTGGAATCATGAAAATGGGAATCATAGGGAAAGAAATGATGTCGACCGGTGATCAGGGCAAGTTCAGGTTAAATCTTGAATTTGATAAAACCGTAACGGTTAAACAAAACAACCTGGTTTCGCAGCAGATTGAACAATTTGTACTGCAACAACCCGAAGTGGCAAGCTTATTCAGTAATATTGGCGGGCCAAGTACCGGAATCGGAAGCCTGGGTGTGGGTTCGGCAAATAAATCGGAATTCACCATCCAACTGAAACCCGACGAGGAACGCAGTATTTCAACCGAAGATTTTATGAAAGTACTGCGCAGCGAATTGTCGAATGAATTTCCGGGTGTCAACTTTTCGATGGCGGTGTTGGGTTTATTGCCCAAAGGCGAACCCATAAAAATTACCCTGAGTGGAAGCGATTTGGATTTGGTAATGCAAACCGGAAACGATTTGCGCGAGCTGATTCAAGTCATTCCCGGAGCCGATAACGTAAACCTTTCGGTAGAAGAAGGTGCGCCTGAATACAAAATTATTCCGGATAAAGATAAAATGCAGCGTTTGGGTTTAAGCACAGCGCTTGTGGGAACCAACCTGCGTACTGCCATTTCCGGAAACGATGAGGCTACACTTACCGACAAAGGAACAGAATTCCCGGTTCGTATCTGGCTCGACGATTTTGATCGCCGAAATTTTGAAGATGTACAGGGTTTTACCCTGATGAATTCAAGGAATGTACCTGTCGAAATTTCACAATTTGCCGATGTGGTACAGGCGAATTCACCTTCGATGCTCGAGCGTCTCGACAGGCAGACATCGGTTACCTTAACGGCTGAATCGTTTGGGCGACCTTCGGGAACTTTAGCCGACGAGGTAATTGCCTATCTGGAATCGGAGCCTTTACCTGAAGGAGTTAGCCTGACCTGGGGAGCCGATATTAAAACACAGAACGAGAGTTTTGGTGCTTTGGGTAATGTACTGTTGATTTCGTTTATACTGATTTACCTGATTATGGTAGCGCTTTACGACAGTTATATTTATCCTTTTGTGGCTTTGTTCGGAATTCCGGTAGCAGCCATTGGAGCATTCCTTGCACTCAATTTGTCGCTGAATCATTTAACCTTGTTTGCCCAATTAGGCCTGATAATGTTGATGGGTTTGGTGACTAAGAACGCCATTTTAATTGTCGATTTTACCAACCAGCTTAAAGCCGAAGGAAAGCATTTTGCCGAAGCATTGGTTTTGGCTGGAAAAGAGCGCATGCGTCCCATATTAATGACCACGCTGGCTATGGCTATTGGTATGTTGCCTATTGCCCTGGCGCAGGGTACAGCCAGTGAATGGAAAAATGGTTTGGCCTGGGTAATTATCGGAGGTTTATTGTCGTCGCTAATTTTGACTGTTTTTCTGGTGCCTGTGGTGTATTATGCCGTTGACAGCCTTAAAGAAAAGTGGGAAAAGAAACAAGTGAAAAAAGTGCAGCTAAAAAAATAAGCTTATGAAACGTTTAAAATTATTATTCGCATTAAGTTTTCTGTTTTTATTGAGTTTTGTGTCCTTTTCAGGTGAACCCGACAAGGAGTTGGCTACCTTAACTGTGGAAGTTAGCCAATTAAGAAATTCAAACGGAAGGGTACAGTGCTTATTATACAATACAGAAGGTTCCATTCCCGATGAGAAGTTTGAAAAGTACTATCGGATAGCGCACGGAGAAATTGCCAATACTTCATGCCGGATTACATTTAAGAACCTTCCCAAAGGAACCTATGCAGTTACTGTGCTGCACGACGAAAACAATAATGGAAGGATTGATAAACGGTTTTTCTTGCCGATAGAAGGGATTGGTTTTTCAAACTATCAATCATTGGGTATAAGCAACCGGCCTTCCTTTGAAAAGGCTTCGTTTGAGTTTAAAAGTGATGAGCTAATCCGGGTTAAGGTGATTTATTTCTAACAAGCCAAATAAAGTAAATTTTATGATGATGAAAATAGTTTATACGATTTCACTACTACTTGTTTTACTGGGTGTGTCGTCCTGTGAAGGTAAATTCGATTTTTCGCCGTATGCCATCGATTTTGATACCGAAGAAACGCAGGTGCATCAGCGTAGTTTACTGCAATTAAGTGTTTCAGAGGAGCAACAGGATACTCTTTATATAGCTTTTACCGGCGACACACACCGTTTTTACGACGAGTTTGATGCTTTGGTGCGGGCGTTAAATAAAAGGCATCAGCAACAAGCCATTGATTTTTTGGTACACGTGGGCGATTTGGCCGATTTTGGACTACCCAAACAATACCAATGGGGAAACAGCTTTCTTTTAAAGTTAGCGATGCCCTATTTTGTAGTGTTGGGTAATCACGATTTGGTTGGAAATGGAGCAACGGCCTACCATGAAATGTTTGGGGATTTCGATTTTAGTTTTATCTATAAAAGTGTCAAGTTTGTTTTTATAAACACCAACAGTCGCGAATTTTTGTTCGACGGTTCGGTGCCCAATATCCAATGGCTCGATGCGGAACTTAAACCCAATGCCGATTTTACAAAGGCTGTCGTATTTTTTCATGTGCCCCCTATGGATGCCGATTTTGATCCTAGCCTGGAAGAGGCTTTTCAACAAACACTGGCAAGGTATAATAACGTATTGTTTGTGTCACATGGGCATTTGCATGGTTATCAATATTATAAACCTTATGCAGACAGCATTCCCTATGTAAATGTTTATGGCGTGGAGAAGGAAAAATTCAATGTAATTAAAATAAGCAACAATGATTTTAAAGTGGAAACTTATAGTTTTTAAGCTGTTCTTGCTGGTTATTTTATTAATTCAGGTAAATAGTAAGCCGGCTTACAGCCAATTTGCCACGGTCGATGATTCTGAATTTATGCAGCGTTACATGCCCGATTATGCAAAGTTGCAATTTGCCGGCGGCATCGGTTTTATGTCGGCAGGTTTGGGTTATACTTTTTTTAAGCATAAGCTCGATGTCACCCTTTTTTATGGCTATGTGCCTAAAGCTTTTACAATTGACGATTTACACAGTATTAGTTTACAGTTTACGGCTAAACTTTTACGCTACCAGCTTACAGAGCAAATTGAGGTGCTGCCCTTAAATGTAGGTTGGTTTGCTCATCATACGTTTGGCAACGAGTATTGGGTAAAATTACCCGATAATTATCCGGATGGTTATTATTGGTGGTCGCCGGGAAGAAATGCCGGAGTTTTTATCGGAGCCGAAGTAAAAACAAAACTCCTTGCGAGTAAAACGCCGGCCTCGGGAACGGCTTTTTATTGGCGTGTAGGAATCCGTGGATTGTATTTGGCCAGTAAAGTGAGGAATTCAAGCATCCCGCTTTCCGATATTATTGAATATGGTTTTGGTGTTGCATTTTATCGTTAAAATTTAAAATTATGATGAAGTTTATGTATTTAATGCTGGGCATTTTGTTTATTTCGCCCGGCTATGGACAGCAAAAGCCGGACACCTTATCGGGTATCGATATGACAATTATTGCCCAGGTAAATCAGGGGAGTAGTTATATTACTTTTCCTACCGATATGGGAAATATTGAACCTTTATGGTTCGAAGGGAATCTGATTCCCAATTTTTATATCCGGCAAAGTGCAAATTCCCGTTTAATGGGTGTTTTAACGCCGCAGATTATCATTCGAATGTATCAGGAAGAATCGTATCCGGTGCGCACGCCCAGTTACATGCCGCAGATAACCGTTTATTATTTCCTAAAAGAGTATCCTAAATTGGGTTCTGTAAGTGTTTTTGGACGTCTGGCTCATCATTCCAATGGTCAGGAAAACGATTTTTTTCTTGACGATGGTTCCATCAACCTCTTATCGGGAAATTTCGCAACTAATTATATCGAAGGGGGTTTTATTTCGACCCGGGTTTGCACGCGTTTTAATGCCCATCAGTTTTTTAAAAGCTCCTTCGAGTGGCATCCTGAAAGTGCGGTGAGTCCCGAACTTGAAGGCATATACAGTCGCTACCGCTGGCATAATTCGTTTTCAATTTTTAAATTACCGGCAGTCCAAAATAGCAGTAAACATCAGCGACCGGCGTTTTCAGTAAAAGGTGAACTAAGCTGGATGTTTGGTAAATACAATAGCCTGGATGCTTTTTCCACTGAGCGTGTAAACCTGAGACTGACCCTATATTATCACCCAAATTTTCTGGAGGATATCGGACTTTTTGTGCAGTATTATCATGGTTCCGATTACTATAACATGTATTTCGATCACCGGCTCGATGTGGTACGCTTTGGATTTATGACCGAAAAATTGAGGTTTTAGGCGGAAACAAGATGTTTAATTTTAACCAGGTTTAAAACCTTTTCTAATAAACAAAATAGGATAGTTCGTAAGTAGAGTTAAATATTTCAATATGATGGAGAAAAATTTTATTATGGATTTATTCAGTTTCATAATTTGCTTTGAAAGGGCAGAATTCGACCGACAATGCTTTAAACAGGAATGGGATGGGGTAGTTTGTTACCGATGTGGATATATACATTTTGTAAACAAGAACCTTTGCTCCACGATAGATTAGAATTAAGTTTAATAGGGTTTTATTTCAAATGAAAAAAGCATATATAATAACCATTCTCTTTTTCTCTTTCTTATTTGCGAATGCAGTAAATAACCCTGACAATATAATAGGTGTATGGTTAATGGCAAATAAAAATGTTAAGGTTCAGGTTTACTGGTCAGGAAAAAAATATATGGGAAAGGTTATCTGGATGGATACGGATGCTAATTATAAAAATTTTAATGTAGGTGAACTAATTATTGATAATATGATTTACAATTCTGCAAACAAGCGTTACGAAAAAGGTTTTTTTTATGGCCGGGGATACCGTCTTGATTGCGAATTGGAGCTATTATCGCATGATTCCTTGCAAGTAGATGTATATAAAGGTTTCCTACATCAAACCCGCTATTGTACCCGAATTGATTAATATGTGAAGCGTATGGTATTTTTTTCAACCATAGAATCAATGTATTATTTGTTACCACTAATAGGTTTACTGGTAGGTTTATTTGGTACACTATTGGGTGGAGGAGGTGGTTTTATTTTCCTGCCAGTATTAACCCTGGTAATTCACCAATCAGCCCAGGTTGCTGTTATAACCACCCTGGTTGCAACCCTACCAATTTGTATAGTGGGGTCTTTGGGGCACTTAAAAAATGGTAATATTAATATAAAAGCAGGCTTATTTTTTATTGTATTAGGTATTGCTGGAGCATTTCTGGGTGCATACATAACTAAAGCATTAGCATCAGAACATCTTAAAGTATATTTTGGAATCTATTCCATCATAATTGCTCTATTTCTGGTTTATACTACATGGAAGGATGCTAGTAAAAGCAGGATGATTGAAAAAGATAGGTTACTGAATAATCAAAGACTTCGGAGAATAAAAAGTGGTTTTTTAGCTTTTACCGGTGGAATAATTACGGGAACTTTTGGTACCAGTGGTTCAGCACCAATCATAGTTGGTTTATTTAACCTGGATATTGCTATAAAAACAGCAATTGGGACTTCATTGTTAGTAGTACTTTCGAACACTTTATTCGCTATTGGAGCACACGCTATGATTAGCAGCTTAGATTTGACCGTTGTCATATTTCTTACAATAGGTTCTGTTGTAGGAGCCATTTGGGGGGCAAAACTTTTATTAAAAACTAAAATTGAAAAATCAGCTGGAATGTTGAAATACCTGTATGCCCTTGCTATGCTTTTAATGGGATTATTAATGATAAAATAAGACTTAAAATGATTACAACAATTTATTTAATGATATTAAGCTATTTTTTACTAGGAGCCGTTGGATTCTATTTTATTAATAAAAAAAAGCCAAAAACAGAATCATCGAAAAGCTGGATAAAGTTTATAACTTATTTCTTTATTATCAATTTGGTATTATTTAGCATCGTAATTAAACCTGTTGCATTCAGCTATCTTACTATTTTAATTGCCATTGTTGGAGTTTATGAAATGTTTAATCTTTATAAAAAATCAAACTATAAAGTCACATCCGTATTTTTAAGTGGATTGCTGTTTATGGTTGTATTTGCAATAGGTTTTATAGCTTTTGGCAGATTACCTGAAAATATCATATTGTTTACTTTTTTAACGGTATCCATATTCGACAGCTTTAGTCAAATATGCGGTCAATTATTTGGCCGGAAAAAGCTTTTTCCGGTAATAAGCCCAAATAAAACATTGGGTGGACTTATTGGTGGGGCTGTAATTGCTATTATTGGTGCACTGTTGCTAAGAGAACTCTTTCCTTACTCAGAAATTGAATTAGTAACCAATGTTTTAGGTATAATTATTTTCGCATTCCTAGGCGACCTATTAACAAGTTTGTACAAACGAAAATTCCAGGTTAAGGATTATAGTAGACTTATTCCTGGTCATGGAGGAATTCTTGACAGGTTTGATAGTTTAATTGCTGCAGGAACCTGGGTTGCTTTTTATCACGTATTAAACTTTTAAAGCTATGGATTTTAACACGCTAATTTTTACGTTGATATATTTTTTTGGAATGGCTTTGCTCTTAGTTTTCAATGAAATTAATTACCGTAAATTGAAGGTAAAGGGTGAAATATCAAGAAAATTTGCTCACTTTGTTTCAGTATTGGCTACAATTCCTTTTCCGTATATTTTTACCACTCACTGGTACATTTTAATACTGGCCATTATTTTTGGATTAGTACTATTTATAACCCGCCATGGTACCCAGTTAAAATCAATACACGATATTAACCGCAAGTCTATAGGAAGTTACCTGCTACCAGTGTCGATTTGGGCAACATTCTGGATATCAGAATATTTTGGAAATAAATTGATGTATATATTGCCGATGCTAATATTGGCTATTTCCGATCCCATGGCTGCTATAGTTGGTATTAGTTTGGAGAAATATAATCATAGAATTAAAATTTTTGGTATTGATACGCATAAGTCTATGTTTGGCTCATTAGCATTTTTTATTTCCAGTCTAACAATTTGTTTAATAGCTTTTTATTTTAATAAAGGGTCATTTGGCCTGGCGACTCTAATTATGGCAGTTGCAATTGCTGTTATTAGCACTTTGGGCGAATTATTAAGTTGGCGTGGTTCCGATAATTTAACGATTCCGTTAAGTGTAATATTTAGTTTGGTACTTTTTGCATAAATCTGAATTTAAAAAGTAAGTGTATGAAAACAATAATAATAAATGGTGCAAACGGGTTTGTTGCCTCTAATTTTATAAGTGAGCTTTTACGTCTGAATTATAACGTAGTAGCATTGGTACGTGCCGATGACAACGAATCAGCAAAAAAGAGGATGTTAAGTTCTCTTGCAAAGATATCAGGTATTGATACATATGAAATAGAAAAATTACGTGTGCTGAATTATGCACTATTTGAAACTAATTTTGGAATTCAGACAGAGATTTTAAAAGAGTTGTTTGATAGCAATATAGCATATTTTCATTTTGCTGCGAGTTTAAAATTCAGTGAAAAATCGAAAGAAGAAATATTTGAAACAAATATTGACGGCTTAGACAACTCAATAAAAACCTTTTTAAATTTTGCTACCAACCAATCGCAATTTTTTTATATAAGTACTGCTTATTCATGTGGCAAGATACAAGAGGTTTTTAAAGAAAAGTTTTATCCTAATCAAAAAATTTCGGCATTTCGGAATTATTATGAACAATCGAAGCGGTTTGCTGAGAATTTGGTTAAAAGTTATATAGAATCACATCGGCTTAAGGCCCATATAATACGCCCGTCGCAGGTTGTGGGAAATAACACTACAGGCATTACAAAAACCGATTTTGGGATTTTTGATTTTACTAAGCGCATATACAACCTTTCATGTAGGTATCCAAATGAAACTATTCGTATTAAAGCCAATGCAAATGCTACTCAAAATCTAATCCCGGTTAATACTCTTGTCGGTTACCTTATTTTGGTTTTATCTGTTAAAGAGTTACCTGTAATTATTAATTGTGTAGCCAAAACACCAGTATTAAATAGTGATATTATAAACTCAATAGCTAAAATAATTAATGTCAATCTTTTTCCTGTTACTCATTTAGAAAGAGATTCCATGACAGCTATTGAGCGCATAGTTGAAATAGGAATGTCATTTACCGGAAAATATAGCAATACCCTTACACAATTTGACACTACAAATCTTGAGAAAATAACCAATGTAACAGGAGGCAGCGTAAGTATTAATGACTTGCAAAAAATGCTACACTATTTTGTTGAATCGTTATCTGCCGAAAAAAAAGCATACAAATTAGAACGTATTAATTAATTAAAAGTTTTTAGCAATGAAAAAAATTATTTATAAAGGTGAGAACATTCTAAATGTTCCCAATATGTTAAGCTTATATCGTTTATTAGTAGCACCACTTATTTTCTATTTTGTTTTAAGTGGACAGGAAAAAATGTATGCGATATTCATCTGTATAAGCCTGGTTAGCGATGTGTTAGATGGAAATATCTCAAGATTGTTTAAACTACAAACAAAGTTTGGAGCTGCATTAGATAATCTGGCCGACATGTTCACTTACGCAATGGCATTTATAGGTATTTATTTTTTTAAGTGGAATGAAATTGCTCCACATGCAACTCTATTATACATTTTTATAGGAACCCTTATCTTAAGTTACATTGTTGCCTTTATTAAGTTTAAAAAAATACCTGGTTTGCATCTCTATTCGGCAGTATCGTCAGGTTATGTACAGGGCTTGTTCATTTTCTGTTTATTTGCATTTGGGTTTTATCCCTGGATGCTCTATGTTGTAACAATATGGGGAACAATTGCTTACATTGAAAAGATATTTATTCTGATACGACTTAATGAAATCAGATCTGGAGTAAAAGGGCTTTACTGGTTGCGAAAAGAACAACATAACAAAGCCTAACATGAAGAAAATATGGTTTTTACTGATTGCCTTGCTTACATGGGCAATGGTTGGTTATGCCCAAAATATAACATTTTCGGGGTATTTGAAAGAAAAAAATACCAATGAACCCGTTCCTTTTGTTAATGTATGGGTAAAAGGAACATATAATGGTATAGCATCTAACGAAAATGGTTTTTTTACACTTAAAGCCCGGGTCGGCGATACCTTAGCTTTTTCATCGATAGGGTACAAGCCAGCAGAATATGTTATAACCAAGCTACAAAATAGGCCTTTAACCTATTTCTTAAATCAGGATGTTCATGCATTAAAAGAGGTGTCGATAAAACCAGATAAGGATTTTGTAAAAGAATTATTAAAAAAGATTCTTAATAAAAAAGATGAAAACGCATCAATAATCTATCAAAGGCAGAACTTTAAAACCTTGTCGAAGACCACTATTTATGTTGCATTAGATTCGTCCCGAATAAATAATAAAGTTTTTGATAGTGTAAATGTAATTACCAACGATGAAATGGATCTGTTTTATACGCCGCTTTTTTTGTCGGAAGAAGCCAATAAAGTAGTTGACAATAATTCTCAATTGGTTTATAGTAATAAGGATGGAATTTTTCCAAAGTTAAACCAAACACTTGAAAGTATTTTAAGCCAGTATTTGGTTGTTGATTTAGATTTTTACAAAAACCAGATTTACATTTTCGATCGCGGATTTGTATCGCCATTAAGCAATACCGCTTTGTTACATTATAACATATATTTTAGCGATAGTACTAAAAATGTACAGGGACAAAAATTTTACAATTTTTCTTTTGTCCCTAAAAATAAATTTGCACCTCTGTTTACAGGTAAATTTACTGTTGAAAGTGAAAGCTTGGCCTTAACTCATATCCAGGTTTATTTTAAGAAAGAAGCTAATGTAAATTTTGTTGACGGATTTAAAGGCGAAGTTACCTACACCAAACAGAACGATGGACTGTATTTTATGAATAAGCAGGAAAATCGGATAAATATATCGGTAAAGCCTGAGCGTGATACCACCCTTTATAGTTCAACTCGTGTCGATAATGTATCAAGTGGAGCTTGGTTAGTTAACAAAACTACCCTGTATTCTACCGAAGAAGAATTGGATAGAATTGATCCGGCAAATTGGCGAACTCAAGAACAATTTGACTTTGAAAAACTTGATGAAGATGAGTATAAGCAGGTAAATGCTATTAAGCAAAAACCAGTGGTAAAGAGTATCGATGCCATTGGAGGAATGGTTTTGACCAGCTATTTTAATTTTGGATATATTGATGTTGGACCCGTTTTTGATATTTACAGCACCAATGACCTTGAAGGAAACAGGTATACAGTACCACTACGCACAGGCGAAAAAGTATTTAAACACCTTACAATAGGTGGTTTTATAGGCTATGGTTCTAAAAGTAAAGAAACCAAATATGGAGCTAACTTTGCGTGGGAACCCTTTAAAAACGATAATTATGTCGTGCGTTTTAATTATTCCGATGATTATAATCTGATTTCACAGGACAAATTTTTACGATTTATAAAAAAGAATCCGAATACAAAAGGAAACGGAAATTTCATTGCAGCACTTACCACTCGTGAACGCGATCCTTATTTAAAGGAAGAAAAAAGTTTCATGTTTCGGTTGGAGTATAATGCTAATAAAAATTTTGATGTAGAGGTATCGCCTTATTTTACCATGAATTATGATACCCCTGAAGTACATTTTATTCATAAAGGAATTGAAAATAAGAAATACAATAGTTATGGAGCTTTATTAAATTTCCGGTTTGCTTTCAAACAGCACTACGACAAATTGTATTTTGCCCGGGTGTATTATATGACACAAATCCCTGTGTTAAATATTAGTATGGATGTAGGAAAGGTTCATTTATCAGAAGGCCCATCAGAAAAATTAGGAATGTATGTTCATTTTCATGGTGCAATACAGGGACTGCAAAACCTGGGACCAATAGCCATGCGCTATATGATAAATGGAGGTTATTTATTTGGGGATGCTCCCTATGAATTATTAGACATGCCTGTTGGTTCTCAATCTTATGGCTATGCAAAGTATCGTTACAATTTATTATATCACGCTACCTTTGCAAACAATCTATATACCAATGCTCATATTGAATTGAGTGGTGGCGGAATTATTTTAAATTACCTTCCTTTAATTCGCCGACTTAAATTGCGCGAAATAGTTTCGTTAAAAACACACTATGGGGTACGTAATAATGCTTATCAAGGTGTTTTTGAACTGCCCGCTTATTACAATAATGAGTTATCGTATCCTTATGCAGAAATGGGTGTTGGTTTAACCAATATTTTCAAATTAATTAGGGTTGAATACATTCGGCAAATTGGCGACTATTATAAAAAAGACAATATTGCCAATAAACATGGCATACGCTTTAGAGTTGAATTGAGCTTTTAATTAGTCTAACTCGCTTTAGTATGTACTTATAACTAATTCTTTTTCACTATTGGCGGATAATATTATATTATTTGAAAGTTAATCAATATGGTATATTCCGGGATTATTTCCTATAACAGGGTTTATTTTAATAAAAGTTTTTGCCATAAAGACACCAGGTCATTAAGAATTCAAAAAGAATAGATTAATAACACCTTAGACTTTGAATTTTTTAGGTTCCCCTCTGCCATAGCTAAGCGGTGGAAAGGTTTGTTGCATTTCTTTCATTTGCCCGGACACCAATGATTGTTTTTATATTATTTCTTTGAGGTTAGTTTTCTGAAGTTTGCTACGAGTATGAATCATAATCCATAAAAATAACTTGTCTGCTTGCAGTGGGGTAGTTCATTAAAGAATGTTTGGTTCAGAGATTCAGATTTTTCAAGAATTGTAGAAAACCAGTTTAGTTTTTATTTATTGCTGTATCTTATTCACTCCTCAGTGCTTCAATTGGGTCGAGTTTGGATGCTTTACGTGCCGGATAGACCCCGAAAAACAAACCCACTGACAGTGAAAACAGGAAGGAGTATACCAAAGATGGAATAGAAATATTCAAGGTCCAGTCGGTAGCAAAAATGACAACAACCGAAGTCAGTACACCAACAGCAATACCAATTATTCCACCGCCAATACTAAGTATGGAGGATTCAATAACAAATTGGAGCAATATATCTTTTCTGCTTGCACCAATTGCCATACGCAAACCAATTTCATTGATTCGTTCCCTTATTGCAATTAACATTATCGCAAGTATGCCAATTCCGCCAACCAGCAAAGAGACACCAGCCGTGCTCACAATAAGTGCCGTAAAGGTGTTGGTTGTTTCTTTTTGTGCTTCTAAAAGCTCGATTTGATTTTGAACTGTAAAATCATCAGGTTTGTTTCCTCTGTTTAAACGGTGTTGTTCGCGCAACACTTCAGCTATCTGGCTAATGGCCTCCTCCATTTTTTCAATTGAAGTTGCCTGAATATTGATTGTATTGATGTAATTCAGGTTAAAAACCCTACGCAAAGCTGTTTGAACCGGGATAAATATCTGGTCATCCTGATCAACTCCGTTAAGGTCTGACCCTTTGGGCTCCATTACCCCGATAACTGAAAAAGGGATTCGTCCAATTCTTACGGTTTCCCCAATCGGGTTCCTTCCGCCAAACAGATTGTTTACAACTGTTTGACCCAACACTGCATATCTTAAGGATGCCTTATTTTCTTCTTCTGTAAAAAATTTGCCCTTTTCAACATGAAAGTTTCTAATAGATTGGTAATCAGAAGTGGTTCCTGTAATGGTTGTGTTGGTACTTAAATTTTCCCATTTTACCTGCATTTTTTTTGTTTGAACAGGAGCAGCCATTCTAACGTCGGGGCACTCCGAGGCCAGAATGTCAACATCCCTAAGAGTAAAACTGGTAACCGTTCCTCTTATTTGTTGCCTTCCTACATTTTTTTGCACCTGTCCGGCGTTCACAATGATAAGATTTGTACCCATCGATTCTATTTTGCTCAACACCTCATGCTGGGCTCCATTGCCAATGGCAACCATCACAATAACCGCCGACACACCGATGATAATTCCTATCAAGGCAAAAAATGTCCTTAGTTTATTGGCCAATAATTGATTCCGCGATATTTTTATGCTTTTTGATATTTTCATGAATTCACTTGTCCAAAATGCAAAATAATTGCATTATTTCAATGCTTCAATAGGATTCAGCTTCGCCGCTTTTTTGGCGGGTTGTATGCCTGCAATAATCCCAATGATACTTGCAGAAATTACTCCTGTCAATATACTTGCCCAGGAAACAGAAACAGGTATTTGCATCACAATTCCCAGGATTATTGCACCGGCGCCACCGAGAACAATGCCAATTATACCCCCTGATATAGTTACTGCAAGTGCTTCAAACAAAAACTGCATAACAATTTTTTTACTGCTGGCGCCTACGGCTTTTCTCAATCCAATTTCTTTTTTTCGTTCGTTTACAGAAATAGTCATAATATTTGCAATAACAAATCCTCCCGTTATTAAGGATAATCCTGCAAGAAGGGCAAGAAATATATTAAAGGTGCCTGAAACTTTCTCAGCCATTTCTGTAACTTCAGTTGGAGTAATAATGGTAAAATCATTGGGTACGCCTTCTGCAAGGCTGTGCCGTTCACGTAAAATCTGACTGATTTTTTCAACAGTTACATTTATTTCTTTTGGATTGTGCAATAATACTTTAGTGGCTGATAAATAATCAATATTAGCAACACGCCTCATAAAGGTGGAAAGTGGAATTATAATGCGGTTATCCATATCACCACCTCCCGGGCTTGTTCCTTTTGATTCCAGGATGCCTTTTACTTCAAATTGGATATTGCCGATTCTAATTTGCTCTCCTATAGGATAGCTATCTCCAAAAAGTTCTTTTTGTACTGTTGGACCGATTAAACAAATCCGGTTAAGGGTTTTAATATCCTCATCAGTAATAAATTCACCTTGTGTAACATCCCAGTCCCAAACAGGTGCATAAGAAGGCGTACAGCCCAAAAGAGTTACAGTGGTTGACTTTTCAAAATATTTTATGTCTGCATTTCCTTTACTACTGAAAGGAGCCACACCTTTAATTTCAGGGATTTCTTTTACCAGATATTCTGCATCCTCGAGTTTTAAGGTTGTACTTCCTTGAGCTGCATACATTTGAGATATCTGGACTCCCCCACCTGCTCGTATCATGAGGCTTTCTGTTCCAAATTTATTAACCCTTTCCATTACCAGTTCCTTTGCGCCAAAGCCAACTGAAACTATTAGGGTTAACGCAATAATCCCGATAATTATCCCAATCATCATCAGGAACGAACGAAGCTTGTTTTTACCCAGGCTTTTTAACGCACTTAAAATTATCCTTTTAGTTTTCATTTTTTGCCTCCTCTAATAATTTTCTTAGTTCGTTTGTTGCATTTCTTGGCGATTCATTTAACTCATCACTGACAATAATACCATCGGAAATTTTAATAATCCTTTTAGCATGATCGGCAATATCCTGCTCATGTGTGACCAGAATAATAGTTCTTCCTTCATCGTTCAATTTTTGAAAAAGTGCCATTATTTCATAGCTTGATTTAGTGTCGAGGTTTCCGGTTGGTTCATCGGCCAGAATTATTTCAGGATTGTTTACCAGAGCCCTGGCAATTGCAACACGTTGTTGTTGACCACCGGATAATTCGCCGGGATGATGATTCATTCTGTCTTCAAGTCCCACTGATATTAATGCATCTTTAGCAAGTTTTCTGATATTGGTTCTGTCGGAATAAATCAATGGCAGTTCTACGTTTTCCAATGCACTTGTCCGAGCCAGCAGGTTGTAGGATTGGAACACGAACCCGATTTTCTTATTCCTGACCTGGGCTAGCGCTTCATCGTCCAATTTATTCACTTCAGATTCATCATAATACAGAGAACCGTTCGTTGGTTTATCCAGACATCCGATGATATTCATTAATGTGGATTTACCGGAACCGGAAGCGCCCATAATTGCAATAAGTTCACCTTTGTGTATTTCAAGCGACACGTTGCGCACGGCGACCACTTCGCCGCTGGCTTCCTTGTTGTAGATTTTGCTTAGCCCTTCGGCTTTAATAATTACGTCATTCATCTTTATTTTCTCCTTTTTTATTTTTCAAAGACAATAGGATTATGCTTTTTTAATTCATTCCGATAGCAAAACAATTTCTCCATCTGTCAGTCCATCAATAACCTCAGTAAAACTATTATCATACCAGCCGGTTTTGATTTTTTTCTTTATTCGTGCATTACCATTAACTACAGTGACGAATCTCTCGCCTTTCTCTCTTGTAATAGCCCTGGAAGGAACGGTAAGAACATTCTTTCTGGTTTCTAAACGTATAGTAACTGTCGTAGTCATTTCAGGTCTCAATATTTTTCCCTGAAAATCTTCTATCTCAACTACAACAATGTAATTAACAACATTATCCTGTATAGCTGCTTTAGGGTATATGGCTGTTACCTTACCCTTAAAGTCAGTTTCGGTATAAGTGTCAACTGTAAATATAACTTCTTGTTCTACAAGAATTTTTCCGATATCTGTTTCATCCACATAAACCTGTACTTCAAGTCGGTTTAAATCAATAATGTTAACAAAAGTAGGAGCTGCCAGTCCTGCTAAAACGGTTTCACCTTCCTGCGTGGAAACTGAAGCTATAATTCCTGAAGTTAAAGCATAAATAGTAGTGTAGGAAAGTTGTACTTTGGCAACTTCCACGTTTGCTTCAGCCTGTTTTAACAGTGCCTCTGAAATTTTGAAGGCATTTTCTGCTATATCGTACTGTTGTTGCGAGATATAGTTTTGTTCGAGCAATGATTTTTGTCTTTCCAGATTTAATTTTGCATATTCATAATCTGCCTCGGCTTTATTCATCGCTGCAATGTTCTGGTTTAGTTTTGCCTGGAGTTCGGCGTTGTCAAGTTCAGCAATAATCTGGCCTGCCTGAACATAATCGCCGATATTGGCCCGTAATTTTTTGACTACCCCTGAAACCCGTGAGCCGACTTTTACCTCGGCACCAACCTGCGGTTTTATTATTCCTGTGGCAAGCACAGTAGAACCGATATCTCTCCTGACAACCTCAGCAGTTTGGACGTTTTTTTCATTTTTATCGTTTGGTTTAAAAATGTAAAACCAAACAAAAAACGTAGTTGCAATTATTATCAGTAATCCAATTATCCAATATGATTTTTTCATTTTGTTATCTTATTATCAAGTATTTTTATTTTCCAATAGTCCTTTCCAATTCAGCAAGTGATATTTTATAATCAGCAATTGACTGGATGTAATTATGCTCGGCCGTTACAAAGGTCGTCTGGGCATCGGTAAGTTGAATGATTGACCCGGTACCTTCTTTATATTCTCCTTCCGAAATGGATAAATTTTCCCGTGCACTTTCCAATCCTTTGGATGTTGTTGCCATTCTTTCGGAAGATTCTTTAACAGCAAGGTAGGCGTTCCAGACTTCTTGACCGATTTGTTGTTCTAATGATTCAAAACTCTTTTCAAGTCCTTTTAGTGAAAGTTCTTCCCCTGTAACCCGGGCTTTAGTTGAGAATCCTTTAAAAATAGGTATTGTAAGTGTCATTCCCAGCCACCAGTTTTGCTGTATACCCGTTATTTCTGCTCCGGCAAAATTGTAATTTGCATTTGCACTGAGAGCAGGATAATAGTCACCTTTAGCAACTTGTATATAGTTTTGCTGTGCATTTAATAATGATTGAAATCTTTTGACTTCAGTTCGTGAATTTAATGCTTCGTTAAGAAATATATCATAAGTTTTAACCATGTTTTCTTCTAATTCAGAAAGGTCATCAACGATTTCTGTCGGATTGTTTGAGGGCAATCCCATCAATAGATTAAGGTTCCCTTTGGCAGCAAGAAGCGAATTAGCGGCTTTTATCTTTTCCAGTTCAGCATTTGAAAGTTCAACTTCCGATTTAAGAATATCAGAACGGGTTGCCATTCCTGCTTTATTTTTGGCATTGGCAAATTCCAAAATCAATCGAGAATTTTTTACTGATACTTCGGCACTTTTCAGGATACGTTCTGCCTGTAAAGTTTTATAATACGAATAGGTAATATTAAGCACCAAATCCTGTTTAATGGATTCGTGCTGAAAAATGTTTGCATCGTAATTTTCTTTTGCTCCATTGTAGCTTGCTTTTGTCTTGAAACCATTAAATAAATTATAAGATGCAGAAATGCCCGTGTTATAATTCTCATAACGCTGGCTGCCATTGTTGTTTGAATATGTGGTTGCATTCGAATTCAAGTTTACCATTGGATAATAGCCTGAATGTGTTTCATCAATCTTTGTTTTGCTCTCTTTGACTAAGAATTGAGAAGATTGAAGTCCGGGATTGTTTTGTAGCCCAATTGCTATACATCTTTCCAGTGTTAATGTATCAAGCAATCTATCCTGAGCAGGTAATGTTTGAACAGTAAAAAGTAATAATAGAATTAGGATATTACCGTTCAGATTACGCTGCCACAGGTGAATCAAATATTTATTAAAAAATTGCGTCTCCATCTTTTAAAATTTATTTTACCCTTGTCAAAGTATTTGTTTAATAAATAATGAACCTTCTTACTGAAACCTTAAGCTTATCTTTATCAAAAAATAACAATTTTTCCGAAGCAGTCATTTCCGCAGGAAAACTAATTTTTCTGATACTTTGACTGTTTTTCCATCATATTTATTGTTTTCAAGATAAATCTCTATTGTATGGTATAAATTTCATTTGCCTGTTATATCATTTGTTTTTTGATGTTGAAAAGACAATAAACCCAACGCAATGGGCATTAACAACAGAAATAGTTTGTGAATTATTTTTTTCATACTTTTTTTAATCAAAAGTATTTCAAAGGGGTAATAGCTAAAAGTGATTTATAGCTAAAGCGGACAAAAAAGGGGATGAACTATTCTATTAGGACAACCTGATTCTCCAACAATTATTTTAATGAATCTTTATGGAATTACAATTGACTTTGAAGTTACAGCACAAGTATTGAGGTAACCCAATGCCCCGTTATTGAAATTACTTAATGGATTTGACGGCGAAGTAGATTGATTTATTATTCCACCACTGCTTAATTGAAGTAATGTTCTATAATATTCATAAACGTTTTTATCTAAGGTTTGTAATAACACAGTAACCGTATCACCTGTTTCCAAATCTGATTCATCCTGTCCTCTTGAAAATAATGATAAATTGATAATTTCACCGTCTTGTTCAAGATCGTCTGCTATAAAAATTGAAGGCAGTGTATCATTGTTAACCACTTCCACAAACCGATAAAAATTGTTAATACCTTCTGTATCAGTATATTTTACATATAGTGTTTTTTTACTTCCATTCGGCAAACTTTCGACAACCGAATATATTGAATCAATGTTAACTGGTGGATTCATAAATGAAGTGGCTGTATATTCCATTCCGTTCGCGTTTACTTTTAAACTATATGTTCTACCTGGTGTGCCTTGAATTGTAGAAGTGATATAGATTCCCTGAGAAACTTCATGAAGCGTGTCAATACTGCCTGCATCATCACTTATTATAACTGTTGCTTCAGAGATTGGAGGGAAATAATTGATTTCATTATAATTCACTGATTGCGTAAGCTTAATAATATAAGGCCCGGCCTGGTCGGTGATATTTCCTTCAATAACTATTTGAGAGGAATTTGAATTGAGGTCAATATCAATTACTTTTTCACAAGCAGAAATAAGGTGTAAAATAATTATTAAGATTAAGAATGGACTTAAGATTTTGCTTTTATTGAAAATATTCAGTTTCATTTTTTTAAAATTTAAAATTATAAGTAATTGAAGGAACCCAACGGAACAAGGTTGTTTGAACAGCTTGAGTTTTCATAGGGTCATCCGGGTCTTCCTGAAAAGTTATTGTGTAGGCGTTTTCGCGACCGTAGGCATTGTAGAGTGAAAAGTTCCAAGAAGATTCAAATTTATCAGTTTTTTTCTTCTGCCATGTTAGGCCTAAATCAAGGCGATGATATTCGGGCATTCGATAACCATTACGTTCGGTATAATAACTAACAATCTGTCCATCTATTTCATATTTTCCGCTGGGGAATGTTACAGCATTGCCTGTGTAATAAACCCATGTAGCAGATATTGTCCATTTTCTTGAAAGTTCGTATATCCCGACAATAGATATGTCATGTGTTCGGTCTTGTTTTGCGGGATAATACTCTCCGGAATTAATTCCGTCAATTTTTTTTTCGGTTCTCGCCAGGGTGTATCCTAGCCAGCCGCTAAAACGGCCATATTTTTTTTTCAGAAAAAATTCAATCCCATAAGCTCTTCCTGTTCCGAAAAGCAATTGAGATTCTACATATTCATTAAAGCGTAACTCTGCCCCGTCTTTATAATCAATTTGATTTTGTAGGTACTTGTAATAAATTTCCGAAGAAAATTCAAAGTTATTATCATTAAAATTACGGAAATATCCCAATGAAATTTGGTCGGCTATTTCAGGTTTTACATTATTGCTGCTTGGTATCCATAAATCAGTAGGATTTCCCGAAGTAGAGTTTGATAGAAGGTGGAGGTTCTGGGTATTTCTTCCGTAAGAGAATTTGATTGAGCTTTTTCTGTTCAAAATATAATTTGCAGCGAAACGAGGTTCCATATTAAAGTAAGTCTTTACGAATTCACCGTTGTTATATGAAACAGTATCAGCAGGCTCACCATGTATATTATAAGAATAAAAATCACCGGGGCCTAAAGCACTGAACGAAGTAAGCCGTAAGCCATATTCAAAATTAAAAATTTCCGATAACTTATATTCGTGAGAAAAATATAGGGCATTCTCTAATGCTTGTTTATGAGCAAGATTGAGTTCATTCACCGATAAATCGGTAGTTTCGGTAATTACTCCGGGAATTATTTTATGATAAATGGAATTGAATCCAAACTTGATATTATTTTTTGGACTTGGGAAATATTGAAAATCTTGCTTGAAATTATAATCCTGAATTCTTGAAATGATTTCGCCATCAGCACCTGCGAGATTTGTATTGATAAAATAATCGTAATTACTGAAAATCAGTGAGGTATTTAAAAATATTTTTTCATTAACAAGATGATTCCATCTTATAGTTCCGGTTATATTTCCCCAATCAACTCCAATTTGGTCTCCAAACGACAAAACATCTTTACCGAAATATCCTGAAAGAAAAATTCGGTTATTGTCGTTGATACGATAATTGAGTTTTGCATTCAAATCATAAAAATAAAGTCTTCGTTCGCTCAATGCACTGTCTTTCGCCAATTTTAGAAACAAGTCGGCATACGACCTTCTTCCGGCAATTGAAAATGAACCTTTGTTTTTAATAATTGGTCCTTCAATCTTTAATCTTGAAGAGATTAATCCCAATCCGCCTTCGACTCCGAACTTTTTATCATTTCCTTCTTCTATTTTAATATCAAGTACCGATGACAATCGGCCTCCGTATTCAGCCGGTTGCGTGCCTTTATATAGAGAAATATCTTTGATTGCATCAGCATTAAATACCGAAAAAAAGCCCAAGAGATGCGAAGCATTATATACCGTAGCTTCATCAAGCAGTATAAGGTTTTGGTCTGCATTGCCACCACGGACATAGAACCCGCTGTTGCCTTCACCTGCGGATTTAACTCCGGGTAGTAATTGTATTGTTTTTAAGATATCTTTTTCGCCAAATATGACAGGGATTTTTTCTATCGTTTTTGAATCTAATTTTATAATCCCCATTCGTGTTTTAATTACGTTTTCGTCGTTCTTCTTGCCATTAATAACTACTTCTTCTAACTCACTTACTTTTTCGTTAAGCGTGAAATTCAATTTTGTGTTTTGTTTTAAATTTATTGTAGACAATTTTGCCTCGTATCCTATAAATTGGGCGGTAATTGTATAATTGCCTTCGGGAATAGTGATGGAGTAAAAACCGTAAGCATTGGTAATTGTTCCTAAAGCCTGTGATTTTTTAATAAATACTGTAGCGCCAATTAATTCTTCTCCCGACTTTTCGTCTTTTATATAACCGCTTATGGTAAAGGTTGTTTGAGCAAAAACATGAATCCCCAATAAACATACTATTACTAATAGAAATAACTCTTTCATTTACATCCGTTTTCTTTTGAACGGGTAAATTTATGGACAGGCACCTACATTTATAATATTAAGTTATCGAAACGGACAAAAAAGTGAGTGAGTTATTCGCCAAAAAAGTTTAACTACCAGATAACCAGTTTAAAAAATCTTTCGATTTTTCTTTACTAATAATTATTTTAACTTTAAAATTTATTGTAAGACTCACTGATAATTTACGGGCGAAATACTGGGAAGCATTGGCAATGGCTTTACGGTTGACTAAAAATTGCCTGTTAGTCCTGTAAAAATTACTTCCTGTAATTTTTTCCAGTTCTTCAAGTGTTTTACTTATTGAGTATCGTTTCTGGTCAAAAATTATGAGATGTGTAACTTCATTTTCAATATAAAACAATGCGATGTCATCCACTTTTACTGGAATGATGTTGTCTTTATGGTAAACTAAAACTGAAACCTGTTTTTGATTTCTTTTACCTTCCAATAGTTCAAGTATTGTTTTGTATGATGGTGGCTTATTGACGAAACTATCTCTAAAATTTTCGTATTTTTTCAGTGACTCCTGGATTGTTTTTTTTGTAAATGGTTTCAATATGTAATCAATTCCATTTGCTTTAAATGCCTTTAAAGCATATTCATCATAAGCTGTACAGAATATTACAGGTGAATTGACGGATATTTTATTAAATATTTCAAAACTTAAGCCATCGCCTAATTGTATGTCGCAAAATATTAAATCTGGCCTTTCGTTTTTTTGAAAATAAGATACAGCTTCCTTGACAGATTGTAAACTGGCAATAATTTGAGCATTTACCTCAACTTTTATAATGGTTTCGGCCAAATCATCTGCTGTATGTTGCTCATCTTCAATAATTACTATTCTCATCTTAGAGGACTTTAATACTTACAGAGAATTGATAAGCGGTTGTTTGAATAATAATTTCATCGCCTGATAAAATTTGGTAACGTTCGGTAAGATTAATTAAGCCAGAACCCGTTGTAGCTTCAGTTGTTAATTTGGGTTGCAGGTTGTTGATAACCGTAATTCTACCCTGCCTAAATTCTATTTGTATATGCAAAGGCGATTCGATGGTTAAAGCATTATGCTTAATCGCATTTTCACATAATAGTTGAAGTGAAAATACAGGAACAAATCCTGTAAGGTATAATTCTTCAGGAATATCTAGATAAAACTTTAATGCATCACCGTATCTTATCTTCTGCATTTCCAGGTAATCAAGGCACATTTTAATTTCATCTTTTACCTTTACAATATTATCTTTCCCAGCTGAAACAGATGCCCTCAAAAAATCAGATAACCTAATAAGATAATCTTCTGCAATATCAGGTGATTTGTTTATCAGAGATTTAAGCGTATTTAAGGAGTTAAATAAAAAATGCGGATGAATTTGTTGTTTTAACTGTTGATTTAATGCTTCACTGTTTTTTAATCTCAACTGAGCGTTTTCAATTTCAACTTTTGTTTTCTTCTCCTTTAGTAATATTAAATCCAGTATAATTAAAATAACAGTATTCAGGGAAATTGCCATAACAATGGTTGCGTATGGAGTATGGGATTGGGTTATCTCGCAATTCACTTTTAGACTTGAAAGAAATAATTTACGCATCCCCATTGCAACCATGATAAAAGAAGCCGATAGTAAATAGCTTACAAAATATCTTAAAATGTTGAGAAGATTTTTTCGTAATTCAAATTTACCCCAATAATAAATAATCAAAATATTAATCATCCATGCAAGAAAGATAATTAGTGTAATTGAAAGAATAGATCTAGGATATATATTAAAAGAAGCAGCCCTTATTATAAATATTGGAGTAATAGCCAGTATCCCTATTAAAGGCGAGGTATAGATCGCAACACTTAAATTTTTTTTTATGTTTGAATTTATTTCCATTACAATACAAATCTAAATTATATTAGCTTTCTAAGTTACTGATTAATTCTAAAGCAGACATAATTTGGCTTGTAGTGGACATTTTCAAATTCAAAATACAATCTAATGAAAGATAATCGAAAATTTGTTTCATCCAGTGATTACCTTTATTACTTCATTGTGTTTATTACATAGAATCGATTTTATAAAATTAGTCGGTATTTTTACCTGTGTGTTGAAGTATAATACTGTTCACTATTGGTTTAGGTTTTAGCGTTTGAAAGCAATTTTTTTGATTTTACAAAAACATATAATTTTTACCTTCTTTTAATATTACCATATCAGCAGATCATGTCATTTGTTAATGTGAGGATAAAATCCCCTATAGTTCAACCTACTTTAATTTTTCAATGGCCATTACTATTTTCTCATGGGTTGCCGGAATGTTTAATTCCGGATAAAACTTATGATTTTTTACAGCTGCCACCGCATATTTTATGGCAAAGAATACCGAAAAGGCATGAATAAAAGGCGGTTCGCCCACCGCTTTACTTTGTTTTATGGTATTCGGATTGGGTGCATTTTCCAACAGCGAAACCCTGAATATTTCAGGAATATCGCGAATACCGGGAATTTTATAGGTGTCGGGCGAGTGATTCAGCATGCGCCCCTTATCGTCCCATTTTATTTCCTCGGTGGTACACCAGCCAAGGCCTTGAATAAATGCGCCTTCAATTTGACCAATATCCAGGTTCTCGTTAATCGACAGGCCGGTGTCGTGTAGTATATCGGTTTGCAGAATCCGGTGTTTTCCGCTTAGTACGTCCAGTTCAATTTCCGAAACAGCCATGCCAAACACAAAATAATGAAACGGTCGGCCTTGTTGGGTAGCTTTATCGAAATACAGATTGGGTGTGCTATAATAGCCCTTGGCACTCAGGTTAATCCGGTTCAGGTACAGCAAATTAACCACTTCGGTAAACGAAAGTTGGAGCTCAGGCTGTCCAAGCACGAAAACATCGTTGTTTTCGAACCGAATTTCTTCCGGCTTGATGGTTTGTTTTGATTCGTTGGTCCAGTAAGTCGCCAGAAATCCGGTAATCCGTTCTTTCAATTGGTCGGTAGCATTTTTAACCGCCATGCCATTCATATCAGTCCCTGACGAGGCCGCAGTGGCCGATGTGTTAGGAATGTTTTGGGTACTTGTGGCTACCACCCGTATTTTGTCGAAGGGAACGCCCAGTTCTTCCGAAGCTATCTGGGCAATTTTGGTGTACAGTCCCTGACCCATTTCAATACCTCCGTGGTGAACTACTACCGAACCATCGGTATAAATATTTACCAGTGCACCGGCTTGGTTTAAAAATGGCGTGTTGAACGAAATCCCAAATTTAACCGGAGTAAGCGAGATGCCCCGTTTAACAAATTGCGAAGTTTGATTAAAAGCATCTACCTGACTTTTGCGTTTGGCGTAATCCGAAGTTTTGGTAAGCTTGTTCCAGATGGTTTCCAGGTGGTTATTCTCAACCAGTTCGCCATAAGGCGTGGTATTATTTGTATCCTTCTGGTAAAAATTCAGGTAGCGGATTTCTGCTGCATCTTTACCCAAAAACTGAGCAATGCGCTCAATGGCTTCTTCAATGGCGTGAATGCCCTGTGGTCCGCCAAATCCGCGAAACGCGGTGTTCGATGGCAGGTTGGTCCGCCAGGCGGTCGATTCAATATAAATATCGGGAATAAAATAAGCGTTTTCGGCATGGGTTCGGGCGCGAGCCAGAATAGCCATGCTTAAATCGGTGGAATAGCCGGCATTGGCGTTGAATGAAACCCGGTAAGCAGTAATTTTTCCTTCGTCTGTAAAGCCCACTTTAAATTGGGTTAGAAACGGATGTCGCTTGCCGGTCATTTGTTGGTCGTTGTCGCGAAACAAACGGATTTTTACGGTGCGCTGTGTGGCATTTGCCAAAAGTGATGCCCAAATGGCTACCATATTGGCCTGGGTTTCTTTCCCTCCAAAAGCGCCTCCCAGCCTGCGGGTTTCAACTTCAACCTGATGCCTTCCAATGTTTAGTGCTTCGGCAATAAGAGCCTGGGTTTCGGTAGGATGCTGGGTTGAACTGTACACTTTCATGTCGTTCATTTCTGTAGGTTGGGCAACAGCTACCTGTGTTTCTAAATACCAATGTTCCTGAGCTCCACTGGTAATGGACGCTTCAATTATATGTGTACTTTTGGTCAGGGCACTATCGCAATCGCCGCGTTTCATCACTACCGGCGGATTCAACTGCAAGCCTTTTTCCATGGCTTGTTCAATGGTAACCACGGGTTCTAGTGCTTCAATTTCAGTAACTATTTTCGATGCCGCCAGTCTAGCACTTTCTTCGTCAATCGCAGCTATCAGAAACAAAGCCTGTCCGATAAACTGAATGGTATGTTCTACCAGGGTGGTTTCGTCGTGGGCTATGGCACCCATCTGGTTGGTTCCCGGAATATCGCGGTAGCACAGAACGGCATGAACTCCCGGTGTTTGTTTTGCTTCATCCAGATTAAAACTTTTAAGCCGCCCATGGGCAATTTGGCTGGTTACCACATAGCCAATCAGCGCGTTTTCGGGCAGTAACATATCGTCGATATACTGAGCTTTGCCGGTAACATGCATCGAGCTGCTTTCGTGTACTACCTTTTTAGTCATGGTGCTGGTTTTTTTGATGGTTTTGCCAGAATTTCAGCAAGAGGTTTTTTGCAAAAAGCATGCGGCCTTCAGCTTCGGCCCGGGCATCGGAGATGGGAGCAAAGTCTTTTTCCAGGTAAGCTCCGGCTTCAGTAAGTGTTTCAATGGTCCAGGGTTTTCCTTTCAAAAATTCCTGAGTATGCATAGCCGCGTGTGTATAAGCAGCCATGCCTCCAAAAAACAACTGAATGGTTTTTATTTGATTGTTTTCGAGCTTAAGTTGCAGGGCTGCTGCAACGGTTGAGATATCTAAATCGGTGCGCTTCGATATTTTTTCAACATCGTAAATGCGGTTTTCTTCGGGTTTGGGAATAAAAACCTGTTCAATTAATTCGTCGGGGCGCAGTTGTGTTTTTCGGTAACCGGTGATAAAGTCCGATAGCATCAGGTTCCGTTTACCCGAAACCGAACGCAGAATTACCTGGGCATTATAAGCCATAAGCACCGGCAAAGTGTCGCCAATGGGCGAAGCTGAACCAATATTTCCACCTAAAGTGGCTACCTGCCGTATTTGTTTCGACCCAAACACAGCCAATATTTTATGTAGGGCTGGATGGCTTTCTTTCAATTCGTTTTTTATCCGGTTTAAAGGTGTGTTGCTTCCTATATACACACCCTGAGGTAAAACGGTAATTTTATTCAATTCCTGAATTTCAGACAGATCGATAAGCAGCGGAAGCAGTTCGTTCTTTTTGGTTACTTTAAGTCCTATATCGCTGTTGCCCGAAATCAGCAGGGCGTTTGAATACTTTTGCCGGAGTTCGAGTGCATCGGAACTATGCGTGGGTTGAAAATAGTGTTGTTCTTCGGTTGAAAATAAAGCCGGTTCGCGGTTTATTTGTTTAAGCAGCTCGATGGTATCTGCTTCTTTTTCCGAAAATTTATCCTTGCCTTTGTTTTTAAGAGCGGCCCGGGCTGCATTTAAAATGGATTGGTACCCGGTACAACGGCATAAATTACCGGCCAGTGCATCTTGTATTTCTTCATCGGTGCTCGTGCCCGGTTCTTTATACAGAGCAAACAGCGACATAATGAAACCCGGCGTGCAAAATCCACATTGGCTGGCATCCATGCTAACCATCGATAACTGAACCGGATGCAATAACTGTCCCTGGCTTAGGTTTTCGACGGTAATAACTTGTTTGCCGTGGATTTGTGGAAGGAAAATAAGGCAGGAATTCACTGCTTTATAGCTTAATTGGTTTTGCCCGTTAAGCGAAGCTACTACCACGGTACAGGCTCCGCAATCGCCTTCGGCACAGCCTTCTTTGGTTCCCTTATGATTAGGTAGCAAGCGCAGGTACTGGAGTAGGGTAGTGGTGGGTTTTAGCTTTTGATTGCTGTCCCAGCTTACTTTTTGTAAGTTTCCATCCAGTATGAATTCGATATAGTTTCGTTGCATGTTATGTTTTTTAAATGCTGTTTCGCGTATCGACCAGCTTGGCCAGAACCGATACGGCAATTTCTTCTGGTGTCTGGCAGGCAATGCCAACACCCAAGGGCCAGTTAACCCGTTCGAGTTGTTCGGCAGTTAGTATGTTTTTTTCGCTAAGTTCTTTACTGATGGTGAGAATTTTACGCTTACTGCCAATCATTCCCAGAAAGCCTAAGGTAAGGCTTCCCATGGCCCCAATGATTTCTTTGTCGTAGTCGTGCTTGTGGGTAATTACGCATACAAAGGTATTTAAATCGGTGTTCAGCTCAGCAATGGCTTCAGCATGCGGTTTAATAATTTTCCGGATGGAAGGCGGTAAATCTTCTTTAAAAATTTCAGGACGTTCATCGATTAGTGTTACAGAAAAGTCGAGCATTACCGCCATTTTTGCCAGAAAAGAACCAATATGCCCGGCACCAAAAATCAGGAGTTTCTTTTGGGTGGCCACCGGCTCAATAAAAACACTGGCATTTCCACCACACGACATGCCGGCATCGGCATCGAGATTAAAATGGTACAATCCGGTTTTATTGGCATCGATGCATTTCACGGCCTCCTGAATAACCAGGTTCTCCAGATTGCCTCCTCCAATAGTTCCCACAATAGTTTTATCGTGCATCACTATCATTTTGCTCCCCGCCTTGCGTGGTGTTGAGCCCGACGATTCAACCAGGGTACACAGGGCAGCAGGAGTTCCGTTTTTCACCAGGGTATCGAGGGTTGTATATAGGTTTTCCATCTTGGTTTTGGTAAATTGATTGGGTGAATTTAGTAAAAAATGAACATTTAGGAAAATAGCTAAGAATTTTAGTTAAAAATAGTTTAAAAAGACTGTCAATTTGCTGATGGCTGATAAAATAGTCGTTATTCTGAGCACGAATTAGTAACATTCCTCTTTCAGCAATAGAACTGGTGAAAAGTACTACTTACCGAATTTAAAGATTTTACTCAAACCAATTATTTTTCACTACAGTTTAATCAAAGGTTTGAGAGTGTCTAAAACGCAAGAGATTTAAACCAACTACTTTCAAATTAAAAGGGATAGAACGCAGATAACGGGAAAGAGGTATTATTTTTGGGACAACCTCATGCCAATAGGCAAAGGGGTAGTATAATTAGTAAAATTATATTTTTTATGGTGGAAAATAGAAATAGCTGTAATGACAAAACGAGCAAAGAAACCAAAGCATCGGCTTGGGTAAATAAATATTTCGTGTTTATTCGTGGACAAAGATTATCAGTCTACGGATCTTTTTCTTTGCAATATTTATTTGTTCCTTTTGACATAGTTCTTAGCTTGCTGCAAGATAGATTACTACAGTTTAATCAAAGGTTTTTCCCCTTTTAGGGGAAATGCCGATAGGCAAAGGGGTAGTATAATTAGTAAAATTATATTTTTTACGGTGGAAAATAGAAATAGCTGGAATGACAAAACGAGCAAAGAAGGGTAATTAATTATTCGTGTTTATTCGTGTTATTCGTGGACAACGATTATCCCCCAATGGATTCCAAACGCTGTAGCTATTTTTTGTAGTGTCGGTAAAAGATAGTAATTTCAGCCCATTAATACGGAAAGCATGGTAAGTTTAGTTCTGAGTATTTTATCCTCAACCCTTATTCTATTTATTTTTAAGATTATCGAAAAGCGTCAGATTCCGCTTTTTCCACCCATTGTGGTGAATTATCTGATGGCCTCGGTACTGGGCTTTGCCTTAAATGGTTCAAATCCTTTACCACTAATTTCATCGGTTCCGCCGTGGATGATTTTTTCGGTTCTTATTGGCATTTTGCTGATAGTGAATTTCTATCTGATTGGCAGTTCAACCCAAAAAGCAGGCATTGCCGTAACCAGCATTGCAGCAAAAATGTCGTTTGTAATTCCCGTGCTTTTCAGCTTGTTGTACGATGTAAACGACAGTTTCTCGCTTACCAAACTGGTGTTAATAAGCACAGCCGTAGTTGCCGTGTTTCTTGTGGTCAGGCCCAATAGCCTTAAAGCCGCACGAACTCACCATGTAATGTTACCTGTGGCAATTTTTGTGGGACTGGGTGTACTCGATTCACTTATAAAATACAGCCAGTACCATTACATTGGAACGGCTGCCGACTCATCGCTCTTTAGCGGAGTTAATTTCACTGTGGCCGGATTACTGGGCATTGCCGCTTTATTGTATTCCCGCAAACAGCGGCGCCTGTTGTTATCGTGGAAAGTCTGGATTTCGGGGGCTGTATTGGGTACGGCAAATTTTGGTTCCATGTATTTTTTAATTAATGCACTCAACGATCTCAAGTTTAATAATTCGCTGGTTTTTGGAATCAACAACATTGGTATAGTGGTGCTTTCGGTGCTTATGGCTTTTGTTTTGTTCCGCGAGCGCTTTTCGCTGATTAACTGGGCCGGTTTGTTATTGAGTTTATTGGTTTTATTAGGTATGATTAAAGTTTTTATCTGATGGCATTATGGGAACTTCACCTTTAGCAGTAATTCACAGCGAGCGGAAGCTGGTATTTAATATCACCGCCGTATTGGTAATTTTGGGAGCTGGCTACGATGCATTCTTTTATTGGGAGCCTGAATTCCTGGCCTACAAATGGTCGAACGGAATACTCTTTGGACTGGCCGTTTTATTTTATGGACTTTACTGGCTAAAGCGTGCAAATTTATCGCTTTCCATTGCCATTATTATTTATGGAACCCTGGCCAACATTATTTTTATCTTTTTAATGAACCGGATACCCGGCGACTTTATGCTTCACATGATGCGCAATGCGTTTTTCATACCTTTGCTTCTAATTACTTTGGGAATGGTAGCCGGTCGCTGGCATGTTTTTGTTTTTGGTTCGGTTTATTATTTTTTTCTGGTGTTTCTGGCCTTTAAAACCAATCACCTTTACCTACAGCAAAACCTGGGTTTCTTTTTTATTGTGATTTCGGGTACCGTGGCCGGTTTGTTTTTGTTTCTGTCGCAACTTACCCGCTCACTGGCCGATAACGCACAGGTTAAGGCCCACAATGCCTTGATGCAGCAAAAACTTTTCGAAGCACTCGAACATGCCGAGCTGGTTGAAGGATTCAAGAACCGTATGATAGATCGTTTGGAAAACACGGCACAAAAAAGTCTGGATACTTTTAAGACTTCGCTCGAATTTATTGTTCGGAACGAAGAGGTTCTTTCTCCCGAAGTACGAAGTCGCTATGGCGAAGTGTTGTTGAATGCGGTCGATGCTACGGGTATCTCGCTACAAACTATGGTGCAACAAGGTTCCCTGCCTTACGAAGAGTTGGAATTTAAACCCGAATGGCTCGAATTATCGGTGCTTTTTTCTTCCGCAGTGCAGCAGGTAGCTTCAGCGGCTTCAAAAAAAGGCATTGCCCTGAAACATCGCAAAGCATCGCTTCCGGTTTTTGTCGATTACCTTACTTTTACTGCGGTGTTGCGTAAAGTACTAACACTGGTGATTAACTGTTCAAAAAAAGGAAGAAAAGTAAGCATAAATTACCATCAGGAAAGCAAAGATACCTTGATTATTGTTGAGGGCGAGGGCGATGCAAAACAATTGGATTACATGCAACGGGTTTTTCGTGGAGGCTTAATGTATGAAACCGATAAACCCAGCGATTGCCAGGCCCACCCTATGATATTTCAATTCTGTAAAAAATGGAGCACAAAAAATGGTGGTCGTTTAACATACGACTACCATTCAGGCGAAAGCTTTGCCTTTAAACTGCTTTTGCCCGACACCCATTAAAATTGTAAGCCTATGGACGAAACGATTACCGACCGGTTCAGAACCCTGGCTTCAACATCCGAAGGCAGTTACAAAGAAAAAGGAAGTAAGTTTCTTGCCTTTGCCTATCCGGTAAATTCTGAAGACGAGGTAAAAGAGCATCTGAAAGAATTAAGAAAAAAATACTACGACGCCCGACACCATGTCTATGCTTTTCGCCTGGGAACCCAGGGCGACTTGTATCGCTGCAGCGACGATGGCGAACCGTCCAACTCTTCGGGTCCTCCGGTACTGGGGCAGTTAAACTCGTACAACCTGACCAACGTTTTGATTGTGGTTATCCGTTATTTCGGGGGAACCAAGCTGGGTGTATCGGGACTCATAAATGCTTACCGTACGGCTGCTGCCGATGCCATCGAAAACAACACCATTGAGGAGCGTTTTGAGCAGGACCGTTTTACCGTTGCCTTTGGGTACCCGGTAATGAACGATGTAATGCGTATTCTTAAGGATGAAAATCCCGAACAAAGCAACCAACAGTTCGACAATACCTGCCGCATCACCCTTTCCATCCGAAAAAGCCAAGGACAGCGCTTACGCGATCGCCTGGCCGAAGTCGAAGGCTTACGAATTGATGAAAAAGTTTAGTCAGATTGCGTACTTGTCTCATAAGTAGAGAGAGTATAGGGTCCGCAGGCCATATGGGCTTCGCCGGGCTCCCCGATGTATCGGGGGTTCCCAGCATCTTAAGTTAAGATGCATTAAACCAAAAAACTATTCGATAAGTGCGTTGGCATGAAATAATTTTATAGCTTTGGTTAACTGAAACCAATTATCGTGAACCCAAACAGCAGTAATAGTAAAAATAAACGTACCCACTTACTGATATCATCCCATTTTTTTTTGGATAAAGGGAATAAGGGTGGAATTAGATTATTCTTAGCGGCAATGCTTGAACAACAACAATTATGACTGTTACAAAAGCCTTAGTTTATGCTAAAAAGACTTTTAATAAAAATTATAGAACTTATCGGATTAAAAATGACTAATGATAATTTGGTTTGGTATGTTGGATTTGGCTCCAATATCTCGGAGAATAGATTTCTTTGTTATATCAGAGGAGGACAACCTGAAGGAAGTTATAAAAATTATGAAGGTTGTAGAGACAAGAATAATCCCAAAAAAGTTAAACCCATAACCATCAATAATGAGTTATATTTTGCTAAAAGTTCACGGCCATGGCAAAATGGTGGTGTTGGCTTTGTTAAGATTAATGAAAACAATGAAAAGAAAACTTTTGCAAAAATGTATTTGGTGACCAAACAACAACTTGAAGATGTAGCAAAACAAGAAACCGATTCCGCAAATTATCTGAAAATAGATTTTAATGAAGCTATTATGAAAGGTCATTCAATTTTCAAATCTCCCTCTTGGTATGGAAATCTAATATACTTAGGTAGAGAAAAAGGATATCCAATCTTTACTTTAACTAATGAGACCAATTTGACAACATCAACAAAGCCAAGTAGAGAATATTTGCAATTAATTATTAAGGGCTTACAAGAGACACACAATCTAACAGATGAAGAAATTGTGAGATACTTTATTGACAAAAATGGGATTCATGGAAATTATGCTGAGAGTGAGATAAGAGAATTGATTTAAAATTATGACCCATATGTAAAACTAAAGAAAATGTTGAATTTTATAAAGCACATGCCGTTAATAATGTGTATAATTCATAAGGGTTTCAGAGGTATGCGAAGCCTAGTAATCCGCTTCAACTTTTGTAATGGTGGACAGAAATGAAGCCCCCAATTCCTTCCCGGCGATACCGCCAGCGTTCTAGCTAAAAGAAGAACATAACCGTCAAATTATTTGAAATAATCTTGCACTTAGGTAAATTATTATTTACTTTTACAACGTGCTTTAAAAATAATTACCGTTGATGAAATGTTCTGAACTATACCGAATATTAACTAAAGATGGTTGGTATCCAATATCGCAGAAAGGTTCACACGTGAAACTAAAACACGACCAGAAAAAAGGGATTATAATTTTTCCAAATCACGGTAGTCAAGAAATGGGAAAGGGACTAGAAAAAAAGATTTTTAAGGACGCGGGGATAAAAATGTTGGATTAATAAATCTGTTGATTATGAAAATGCTAAGAAAAAAAATTAGAATGATTGTAGAAAAAACTGACACAGGATTTTCTGCATTTTCCGAAGAATATCCAATTTTTACAACTGGGAAAACGATTACAGAAATAATGAATAATGCATTAGAAGCTGCTATTTTAAATTTTGAAGAAGAGGGTATTAAAATCACCCAAGAGAACTTGAAGTTTGAAATTGATTTTAAACAGTTTTTTCAATATTATAAAGTTTTAAACGCAAAATTTCTGGCAGACAAAATAGGAATGAATCCAACGCTATTATCCCAGTATGTTCAAGGACACAAAAAACCATCTGATACACAGACAGAAAAAATATTGTATGGAATTCATCAAATAGGACAGGAACTTTCTGAAATTAATTTGATTTACAGACATTAAAAACAAATTAGCACTGGCTACAACACACACCCTCCGATAAAGCCTTACTCACATACGCTTTGCATTGGAGGGTATGTTGAACTAAACATTGCCAGCAGGCAACTACCTGCTTTTAACCTTGTAAGGTAAGCCCAAATATTTATAGTGATTTTATTTAGTGCGGTGCGGTGGGCAGGCAAAACCAGGTGTGGAATTGTCGATAAGGGTAAAGTGTCAGTTCCGTTTTAGAACGAAACAGAACAAGCACAAACTTGAGTTGGGGCCTTTGCAAAGCGCAGGGAAGTACTTATCGAAATTCGTTGGTTTTGCAAGACTTTTGTTTCTTTTGGTCACAAAAGAAAAAGGAAAGCATAAATTAAGAAGCTATGTTTTTATGTGCTTGCAAGATTTTAGAAAGGATAGAAAATAATTTACTTTTCACAGCAACAAGGCACAATAACAACCCCCCGCTCAGACCGGTCTTGCTGTGGGTCTTGTAAAAGTCACAATTTCAATTTATTTTTAGTTGTGATTTTAACATAAAAACAAGAAACAATGCAAGTGCGATTAATGTCATCCTTTCAATACAATGAAGCACCCTCTTAATTTGAAATTATGAAAAAAGAGAATAAAAATATAATTGTTTATAGAGGAACTGGTTTTTATGGCTAAAAAGTCGTTGAGTAACTACTTGAAAAAAACAATTGGTAAAAATAGTTACCATAACATTTATTAAATGGCAGGCGATGTGGCAAATTTCAAAGTTTGTAGCCCCTGCCTAGGTGCCTTTTGCATGCAAGCACTAAAACTGCGTAATAATTTGACAGGAATTTACCTCACAAACGGCCAATGTTCATACAACTTACATGAAGAGTCATTAAGAACAAAAAGCCATCGCTGATGTTTTTATCAATAAATTAAAAGCTGTATTAAGATGCAAAATAAAGTGAAAAAACATGGAATTATTGCAGGTATAGCCTTGGTAATTATGGCTATAGTCGCAGGCTTCTCCTTTGGATACGCTCACAATAGTTTGGTAACAGATTCTTCTGAAATATCCTTACAGAACCTAATAGCTGGTAAATTACTATTCTTTGCTGAATTAGCAGGATGGGGCATTATCTTTATTTTGGATGTCATAGTGGCAATAACATTATATTTTTTCTTTCGCAGTACGTCGAAACCGATATCATTAATTACTTCTGTCATTAGAATTGTATATACTTTAATACTGGGGATTGCAATCATCCAATTATTTAAGATAATTCCAATTTTATCAATAAATAATCCATTATCAAACGAACTTATCGTATCAGAATCTTACTCGCATTTACTACTATTTGAAAAACTATGGTCAATAGGGCTTATTGTATTTGGATTACATCTCATCGGATTGGGATATTTGTCAGTTAAATCAAAAGCTGTACATTGGATATTAGGCTATTTATTATATTTAGGTGGCATCAGTTATACATTTATTCATACGGCACAACAATTAAGTTTATTCAACAGTGAGGTAATAAGTTCGATAGAGAAAATCCTGGTCTTACCCATGACACTAGCGGAAATGTTATTGGCTTTTTGGTTAATATACTGTGGATTCCGAAAATCATCCGTAAAAACTACATAATGTATTATGAAGAAAGCCATTATAACAATTGTATTAGCACCGCTTATAATTCTGGTTCTTAGTGTGGCTGTTTTGTCTATTAAATTTTCACCGCGATACGTCTATCGGTTAATTACACAAAACGTAGCAGACGTTTATGATTACCAGCTTTACGAAAACAGAATTATAAAGGGTGCCAATAGTACGTTTGAATTCATGCAATGTCCTGATTCGGCATTTGTTGAAGATTTATTTCAGGACAGGGTAGCCAACTCCGGCTTTAAATCTTTTGAGGAGTGGGCAGAAACATCGCAAACCACAGCACTGATATTCATCCGAAAGGATACGGTTTTGTATGAGAAATACTTTAACGGATTTACCAGAGAGTCTTATTTCCATTCACAGTCGATGGCCAAATCGTTTATTTCCTTTTTAATTGGCGCAGCCATTGATGATGGATTAATTTTAAGCATTGATGATGCCATTACTGAGTATATTCCTGAGCTTTTAAAAAGAGATAAAAAGTTTGGAAAAATAACCATCAGGAATTTATTGGAAATGCGTTCCGGGTTAGCATACAATACCAGTTTTATTCCGGGAACATACATTCATGCTCCCTGGCATGATGAAGCAATAGGGTATTATCATACGAACGTTCGAAAACTTTTATTAAAAAAGGTTTATGTAGAAACTGAACCTGGCGGGACTTTTGAATATTGCAATTACAACACAAGTTATTTAGGATTAATAATTGAAAGGGCAACAAACAAAACGGTATCCGAATATCTTGAAGAAAAATTATGGAACAAAATAATGGAGTACGATGCATTATTTTCCGTTGACAGTAAAAAATCGGGATTTGAATACATGCCCAGTCGTTTAATAGCAAGGGCAATTGATTATGCGCGATTTGGACGTCTTTTCCTTAAGGAAGGTAACTGGGATGAGGAGCAAATTATCTCAAAAAAGTGGGTGATAGAATCAACACGAGAAAAGAAAGCGATACCTCGTAGTATTTATCCCGAATGGTTTGGTGATAGCTGTAAGCACGTTTATTATAGTTATCAGTGGTGGGGGCATACAAACTGTGATTCCAGTTTTCAATTTGCAGCTTCAGGTAACTTAGGGCAAAATATATATGTCATTCCTGACAAGGAAATTATCATTGTGCATTGTGGTAACTCACTGGAACATTATAGCGACTTTGATTTATGGCATGTAGCAGAAAAATTGGACTAATTAATTTGAGAAATCTAGTCACTTTATGAAAATATTCTATTTAATTCTCTATGCTGTTTTGCTAATGAATTCCTGTGGCAAAGAGCCGGAATCATGGAACGGTGTGAAATTAACACAACCGAGGAATCAAATAACCGTTGAACATTTGTTCGATAAAGATATACTTCCGTTAATTGACATGAGCTTTTATACCATGCCAGAATGGGCACAACCTGCTAAGTGCCAGTTCTCTGGTGCCATATCATTCGATAAAACTGAAATAATATATCCGATAGTAAGAGATTATTATCCCGGGGAAAATATCTTTCCGGCAATTACTATAGCTTTTATAAGTAATGGAGAAGAGTTGATTCCCATCCAAAAAGAAATATTTGTTAATAGTGTTCAAACCGAAGACTCTTGGAATGTAATTGTCGGAACCGGAAAAGTCTGGCATGAAGCAGAAGATGGAGATTGGTGCCGGGCATCCTTTCCGTTAACTTTAACTGATAGTTACATAGGTCAGGTTAGAAACTGCGTAGCCACTTTTATTTACAAAGAGGATAAAATCAGTAATGTTTATATGCAATGCAGCCAGGAAACTGCCGATTATAATGACCACCAGGTTGGTAATATGCGTGCCATGTTACCAGCTACATATACGCCCCAGACCTACTCCGATTCACACATTGTTATTGAAAATCATATTCGGCTTAAATCGAACAGGCTTCCTGTTTATCCACTATCCACAATTGATACAGATAATAAAATTGCAGATTATTTTGAAAAATCAATCTATACCAACGCTTCTACAAGCTTGGGTGCTGTTATTATGGATGGAATTATTTATTTACAACCCCCCAAAACAAGACACGGATTATACCCATACCCTAATGAAATGCGTCATGCTGTGTATTCCGTTAGTAAAAGTATGACGGGAGCACTTGCTTTGTTTTATTTTGCAGAACGCTACGGTGTTGCCATTTTCAACGAATTGATTACGGATTATGTTCCGGTACTATCCAATCATCTCTCAGAGTGGCAGGGAGTAACTTTTTCACATACACTGAATATGGTTACGGGTACTGAAGGAGGAGAAGATGCTGCACGTATGTATGAAATAATCGTCAAAGCCCGAACCGCTGAAGAAGCAATAAACAATATCGCAGGTCTTGGTGATAAGCCGGGCAATCCTGGAGAAAATTTTAGTTATGCCTCCACTAACCTTTTTGTATTGTCCTATGCACTCCAAAAATATGTAGAGAAACACGAAGGCACGGGAATTATGTATTGGGATTTGATTCACGAAAATGTTTTACTGCCTTTAGGTGCAGATGACTTTACCTTACTGCGCACAGTGGAGGCACAGGGTATAAAAGGAATTCCACTATTGGCGTATGGTGCATTACCTACACTGGACAATGTGGCTAAAATAGCTTTGTTAATTTCAAACGAAGGGAAGTATAAAGGACAACAATTACTGCATAAAGAAAAATGCAAAGAGGCTATGGGGCTTACAACGTGGTCAGGTCACAGCACCAATAATGATTATCGGGGCAAATATTACCGACACTCATTTTGGACAACCGATCTCAGAGCAAACGGATGCGATGTTGATGTAACCTACATGCTAGGTTATGGGGGAAATTATGTTTGGTTTTTCCCAAGCGGTTTAATTGCAATCCGGTTTATGGATGAATATGATTTGGATTTTAAAGACTTAGTGAGAGGCTTAGAGAATGCCAGGTCTTCATGCCAATAAAGCACAATAAGCCAAGGTAATGTTTTATGAATAATAGTTTTCTATACATTCAATGGGCTTCGATTTACAGTCAGCGTAATATAATTTAGATTCAGCTGCGTTCTCTTTAAGGTCAATGATATTTTCTTCACGTTCATTAGTGTCCGATTTAAGTGCAGCAGCGTTTTCCATAGGTTCAGTGGCATCCGCACTAACTCCATTTTCATTTTCTTTACAGTCAGTCAGCTTCAATTTACAGTCAGCGTTATATAATTTAGGTTCAGCTGCGTTCTCTTTAGTGTCAATGATATTTTCTTCACGTTCATTAGTGTCCGATTTAAGTGCAGCAGCGTTTTCCATAGGTTCAGTGGTATCCGCACTAATTCCATTTTCATTTTCTTTACAGACAATTGCTTATTCTTTACAGGCAGCGTCATATAATTTAGGTTCAGCTGCGTTCTCTTTACTGTCACCTGACATTGCTTCACTGCCACCGGTAATTGTTTCTGGTTAAGAAGCCTTCGCTTTACAGTCAATGCCATACGCTTTACTTACAGCGAGGTTTTCCATAAGTTCAGCAGGATGCGCGTTACCTCCAATGTCGATTTCTTTACCTTCAATAGGATTCGCTTTACAGGCAGCATCGTAAAATTTAACTTTTGATGAGTTTTCTGTTAATAATCGCAGTTACCAAAGGGTTTCTATGCTGTCCACACTAAGACCAAAATAGCCATATAAGGTGTTCATGCAGGAAAATGTATTAAATCGAAGGGTTTTTGCCTGCGTTTTTAGGAAAGAAAGCTACAAAGATAAAAAAAACAAACAGATTTATCCATAGCATAAAAAATTCATAAAAAGAACCGGGTTTCTTATATTTATCCGATTTAATTTGTGCTCACCCTAAAGTTGTATCTGAATGAAAAACAAAAGCTTAGTTTCAATCGACGATTACACCAAAGAGGAATACCTCGAGATTTTACGCGTAGCTTCAGAATTTGAGAAAAATCCGGTTCAAAATATTTTAGAAGGAAGAGTGGTTGCCACTCTTTTTTTTGAACCATCGACACGTACCCGCCTGAGTTTTGAAAGTGCCGTAAACCGTTTGGGCGGAAGGGTAATTGGCTTTACCGATTCCTCGTCGTCGAGCGTTTCGAAAGGCGAATCGTTAAAAGACACCATTTTAACCGTAAGTAACTATTCCGATCTGATTGTGATGCGCCATCCGCTCGAAGGTAGTGCACGCTACGCCAGCGAGGTAGCTACGGTTCCGGTTATCAATGCCGGCGATGGCGCCAATCAGCATCCCACCCAGTGTTTGCTCGATTTGTACTCCATTCAAAAAACCCAGGGCACGCTCGAAAACCTGAAAATATCGCTGGTGGGTGACCTGAAATACGGACGTACCGTGCATTCATTGTTAATGGCCATGAGTCACTTCAATCCAAGCTTCAACTTTATTTCGCCCGAGGAACTTAAAATGCCCGAGGAGTATAAACTATTTCTTGAGTCGAAAGGAATTGCCTTTAACGAATACAGCGAACTGGCTGAGAATATTAAGGATTCGGACATTGTTTACATGACCCGTGTTCAGCGCGAGCGTTTTGCCGATCCGCTGGAGTACGAAAAAGTTAAGAACGTTTACATTCTTAAAAATAAAATGCTCGAAGGGACCAAAGACAACCTTAGGGTTTTACATCCCTTACCCCGCGTAAACGAAATCAATACCGATGTGGATACCAGCCACAAAGCCTACTATTTTCCACAGGCTTTAAACGGGGTATTTACCCGCCAGGCCATTATGTCGAAAATTTTAGGTTTGCGCTAGTCCCATTTTGTAAAATTTAAATTGTGTAATAATGAAAGAAGATAAGAAACTCATCGTTAGTGCCATCCAAAACGGAACGGTAATCGACCATATTCCTGCCCACAACCTGTTTAATGTAATCTCAATTTTAGGACTCGATAAAATTACCGAAAGTCAGGTAACTTTTGGAACCAACTTTAAAAGCGACCGTTTGGGACGCAAAGCCATTATAAAAGTATCGGGTATTTATTTTAAAGACAGCGATATCAATAAAATTGCCCTGGTGGCTCCCCATGCCAAACTCAATATAATTAAAGATTACGAGGTGGTTGAGAAGAATGAGGTAATGGTACCCGAAGAAATCATTGGAATTGCCAAATGCATGAACCCTAAATGCATTACCAACCACGAGGCCATTACCACCCGCTTCGACGTGTTGGATAAGAATGGTAACATCTCATTAAAATGCCGGTACTGTCAAAAAATTACCGACCAGGCACATTTGGAGATTATTCGCTAAGCATTGGCATCAAACTAGTAAAAAAGCCCTGGAACGTTCCGGGACTTTTTTTTCAATCTTGTAAAAAGTGTGTTAAAGGTTTTGGATAAGTTACCTGATTCGCTAACTTTAGAAGCAATATTTACAGGGTTTTCAGTTTTTTTGATAGAGGACGCTTGGTAATTCTAATAAATGGTTTTCAAAAGAAAAGTCAAAAGATTCCAAAGAAAGAGATTGAGAGAGCAGAGAAACTTAAAAAACAGTATTTCGATGAAAAAGACAGCAAACAGTAATTTAACATCGTTCGAGGATCATCTGGACCAACAATATGGAAAGATAGGAACCTCGGAGCGGGGTAAATTTGAAGAAGGATTTGAGGCGTTTAAATTGGGAGTCATGATTCAGGAACTCAGAAAAGAAAATGGTTTAACACAGGAACAATTAGCTGAGAAATGTGGAACAACCAAGACTTATATTTCAAGGATTGAGAATAATGCCTCAGACATCAGATTATCTACTTTGATGCGGATCATCAGGGAAGGATTTGGCAGACATTTAAGATTAAGCATTTAAAAAAGTAGCCGGCGCCTAACTATTAACTAAAACGGAAAGCTAGGGTAGAAGTATTTACTCCACAATCTTAATTACCAGGTCACTGGCAGCCACATATTTTTTTAATAAGTGCATAGAATATGCCAGGGCAGGTTCCAAATCGGCTTTACCCGTGTAGCCGTTAATATTCATAAAAAAATGGGTAGTGTCGCGATGGATAGCCGTTCGCACTTCGTCGCTGGTGGGTGTTCCCATAGCGCCTTTTTCGTCGCGTAAAACCGGCAGTTGGTGAATATTCAGCATTCCTTTACCGATGCCTTCATAAGCTTCGCCTTCGCGGCCAATGCCCGCTTCCACATTCCCCTGCATATAATCCACATCGAACCCGCCAATGGAATATCCCGTCTTAAGTGAAACCAAATTTACCAAATCGACCAGGGTATTAATCTGATACAGGCTTTCCCCTTTTACAATTCGTCGCATCAATGCTTCAGAGGAAGGACGGTAGCGACCCGGTTTTTTGCCGCAGGCTAAATAAACCTGACGCGTAGCCTGAATTTGTGGATTCTCTTTGATGGTTTCTAGCAGGTATTGTTTGCGGATGATTTCCGATTCTTTTTCAATTTCCTGCCAAAGTTCAGCATGGTATTCAGAATTTTTGATGGTGCAGACAATAGTACCCAGAGCCATTTGCGGGCATTTGCTTTTAAGTTCGGGACTTATAGAAACGCTAAAATCCATAGTGTTTGATGTCTTTAGGGGTTTATTAAGAATGTTCTGAAACTGCTCCAATCTTTGGTCCAGTCGTAGGTGCCAAAAGCACCTTTAAAATTGGTGGTTTCGAACCAATCATCGGGTAAAGTATATAGAATTTGATCGCTGGCCAGTGTAGGAAACAGGTTTATTTCATTTCCTTTTATTCCAATTCCTGTTGTCTCCACTTTGTTGTTTCCCTGATTAAAGTAATTCCGCCACTCGGTTTTGGCAGCTGGCGGAATGGAAGCGCCATAAAGTGTAAAAATGCTATCGTTAATATTTCCGGCCACCGCATCGAACAGGTTATTCTCAATAATTAAATGACCTGTTTTAAACTGAGCATAACTATCGGTGCTTGCATTGGTATATTCCGCTACAACTCCCTTGGTTTTGTTTACCAGAATGGAATTTACCATAATGCCACCGGCATAACGATCAAAAGTCAGCATATTTCCTGAAGTTGTGGCTGAACCAATTAGTGTTAGGTTCGACATTACAGGCTTTGAAATGGGATTGTGATAAACCGGATCAATTGCTCCACTGCCTTCGATAAGATTATGTCCGCTTGAATCGCTTTGTATGGCCAATAGAAACTGTACCTTTCCCTGGTACCCCATATCGTAATCAAAAGCATCGTCGGAAGCCCCGAAACTGATAATATTTTTAAGATTTACCGTTCCTCCAAACACTTCAATTCCATCGTCGGCGCTGTTAATAATTTCAATATTTTCAATCCGTGTTTGGTTTCCAACGCCACCCAAAGTAAGTCCGTTAATTTCGTTGCCCTGATGCAGCGCAGTGCCGGGGTAGCGAATGGAAACATAGGAAAGTTCGCCGCTGTTATCATCGGGCAGATGGCCGCCAAATTCGCCCCGGGGTTCGGTGGTGGGAATACCTTCGATAAAATCGTTACCCGATTCAGTGTTGATGGGCGCATTACCCAGCAAAATAAGCCCGCCCCAGAGTCCACGCGATGTTTTATCCAAAGAGCCATCCGTTTTATCAGATTCAGCGGTAAAAATAATGGGTGCTTCTTTGGTTCCTTTGGCCAGTATTTTTCCGCCACGGGCCACAATCAACGCGCTGGCGGTAGCACCCTGACCACTTTTAAAACGAACCACCGTTCCAGGTTCTATGCTAAGCGTTTGTCCTTCGTTAACAAACACAAAACCTTCCAAAAGTAAATCCATGTCTTTGGTCCAGGTGGTTGTTCCGGTGCCGCTGCCTTTGTCGCTAATTACTTTTGTGTTTTCAGGTAAAATGAAATCACTTTTCCGGCAGGCATTTATGCTAAGTATTATAATTATTGCAGCAAGTATCTTTATTCTATTCATCGCATTTTAGTTTAGTGGTTAAGTCCTGAAATTTTTAAAATTTGAACTGTAAATTAAAATAGATGAAATGTTCATCGGTGCCATTTTCAGCGTAAGCCAGCCAATCCTGATAATTTAGCGAAAGATTTACTTTTTTTGCCGGCGAAAACTCAAGGCCGGTAATTATGGCGCTTCCATCGTTTTCTAAATCCCAGGGGTTGATTGCTCCCGCAAGGGTATTGGAATACAACTGATCGTAGCGGGCAAAAAGCTTAACTTTTTCCGATGCCAGGTAAGTAAGGTAAAACGAATATCCGTAACGATGCCGGTCGGAAAGCGATAAGTAGTTCCATTGGTGGTTGTATTCGGCGCCAAAAGTGAACGATTCAAAGCTTAATCCGGCAAAACCCGCCAGATTCGATTGATTGGTATTATTGGCGATAAACGTATCGTAATAGCCACGGACAAGCAACCACGGGGCAGGTTTAAAAGTTACGCCCAATCCGGTTTTAAAATCTTCGTCGGTTTGTATCTGATGGTAGCCTTCGCCATTTAGAAACGAAAAATCGGCTGATAATACTTCCGAAAATTTGTAATCAACCACCAGCCCTAAATCGGCTGAAGAGCTGAATTTATGTTCGTCCATAAACGATTTGTATAGGTAGCGGTATCCCCAAAAATCCTGTTGGGTTTTTAGCTGGCGGGTATCAGCCACGCCAAATTGCACTTTCAGGTTTTGATACTGGTATTGCACATAGGCTTTCTTAAAGTAAGCAAAGCGCTTGTTCAGAGAGTACTCTGATACATCATCGGGGCTGCCAATGTCGAGGGTAAGGTCGGCCGAAAAATGCTCGTCGATTTTTGATTTGTAACCCAGGTAAGCTCTTTTTACTTCAAAACCCCGTTCGGCTTCTTCACCGCCCAGGTCGGTATGGAAATTTGCATAAATGGTTCCGTACACGGTACCTTTATCGGCCCAGGTTTCTTTTTTAACCTCCGTCTGGCTCTGAGCCAAAGCATTATAGGAGATAATGAAGCTCCACAATATTAAAAGAATGAACTTACTTTTTGCCATACATTTAAGTTTTTGCAAAGAAAACCTGAAATTCTGATGACAACTGTTAAGCAGCCATCATTAAAATGTTAACCAGAGGTTAAATTTAGTAAGTTTTTGAAGATGGTGAAACCGAGCGCTGAATTTCGTTGATTTCGTCGGGTGTTAAGTAGCGCCATTTTCCCAGGGGAACATCGAGATTTACATTCATTATCCGGATGCGCTTTAATTCTTCTACTTTGTATTCGAGGTATTCGCACATACGCCTGATTTGCCGGTTGAGTCCCTGAGTAAGTACAATTTTAAATTCGTATTTACTTATTTTTTCAACCTTGCATTCACGGGTTATGGTATCCAAAATGGGAATTCCACTGCTCATGCGCTGAATAAACTCAGGGGTGATGGGTTTATTTACTTTTACCAGGTACTCTTTTTCGTGATTGTTGCGGGCACGCAGAATTTTATTGACAATATCGCCATCGTTGGTCAGGAAAATAAGTCCTTCGCTTGGTTTATCGAGGCGACCAATGGGAAAAATACGTTTGGGATAGTTGATGTAATCAATAATATTATCTTTCTCAACCCGCGTATCGGTGGTGCAAACAATGCCTTTGGGTTTGTTAAAAGCCAGGTAAACAAATTCCTCTCCGGGTTCGGTAATGAGTTTGCCATCTACGCGAACTTTGTCGTCGGTTGTTATTTTTGTTCCCATTTCGGGTACTTTGCCGTTGATAGTAACCCGCCCTTGTTCAATCAGCTTATCGGCTTCGCGACGCGAGCAATAACCCGTTTCGCTCAGGTATTTGTTTATTCGTGTGCCTTGATTTGTTTGCATGTTTTGTCAACAACTTTTTTAAAACCACAAAGGTAAACGAAATTTTTCGTTTACCGGTTTATGAAACAGCTTAGACTTGTTTTTGTGTGCGCCTTGGGTTCCTGGGATTGCGATAGGAGTTTTTATTTCCTCCCTGAGAATTGCGGGTGCTTTTAAACGAATTGTTGTTTTACTTTTCAGCGGGTGCAGGCACATCGTCACAACCATCGGTATATGGATGTTCCTTAATGGCAGGAATGTTTTGCTGAATCAGTTTTTGAATGTCTTTTAAAAAAGCTTTTTCTTCGGCATCGCAAAACGAAATAGCAATTCCGCTGGCGCTCGCTCTTCCGGTTCGGCCAATGCGGTGTACGTATGTTTCCGGAATATTAGGGATATCAAAATTTACCACTGTAGCCAAATCGTCGATGTCGATTCCACGGGCGGCAATGTCGGTTGCAATCATTACCTGTGTACTTCCGCTTTTAAAATCGCCCAAAGCTTTTTGCCGGGCATTTTGCGACTTATTTCCGTGAATGGCGTTGGCGTTAATTCCGGCTTTTCCCAGTAGTCGTACTATTTTGTCGGCACCGTGTTTGGTTCGGGTAAACACCAGGGTCGAATCGAGTGATTCCTGTTTTAACAGATGAATCAATAGTTTGGGTTTATCTTTTTTGCTTACGTAGTAAAGCGTTTGTGCTACTTTTTCGGCTGTGGTTTGTTCCGGTTTTACGGTAACCTTTTCAGGATGCCCCAAAATCTTTTCCGATAATGCCACAATTTCAGGAGCCATGGTTGCCGAGAAAAACAAGGATTGCCGTTTGGTCGGTAATTTGGCAATGATTTTACGTATGTCGTGAATAAAACCCATGTCGAGCATGCGGTCGGCTTCGTCGAGTACCAGGTATTGAATTTCTTTTAAGGAAATATAGCCCTGATTCATCAGATCGAGCAATCGGCCGGGTGTTGCAATCAATACGTCAATTCCTTGCCTAAGCGCTGCGGTTTGCGGATTTTGATTTACTCCACCAAAAATCACGGTGTTTTTTATGCCGGTGTATTTTCCGTAAACTGTAAAGCTTTCGCCAATCTGAATGGCCAGTTCGCGTGTTGGGGTAACTACCAAAGCTCTCACCTTGCGTGAACCTTTGTTTTGATACCGGTCTAAATACATTTTTTGAAGTATGGGAATGGCAAAAGCAGCTGTTTTTCCGGTTCCGGTTTGGGCACATCCCAGCAAGTCTTTCCCGCTGAGTAAAATAGGTATTGATTGTTCCTGAATGGGAGTGGGTTGTGTGTATCCTTCTTCCTGTAGTGCCTTCAGGACGGGCTCAATTAATGCTAATTCTTTGAACGTCATGTAATAAAAATAAGTCTGCAAAGGTAAGCGAATAATCGGGATAATTGGTTTTTTTGCCTGAAAAGACAAAAAAACCAATTCCCAACCGACTTATAATCTTACGGAAATACCGCCCATTAAAGTAGTTCCGGGCATTGGGTAGCCAATATTAATGGTGTACTCCTGGTTCAATAAATTTTCTGCTTTCACAAAAACATTCAGTTCTTTAAGAAACTGGTAGGCTATACGGGCATTTAACAAACTGTAGTTTTCCTTTATTTCCTGTTCGCCAATGGCCAAATACATGTTGGCAATTTGTTGGTACGATGCATGCAGCTTCCATTTGCCGGGGTGGTAGTTGGCACTCAGATAGAATTTGTGAGCCGGGGTTCCCACTACGGGGTTCTCTATATGGATATAAGTGTAATTGGTATTCCAACTGAATTGCTGATTAACTTTTTGATTAAAAGCAAACTCTATTCCCTGGTTATGGGCATCGCCATTATTTATAAAAGCAGGCTGATTGGCTTCATCCAAGCCCACATTAATCAGATTTTTGGCTTTTATATTAAAATAAGTGACTTCAATGTTTAGCGAATTATTAAACAAGCTTTGCTGCAAGCCAATTTCGGTGTTTATACTGCTTTCAGGTTTTAACCCGGCATTGGGAGCAGGGGCAAACGGAAACTGAATAAACAGTTCGCGAATGGTTGGGCTGCGGAATCCTTTGGAAACAGCCGCTTTAATAATTGTTTGGTAGTTGTTTCGGTAACTAAATCCTCCGGTAGGAACTATTTCGGTACCAAAGGTTGAATGATTATCGATGCGCAGGCCTCCATTCAGGGTAAGTTTGTTAAACAATTCCTGCTGTATGGTTAGTAAACCGGCTATTTCGCTCATTGCCGTATCAACCAGTTCGGTTCCGCCCATGAATTTTGTCAACTCAGCTTTTCCACCGTAATTTTTGTAGTCGAATCCAAGGCTTAGGGTGTTTCCCTTAAACCAAGTAAAGTTTTGGTTAACTACCAGACCCAGGTTGTAATCGTCCGATAAAAAACCAGAAGTTATATCGTGTTTGCCATAATTATAGAACAAGCGTAGTGAACCATTGCTTTTATCGAAGATATTGTTGAACACCAACGAACCCATTCCACGCAAAATATCGAGGGTGTCGCCCGGTGAAGTTGCTTCAGCTTGATCTAATCCGGGATCGGCTCCTTTAAATTTGGCCAGCGACACATCGCCCGAAAGTTTAAAGTTGGAGTTGAATTTATACGAAGCTTTGTAGTATCCATCCAAAATATTGAAATAGGAGGCTGGTCGATGGCCATCGGTATGGTCAAAGTTTATTCCGGCATAATTCGAAAAATTACCGGATTTGTATCCGCCACCGGCTGAGATTTTCAGCGTGTTGTACGAACCGTACTGAAGCGATGCATGGCCACTGTGTCCTTGGTTTGTTTGTTCTTTGGTAATAATGTTAATTACGCCACCCATTGCGTTTGAACCATACAGGGTAGAAGCCGGTCCGCGAATAACCTCAACCCGCTCAATATTCGACGAGCGGTAAGCATCGGCTAACGGATGACCCATAATTCCCATATATTGCGGACTTCCGTTAAGCAGAATCAGAACCCGTGTGGTTGGTGAGCCGCCAATTCCCCGCATCGATATTTGTCCGGCAGAACCTTCGGCTACACCAAAACCGGTAACTCCGCGTTCCGAAATAAACAATCCGGGAATCTGCTCGCTAAGAACTGGTAAAAGCGATGATTCTCCGCTACTGGATATTACTTCGGGTTTAATAACCGAGAGGGTATAAGGCACCTGATTTTTTGTAACAGCCACTTTACTTCCGGTTACAACCACTTCGTCAATATCGATGGTATCGGTAATGTGGTAATCAGGCGCTTGTGCAAAGAGCATGCTGGTAAAAAACAATAGCAAAAATGAGAAACGGGTTTTTAGCGAAGTAATCATAATTGTTTTTTTTCGAAGTTTAGTGTTATGATTATTTTTCGATGGACGAAACGACCAGGTTGCCATGGCGGATTCCTTTTATAGCCATCAGTTTGTTGCTGAGTTTGTTTACTTTTTCAAAAGTTCCGCGCACCGCAACAGTTTCGATGCAGTTTTTTTCGTCCAGGTGAATGTGTTGACTCGAAAGCACCATACAATTGTATTCATGCTGCAATTGGGCAATCTCGCTATGCAAACGGGTAATCCGGTGATCGTAAACCAGCACAATGGCTCCGGTTACATCCTGATTACTTTCGATACTCTGACGGGTTTTGTGCTCATTGATTAAAAAGCGCAAAGCCCGCGAGCGATTCGGAAATCGCTGGTTTTCAACAATACGATCCAAATCGTCGAGTAATTCCTGTTCCAGCGAAACCCCAAAGCGTTTTAACGACATAGTAACACCTTTTTTAAATTAGTAACACAAAAGTAGAAATACCTTATTCAAATGCAATAAAAAACTGCACTCAGCTTTCAAAAAAAGCACTCCATTTTATAGAAGTTTATAAAATGTGTATTTTCGGCAGGAAAATACTTTTGCTATGGAAAAAGAGAAGAAGCCGATTAAGGTATTGTTTGTTTGTATGGGAAATATTTGTCGTTCGCCCAGTGCCGAGGCGGTAATGAATGCTTACGTGGCCAAAGCGGGTTTGTCGGAGCAAATTGTTTGCGATTCGGCCGGAACCATTGCCTACCATGCCGGAGAGCCCGCCGATGCCCGAATGCAGCAACATGCCATAAAAAGGGGCTATCGTTTAACCAGCATTTCGCGTCAAGTTACGCCCGACGATTTTTTGAACTTCGATTACGTGATTGCCATGGACGATGAAAATGTACGCGATTTGAAACCTTTTATTCCCGATGGAAAACTTTGGCATAAGATTTCAAAAATGACCGATTATTGCCGGCAAAGCTCTCCGGGGTTTGTACCCGATCCATATTATGGCGGAGCAGCAGGTTTTGAAAAAGTACTCGATATACTTGAGGACGCCTGTCAGGGCTTGTTAAATACCATTTGCGATGCACATAAACTTTGAAATTCAGCAAAAAATTGAAAATTTTTTAAACGAAAGCCTGGCTTCGGCCCATTCGGTTTCGGGTGGTTGCATTGCCGATAGTAAACTAATTACCACAAAGATTGGAAAGCGTTTCTTTCTGAAAACCCAATCCGGGGGTGAGGGAATGTTTTTAAAAGAAGCTCACGGTTTACAGGAATTGGCAAAGGCACAATGCATCGGGGTGCCAGAAGTTGTATTGGCCGATTACGATTTTTTATTGCTCGAATTTATAGAACAGGGCCCAAAGCCCGATAATTTTTTTAGCGATTTTGGCGCTGCGTTTGCTCAAATGCATCGGTTTACAGCAGCGCATTACGGTTTTTATGAAGATAATTTTATTGGTTCCACACCACAGTATAATGTGGCCGAAGGTGCTGAACGAACAAATTGGTCCCAATTTTACCTGCATAAAAGGCTTTATCCGCAAGTAAAATTCGCCAGACAAAGCGGACTGCTTAACCGCAAGCATGAAACCAAATTAGAACAACTGTTCGCAAAAGTTCCGGAAATTTTACATGGCAGCGAAGAAGTTCCCACTTTGCTTCATGGCGATTTGTGGGGCGGAAATTATTTGTGTGATAAGCAGGGAAAAGCTGTATTGATTGATCCGGCCGCATATTACGGTCATCGCGAAGCCGATTTAGCCATGACAAAAATGTTTGGGGGATTTAGCCACGAATTTTATAAAAGTTATCAGCAGCATTTTCCTTTAGCTCCCGGATGGGAATACCGCGAAAATTTGTATTTGCTGTATCACCAGCTGAATCATTTGAACCTTTTTGGAAGCAGCTACCTGGCGGGTTCTATCCGTTTAATCGACTACTACCTATAAATGGAACCGGCAAATTCCGCTTATTTTTCTTTATAAGCTTTGATTAAATAGGTGCTAAGAAGTAAAGCCATTGCAGATAAAAACAAAACAACGAAAACACCATCCAGTTTATTCGAATGGCCAAGAGCTACTTGAATGCTTTGGTAGTTTAATACACAAAAATACCATCCGATAAGTAATTTTAACAATCCCATAAACCGGATAGCCATGCTGTATTGCTTTGCAGCGTTTTGCGCGGTAATTTTTACCGGATAATTGAATGTCGATGGGATTTTGCTTAACAGGGAAATACCAATGATTATAAGGGTTCCAACACCGGGAAGAATCCAAATGGAGTTTTTGCCACCAAAGGCATCGGGAGTTCCTGAAAAGCTGTAATGGTAAGGAATTTCTTCAGGCAGGTCAGCATAAAAAGCCAATGAAATGGCAAAAAGTGTAATCAAAGCGGCATAACTCAGCGCATCAATAATTCTGTCGGTTGTCTGTAGCTTAATACTTACAATGGGTTTGTTTTTTTGATACATGAAGCGATAGGGTTTGTTATTACTTTCCGAAAGAAATAAAAAGTGGTTTCTTTTTCAATTATCTCTTACTTTTGGTTCCCAAAATCTTTAATGCGATGAGAAAATTAAAAAATCCCTGGCAGGGTGCCAATTCGTTTCATTGTTTTGGATGCGACAAAAGTAATCCCATTGGTTTAAAACTCGATTTTTTTGAAGAGGACGATTCCGTGATTTGCACGTGGAAACCGCAGCCCGAATATCAGGGCTACATCGACACTTTGCATGGCGGTATTCAATCGACCCTGCACGATGAACTGGCCAGTTGGGTAATTTACGTGATTGGTAAAACCGCCGGAATGACGGCTAAAATGGAAGTGAGTTTTCTGAAGCCGGTTTCAACCAGTGGCGAAAGCATAAAGTTGCTTGGTAAAATTGTCGATACCGATAAAAAACATATTACAGTTCATACCCGCTTGTTTAACGATAAAGGCGATTTGTGTTCCGAAGCCAGCGTAGTTTACCGGGTTTTTCCGCAGGAACTGGCTGTCCGTAAGCTGAATTATCCGGGTCCGGAGGCATTTTATGCCTAACCAGAATGTGACTTTTTAAATGCATCGACCTGCTTTTTATCAGGTAGGTTCATTCATTAAAAAAAGCTATTTTTGCGCCAAATTAAGTACAACAATTTATTTATCAGCATATGGCATTAAAAGTTGAATTGAGCGAACGGGTTTACTGGTTGGGTTTTAACGACAGACGAAAACACCTTTTTGAGAATCAGTGGCCTTTGGAGAAAGGAGTTACTTATAACGCCTATTTAATTGATGATGAAAAAACAGCCTTAATTGATACCGCCGAGGCCCCTTTTTCGGGTGAGTTGGTCGACTGGATTAAAGAATTGCTTGGCAATAAAACACTCGATTACCTGATAATAAATCACATGGAACCCGATCATTCCGGTGCCATAAAAGATGTGGTTCAGGCTTACCCCAATGTTACCATTGTTGGAAACCGGAAAACTTTTCCGATTCTGGAAGGTTTTTACGGAATTACAAAAAATTTGCACGAAGTCTCAGAAGGTGACACCCTGAATCTGGGCAAACACACACTTCAGTTTTTTATGATTCCCATGGTGCACTGGCCCGAGTCGATGGTTACTTACGATGTTACCGATAAAATTTTATTCTCGAACGATGCTTTTGGAAGCTTTGGTACACTGAATGGGGGAGTATTTGACGATGAGCTCGATTTAACCTGCTTTAACGAAGAAATTCGTCGTTATTATTCAAACATTGTCGGGAAATATGGAGCACAGGTACAAAAAGCATTAAACAAACTTTCCGGAATTGAGATTAAGCTAATTGCGCCTTCGCATGGATTAATCTGGCGCTCGCAAATTCCTTATATCATTGAAAAATACAACAACTGGAGTACGCACAAAGGAGAACCGGGAGTTGTGGTGGTCTTTGGCTCGATGTATGGAAATACCGAACGTATGGCCGATTATATTGCCCGCTTTTTGATTGAGGCTGGCGTGAAAAATGTTAAGGTTTACGATTCGGCAAAAACGCATACTTCGTACATTATTAATGATATCTGGAAATACAAAGGAGTTATTTTTGGAAGTTGTGCCTACAACGGAGGAATTTTTCCACCCATGGCCCACCTGATGTCTGACCTGGAACATTATGGATTACGCGAGCGTTACCTCGGAGTTTTTGGTTCGGCCAGTTGGGGAGGCGGAGGAGTTAGAGCTATTAATAAATTTGCCGAAGAAATTAAATGGGATTTGGTAGGCGAACAGGTTGAAGCCCGCTGTGCACCCAGTGTTAGCGATGTGGACCGTTGCCGGGAAATTGCCAAGGCTATGGCCGCAAAATTATTAGAAAAGAAACAATAGAACCGATTGTTTTACGTTTATGCATCAAAACCCAAATACCAAAATGGAAGTTGTAAAACAAGAAGCATTTACGGTTAATGGAAATTCAAACCGACCCGATGTAAATTTTAATGCCGAAACCGGAACCCTTGAACTTAGCGGGCGTTCCATATTGGAAAACGCAGGAAAATTTTACGAACCTATTGAGCATTGGATTGAAGAGTATCTCTGTCATCCGGCTGAAAATACAGTTTTTAAAATGAAACTGGAATACTTTAATACCACAACCTCAAAATTTTTATTGGCCTTGCTTGAGCGTCTTGAATTACTATACAAGGCAGGGAAAAATATCGAAATTCACTGGCATTATACCGATCCCGAAATGGGTGAGTTGGGCGAAGATTACCAAAATATGGTACAAATGCCTTTCCGGTTTTTTGATTCTTTATAACAGGTTATCCGACACATGATTCATAGAGGTTTTAGGTTTTCTAAAACCTTTTTTTTTATTACATTGTAGCAGGTTTTTATACACAGAAGGTATGGTCGGACTTAGAATACTGCTATCCGTTTTTATTGTTATGCATCTGGCTCCCCGGCTCTTTGGTCAGGATTTGGCCGAAAAGTTAATTCAGGAAGTTCAAACTTATCGTGCAGCAAATAATCAACAGCAGGCGGCTGCAACGTTAAATAAACTGGCTTTTTATTACTGGGAGCAGGAAAAGCACCCAAAAGCTATTCAGGCTTTTGAACAATCGGTGGCTATAAATAAAGAGCTGGGAAACGAGAATGCCATTAAGGCTATTTACAGCAATATGGGCATGATTCATTCCGATTTGGGTCAGCCGGAAACCGCTTTGGTTTTCTTTCGGAAAAGTTTGCTCATTAGCCGGAACCTGAATCAAAAGCAGGATATTGCTACCAATTACATGAACATTGCCGGCGCTTTAGCTTTGTTGGATCGCAACCAGGAAGCTATCGAAAATCTGCAGATGGCTTTACCCATTCTGGTAGAAATGAATCACAAAAAGTTGTTACGTACCTGTTACGGTTTGTTAGCCGAAAATTTTGAAAAGATTGGCGATAACCAGCAATCGATGGAATATTTTAACCTGTATGCTTCGTTTCAGCGCCAAGTGCAAAAAGAAGAGGTGGAAACAGAAAAAGCGAAAAGCCAGACCATGGTTAAACAGGCTCATAAAAAAGCTGAAAAAGCCCTGCAGGAAAAGCAGGAAACCGAGGTTAAACTTACGGTAACGCAGGATTCCTTAAAACGTGCCGAAGAGTTAAACCTGATAAAGGAACTGGAATTGGAAAAAAAGCAAGCCGAATTAAAAAGCCAGCAATTGCTAACCTTAATTTTTATTATTGGGATGGGTTTTGTAGCCATTTTGGCCTTGCTTATTTTGTACAGTTACCGTCAAAAGCGCAAACATTATATTATTCTTGAGCACCGGAATCAGGAAATACGGATGCAGAATCAGGAAATTCAGGCTAAAAATCAAAAGATTAATCAGAGCATTAATTATGCGCGAAATATTCAGGGAGCATTACTACCCGAAATCGATACGTTTACCAAACTGTTTAAGGAATCGTTTATTTTTTTTAGTCCGCGCGATGTGGTAAGTGGCGATTTTTACTGGTTTACCGAAGTTCCGGGTCAGGACCATCTAAGAATTATTGCAGCGGTCGATTGCACGGGGCATGGTGTTCCGGGCGCATTCATGAGTATGTTGGGAATGAATTTTTTGTACGAAATTGTGATCGATCGGAAAATTACAGAACCCAAACAGATTCTGGAGAAAATGCATGTCATGATAAAGAAATCGCTTAAGCAGGAAAATACTGGAAATTCTGATGGGATGGATATTGCGCTTTGTACCTATAATCAAAAGGAAAAATCACTTACCTTCGCCGGTGCAGTAAACCCTTTGATTTACATTCAGGACGGAGTAATGCAAAGCATAAAAGGTGATTTTTTTGGAGTGGGAGGTCAAATGAAAGGCGAAGGCAGCACGGAGCGTTTTTTTACGCAAACTACCATCGATGTAAGTAAACCAACCACCTGTTACCTGTGTTCCGACGGTTTTGCCGACCAGTTTGGCGGCGAAAAAGGAAAAAAGTATTTCATGAAAAACTTTCGCGAACTGCTTTTAAACATTCATACCCAGGCCATGCATGAGCAGGCCACCACGCTGGAGCAGACTTTATTGGCCTGGCACGGTCAAAAGTATCCACGTTTGGACGATGTTCTGGTGATGGGTTTTAAAATTTAAATCAAACTAAACTAAACATAATTATTAAAGTATCGTAACAAGTAGAAAATTTTACCATGAACAGACTATTATTTGCATTTCTGGCTTTGACTGTTGTTTTGGGAGCATATGCCCAGCAGCCACTGGAGCATCCTTATAAAATGTACCGCTCGCCCGATAATAAATTGTACATTCAAAAATCGTTACCCATTTATCTTTTTATTTCGACCCAACCCGATACAAAATCCGATTTGAATCGTCTGGAGAGCGACAGCACAAAACAATTTGTAAACCCCATGTATTTCGATACGGAGGGGTATAATACGTTTCGTTCGCCATCGGCTGTTGATGCTGAAACCCGGCAAACTTATTATCCGCTTACCGATGTGGTTTTTGAAGTTTATTCCGACAGCCGTCCTCCCAAAACTAAATTGAATTACAATTCGGACCAAAAATATTACGACGGAAAAAACCTGTTTGTAGGTAAAGTAACTTTGGAGTTGAGCAGCAGCGATGAACATGCAGGAGTTGAGCAAATACTTGTATCGGTTGATTCGGCAGGTTATATAAAATATACAGAGCCCTTTGTTTTTGATAAAGAAAAAAAATACTCCATTGATTATTATGCGGTTGATAATGTGGGAAATGCAGAGAATCCACATCACATAACATTTAATGTCGATTTATCGGCGCCCAAAACCGAACTGGTTTTCGATGGTGAAAAACATGAAGAGGTAATTTCGGGGCGAACCCAGATAAAGCTGGAGGCAGCTGATAATATTTCAGGAGTAAAAAATACTTTTTACAAGATTGATGAAGGCAAATATACCCGATACAGCGGTACTTTGCATAGTGCCTATTTATCAGAAGGAGAACATTCCATTGCTTATTATTCTGTCGACAAGGTGGAAAATAAGGAAGCCGAGCAGGTGTTTACTTTTTATGTGGACAAAACTCCGCCCATTTTGGTCGACGAAATTATGGGCAATAGTTTTGTGGTAAACGGTAAAGAGTATTCATCGGGGAGAACCAAACTCAAACTAACTGCTGTTGATAATAAGGCCGGAGTTAAAGAAATAAAATATGCCTTAAATCAAGGCGAATACCAAACCTACGAGAAGCCTTTTTATTTAACTACCGTTTCCGGCAGTTTGTCTGCTCTTTCGTATGCTGTCGATTATGTAGGAAATAAAAGTGTGGCTTCAGAAAAAAGTACAAAAAGTAAGGCTGCTTATGTCGATTTGACCGGTCCAGAGCTAAAGTATGAATTCGAAGGTAAGATGTTTAAAGCCCGTGATACCATCTTTGTAAACCGGGACACCCACATAAAATTATGGGCTTCCGATAGCGAATCCGGACTGAAAGCTTTAAGCTACAGTCTTGATAATGGGGCCGAAATTAATTACGATGCGCCTTTTGCTATTGAGGCGGAAGGTCCTCATGTGCTGAATATTTACGGCTACGACAATGTCGATAACTCAAACCGCGAAGTACTTTATCTGGTGGTCGATAATAAAGGACCCGATGTATATTCGCGCTTTAGCATTTTACCCGTTGCAAAAAAAGAAGTAAAAGGCCAGATGGTCGATGTATATTCCAGTCATGCCGTGCTGTTTTTATCGGCAACTGATGCCAAAGTGGCTATCGACCGTATCTTCTATTCGCTGAATGGCGAAACGGAAAAAATGTACACCGGCATTATCGATGGTTTTAAATTGGGAAAAGAATGCGAATTGGTAATTCGCGCTGTCGATAAATTGGGAAACATAAATATCGATACCTTGTGGTTCGCCATCGACAATACCGGACCGCAGATATTCAGCCGCTTTAGCGTACAGCCTGTCGGAAATGAAACCATTGACAGCGAATCGGTTGATGTGTATCCTTCGCATGTGGCGCTTTTTATTTCGGTAACCAATGCGCAGATAGCTTACGATAAAATATACTATTCCATTAATGGTGGAAAAGAACAACGTTACCAGGGAATTATCGATAATTTTAAAGCAGGTTCAATGATAAAAATGAAAATCCGTGCCATCGACCGGCTTGGAAACGAAACCAGTCAGGATATTCAATTCAAAATAGAATCGTAGCACAGGGTTAAACATATTTAATTTGCGAATCCCATCACATTTTTTTGTGGTGGGATTTTTGTTGTTAAAAAAACTTCATGAAATTAAAATTTTATCAGACGGTTCGTTTGTGTTTATATTGCATCATATCAATATTATAAGTTGTAAAAATTCAATTCAAACTAAATAATTAGGTAAAAAACTAATAGTTTAGTTTGAAAACTAAAAAATTAGTTGTAGTTTTGTTTCAGACAATTGGAAAAATAAATTTTTATGAAAGAACTTACCAAAGCCGAAGATCAAATAATGCAGGTACTCTGGAAACTTGAGAAAGCTTTTGTTAAAGAAATTATCGAAGAGCTTCCTGAACCCAAGCCGGCCTACAATACCGTATCTACCATTGTGCGTATTCTGGAGAAAAAGGAATTTGTGGGTCATGAAGCTTTTGGTAAAACCTTTCGTTATTTCCCTTTAATCTCGAAGCGGGAGTACTCAAAATTCTATTTAAAAAGTTTTGTAGGCAGCTATTTCAGCAGTTCGTACAAACAAATGGTTTCGTTTTTTACCAAAGAAGAATCGTTGAGTTTGCAGGAGATGGAAGAAATGAAAAAACTGATTGAGCAACAAATCGATAAAAAGAAGGAGGCCCAAAATGGATAAATTCGTGTTGGTATTGCTGGAAGCTTCAGCAGCTTTGTTGTTGTTTTATTTGGTTTATGGCCTGTGGCTGCGTAAAGAAACCTTTTTTAAGGAAAACCGCTTTTATTTATTAGTAACCGCTGTTATCAGCCTGATATTACCATGGATTAATTTCTCGTATCCCAGTGGAAACGAACAAACCATTACTTTTACCAATTTATTGGAGGTGGTAAGTGTTTCGGCCAATGGATACGAAGCATCGTTGATACAAAAAGTTACGGCCTGGCAATGGGCTTCCATAGTTTACTTTTTGGGCTTTTTGTTTTCATTTTGCCTTATGTTGATAAAACTGGTACAGATAACCCGCATCGATAAACAATCAACTCAAACTTATTCGGGTGAATTTCCTGAAAATGTAAGGTTTATAAAAGCCGATGTAGTACCGTTTTCATTTTTAAATAAAATCTATGTAAACCCGGCAAAGTACACGCCGGAACAACTGGGTAAAATTGTTGCGCACGAACGCGTTCATGTGCGTCAGCAACATACCTACGATTGTTTGTTTTATGAATTACTGGTAGTAGTTTTCTGGTTTCATCCAATTGTCTATAAATACCGGGCAGCTGCTAAAGAAGTTCATGAATATTTAGCCGATCAAGGTGCACTGGTATCGGGAATATCGGGCGAAGCTTACCAAAAACTATTGTTTGAGCAAGCCACCGGTTTGCAGTTTTTAAAGCTTGCCAATTCGTTTAATTATTCATTAGTAAAAAGGAGGTTAATCATGTTAACAAAAATAAAATCATCAAAATGGGCTAAAATCAGGATGCTGGTTGTATTGCCGGTTTTAGTCGGGTTGTTGCTTATGTTTGCTTGTAAGCAACTTGACCAGGAAGTAATCGAAAGTCCAATATTGGTAAATAAGGAAAAATCAGCTTTTATGGACGGTAACGATTCAACCAACACTGTGTTTGATGCCACACAGGGAACAATTCAACGAGTTGAAGACGCAGAAGGGAAAAAGGTAGATGAAAAGATATATTTTATGGTCGATAAAATGCCTGTTTTTCCGGGAGAAGAAGAAGAACTTCGAAAATTCATAGCATCGAATATTAAGTACCCGGTTGAGGCCGCAAAAAGTGGTATTCAGGGCAGGGTGTTTGTTATGTTTATTGTAAATTCGGAGGGGAATGTTGAAGACGCTAAGGTTGTTCGTGGCGTTCATCCCCTGATTGACGAAGAAGCTTTAAGGGTTATTAATATGCTTCCCAAATGGACTCCCGGTGAACACGAAGGAAAAAATGTAAGCGTACAGTTTACCGTACCCATAAATTTTGCACTTAGTGATAAGTAATTACTTTTTTGATAACGATCTGTAATTAAACTACAGATCGTTATTTTTATGGATAAAACCAATTGGAATATGAAGTCTGGGTTTTTAATCATCGTTTTTTTATGGGCATCCCTGATAAACTTGCAGGCACAAACCACTAGCAATCCGGTTGAATTATACCATCAGCAAAAATATGCCGAAGTTATTGATGCCTGCTCTATTTTAACAGCTTCTGAACCTCAGAATTTTGAAGCCTGGTATTATAGAGGTCTGGCTGAACAGGCGCTTTATCGTTTTACTGATGCGGCAAAATCATTGCAACAAGCGGTTGAATTAACCCAACAAAAAGAACCGGTTTTGTTTACTTTGGGAACTATATTGGAGTCGAATGGAAACGATGAGGAGGCCATTGCTGTTTACGAAAAGCTATTGAGCATCGATTCGCTGCACATTCCGGCCAAAGCCCGGCTGGCAAAAGTTTTTAAAGATCAAAAAGAGTTTTTGTACGCCGCCGATTATTACTCCCAACTGATAAAGCAGGATTCAACCAATAGCTTTTTTTATGCCGAACTGGCCTATTGCTGTCAAAAAATAGGATTGACTATACCCGCAACCGAATATTACCAAAAAGCCATTAGCCTGAATCCGACTAACCTGAAAACAGGTCGCCAGTTTATCTCGATGTTGATCGATGACAAGTATTACGATGTGGCTTTGGCAGTAATCGATACGTTTTTAAAACAGTTTCCAAACAACTTGCATCTGTTAAAACAGCAAGCCTATATTAAAGCCATTGGCGGTAATTACCTGGAAGCGGTAAAATTGTTTTCACACATTGTTCATCTGGGCGATACCAGTTTATTTACCAGTAAATATTACGGTCAGAGTTTGTACAATAACGGGCAATATCACGAAGCCGCATATTGGCTGTACAAATACCTTGAAGCGGTTCCCGGCGATTCAAAGAACCAGTTTATTTTGGGACTGGCCTATCAAAACGATTACCAGTACGATAAAAGCCTTGAGCATTTGACCATTGCCCGGGAGCAACTCTATCCCAAAGAACTGCTTTCGCGAATTTCTACCGAAATGGCGACTACCTATACCATGTATGGGGCTTATTGCTCCTACCGCGACTCATTAAAAGCAAATACTGAAGGCTATTACAAACTGGCGGTCGATAATTTATTGGAAGCCCTGGAGCTATATCCCGAAGACTATACCATTTTCAATAAACTGGGTCATCTTTACGAAGAAAACATAAAAGACAATAAACTAGCGTTGTACTATTACGAACTTTACTACAAAAAATTGGATTCCCAAAAAATTTCACCACTTCAATTGGAATGGATTCAAAACAAAATACAAATGCTAAAAGAAGAAATGCATTTTGCCGGTTACGAATAAACCACAAGAATCATTTTTTACCGCAGGGTTAAGCAGAACTTAAAATGCTAACAATCAGCAATAAAATTGCTTCAGGCGGAAGTGAAATTCCGTCCATCACCTTCCCCTACTCTTAAACATATACTTAGCTGTTAAAGATTATCTTTTCATTTAAGGTTTTCATGGGAATAATCCTTAATTTGTGGCATCACTTTAAATCAGTTGAATCATGTCAGAAGTTATAATAGAACCCATCGAAGCGTATGGTCTGAGTTCGCAAAACAGGCCCAAACAGCTTTTCTCAAAAGTGGGCGTTGTGGGATGCGGATCGGTAGGGCAAACCATTGCCCTGATGATTGCTCAAAAAGATATTGAGGTGGTTTTTGTAGAACTTACCGAAGCCAATGTGGCCCATGCCATCGAAGAAATCGACAGCACCCTCGATAAGATGATTGAACGCTGGGGGATGACGCCCGGTGAAAAACGGGCAGTTCTTTCAAGAATCAGCGGGCATATAGGTTTTGACTGCCTGGCGGGATGCGATTTGGTTATTGAATCCATTCGCAGCAAATCGCGTGAGCGTCGCATAACCAGCCGTAAAGAGGTTTTTCGGAAGATAGAAGAAGTCGTTTCGCCCGAATGCATTATTGCCACCAATTCAACCACTATTGTGATTACCGAATTATCGTCGGAGTTGGAGCACAACGAGCGCTGCGTTAGTTTACACTTTTTAACCGATACACCCAATGCCCGAATGATTGAGGTGGTTCGTGGTTTATATACTTCAGAGGAAGTGTATAAACGCGTAATTAAGTTTGTTCAGATGATTGGCAAAGAAGCCATTCTTTGCGAAGAATCGCCCGGATTAATTAGTGTTCGCGTATTTGTAGCTCAGCTAAACGAAGCCTGTGGCGTTTTAATGGAAGGCGTCGGAACCATGGCCGATATCGATAAAACCATGCGTATTGGATTGGGGCAGGTACTGGGGCCATTCGAGATGGCCGATAAAATTGGCCTCGATAAGGTGATGCGCTGGATGGAAAATCTGTACAACGAATTTGGCGATCACAAGTACATGGCTTCACCGGTAATTAAAAAGCTGGTTCGGGCCAACAATCTGGGACGTATTTCCGGGCGGGGTTTTTATTCCTATGAGAACGGAAAAAAAGTAGCAAATTAATTTATTAAAGATATTCACCATGAAGGTATTGGTATTAAACTGTGGCAGTTCGTCCATTAAGTTTCAGCTTTGGGATATGGAGAAGCTGCACTGTCAGGCATGTGGAATTGCCGAAAAAGTTGGTTTAAAAGGGTCATTTATAAAACTCGATAAAGATAACGGAGAAAAAGTTCGTTTCGAAGGCGAAATTATCGATCATACCATTGGTATTGAATACATACTGGGGATTTTAACCAGTAAAAAACACGGCTCTATTACTTCGCTCGACCAGATTCAGGCTGTTGGGCATCGTGTAGCTCATGGAGGCGAAAACTTTAAAGGCAGTGCTTTTATCGATGATTATGCACTGGCCGAGATTGAAAGTTGCATCGAATTGGCACCTTTGCATAATCCGGCCAACCTGAAAGGAATTTTAGCTATGCGGCAGTTAATTCCCGGAATAAGGCAAGTTGCTGTTTTCGATACAGCTTTTCACCAAACCATGCCTGAACATGCATTTATGTATGCCATTCCCTATTCGCTTTACAACAAGTATAAAATCAGGCGCTATGGTTTTCATGGAACCAGTCATCAATACATTGCAAAAAGGGCCTGCGAAATATTGGAACTACCTTACGAGAAACAAAAAATTATTACCTGCCATTTGGGTAACGGAGCTTCCATGTGTGCTATCGACGGAGGAAATTCGGTGGATACTTCCATGGGCTTTACTCCGGTTGAGGGCTTAATTATGGGCACCCGTACCGGCGATTTGGATATTGGCGTGGTAAATTTTATTATGGATAAGGAAGAGCTGGGATTGTCATCGTTAAATACAGTGTTTAACAAACAAAGCGGAATGCTTGGGGTTACCGGTATATCGTCCGATATGCGCGAAATTGAACATGCTGCCTGGACAGAAGGAAACGAACGGGCACAACTGGGTCTCGATATGTATTATTATCGGGTTAAAAAATATATTGGTGCCTATGCGGCTGCATTGGGAGGACTCGATGTATTAATTTTTGCCGGAGGAATTGGTGAAAACGGAACCGAAACCCGGGAACACATTTGTGAGCAAATGGATTTTCTGGGAATCAAACTCGATAGCGAAATAAACAAAAAAATTCGGGGTAAGGAGATGCTTATTTCAGCTCCCGATAGTAAGGTTAAAGTAATTGTTGTTCCAACCAACGAAGAATTGGTAATTGCCCAGGATACTATGCGAATAGTTTCGGCAATGGATAAGTAGAAAAATAGTTAAGTTTTTACACACCAGCACCATCCCCAACCGTTTTCGGGTAAGGATGGTGTTTTTGTTTTGTTCCCCGGGAGTTAGTTGATTATAAATGAAAAAAGGGGCTCAGTAATTCACCGGCCCCTTGTAAATAAATAATTAAAATCGTTTATTTTTTAATCGACCATCCGCCTTTTAGTCCGAAAATAAACCAGGCCAGGGCTACTGATCCGGCGGCAAACAAAGTGTCGCCAATTACACGCAGCCATTTAAAGGTAACAATATGCGATTGCTGCATAAACTCGGCTGAACGGGCATACCAAAGTCCTTCCTGAACACTGGCAACCGTTTGAGCCAAGCCTACAGGCAATACGCTTATAAGTACCATGGCAGCCAAACCAATATTAATGCTCCAGAAAGCAAATTTTATCCATTTGTCATTCCAAACCACTTCTTTATTTAAGTCGCGGAGCACAAACAACATCAGGCCAATTCCCAACATACCGTAAACACCAAACAGGGCAGTATGTCCGTGAACCGGAGTGGTATTTAAACCTTGCATGTAATACAGGGCAATAGGAGGATTAATCAGGAATCCGAAGATACCGGCTCCCACCAGGTTCCAGAAAGCCACAGCAATAAAACTGTAAATGGGCCATTTGTAGGCTCTTATCCATTCGGTTTCCTTGCTTATCTTTAAGTTATCCCAGGCTTCAAAACCCATAAGTACAAGCGGTACCACTTCGAGCGCACTAAAGGTTGCCCCCAGTGCCATCACCGCAGTGGGCGTTCCGGTAAAGTAGAGGTGATGAAAGGTTCCCAAGATTCCACCCGATAAGAATACGATGGTTGAAAATAATACCGCAGTGGTAGCAGTGGCAGCTCTGATAATTTGCATCCTTACAAATAAAAAGGCAGTTACAACAGCAGCAAATACTTCAAAGAATCCTTCAACCCAAAGGTGAACTACCCACCAGCGCCAGTATTCGGCAACAGCCAGGTTGGTTTGTTGTCCCCACATCAGTCCGGCACCGTAAAAAGCAGCAATGGCTATGGATGAAATAAGGAAAAGAATCAACAGACTTCGGCTTTCGGTGCGTTGCTTTAGGGCAGGCCAGATAGCCCTTCCCATTAAGAATAACCAGATAAATAATCCCAACAAGAGGAATATCTGCCAGAAACGTCCCAAATCGACGTATTCATAACCCTGATGGCCAAACCAGAAGTTTTGAGCCAATCCCAGTTTTTGCATTACGCCCATCCACTGTCCGATTAAGGAACCCAATACAACAACCAATAAGGCGCCAAAAAGAAGATTTACTCCCAGTTTTTGGAATTTGGGTTCAGTTCCTGAAATGGCCGGTGCATAATACAATCCGGTGGCTAACCACGAAGTGGCAATCCAGAATATGGCAATCTGTACGTGCCAGGTACGCGAAATGGAGTAAGGAAGCCAATCGGCCAGTGGAAGGCCATAGAATCCTTGTCCTTCAACAGTATAGTGAGCCGTAATGATTCCCATGAGTACCTGAACCAATAATAAAGCAGTAACAATCCAAAAGTACTTGATGGTAGCTTTCTGCGAAGGTGTTTGGGTTTCGCTAAGCAATGGCATCTTTATGGGCATTTCGTGCTCGGCTTCTTCCCGTTTGCGGGCATAGTACCAACCCATGAGTCCAATACCGGCCAAAAGGAGTATTACACTAAAACCGGTCCATAAAAGAAGTGCACCGGTGGGTTCGTTAGCAACCAGTTCTTCCGGTGGCCAGTTGTTGGTATAGGTAATATCCATACCGGGGCGTTCGGTTACACAACTCCACGAAATCCAGAAGAAAAAGGCATTCATCTGGCGCATGCGTTCGGTATCTTTAATGGTGTTGTCGGGTATGCTGTAGGCATCACGCAAGTGGGCCATATCCGGGTTGTTGATAAACAAACCACTGTAAAATTCACTGTTGGCAGCAATGGCTTCAGCACGAATATCTGAAATGGTTATCGTATTGCTTGCTTTGTCGTAAGTGTTTGTCCGGATATCGTTTTGTAGGGCAACTTTAAGTCCGGCTTGTTGTTCATCGCTTAATTGATCGTAAGAAAGCCCTTCACGTTGCAAAGCCAGTTTGTTCAAAATAAATTCAGCTTCTTTGTGCAACCAGTCGGCGCTCCAGTCGGGAGCCTGGTAAGCCCCGTGTCCCCATACAGACCCTAATTCCTGGCCACCAATCGATTGCCAGATGTTTTGTCCGTCTTTAATGTCCTGTCCGGTGAATAGCACCGTTCCATCGGCTGTCATTACCTTATCAGGAATGGGTGGAGCCTGACGATAAATCTCCCTGCCATAATACAAAAGAACGGCAAACGAAATGGTCATAACAGCAATAAAGCCATACCAAAGTTTTCTTGTTTTCATACAAATCAGTTTTATAAGTTTGATGCAAACATAAAAAATATTTTATAAAAAGATACCATTGTCCTTTTATAAATTTTATTACTTTTGCAGCATAAATAAATTAATTATGTTATCAAAAACTTCAGAGTATGCCATCAGGGCCCTGGTATTTATTCAATTGCAGCAAATGCAAAATAAGCGGCCGGGCGTTATCGAAATAGCAAAAGAAATTGAAGCACCCGAAGCTTTTACGGCAAAAGTGCTGCAAATACTTACCCGGAATAACCTGGTACAATCGATGAAAGGAAGGGGTGGCGGTTTCTTTTTTAAAGAAAACGAATGTACCTTAACGCTTTTTGATGTGATTAGCCATACCGAAGGCGATTTAATTTTTAAAAAATGTGGTTTTGGTTTGGCGCAGTGCAGCGACGAAAATCCCTGCCCATTGCACGATAAATATGATGCCATTCGCGATGGTTTTTTGCAGATTGCCAAAGCCGAAACTATTTGTTCCTTATCGCAAAAAATTATTTCAGGTAAAGCGGTGTTAAACCGGCTGGTTACCATGAATTAATGCGTTAATACCGGCATTATTAAGCAAATTTCAGTTATCTTTTATGTTCCTGTTTAAAATTTGTTTCAGCTTAAATATTCGGCTGAGCAAGCGGAAGCTTCGCCTGAAAAGAAGCAGGATTTAATTTCTAATATTTTTGAATTGTTGTGAATAAATTAACCAGACTTTATAAAAAACTGCATCGCTGGCCCGGATTGATACTCTCTTTCCTGTTGCTTTATTACGGGATCACCGGCATCATAATGAATCATCGTGAAACTTTTGCACCTTTTGAAGTAAACCGCGACAAACTCCCCGACGATTATACCTATAAAAATTGGAATAATGCGGCTGTTAAAGGGAACCTGATAATTACCAACGACAGTATTTTGCTTTATGGAAATATCGGTATTTGGGTTACCGACTCTTTATTTACCGAATACCGCTCAATGAATGCGGGCTTCCCAAAAGGTATTGATACCCGTAAGATTTTTGATGTGCACCAAACAGCCGATGGCCATTTGTATGCGGCTACCTTATTTGGCTTTTATGCTTTTGACCGAAACCTAAAACAATGGAAAAAACTCGACCTCGATGTGTCGATAAAGCGCTTTGTGGGTATTGAGAGCGTGGGCGATACGCTTTTTGCCCTCAATCGCTCGTATTTGTTTAAGGGAATATCGGACGGAGTGGATACCCGCTTCGAAAAAATTGAACTGGAAGCTCCCGAAGGCTATGTGAACGATGTGGGACTTTTTGAAACCATCTGGCAAATCCATTCGGGCGAAGTTTTTGGCATGCCAGGCAAGTTGTTTGTTGATGCCTTGGGATTGATTACCATTTTTCTTTCGGTTACCGGCATCCTGTATTTCTTTTTCCCCAAACGCATTAAGCGGCGTAAGCAACGCAACAAAAAAGTGGAAAAGATGGTCAGTACCACCCGTTGGTCGCTTAAGTGGCACAATTACGTGGGAGCCTGGACTTTTGTCTTCTTGATTATATTGTATTTTACGGGTATGTTTTTACGTCCGCCACTGCTCATTTCCATAGCCTATGCACGGGTGGCTCCACTTAAGTTTTCGCATCTCGATCAGCCCAATCCCTGGTACGATAAGCTGCGCGATTTGCATTACGACAGCAAAAACGAAATGCTTTTGTTATCCACATCCGATGGAATGTTCTTTATTTCCGACGGAACCTATAAACCTAAAGCTTTTCGGTACCAACCCCCGGTAAGTGTTATGGGAATTAATGTTTGGGAGCCTTTTCATGAAGGCACTTACCTGATTGGTTCCTTTAGCGGACTGTTTGTCTGGGATCCGGCACGGCCTGAAATTATAAATTATCCCATGGGAAGTTTGTATCAAAGTCCGGCAGGAGGAAGGCCGGTGGGCGATTTTAAAGTAAGCGGTATGATTCAGGATACCTACGGAAAACAATACCTGGTAGGTTACGATCAGGGGGTACTTCCGCTTTACCATCGTCGGGTTTTTCCTGAGATGCCCGATAATGTGCGTACTGAATCGCGTATTTCGTTATGGAGCCTTTCGCTCGAAATACATACCGGACGCTTTTTCAATAACTTATTGGGTATTTTTTATATTTTAATTGTTCCCCTGAGCGGACTGGCCGGAGTTATTGTCGTATTGAGCGGATACCTGCTCTGGCGCAAAAAATACCGTAATAAAAATGGGAATTAAATCAAAATCGTAAAATGGAATCGATAAATAAACCATTAGGAAATTCACCTGTTTATTGAATGCAGGCTTCTTGATTGCTTGTTTTCAAACAAAGCGGATTTCTTTACATCACCAGGTTTTATCAATCGCAGAACCAAGCTAAGAATTAATAAAAACTAAAATAATAAGTAATGAAAGCAAGAAATTACCGTACAGAACCCATAAAAGATAACCCGCACGGGGTTGATGTCTGCCAGATGTATAACGATGCTTCGGCACAAATAATGCACATGACCCTACAGCCCGGTCAAAGTCTGAAACCCCATAAAACTCCGGTCGATGTTACTTTTTATGTACTCGAAGGCCAGCCAACCATTCACATTGGTGACGAAGCTGAGGCTTTTGGACCCGATACCCTGATTGAAAGTCCGGCCTTTATTGTGCATCACATCAGCAACGATACCGATAAGCCGGCCCGCATTCTGGTAACCAAAGCACCACGTCCCGAACAGGCAACTAAAGTTTTGTAAGTAAATTCTATACCTATGAGCGAATTAATCAATAACTCCAAATTCCGTAAAGAAAAGCTCAAAGAGCTGATTCTGAAACTGCACGATGGGGCATCGGCCGATGCAGTTCGCAATGAACTGATGGAAACGCTGCGTCACATTCCCTACGGCGAAGTGGTTGAAGTAGAACAGGAACTTATTAGTGAAGGATTGCCCGAATCGGAAGTGCTTAAGTTGTGCGATGTGCACGGCGAAGTGCTCGAAGGCCACGTGGATGTGAGCGGAGCCAAAGCAATTCCCGAAGGCCATCCGGTAGATGTGTTTAAAAAAGAAAACCAGGAAATTCTGAACCTGATAGCTTTAATCAACGAGCAGTTGGCAAAGCTGAAACAAACCGAAGCCGGCGATTTTGCTTCCTATGTACTTACGCTTCAGGCCAAATTCAATGCCCTGTGGGATGTCGATAAACATTATCAGCGCAAAGAATACCTGGTATTCCCCAATCTCGAGAAAAACGAAATTACGGGTCCGCCCATGGTCATGTGGGGCAAACACGATGAAATACGCGACCAGTTAAAAGGCTGTATCGAACTGTTGAAGGAACCCGGACTAAAAGCATCTGATTTGCAGGACGCCCTGGAATTGCTGGTTAACCCCGTGTTAAAAGCTGTGCGCGATATGGTGCAAAAAGAAGAAGAAATTCTCTTACCCATGTGTATGGATGTGCTGACTACCGAAGACTGGTGGAATGTGCACAAACAAACGCTGGAATACGGTTTTACCCTTTACGACCCTGAAGTGGAATGGAAACCCGAAGGCATGACCGACGATGGCGGAACCATGGCTACCCAAACCGATGGTTCCATCCAACTTCCCTCGGGTAGTTTTACTGCCAGCGAAATAATGGCCATTTTAAACACCGTACCTTTCGATATGACCTTTGTGGATAAAAACGATAAGGTAAAATACTTTACCCAGGGTAAGGAGCGGATTTTTGCCCGCAGCCGTTCCATCATCAACCGCGATGTGCGCCTGTGTCATCCTCCGGGAAGTGCTCATATTGTGGAGAAAATTATCGACGATTTTAAATCGGGACGTGCCTCACATGCGCCCTTTTGGATTCAGATGAAAGGAAAATTTATTCATATTGAATACTTTGCCCTGCGCGACGAGAACGGGGAATACCTGGGTACGCTCGAAGTATCGAAAGATCTTACCGAAGTAAGGGCTTTGGAAGGCGAACAGCGAATTTTGTCTTATTCGTGAGACTTAAATTTCATGAGTTAGCGAAATGAAATTTTCTAGTCGAATCCCGACATATGTCGGGACTGAAAGCGGGAGCGAGGGTAAATACCCCGCTTCTTGAGGCGATAATAAGAAAATATTTTTTGTAAATACCCCGTCTGCTTGCAGCGGGGAGCTTCATTCAAACGAAAAAACCGATGAGTAACATGATAATCACTCCCAAATCGAAGATATTTGAACTGCTCGAAGCATATCCCGAACTCGAAGAGGTGCTGATAGCTGCTGCACCGCAGTTTAAAAAGCTGCAAAACCCGGTACTGCGTAAGACGGTGGCAAAAATTACCAACCTGAGTCAGGCGGCTACCATTGGCGGAATTAATGTGGAAGAACTGGTGAATACCCTGCGTGCCAAAGTGGGACAAAACCTGGAGTCGTTTAATCAGGAAAGCAGCACCTACAATACCATTCAACCCGAATGGTTTAGTGAAGAACGGATAACACAGGTGATAGACATCCGCGAGATGCTCGATGCCGGCGATCAGCCCGTGCACGAGGTTATGGCTGCGCTGAAAAAGACCGGTTCTGAAGCCATATTGCAACTGATTGCTCCTTTTTTACCCGCACCCTTAATCGACAAGTCGCTGAGCCTGGGCCATGAGCATTGGGTGGTTAAACGCTCGGATACCAACTTTTTGATATATTTTAAGGGCTTGTAAAGCAAAAGCAGCACTACTTTTTGGTTTCTCCAAAAGGATAGCTAAACAATAAAAAGAAAACCCCGGCTGAGAAGTTGGGGTTTCTTTCAATCGCTTAGTAGCTTTGAAATAACAAATCGCTCAATTTGGGTAATAGTTTTTTGTTGAAGCTTAGCACTATAATATGCCAAAAACAATCAAAGATTTAAAAACTTTGAAGCACTTATTTCTTTAACAACCTCTTGTATTTTTTAATAGGTTATACACCATTAATTAAAAACCAATTTCTGATGGTAATATTCATCAATCATTGAAATATCCCATACTTTATCTCCATTTAACCAAACTTCTTGTTTTTGATGACCGTTAGTACGATTATAGGTTGCTTCTAAAGTGTCAGTCCTTGAATCATTCCATCGCACTAAAGTTACAGGTTTTTCCTCATCTGGATCAGAATTAAGAGAAACACAAACTACAATTTCATTATCACTATTTTTAATAAAGCAACCATTCGGCGCACTTAGATTTCCATTATAGTATAATATTGGTTCTCCATTCTTAACATGATATAATTTTAAATCATTAATATCCAAATGATTTACTGTCGCTGTATCAAACAAATTTTCATTAGCTGAATTTACAACTAAAAACTCAAATATACTATCTATAACCGTTGCAGACTGATTATCTAATTCATCATTATTTGAGCAAGAAAACATCATTGCTAAAACAATCGTAATTATTCTATAATTTTTCATAACATAGTTTTTTAACGATTAAACAATATCTATTTATAATTTAATTTTAAGGATGAATATTATAAACCATTTCTTTATTTTGACTAAAATTGTAACCTGAAGGATTAAATGTACCAAATCCATACCAACCATCAAAATCTGTATTTACCCACCCCCATTTCATATAAAAATACAAATATTCAATACCTGTGCAATCATCCCAATAGTAACCAACTGTTTTATATCCATCACAAAGCCACATATGACCGCCATCATCAGGATCTGTTCCACTTAAAAGTACTGGTTTATTATAAAAAAGATTACTTTTAACTGTGTTATAATTGTAATCTCCGTGACTAGCATAATTATATCCAAATGTATTTTTTAATATTGGAGCGACCATATAACTATACATGTAAGTACCATCGCACCGATAATCTGGATACCCAGAATACATATCATTAATCGCTTCATGTAAATCTGCAATGAATGAAGAAGTTGTTGTTGCATATGTCGGGATATTTGTCCAATTCCATGAATTAGGATATTCATAATAATCCATTATTTGTGCCATGGCAATGGGAACACATCCTGCATATGCATGTCTGCTATATCCATTACATACAATATATGGTAATTCGTTCCAAAAACCGCTGGACTGATTCCATGGAGTTGATGTGCACAGTGGCCCTTTGGTTATTACTTCTGTATGGTCATAGCATTCATCAATAGGCAAATTTTTTAATGAGCTTACTTCATTAATTAAACTTTCTTTTACTAACGTCCAGGCAATCTTTTCTTTGGCTGATGCTTTAATATCTGATTTCTGAATTTCAAAAATTTGCTTTTTTGCATCTTTAATCCAAAATTTCAAACCATCAGGCTTGTTTTCTTCATCCACATTAAATGATCCAGTTTCCGAAAATCCAATAATTGGTGATGTGCGTAAATCTGCTGAGATTAATAAAAATCCACCTTCATTATAATTTACAACATAAAAAGCAGTTACCTCATTCTCATTCTTAACCTCTTCGATTTTTTTAACTTCTTTTGTTTTTGAATAAGAACTTTTTAAGGATGCTCCACTTTCTATGTTAGGAAATTCGATATTGCTTGCAATATCTACTACCATGTCCAGACTAACAAAATTCGCTTGTTCTAATAAATTTTGATTCTCATTTTCGTCTTTCTTTGAACAGGAAAACCCAAGTATTAGAACTAATACTATTATGAGTGTTTTTTTCATATAAATTGAGTTTTTAATTGAACAAAAGTGCAACAAGATACAAAATATTTAAATATCAGACAATTTTTTAAATGAAAAGTCATTTGTAAAACAGCAGCTAATGAGCAATATATCAGTTAATGTCATTTCATTGTAATAGGTCTTAGTACTTAAGTAGGATCATTAGATATTCAAAATTTTTTACCAACAACAATGATTTGCAGACGAAAGTACTGTTTTAAACTTTCCCTGTTCCTAAAAGCCCGCCACCCACACCTGGTGGGCTAAGACGCAAATTGTGACCTTAGGTTGCATAAAAAAGTTGGCTAATGTGGTGATTTGTATTTAATAATAGCGTAAATTTGTTTTGCCCGAATTAAAACTAAAGCCCGAGCAAATTGCATATGGAATCACAATCTCCCATAGTCTGGCGTATGTATAACCGGTTTGGCATTCCCTTACGATGCAGCCATCCGGGCTCCTGCCTTTTTCGGTATGTATCCCCACAGTATTTTCCGCTTTATAAGATGGAGTTTTTCTTTCCGTATTTAACCAAAGAACTAAAGCAAACAACTTACCGGGAGTCGGAAACCGGCTCTAAACCCACCGGGGTTTATGCGTAAATCCCGGGCAGTCTTATAATTACCTTTTCTTATTAGCTTACTTTAAAACCCAATGGTATGGAAAATCGTGCAAAGTATGTAACAGCAAAAATTTACAATGCTACCAAGACAAGTTTTCAGTTTCCTGAAAAAGAGCTCTCGCTGCTTACCGGAAAAAAGAATGTAGGCCTGTGTTTTTCGGGCGGGGGAACCCGTTCGGCTTCGTTAACCCTGGGACAACTCCGGGGTTTAAAAGAAATTAAGGTGCTGGATCAGATAGCTTACCTGTCGGCTGTGTCGGGAGGCAGCTGGGGGAGCCTTCCTTACCTTTATTTGGATGCCAGTATCCCCGATAACACCTTTCTGGGGCCTTACCTTAAACCTCAGGAGCTTAGTGTTGAGGGAATCCGTCAACTGCCCCCATACAGTATGGCTGCGGCCATAGCCAATTCCGGGCTTTTCGACGACCTGATGAAGAACCTTTTTGCCGGCGACGAACGCTACTCCAATATTATCAACGAAATTTTCCTGAAACCCTTTAATATTGGCAACAGGCATAAGTTTTTTACTTACAATGCCAGCACTCTTGCCAATTTACTAAGTTACAATCCCCAACTGGAGCCGGGCGATTTCTACACCCTGAATCCCAATGGAAACCGACCCTTTCCCATTATTGGCGGAACCATTGTACGGCCCAAACTGGGTCGCTACCAATTCGAAATGACACCCCTATATGTGGGTTTGGACGGATTGTTTAAAGAAGCCGGTTCGCGGGGTAAGTACGATATTGGTGGAGGTTACATTGAACCCCACGGCTTTGATTCCGATTCGCCCGACCTGGTAGATGCCGATAAAAACCTGGTGTATGTACGTTTGGGAAGGCCCAAACGGCGTTTTACCCTGGGCGATGTACTGGGCGTTTCGGGAGCAGCTCCTGCCGAATATGCCGACCGGTTCGGACTCGAATGGCTGGGCTTCCCCGAATTCAAATACTGGTCGCCCATTAGTGGCCTGGATGCCAAAGCCAAAGAATACGATTTTGCCGATGGCGGCGTGATGGAAAACCTGGGCATCATGCCGATGCTAAAACGAGGCGTCGATAAGCTGCTAATTTTTGTGAATTGTCAGACGCCTTTAAGCTACGGAGCCGACGGTAAAGCAAACATTGCCAGTTCCATTCCGGCGCTGTTCCATCAAATTAGGAATCAAAACGGGGAAGGCCATTTTCGCGATAACATTGTATTTATGGATCAGGAAGATAAATTCAAGAACCTGGTCGATGGCTTGCTAAGCAAAATAAAGAACGGCGAACCCGCTATTTTTACCGATACCTACCAGGTAAGCGACCAAGCGGCCCATAACATTAAAGGAGGCCGGCAGGTAGAAATCATGTGGGTGTACAACTCGCGTATTGATCAATGGGTAGAACAACTGCCCATTGAAGTAAAGCAAGGACTTGAAGACGGCAGTTACGGAAAGCGCTTCCCGCTCTACCGGACCTTTATGGAAAACTTCCCACGCATCATCGACATGAAACCCGAACAGGTTAGTCTTATGGCGCATCAGGCAGCGTGGAGCATGGTGCAATCGAAGCAAATGATTCAGGACTTTATTCAGGGGGCATCGACCCTTTAACCTTTTAATTTACGATTATGGCTGGTCTAAAAATACAGGAAGCCCTGCAAGCCGGGGAATCGCGTCAGCAGTTTTTGTACCTGGGCGATGAAAATTTTATTAATACAGCAGTAGGAGCTGCTTTTGTGAGCCAGAAAATTAATAGACTACATACGGGTTTTCAGGAGAAATTCTGGGGAACCCTGGGGAATTTCGATAACAGTCGCATCCAATGGAGTGGTGAATTGTTGCATTCGCGCGAGGGGCAATTCGAATCGGAGGGCATTACCCGCGAACTAAAGGAAGATTTAATAAAGGCCCTGGGCACAACCGAATTGAAAACGCATCAAATCAGGGAGCGCTATATTTCGTTCGACGGCGTTGAATTCCCCGACGATTTGCGCGATAACCGGGCGCTGCGCCTTACCCTTTTTCTGAATCCCAACGAAGGGGCCCTGGTGTATTACCAAATATTTGATACCGATGAAGCCGACCCCGCCAAAGGCAGTCACAAGGGCTTCGATTACGATTTTATTCAGCCCGAAGCCACCAAAAACGAAGCCGGACTCATCGATTTTAATGTCGATAAACGCGATCGGCTGTCGTACCAAATCGATTTGCTGCCCAAATTTCTTCCGGCCGAAGCCGGGGCTGAAGAACGGGTCCGCAACCGTTTTGTGGTTAAAGTGCTTACCTTTTTACGCGAGGCAGCCACGGCCGAAAGCATTATTGAACGCAGCGAGGCCCGGCTGTTTAAGTCGGAAGAGCGTTACCGCCTGCTGGTTTTCAATCGCGACAGCGATGCTTTTGAAGCACCCGACCCGGTACGTAATCCGCTGTTTACCGATCGGAAAACCCTCTTCCTGATTCACGGTACCTTTGTTGATACCGAGGCGTCGTACCAGGCGCTGTTAAGCCGGAAAGATGGGAAAGCATCCTTGCTAAAGCTCTACCTTGAGTCGGAAGGTACGCCCCACACCCAGGCCATTGCCTTTGATCATCCCACGCTGTTCGACGATGCGGCTGAGAACTGTCAGCGCCTGATGAAAGCGCTCGAGGCTTATGATCGGGGTTTTATCTTTCGTAAAAAAGTAGATGCGATAGGTACCAGTCGTGGGGCTTTGGTGGCCAAATACCTGGCCATGGCTTTTGAGCAAAACAACGGCAGCAACCCCAGGGTTCCCATTAATAAAATTGTGACGGTTTCGGGGGCCAATGGCTGCGGTTACCTGAGTAAGGGCAAGTTCTTTATAAATACCCTGCTAAAGATGCTTAAAAAAGGCTCGCCGGCACAACTGGCTTTGGTTAATATGGCCCAGTTATCGGTAAAATACCTGAGCACCCGTGCCGGACTCGATTTGATGACACCCGACAGTGTGCGGCTGAATCATATTTTACAATACAAGGCCCCGGCAAACAGTTCGGTTAGCGTGTTGCCCATCAGCGCCGATTTTGAAGTGGAACGGGCCGCATCGTTGGGCAAAAAGCTGGCCGCCTTCTTTTTACGCCTGGGCGATAAGGCGGTTCAGCAACTGCTGGGGCGCGAGCACGATTTTGTGATTGGCACGCGCGAGCAGCAAATGCCCCAGCCCTTTGCGCTGGCACGGGTAAAAGGCAACAAAGTATTTAATGCCGTTCACGGCCGGGTACTCGACCTCGATGAGGTTTGGCCGCTCATGGCTCAATTTCTGAAACAATGAGTGCGCCCACAGTTTATACTGCGGGGTGTAAGGCAGCGCGCAGGTGGAATGCCACCGGCGTAAGGCTGCATCGCGACCGCGAATACCATATAGTAGCTTCCGGTACCTGGACCGATTTTTATATTGCTACCGATGCCAGGGGCTTTGAACGCAAACACCTGCGCCTGTTTAAACGCTTTAAGCGCCAGCCCGATGCCCACTGGTTCGCATTGATGGGAAGCATCGGCAAAGAAAGTCCTTACTTTTTGGTGGGTGCAGATTTGCTTCTTAAACCCGATAGAGAAGGCGAACTGTTTTTGTTTGCCAACGATATGCCCGCCATGTATTGGAACAACCGGGGAAGTCTGAATATTACCATTACGGAATACAAACCTCAAAATCAGAACCTATGATAGCAAAAACTTATAAACGAAGGGCTACGCTTATTTTTACCCTGCTGGCAGGGGTAGTGCTGTACAACCATTTCTTCTTTAATCCGTCGCCGGAGCCTTCAATTCCCATCGAAGAATTGAACAGCCTGCAAAAGGGCGCCCTCGACGGGATGCAGGCCATGAGCAAATTGCTGCTCACCTTATCGACTGCCCTGTTTGGCTTTATTGGTCTGGTGGTATTCAAACAAAGCGGCTTTGAACTGAGCAACTACCGGGTTAAGCTGCAAATAATACTAATGGTAGCCTTTACCGTTTTGTCCATAGACTATGGTTTTATTTTGCTCGAAAAGCTTACCGAGCAACTGGCCAACGACCATTTCAATCCTTTTGAGCTGATGATAAGTTTTCCACAAATCATGCAGTTCGTAATGTTTCTGATTGCCTTGCTGTTCTCGGCAAGGCTTTTTATATCGATATTAAATACCAAATCATGAAAAATACAGGAATCATCGGGCTTTTTGCCCTGTGGCTTATTTATCCGGCAGGCGGTGTTCAGTCGCAAACCTGGGAACAGGCTCCTATAGAGGTTCGAGAAACGCTTGAGAAGGCTGCCGAAAAGCAGGCCATTGGTCTGGAACAGGAAGTGAGCGACAGCCTGACCCAGCTGTATCTGAACCTGATGCAACAAATGGATTCGATGCAGAATGATGCCCTTGTAAAAGCCCGCTTGGCCGACAGTGTCCGCATGCTGGAAGTTTTTGAAAAATATACCCGGGCCCTGGCCAAAGAAAAACGCTTTGTGCCCGACATCCGCAGGCTGGCATTTAAAGGCCTGGGATTGAAAAAAAGTCGGGAAATGGTAAGGGAAGAAAGCTTTGAGATAAAACTGGTTAACGAGTACCCCCGGGTGCAGTTTACCCGCTATCTCGATTATGGAGAGGTACAGGTTTATGTGGATGATAAGCTGAAAGGGCCCGTTTCTCTTATGAAAAGGGGGCTGATTATGCCCATCAACCGCGATTCCTGGGTAGAGCTGCGCACGGCCGGGGAGCTTTTGTGTGCGCAAAGGGTGCGATTAAAGCGGGGCGAGGTATTCGATTTTAGTTGCGAGCCCTAGTGGTATCGAAAACAGGTACGGCAGTGCCGGAACAAGGTCGGAGTTTAGCGGAAAGAGGTACGAGGGTTACGGAACAAGGTTCACGGTTCACGGAATAAGGTTCGATGCTTGCGGAACAAGGTTCACGGTTCACGGAAAGAGGTCGGTGCTTAGCGGAAAGAGGTTCGATGTTCACGGAATGAGGTTCGAAGCTTACGGAATGAGGTTGGAGCTTAACGGAATAAGGTTCGAAGGAAGCAGAACAAACTTTGATTTTAAAATTAAATGGTTCACTAAGGAAATAGTAGTATTTGAAAAGGAAAAAACAAGTGATGATTTTTTACAATGAGGTATTAAAGAAAAAAAGAGGGATGGTGGTTAAATGTGAAACGTCTCTCAGGGAGCATTGGGCAGCTTGTCAGCATGGAATCAAATCCCACGCTGCCCTGGCGGGGCAGAAGGTCGGTAGAAAGAACAGGTTAAGCGTGATGTTCCGCCCCTGGCGGGGCGGAAGGTAATCTGATGGAAAATTGTTTCTACCGAGCTTTCGCTCCTTCGGAGCGGGTTGTTGGATGGTATTGCATCATGGTGTAAAAAAAGGAGTTAAGAATAAGATATAAATGAAAAGGCAATTTAAATCATTTAAACCAAGGTAATATGATAGGTACGCAATAGCTGCTGCTCCGCCAAGACGAACAAGATGTCGGTAGAAATAACAAGGTAGGCGAGATGTTTTGCTCCGCCTTTAGCGGACAGAAGCTCGGTAGAAAGAACAGGTTAAGCGTGATGTTTTGCTCCGCCTTTGGTGGACAGAAGCTCGTTAGAAAACGGGAAAAGCGTGAAAGGTTCCGCTCCGCAGGAGCGGGATATATCTGGGTAAGGACAATTTTCTACCAAGCTTTCGCTCCTCCGGAGCGGGTGTTTGTCTGCTAAAAGGAGGTATTCTACCGGGCTTTCGCTCCGGCCGGAGCGATTGATGAGGATGTATGATAAAGCTGATTTTTTTCCGATGCTTCGTTCCGAAACATTGGATTGAAAAGGTAGCTGGATAATTTTTAAACTATAAATTGAGGTTATTATGTCTGACACCTACACCCAAATACACATTCACGCAATTTTTGCCGTGCAAAACAAGATTTCTCTTATATCAAAATCATGGGAAGAAAGGCTCCACCAATACATTACCGGAATAATCCAAAATCACGGGCATAAATTATTGGCGATAAATGGAATGCCTGACCATGTTCATATTCTTTTCGGTATGCGACCGGTGCAATCCTTGTCCGATTTAATGAGGGATGTCAAAGGCGATTCATCACTATGGATAAACGAAAACAAATTTGTTGATGGAAAATTTTCGTGGCAGGAAGGCTTTGGTGCATTTTCTTATTCTAAATCCCAAATCCCTGCTGTTGCCAGATATATTGAGAATCAGGAATTGCATCATAAGAAGGTAACATTTATTGAGGAATATAGAAAGGTGCTTCATGATTTTGGCATTGAGTTTAACGAGAAATACATTTTTAAATCAATTAATGAATAGCATATAGGTTAAAGAATCGGGAAGATGATAGGTGCCACAATAGCAAATGCTCCGCCCCAGGTGGAAAGAAGGTCGGTAGAAAGAACAGGTTAAGCGTGATGTTCCGCCCCTGGCGGGGCGGGAGGTAATCTGATGGAAATTGTTTCTACCGAGCTTTCGCTCCTTCGGAGCGGGTTGTTGGATGGTATTGCATGATGGTGTAAAAAAAGGAGTTAAGAATAAGATATAAATGAAAAGGCAATTTAAATCATTTAAACCAAGGTAATATGATAGGTATGCAATAGCAGCTGCTCCGCCTTTAGTTGACAAAAGGTCGGTAGAAATAACAAGGTAGGCGAGATGGTATGCCCTGGCGGGGCAGAAGGTCGGTAGAAATAACAAGGTAAGCGTGATGTTCCGCCCCTGGCGGGGCGGGAGGTATCTGGATAAGGACAATTTTCTACCAAGCTTTCGCTCCTTCGGAGCGATTGATGAGGATGTATGATAAAGCTGATTTATTACCAAGCTTTCGTTACGCCAAAGGCGAACGGGAAATTACTGATAAAATGAACATTCTACAGGTATTTTGGATTTTAAATGAAAGCATAGATTTTATAAACACCAATCGACTTTTACTAACTCAAAATAAAGGCTTATGAACAAAAAAAACAGTAATCAGTACACCATGTTCCTGACTACACAGGGATACATGGACGAGCACACCACCATTTGGAATACCATTCCCCGGGTGGTAAGTTACAAAAGTGATTTCGATGAGCTGGTTTCCCGCATCTCGGCGCAGGCCGAAGCAGCCGAAGGCGGCGTGGGGGTTACTGCCCGAAAGGAACAACTCAGAAAAGCTCTGGAATCGAAACTGGTGGGTATTTCGGGAGCCGCACAGGCCTATGCAAACGAAAAAGGTGACAGCGATTTGGTGCAAAAAGTAAGCATTAACAAGACCGATTTTAAGAATTTGAAGGAAGCTGAAATTGAATCCAGGGTGAAGTCATTTATGACGGTGGTCAGGGGCCTGCTTCCCGATTTGGCCGATTTTGGGGTAAGCGAAGCCCAGTTAGCCGAGACCGAAACCACGCTCGATGAACTAAACACCCTGCTGGGTAAGCCCCGGGTTTTGCTAAGCAATAAATTTGCTGCCCTGCAAACCCTCGACGAACTGATTCAGGAGGCCAGCCAGCTGCTAAACAAGCAAATGGATAACATTATGCTGATGTTTAAGGGTACGCATCCCGAATTTTACGACGGCTACCAACGCAGCCGGGTAATTGTTGATCGCTAGGCGTTGTTGCATTCCAAAAACCCCGTCCGTAGCCAAAAAAAAATGGTTGGACGGGGTTTTTTGTAAGTTTCCTGTGCAAACCACCCGTTCAAACCGAACGGATAAATACCATTCCTGAACAATTTTTTTTTAGCTGTGTTTTTTTCAAATCATCCCGACTTGAAAAGGGAGTAATTAGTTAACCTTAAATACAGATAATTATGAATCGTTCCAGTTATTTCTCCGGTTCCGGATTAAAAAAGATTACTTTGTTTTTTGTGTCAGCATTTATTTTGTTTGCTTGTGAAACGGGCGAAGATACCCTTCCTGATGATGGGGATGAAAAACCTGATCCCATTGATGAAGAGGTTATAGCCGATGTAAAGATAGATTTGTCGGCAAAAAAAGCCATAAGTCCCATGTTTTTTGGACAGAATTACTGGTCGTGGGTAAGCGAATGGGGCGCTCAGGTAAAGGGTACCGAAGATTTAATGCAAACGGTGGGTTTGAATCTTTTAAGGCTGGGAGGTTCGGAACCCGATCGCAATTTTCCTGAAGCCTTTGATTATGCAAAAATTGACGAGGCTATGGACTATGCCAATATAGTAGGAACCGAAGTTATGTTGCAAATTCCCTTGCTGAACGATCACAATGGAGAGCCTATAACGGTTGAAAAAGCCATGGATATTGTGCGTTATGTCCGTGAAAAGGGATATCCCATAAGATATTTTACCATAGGTAACGAACCCGATATTTATGTGGAGCAGGGCATGAAAACCAGTTATACCGTTACTGATTTGACAGCACAGTTCAATATTTTCAGCGATTCCATTAAGGCCATTGATCCCGAATATCAGGTAATGGGCCCCGATTTGGCCTGGAAATACTATCCCGATAACAATTGGTTGCAACCTTTTTTATCGGCCAGTAAAGACAAACTCGATGTCATAACCCTGCATCGCTACCCTTTTGCCCCGGATGATTGTACTATTGAAAATGTTAAAGCCGATGCTGAAAAATTCCGCAGCGATTTACGCATGATTCGAAACTATATGAAGAACCTGGGCATGGGAAACAATTTTCCGCTTGCTATAACCGAAACCCACGTGACATACGATGGCAATCCTTATATAACCAGCGAAGCCTCGCCCGCAAGTTTTTGGGCGGCACTTTGGGTTGCCGATGTAATTGGTGTGGGTATGGAAGAGGGACTGTGGAATCTATCGTTCTGGAGTATTTCTGAAGGTTGGATCCTGGGTTTTATCGATGGAGAAACCGGAGAGCCCCGGCCTACCTATCATGCACTCAAATTAATAAGCACCCATAGCGGGAATCAAAGCCTTGGGGTGCAACACAGTTTGGAAGAAGTGGCCGTGTATGCCACCCAAAACGATGAAACCAATCAGGTTTTTCTAAGCTTTATAAACAAACAGGAAAGCCCAGCTTCAGTGAAATGGCAGTTTACCGGTACCGATAGTATTTACACCCAAAGCCTGAATCCTGTTTCGATTACTCTTTTTGAGATTAATGGCGATGAAATTACGGAACATTGGGAATACAATCAGGAAATGGCTAATTCCGGTTTTGGTCCTGCGTTGCAATAAGTAAAATCTGGGTTTGCAGAATAAAAAATCATCTGAAATCAGAAATCGAACCTGTCTGACGAGACGCGGGCATCGTCAACGACGAAGTCCTCACAGAAAGTAATCGAAATAATAACGATAACAGAGATGGGAACCTAGTAACCTGTCGGTAAAGCCCCGGGTATTGTTAAGCAATAAATTTGCTGTCCTGCAAACCCTCGATGAACTGATACAAGAGGCCAGCCAGTTCATTTAAACAGTAGATCGGAGACTATTTGTCAAAAAAGTAAGTAGTTATTTTCATCCAGCGATCGGATCTTCATTTTCGTTTCCTAACTTGTAATCCAATTTTTGAATAAATGAGTGTTTACTAATAAATGAAGTGAAGATGAAGTTATTTTTAGTTTTGTTACTGGCTGGGTTCTCCTTGGGTTTAAATGCACAAGAATGGGGACAAACATTACCTCAGGATAAAATGACTGCTGGGGAATTAACTTTTCCTGAAATACAGAAAGCATTTTATGAATATGTTGAATCGGAGGGAATTGTTGACGGGAAAAAGGAAGTGAATGGAACTCAGGTAAAGGTTCCGGGTTGGAAGCAATTTAAACGATGGGAGTGGTACTGGGAATCCCGGGTTAATCCGGTAAGTGGTGAATTTCCGGAAACCAGCGCAAGCGATGAGTTTGCCGTTTATTTAAAAAACCATCCGGCAACAAAAAGTCCTTCCGGAAATTGGACCGCAGTGGGGCCTTCATCTTCAACCGGCGGTTATGCCGGGGTAGGCCGGGTAAATTGTGTTGCTTTTCACCCCACCGATAATAATACTTTTTGGATTGGAACCCCTTCGGGCGGACTATGGAAAACGAGTGATGGCGGAGCTACATGGGTAACTTTAACCGATCAGAATGCGGTATTGGGCGTTAGCGATATTGCTATTCCCGCAGATTATGAAACCAGTAATACCCTTTATATAGCAACCGGTGATCGCGATGGAGGAAGTGTATGGTCACTGGGTGGTGGCGCATCGAGCGATAACAATTCCATAGGCGTATTAAAATCGACTGATGCAGGATCAAACTGGACTGCTACCGGATTAACTTATGCTGTTGCAGACAACAAAAAAATCGGCAGATTACTAATTAATCCCGATAATCCGGCTGTTTTATTGGCCGGAACCAGCGATGGCATCAGTCGATCGGTAGATGGGGGTGCAACCTGGACTTCGGTTTACTCGGGTGATTACATCATCGATATGGAATTCAAACCAGGGAATCCGGATGTTGTTTATGCCTCAAATATGGATTATTGGGGAAATACGGTAATCCTGAAATCTGATAACGGAGGTGCCTCCTGGCTTACATTATATAGTTTTTTAACTACCGATTACCGGGTCGAAATTGCCGTTACTCCCCACGATGCCGATTATATTTACGCCATAGTGGCAAATCGTAACAGTGGCCTCACAGGTATTTACCGATCAATTGACGGAGGAGCTACCTTTGGCCAGTTAATAAATGGAAATGATAACAATAAATCATTTTTAGGCTATTATAGCGATGGTTCCGGAGAGAATAACGGGCAGGGCAGTTACGACTTATCAATAGCCGTTTCGCCAAGTAATAAGAATCTGGTAATAATTGGGGGAATAAACTCCTGGAAAACAACCGACGGTGGGGCAACCTGGAATATATGCAATATGTGGACCTCACATAGCAGTTATAACTTTTCGGGGGCTCCCGTAGCTCATGCCGATAAACACGTACATGCCTTCAGATCCGATGGAACGCTATTTGAAGGAAACGATGGGGGGATTTATTTGTCGACCGATAATGGAACCACCTGGGTTGATAAGAGTAATGGCTTAATGATAAGTCAAATTTACCGCCTGGGAGTTTCGCAAACCGACGCCAATGTTACCATTACAGGCTTGCAGGATAATGGTTCCAAGTTGTTTTATGGAACCAGCTGGTACGATGTTACCGGTGGCGATGGTATGGAGTGCATTGTTGATTATACCGATGTGAACACCCAATATGCAACCTATGTAAATGGTGAAATTTATCGGACAACCAACCTTTGGAATGGGGTGGTAACCATTTCTGATAACATTGCTGATGAAGACAAAGGGGCCTGGGTAACTCCGTATATTATCGACCCAAATAATAACAGTACACTTTATGTGGGTTATGCCGATGTTTGGAAAACAACCGATAAAGGTGCCTCGTTTACCAAGATTTCGACCATGAATACGGCAGATTTGCTGCGTTCCATGGCTATTGCTCCTTCAAATTCTCAGGTTTTATATGTAGCTGATTTTAGTAATATCTGGAAAACCACCAACGGGGGAACTTCCTGGACTGATATTACCGGTTCTCTTCCTGTTATTTCAAATAATATTACCTCAATTGCGGTAAAGGCTAACAATGAAAACACCTTGTGGGTTACCATGGGAGGTTACGATACCCAGCGGGTTTTTGAAAGTACCAATGGTGGCAGTACCTGGACAAATGTATCGGCAGGACTGCCCAATTTGCCCATAATGAGTATTGTGCAAAATAAACTATCGGAGTCGGTTAATCACCTTTATGTAGGTACCGATGTGGGGGTTTATTTTAAAAATGGAACGGAGAACTGGCAGTTTTTTTCAAACGGCTTACCCAATGTTGTGGTAACCGAACTCGATATTTATTACGATTTAATGGTCCCTGAAAACAGTAGATTGCGGGCAGCAACCTATGGGCGCGGTTTATGGGAAAGCGATTTATTTGCTTTTGTTGTTACACCGCCAACGGCCGATTTTACGGTTTCAGAAGGGTACATTCAACAGGGGCAATCGGTTACTTTTACCGATTTATCAACTGGGGCAACTTCGTGGAATTGGAGTTTTCCGGGAGGGGTTCCAGCCGCTTCAACAGAGCAAAACCCCACCGTAACTTATCCTGATACCGGCGATTTTGAGGTAAGTTTAACAGTAAGCAACAGTGGCGGTAGCGATACAGAAACAAAGGCGGCATTTATTCAGGTTTACCCAACCATGACACCCGGGGTTGGTTTTTCAGCAAGTGTAACCCGCGCTTATGTAAACCAGGCCATTACCTTTATCGATAGTACAAGAAATTTGCCCACAAGCTGGAGCTGGACCTTTGAAAGTGGAACACCCAATACGTCAACCGAGCAGAATCCGGTGGTTACCTATATTGAAACCGGTACTTTTGACGTAACGCTTACCGCTACCAATAGTGCCGGAAGCGATTCATTTACCCAAACCGATTACATAACTATTGAAAATAAGCCAGAATTAGTGGTTCCTACAAATTTAAATGCTACTACCGAAGGTAGAAATGTTTTCTTAACCTGGGATAAACCAAATACTGAAACGCTTATTGCCGAAAGTTTTGAGTCGGGATCATGGCCTCCAACCGACTGGCAATTGAATCACTCTTTAACACTCGATGGCGAATTTACCGGGATTGTTGGTACATCGTGGTTCCAATACGACGAAGATACCTATTCCGGTGGACCCTACCCTGAATATATTCATAGTGGTTCCTATTCAGCGGCTATCGATTATACTGCTTTGGATTTTAGTTGGCTTATAAGCCCAGCATTTACTGTTGATCTTTCTACCGTACTGCAATACTGGGTTTGGTACTATTCCGATGCCTCATCCAATTATATAACCAAACTGCACGTTTTAATTGGCAGCCAAAATCACTGGACAGTCCTGAAATCGTATGGTGAAGATTCACCTAATAATGAATTTGAAACCATGGAAGAGTTTTCGCTTTCAGATTTTGTAGGGAATACGGTTCACGTAGCATTTGCCTATGAGTTTAACGATGGTTATCAATTAATGATTGATGATGTATTTGTAGGTTCGCAAAACTCAGGATACAATCTTTTTCGCGACGAGAGTTCAATAGCTGTGATTGCCGATCCTGAAATACTTGCTTATGTTGATTCTTCGTTAGTTGATGGATCATACAACTATCAAATTTCGGCTTACTATGGTGAGGCTGCCAATGAATCTGCCTTATCTGATATGGTGTCGGTTACGGTAAATACAAGTTCTGTTGAGGAATCGCGGTTTTGGAATAATCGACTTTCGGTATTTCCAAATCCTGCATCTGAGAAAGTAAAACTCTCATTTGATAACAGTAAGGCAGAATACGTAAGTTTTAGACTTTATAATTTGCAAGGGCGAAAAGTGTTTGAAAGCGAAGCTGATAATGCGCTTACTATTCAAAAAGATCTGGATGTGAGCAAACTTCCGGCAGGAAATTACCTATTGAGAGTTACTGTAGGAACTAAAATGGTGGGAATAAAATTGCTGGTAGACTAAGTAGTTTTTATTACCACACAATTGAAAAGTCTTGACAAAAAGTTAGTAAAAATTAATCTCACCTTATAAAAACAAAAGGCCACTCAGTGAGTATTGAGTGGCTTTTTAATTTCCTGAGAGAATGATTTACATCGAATATAATCCAGATGGATCAGGCCCTTGTTCTTAGTTTCTTTAGCTGCAGGTAATCTAAATAATAAACTACACGTACCGAAAGACTATTTTGGTTGCCTTGTTCGAAGAGCTGATTCAGATTGCGGGCGTAATTAAACACCGAAAAATCGTCTTCATGGGCAATGGCATTTTTCCAGACAATTCCCATTTCACTTCCCGGTGCAAAGCGCCAGGTATAGACCAAATCGATATTAAAGAAATTACTGTTTACATCGTTGGTGTGGTAGGTATCTTCAGGTATTAAATTTCCTTCCTGACTTAAGGTGTAAAACCGGCTGTAATTTATTAAGCGCCAATAATGCCTTACTTTTAGCGATAAAGCCATTTTACTGTTAAAAATAAAATTGGCTGTAGCATAATTTATAAGCGTGCGTACATCGCGTTGAGCCATGTAAATGGTATCGCTGTTTGTGGTTTTTCCTACAAATCCCTCATCGTTATGATCCAAATTAAAGTCGATGCCTCCGTTAAGATTAAAACGGTCGCTTAGGCGGATAATGGGCATTACGCCAAGCCAAAAACCATTGATGTTTTCGTTGTAAGCCGACCAATAGCCTCCTTTTACATCGAGCACAAACTTTTTACGGTAATCGGGCGAGAAGAATGCACCCACAGCATAAACCGGAGGGCGTACAAATACACGGCCATCGGTACGGGCTTCATAAAAATCGTTGTACTTACCGATATTAAATTCAGCATCTAAATTAACACTTAAATAATTTCGAAACGTGGTAAAACTTGAAAACTCAATGGCATTTCCCATTTTCTGATTGACTGAAAATAAGGATGAACGATTAAATTCCAGGTTGTTGTACCATTTTAACATGCGCCAAAATGGGGTGTAGATATTGTAGGCCACTTCGGCTGAGGTTTCCATTATATCTGTTTTTTCAATGTAGCCCAGGTCGTTGGCATTGAAGGTTTTTCCAATCAGTGAATTCTCTACTTCAAAACGAAAATTTCCCTGAATTTTTTCCAGATTCAGGGCATAACTTCCTCCGCCTGCCCCGTTTTGGTTTAGGCCGTTCAGATAACTAAATCCGGCAATTCCTTCCAGGGCATAAGTACCTTTTTTGTTTTCGAACCGCATGTGGGTTGAACTTACATTGCTAACATAATTGGTTGCCGGCTGCAGGTAATTGGTGTTTGTAATACTTACAAACGAATTGTTTTTTAACGATTGATCGAAAACCAGCACATTGTAGTTGGTAAATGGCTGGGTTTGCACTTTTCGTGTGGTTCCTGTAAGTGTGTCTTTAAGTGTTGCGTAAGTAGCCCCGGCCATACCGTTTAACAATCCGATTCCCAGTCCATTGTTTCCTTTTCCGCTGATTTTTGTGACATTAATTAAATCGGTTTCGTGCGGATTTATCGTAACAATTTCGTCTGGGTTCACTTCAAAATTATCGCGGTAATAATCTTTTACCGAGCCAATACGGCGCGAATAAAACACTTCACCTTTGTTGAATAATTCGGTACCCTCGGTAAAAAACGGACGTTTTTCTTCGTAGTAGGTTTCAAATGCCGAGATATTAAATTCCTTATTGTCCGATTCTACCTGTCCAAAGTCGGGGATAAGCATCATATCGAGGGTGTAACTTTCGTTGATGCCATATTTTAAATCCAATCCTCCACGCAAGGAATAGTCGAACGATTCAATGTTCTGATTTTTTTGTATGTATCCGGCAAGGTAAGGAGTAAGTGAAAGACGGATAGGAGGTTCAATGTTTTCAATGCCCAAAAGCTGTCCCGACTGTTTCAGGTAACCATCAATTTTAGCATCAACATGATTCCAAAACGATTTTTCGCGGGTTCGCTGAACATTTCGGGCCATGTTTATTCCCCATTGTTGTACCGGTTTTTTGGGAAAACGCAAAGCCGAATAGGGAATTTCAATTTCAGCTATCCAACCTTCCTCGGTAATCGAAACCTCACTCCGCCAAACTGCATCCCAACTGGGGTCTTCTTCCTGACTTTGCCGGGCATCGAATTGAATATTCCCCGATGAAACCACAAAAGTGTATCCGTTTAAACCGTCGTTAAACGGGTCGATTGAAATTCCAAAGTAATCGGTTTGCCCCAGTTCATCACGACGGCTCATTTGTTTCATAATGCTGTCGGGCGATGGGTCGAACATAAGGGCGCCAATGTAAATGGCATAATTTGAATACACAATGTGTACCTGCGTTTGGTAATTCGAAGGAAGCCCGTTGTGGGGTTCGTTTTGAACAAAATCTTTAGCAGCAGCGGTTTGCAGCCAGAAAGATTCGTCCAGTTTGCCATCAATTACGGGTTCGTGCTGCACTTTTAATGCATGGGTTTCTTTGCGGATAATTTGCCCCTGAAGGAGCAGCGTAATTGTTAGTAAATAAGAAAGTAATAAGAGATGTTTCATTATTTTAAGGGAAAAAATTTTACGCAAAGCTAGAATCTCTTACGTAATTTGAAAACTAATGAAAGTGATTTTTAAACATAACTAAGCATTAGACGAGTTGTTATTGCATCGAAAATAACATTGTTTAATTCAGAAACTAGAATATGGATCTTTCTGAAAAGCGGCTGATCCCTAATATTGATGATATTTGTCAGTTTATCTGGAACTACTATTGATTGTTGTACAAAACAACAAATACCACTTATCAATTCAAAGGCTCCAAATAAAAACTTCCTTCTGCCAAATGTATATTTCAGAGAAATGCTTTGTGCCGAATACTTACTTTAGCAGTACAAAATTTGAAAGCTAATTAAATCGATATACTTGTTTTGGTTAGCCCATGAAAATACCCTTTTGAGAAACACCCTATTTTCTGACCTCCTAAATTCCCTCCCAGGAGGTCAGTTTTTTTATGTCTTTTGAGTTGGAATACGGATAAACAGGAGCGTGGCTATCCTTTTTTAATCGTTCAATAATTTCGCGGGTGAAGTCGATGTTTTGATTCTCGACCTGAATTAAAATGGCTTCGTTTTGCCGGTTGGAATTAATTGCCTGTTCAACTTCGTTGGCGTTTAGCAGGTAATCGTTTAACGCCAGCTTTTCGTCCTGGCCAATGTACCAATACTGTTCAGCATACTTTTTCGAAAGTCTTTTGGCTGTGGTTGTTTGGTTATACCCGTTTTGATTTGTGAATGCGTAAACGGGAGCTTCGGCGGAGTTGCCCGGTGTAGGTTGTGGCATCCATAAATTATAGGTAAAGAGCCCAATCACCAGTAATATGGTGGCTGCATATCCCAGTTGCTTCCACCAAACAAGGGAAGTATTCGATTCGTTAAAGTTTAATGTGCTGGGTTTTTTATAAGCACCCATTTTTTTGATTCCTGCCAGTTTATAGCCTTCAATAGCTTCGGAGCATAACTCACAACTTGTAAGATGTTGTTCAAAATTATGAATAAACTCCTGGCTCCCCGATTGGTTCAGGTATTTTTCAAAATCAGACGAGCTGGGGCAACTGGTTGAATATAGATTTTTCATTGGAGTATATTGAGCTTAGGTTTTATTTTTTTGTTTGTTGTTCCATTATTATTTGCAAATTCCTTTTGCCATTTTGGATGTAGCTTTTTACTTTTTTTAACTCAAAGCCGGTTTCTTCAGCAATGGTAAGGTAACTTTTATCGAGCAGGTAAAATTTACGGATGCATTGCTCTTGTTCGGGTTTAAGTTTTGTTAGTGCATGTTCCAATAGCTCCAGTTGTTTTTCCTTATCATGTATCTGATCCACTTCACGTTGATTTTCCATAAAATGAACCGGAAAAAGATTTTCGTGAGCCAGTTCAAAGCTTACTATTTTAGCATCTTTTTTAAGCACTTTTAAACAATGATTCCGGGTTATGGTTAAGAGCCAGCTTTTAAATTCATCGACCTTGTATTTAAGTAACTGTTCAAAAAGGTTATGGAAAACATCCAAAAGAGCATCTTCGGCTTTTTCGCTGTCATGTAAATATTTTAATGCAACTCCAAAAACCTGATGATGATAGCGCTTGTAAAGCTCACCAACAAAAAAAGGATCACCCGATTCTTTATACAAAAAAATGAGTTCTAAATCGGATTTAGCTTCTGATTGAATTCTATTTGTGGGTTTTCCGGAATTCATAGTTTGCGAATAATCAATGAAATCTTTTGTAACATGTATTATGCCAAGGTTTACTTTTTATATGTCGTGGTTTTAGATTTATTGAGCATTTTTTTCTTTAAATCCATAAAACGGTTTTATCAGATGGTTAAAAGTTGGCTTTTCAATAATACCAATTTTACCTCATTTTATTTGTTTTTTTTGATGCAATATCTGAAAAATTCAATTTAAACAGGGTTGTGGTATTATCGCTAAAGCTAAAGTTTGCAATTCTAAGCAAATGAAAAAGAATTAGATACGAATAGTTGTTTTACAACCTGCGTTTTTTAGTTTATGGATTTTATGTAAAGTCTAACTCTTACCATAAACATTAAAACTACGTACCATGGAAGCAAAAAAAAGTAAATCAGCCGACTTAAGAAACAAGAGTACTTTGTTTTTAGAAATTGGAATGGTAGTTGCATTAGGCTTGGTAATTGCAGCTTTCCAGTGGAGCACCAGCGAAAAGCTATACGATGACAATTTACAGTTTACACTAAATGTAGCTTACGAACCGGAGCTTATTCCTATAACCACTCCCGAAGAAAAGAAAAAACAGGAGCAACCAAAAGCTGTAGAAACCCTGGTTTTGGTTGAAGATGTTTTGGAATTTGACGAAGTTGAGATAAAATCCACGGAGTTTTTTGAAAATACTGAGGTAGCTATTTTACCCATGGGCGAAGAAGCCCTGGTAGATGAGGATTCCGTTTTTATAATTGTAGAAGATGAGCCGGTTTTTCCCGGAGGATTTTCAGCTTTAATTCGAACTATTTCGCAAAATATTGATTATCCTGAAATAGCAAAAGAGAATGGAGCCAAAGGAAGGGTTTTTGTAAATTTTGTGGTAAATCAGCAAGGCAAAGTAGAACAGGTAAAAGTAATCCGTGGTGTTGACCCATCGCTCGACCGCGAAGCAGCAAGGGTTATCAGCAATTTACCCGATTGGACACCCGGCAAACAGCGCGGAAAGCCGGTTAAAGTTGCTTTTACAGTTCCTATTAATTTCCAGTTAAACTGATTTGTTTTGAATGCGATATAAAAAAAGTCCCGGTCAAAACCGGGACTTTTTGTATTTAATAGTATTGCAATTGAATTTCCTATTCAAAATAATTTTTCATTCGTTCAAATATATTACGGTCTTTTGCATCGGGCGAAGGAATAAAATTTTCAGAAGATTTAAGTTTCTCCAAAATTTTTATTTCCTCTTTACTTAAATTCTTAGGTGTCCACATTTGAACATTTACCAATAAATCGCCGCGACCGTAACCATTTATTTCAGGAATTCCTTTTCCGCGCAAGCGAAGAATTTTTCCCGATTGGGTTCCGGCATCAATCTTAATTTTTACTTTTCCATCGATGGTGGGAATCTCAACAGCACTGCCTAAAGCAGCTTCGGGGAACGATACGAACAGATTGTAAACCAAATCGTTTCCATCGCGGATTAATTCCGGATGTTCTTCTTCCTGAATCACCACCAATAAATCGCCGTTTATTCCGCCACGCCTTGCAGCATTACCTTTTCCGCTTACCGAAAGTTGCATTCCCTCAGCTACACCGGCCGGAATATTCAATGAAATTACTTCTTCTTTACGAACAATGCCTTCGCCGGCACAGGCACTGCATTTGTGAGTAATAATTTTTCCCTCTCCGTTACAGCTTGGACAAACCGATGTGGACTGCATTTGTCCTAAAAAGGTATTCGAAATTCGGGTAACATGTCCGCTGCCTCCGCAGGTTGAACAATGCGAATAGGAGTGACTGTCTTTGGCTCCGGTTCCATTGCAAACGTCGCACGAATTGTATTTATTAACCTTTATTTTTTTTGTTACACCATTGGCAATTTCCGACAGGTTGAGTTTTACTTTAACCCTGAGATTTGTTCCTTTATTGACTCTGGTGCGCGAACGGCCGCTGCCGCCAAAACCACCGAATCCGCCAAATCCGCCAAAAATATCGCCAAACGACGAAAAAATATCGTCCATCGACATGCCTCCGCCAAAACCACCTCCTGAAGCTCCGCCAACGCCTGCATGCCCAAATTGGTCGTAGCGTTGCTTTTTTTCCTGATTACTCAAAACCTCGTAGGCTTCGGCTGCTTCTTTAAAATTATCTTCAGCCGTTTTATCGCCCGGGTTTTTATCGGGGTGATATTTAAGCGCTTGTTTCCGATAGGCTTTTTTTATCTCTTCAGCAGTGGCATTTTTGGTAACACCCAACACTTCGTAATAATCTCTTTTTGCCATAATTTAATTTTTCAGTTCCACTCCGGAGTTTTTTATTCACCAATTACCACTTTGGCATATCGAATTACTTTTTCTTCAATTTTGTAGCCTTTTTGAATAACATCTACAACTTTTCCTTTTTGTTCCTCGCTTGGAGCGGGTATTTTGGTCAATGCTTCATGAAAATCGGTATCGAAATCCTGATTCAAAGCTTCAATTTCGGTAATACCTTTAGCCTTTAAGAACTCTTTAAATTTATTATAGATAAGAACCAGACCTTCTTTAACGGCATTTACATCAACCGCTTTGTCAATTACTGATAAAGCCCGTTCAAAATCGTCGATAACCGGAATAAGGTCTGAAAGCGACTGGCCGCCAGCCGTTTTTATCATGTCGGCTTTTTCTTTCAAGGTGCGTTTGCGATAATTATCGAACTCAGCTGATAGTCTTATGTAGCGGTCGTTAATATCGCTTAGTTTATACCGTGTATCTTCAAGTTCTTTTTCAACTTTTTCCAACTCACTGTTTTTTGAACTTTTTTTCTTTTTGCCTGATTTCTTTTTTGAGTCGGATTCGTTTTTGACATTATCTGCCGATTCGGGTTGAGTTTCTGACTTATTTTCAGGCTGTGACTCTTCTTTATTGTCAGCCTGATTCTTTAGCTCATCCTCATTAACGGCTTGTGTGTTTTTATCTTCGTTCATCATACGTAGTAAAATTAAAATTATCGACTTGGCATAGTCAAATTATTTGCCACCCTTTTTTTGGCGACAATCTGACAGTGATTAATCGAAGCAATCGTTTTTTTTAAGGTGGATTCGAAATGAATCCTCCTTATTAGTCCATTCGGGTAATGTTGGCGCCCAGAGCATTAAGCCGTTCGTCTATTTTTTCATAACCCCTGTCTATTTGATCAATATTTTCAATGGTTGAAGAACCTTTTGCCGACAAAGCGGCAATCAATAAGGCCATGCCGGCTCTGATGTCGGGGCTTGTCATATTGATTCCTTTTAGTTTTTGAGATTTATCGAGTCCAATAACTGTTGCGCGGTGCGGATCGCATAAAATTATCTGGGCTCCCATATCAATTAACTTATCGACAAAAAACAAGCGACTTTCAAACATTTTCTGGTGCACCAAAACACTTCCTTTTGCCTGAGTTGCGGTTACCAAGATTACACTCAGTAAATCAGGAGTCAGGCCAGGCCAGGGAGCATCGTCAATAGTCATAATGGAGCCGTCGATAAACGATTCAATTTCGTAATGTTCCTGTGCCGGAATGTAAATATCGTCGCCATGTAATTCAAACTTTATTCCCAAACGCTGAAAAGCCCGTGGAATAATTCCCAGGTGCTGATATCCCACGTTTTTAATTGTGAGCTCAGAACAGGTCATGGCTGCCAGGGCAATAAAACTGCCAATTTCAATCATATCAGGGAGCAGGGTGTGTTCGCATCCTTTAAGCGACGAAACCCCTTCGATTGTTAAAAGGTTGGAACCAACACCACTAATTTTTGCGCCCATTGAAACCAACATTTTGCAAAGTTGCTGAATATACGGTTCGCATGCGGCATTATATATGGTTGTTTTTCCTTTAGCCATAACAGCAGCTAAAATTATATTAGCAGTTCCGGTTACCGATGCTTCGTCGAGTAACATGTAGGTTCCCTGAAGATTAGAACCTTCAATTTGGTAAAATTTACCATCGGCATCGTAATTAAACTTAGCGCCTAAATTTTGAAGACCAATAAAGTGGGTGTCGAGCCGGCGCCGTCCAATTTTATCGCCACCTGGTTTGGGAATGTAAGCTTTTCCAAAGCGGGCCAGAAGCGGGCCCACCAACATAACAGAGCCTCTAATCCGAGCTGTTTTGTCAACAAATTCTTTGGAGTGCAGGTATTCCAGGTTAATATTTGAAGCCTTAAATTTGTAATCGTGTTCATATAGTCGGGTTACAGCTACACCCATTTCATCCAAAATGTTAATTAGTGTAACTACATCTTTTATGTTCGGAAGATTTTTAATAAGCACTTCGTCGGGGGTAAGTAGCACGGCACAAAGTATTTGCAGTGCTTCATTTTTAGCTCCCTGTGGTGTAATAGTTCCATTCAGTTTGCATCCGCCTTGAATTAAAAATTTGCTCATAGCTATGGAGTTTAGTAGTGAATTTGTTTTTGCTGCGCAAATTAGGCAATTTTATGGCTAATAGAATCCTAATATGGGTTGTTTTACAAAAAGTTTTACACAATATTTTACAGCATTATTTTATATTGTAAAATATACAACATTCACATATATAGCGCTTTGTGATTGGTTTTGGTGTATTGGGCTATTTTTTTTTGTATTCGTGCTAAGTTTTTGTTGCATGTGAAAAAAAAATACAGATATTTGAATTGTTAAAAACATTTAAAAACAGACTTGAATTAGTTGAATTATGAGCCAAAGCAAACCTAGAGTTATAAAAGATTTTAATAAGTTGGAACCTGAGTTGCAAGAGCAGATAAAACTAAATTATCCGTTTGGTTTTAGCGATCACCTCATTACATTTACCAACAAAGATGGTTTGTTGGTTAGTGCTTTACCCTTTGAAACTGACGAAAAATATTACCTTCTTCGGATGACTGAACGTGAGGCTATCAAGATTATTGAAGCCGATGAGGATTACGATGATGACGGTAATTTAAAACAGGGAGTACGTGATGAGTACGAGGAAAAATATTCAGACCTGGATTACCTGGCCGATAGCGTTGCCGATGATGATGGTGACGATAGTTACGACGATGATTAATTGATATAATACTGACTTAACAAACCGCATTCAATTTATTGGCTGCGGTTTTTTTATTTCTGAAAACTTAAAAAGGGCGAACAGTAATTTAATTAATCCGGTTCCCGGGTTTTTGAATTTTGACAACAAAAAAGTTGAATTATTTCAATTCTATCTTTAGTAAGGTAATCGACAGTTTTCATTATTAAAACAGCCGGGTAAATTACTTTTGTAGCGTTTAATTTGTTAACGAAAAAGGTTCATACAAAAACATGAAAACAATATTGAATTATCAGGAATTATTGGACTTTGCACAAGCAAATAACAGAACCTATTTGCTGCTATACAAAAGCAAGGATTCGAATACCGAAGATTGTGCTTATAAAAATTTGTTTGATGCGTATTCACAAGTCAAAGAGAGTAGGGTGGCAGTAACTAATGTTGCTGAGGTTCGCGATATTCACGAGAAATTTCAGGTAACTTCAGTACCTGCGTTGATTGAACTTAAATATGGAAAACTGGTTCGCACCATTAAGGGATGTCATGAACCCGAATATTATAAAAATATTTTATCGGGCATAACCACTGCGCCTGTCACTGCCAGCGGTGAGAGTAAGGCTCAAAAAACTGTGGTGGTTTATTCCACGCCCAGCTGTTCGTGGTGCAACACCATAAAAAACTATTTTAAAGAACATCACATCGCATTTCGCGACATCGATGTATCGCGTGATCAGAAAGCCGCTGAAGAAATGGTAAAGCGCAGTGGGCAACAGGGAGTACCACAAACCTTAATCAATGGTGAGGTAATTGTTGGCTTCGATAAAGCACGTATCGATAGATTATTACAGATTCATTCGAAATAAATAATTATTAACACTTAACTATAATAGATATGAGAGAATTACAACCTATCAATCAAAATGTGTTGCTCGAATTGGCCGATGCTAAAACCGAGCAGAAAACTGCATCAGGAATTATTATTCCCGATTCAGCAAAAGAAAAAGAAAATGTGGGTACTGTAGTTGGCATGGGAACTATTGAAAACGCTGAGATTGCTGTTGGCGATAAAGTGCTTTACAAAGAGTTCTCGGGTTCAACATTTGAGTTTGAGGGAAAAAATTTCCAGATGATTCAATATGCCGACATTCTGGCCAAAGTGGTAGAAACAGAGGCTATTTAATTGTAATATCTTTACCATTCAACATAAAAGGCTTTGGCCTTTACATTTTTTGTCTAAAAAGCAACTCGTTGGGGTTGCTTTTTTTGTTTCATCTGAAATGCGCTTCCAGCCTTAAAATTTTAGGCAGATTAAATTTTCCATCTGCAATCATGTATTTTTAATAATCCTGATTTTGCTTTTACCATTTATTCAGATAAAAATGAATAAGCTTTCTGAACGGAATTCATACCAAAGGTGAAAATTCCTCCGCTGTTTTTACTAACTTGCCCTTAGTTTTTCAGCAAAATGTAACTCAAAATACTGTTTATATGAACCAGGAAGCTTTTGATGTCAAAAAACTTGGGAAATGCAACGTTAAATCGCCCTTACTGCAAACACCTCGTGGCGATACGCCCTCTTACAAATTTGTATCGGACACCGAGCGCATTTTGTATGACAATACGCTGGATGGTTTTAAAGCAGCATTGGAAAAGGGTAAGGAGCCCATTTCGTTTGAAAAAGCCGGACCACACGGACATTTATTTTTTGAGCCGGCTAAAACCAAGGTTGGTATTGTTACCTGCGGCGGATTGTGTCCTGGATTAAATAATGTAATCCGCAGCCTGGTAAATCACTTGTATTACCGTTATGGCATAACCCGTGTTATTGGTTTTAAATATGGCTACGAGGGATTGATTCCCAAATATAACCACGAGGTAGTGGAATTAACCCCTCAAAAAGTCGATTCAATTCATTTGACCGGGGGAACAATTTTGGGTTCGTCGCGCGGAGTTCAGGATGTGGGTCAGATGGTTGATACGCTGGAGATAATGAATCTGAACATTCTTTTTTGCATCGGTGGCGACGGAACACTTCGGGGCGCTCATGCCATTCATGAAGAAATTGAACGACGAAAGCTTAAAATAGCCATTGCCGGAATTCCGAAAACTATTGATAATGATATTAGTTTTATTGAGAAAAGTTTTGGTTTTGAAACGGCTTTTACCATTGCCAACGATATTATCCGCTATGCGCACAACGAAGCCCACGGGGCTTACAATGGAATTGCCCTGTTAAAACTGATGGGACGCGATTCAGGTTTTATTGCAGCTTATGCCGCACTTTCTATTCAGGAAGTGAATTTTGTGCTGGTTCCCGAAATGAAATTCGACCTGTATGGTCCTTATGGTTTTTTAAAAGCCTTGCGTAAACGACTCGAAGAGCGTCACCACGCTGTTGTTGTTGTGGCCGAAGGAGCAGGGCAGGAGTTTTTTATCGGACATAAAAATGAAAAAGATGCCAGTGGTAATACCAAAAATAAAGATATTGGGGTGTATCTGAAGGAAAAAATTGAAGAGGAATTCAAAGCCAAAGATTTCCCCTTTTCGCTAAAATACATCGACCCGAGTTATATTATCCGCAGTGCGCCGGCAAATGCCAACGACAGTAAGTTTTGCAGTTTGTTGGCACAAAATGCCGTTCATGCAGCCATGGCCGGACGTACCGATTTTGTGGTTGCCAACTGGAACGATACCTTTACCTTACTTCCCATTCCGGTAACTATTGAAAAGCGAAAAAAGATTGATATTCAGGGCGAATTATGGTGGAATATTATTGAAGCCACCGGCCAGCCCAGCCGAATGATTAATCCCGAAGGGTTTGAGATAAAAAAATCGGAAAGTTAAACGCAGCTATAAATTCTTTTGAATTAACTGAATCATTTCGTCGAATGCTTTTTCGGTAAAGCCGTGTTTTGAATAAATAACTTTTCCGCTTTTGTCAATCACAATGTTTCGTGGAATATTCTGGTGGGCAAACTGACTGTAGATTTTACGTTCCGGATCGGCTGCCATTGGAAAAGTAAACCCTTTTTGTTCTCTGAATTTTTGCAGTTCTTCAACCGCGTGTTCACGACCTATAACCAGCATCACAAAATCAGGGTTTTTTAAGGTTTTCCATATTTTATCTTCAACATGTGGAAGTTCTTTCATGCAGGGACCGCACCAGGTGGCGAAAAAATTCAGGTAAATAACTTTTCCTTTCAGTTGTGCCACATCAAACGTTTCGCCATTGAGCATCGTAACTGAAAATACAGGTGCTTTATCGCCTACAAAAATTACATCGGATTTATCGTTTTGCGCGTCGACTGTTAAAATTGAGCAAATAGTTATTAGCAGTAATAAAAGATTTTTCATAGTTCGTGTTTTTGGTTATTCAAATAATTGTTGAATGCGCTCGGGAGTAAGTGCTTTAAACGGATTGTTGGTATTGATAAACAAATCGGCGAGTTCCGATTTTCGTTCTTGTAATTGAAGTATCTTTTCTTCAATACTGTCGGACGAAATAAAACGATACACAAATACTTTTTTATCTTGCCCAATGCGGTGCGCACGGTTTATGGCCTGGTTTTCGGCAGCCGGATTCCACCACGGATCGAGCAGAAAAACATAATCGGCAGCGGTAAGGTTTAAACCCACTCCACCCGCTTTTAACGAGATGAGAAATACCTGGTTTTTTGGGTCGTTTTGAAAATCTTCGATCACCTGTTGACGGTTTTGTGTTTGTCCGGTAAGTAATGAATACTTTAGCTTATTTTGAATTAAGAAATTCTCATATATTTTCAGGTGCTCAACAAAAGAGCTGAAAATTAATACTTTGTGATTTTCGGCAACAATATTTTGAAGCATGCGGGTAACTTCCTCAAATTTTCCCGATTCTTCATCGGAATGTATCAATTGCGGGTGATTGGCCAACTGGCGTAAACGGGTTAGCGCCTGCAAAACAAGGAACGATGATTTTTCGGCTCCATATTTCTCCATATTTTGGAGAATGTTATTCCGGACTGCCGATTTCTCTTCTTCATAAATTTTACGCTGCAATTCTGACATTTCGCATAACCTGATTTGCTCGGTTCGTGGTGGAAGGTCTTTGGCAACCTGATCTTTGGTCCGGCGCAAAATAAACGGATGAATCAGCGATTTTAGTTTTTCGCTTTTCGTTTGGCTTTGGTGCTTTTCGATGGGCGTAACAAATTCGTTTTTAAAAAAGCTGTAACTGCCCAGCAATCCTTTGTTTACAAAATTCATTTGACTCCATAAATCAGTAAGGCTATTTTCGATAGGCGTTCCGGTAAGTACCAGTTTGTGTGTGCTTTTGAGTTGAATAACCGATTTGTAAATTTTGGAATCGGGGTTTTTTATTACCTGGCTTTCGTCGAGAATTAAATAATGGAAGGGGAATTTTTTTAATTCGTCCACATCGTTGCGAATAACGCCGTAGGTTGTCAGCACCAAATCGTAAGTGTTAAAAACAGTCAGGTCTTTGGCACGGTTGTTTCCAATGTGTTTAAATACTTTAAGATTGGGCGTGAATTTGGCAATTTCGTTGTACCAATTATGTATAAGCGATGCCGGCATAATTATTAAACTGGTGGGATGCATTTCAGTTTGTTCGCCTTGCGGAACTGCATCGAATAAATTTAGTTGGGTTGTGGTATTGTTAACAAATTTAGGAACAGCAACTTTTTCGTTCTTTAATTCGAGCAAGAGGGTTAAAGTTTGCAGTGTTTTTCCCAAACCCATATCGTCGGCCAGGCAACCACCAAATTTGTGGAATTTTAAATGGGTCATCCATTGAAAACCTTGAATTTGATAAGGCCGCAACTGCGCATTTAATCCAACAGGAATTTCTGCATTTTCGCAAAGCTTTTGATTGAACAATTCTTTAATCTTTTGAGCATAGTCTGATTTTAGGCCAACCGTGCTTGAACTTAGCAGGTTAAAGTGGAATTTATTGAGCTTAAGGCTTTCCTGATTGTGGTCGGCCAGCATAAATATTTCCTTGTATTTGGTAAACCATTCCAAAGGCAAAATGGCGATGGTTCCATCGGGCAATTCGTATTCCCGAATGTTTTTGAGGATGTTCCTACGCAGGCGGATAAAGGGAAATGTGAATTCGCCCAAAGTAACCATTCCACGAATGTCGAACCAGTCGTTGGTTTCGTCGACACTTATTTTAAGATGAATGTTGTTGAGGTTAAAGTTTTTATCGAAGAATCCCTGCTTTAAAGTGAAATTATTAGCAATAAATTGGTCGGCATGTTGATTAATCCAGTTGATGGTTTGGTAAAGTGCCTCGTTAATCGGATTCGAATCTTCATGTGGAACCATAAAATGAATCCCGTCGCTGGTTTGCAGCCCCATTTTTTTTAGGGTTTCAACAATTGCAGCTTCAATTTTGGGTTGGCGTTCCGATTTTATAAATTCATAGTCATCGTTATCGCTAAGTAAGCTTACAAAGTTTTTTTCAGGATTGTTGGGCAAGATTACTTTAGAACCGTATTGCAATTTCAGCAAAAGGGCAGGTTGTCCCTGCAGGTTGTTTTGCAGGTACAGCAAAGCTTTTGGTTCGGTAGAATCGTCGGTTATTTTAAATCCGCGGGCTTTTACCCGGTACTGTTTAATGGTGTTGAGAATGAATTTTTCGAAATAGGCTTTTTCGGTTTGTTTGGCAATGCTAATGTAATCTTTATCGAAAAAAGGTTGCAGTTTTTTACTGTCGATATCGGTAAACAGGTAGAGTTGTTGGTTCAGCATTAATACGCAGGGTGAATCGGCCAGTACCAGCGATTTTTTGTTTTTTAAAGTTACCTCCTCGTCGGCCTGGCTGATTGACAGCGAATATTGAATTCCCTCGCTGTTCCGGTTAAAATAGAAAACTGCCTGAGCCGGATCCTGACTAATCGGAATTTGGTCGGCCAGGTATATTTTAGCGTATTTTCTATCTTTAAAAAACACACGAACACCAGATTTTACAAGGATGGGAGCAATCTGATGAATTCTTTTTTCGATGTGGGGGCGAATGCGTTGATTAATAAAATCGTAATCCACATTTTTTATGAAATCGCGGGCGTCTTCTTTCTTTTTTGTAAACAGATTGGCAATGTAGTTATCGTCGTATTCATTAATGAGTTTAACCATTTTTTCTTTATCCGCAGTATAATTATCAATTTCGCGAATGTTTATATTATTCGCTTTTTCGATACTGGTATAAAAAGTATTTCCCTTATCGGGCGTGATAATGTAGGCAGAAAAAATGGGACCAAACTTTCGGTGTTGGGTAATGGTTATAATTAACTCTTTTGTCATGCGATAAAAAACGTTTAGCCTCCGATTAACTTGGTTTTATAGCCGGCCTGAGTTAGTAATTCAGCTATTTTTTGCCTGAATTCGCCCTGAATAATTATCTCGCCATCTTTGGCCGAACCGCCCACTCCACATTTTGTTTTCAGTGTTTTGGCCAGCTCTTTCAAATCGTCGTCAGTTCCAATAAAACCTTCAATCAGGGTAACCGATTTTCCTTTTCGTTTTTTCCGGTCGATGCTAATTCGCAGGATTTGTTTATGCGGTTCCAGGGTTTCCTGTTCCTCTTGTTCTTCTTTTTGGTACGCATAGTCCGGATTGGTGGAATAAACAATGTTTAACCGCTCTTTCCAGTCGTTATTTTCTTTTTTTGCCATCTGAGTGCGTTTCTGTCTTAACAAATTTTTTCGTCCCAATAAATTGGGTGCATTGTTTGAAACCAACAAAGATAAAAAAGGATTTATTTTAAAACCGGACTGGTGCTATATTTTATAAACAAAAAAAGGGAACCGATTAAAGTTCCCTGATAGGAGTATGTTGTGATATTTTATTTGAATTCAGCCAGCTTTTCTTTGGCCAGTTTAGCAGCTTTTCCATCGGGATACTGGTTTAAATAATCCTGATACGATTCGGCAGTATGTTTAAACCGGGCTTTTTGCCAGGCTGCAATCTCAATAGCATCCAATGCTTTTTGTCGGTAAGTTCCTTGCGGATATAAAAGCAAATAGTTTTGCAGCGCGGTGTCAGTAAATTGCGAAGCGGCAATATTGTAAGCTTCAATAAAGAAAAGCTTTTCCTTTAATTCTTTAACCTGTTGCGTGTATTTACCTTTTGGGTAATGGTCGGTGTAAATGTCGCAAAGTCGTATTTCCTGACTTTCTACCACCTCTTTAAACAAGTTTTTATCACCAGGAACCAGGGTTACTGTAATTTGATTCTCGGATTCAGAAACCAAAAGAACCTTTTGCATCTTTTTATAAGTAAATTTTAAGTGGGTTGAGGCCAGCGGAATCGACAAACTAAACTCGCCTAAAGCGTTGCTTTGTGTTTTTGTTTTGCTGCTGAGGTCGATAATTGACGCCTGCTCCAGGGCTCCGTTAATTCCTAAAACGGTTCCCTGTACGGTTCGTTCCTGTGCAAATGTAACCAGACTTAATAAACTTATAGTCAGTGCTATTATTAATTGTATTCCTGCTTTCATAATTACCTCCAATTGTTAGTTGATTAAGCTATCGTTAATCAAATGTTAATTTAATGTAAAGTTATCTTTTATAACGGAGGTATTGCTCTGAGGTTTATTAAATTAATATTACAAATTAGTTACAGGTAATTGTTTTTTAGTTGATGAAATTCCTTATTTTTTCGAGAGAAGCCAACAGGTTTTCCGACTGCTCAATTAATTCTGTTTTGTGTTGAACTAATTTTTCATTGCTTTTTTGAAGTTCGATGGCTTTTTCTTCATTCTCGTGACCAAGAAAATGGTGGCAGTTTTCCGGTTTGTTTAGTTTGTTATGAATAGCAGTGGCCATCATTTCGCATGAATTGTATCCGCAACTGGCACAGTTATATATGTCATCGTCAGAATATTTATGCATACTTTGATAAATTAGTTCTAGTTCCTGTGGGTTTGGAGTTTTGATTTTATCAGTATAAAGATGGTTTTTATTGGTGTAGGTTCGGGTGTATAAATCCTTTTCCCAATATTTATTTATTGTTTTTTGTATGTTATCAACGGCTTTTATGTTGTCCTCTTCACTTTTGTAATGTTTTTGCATTTCTTTTTTTCGTTCATTTACAAGGTATTCCAATTCATCGGCCGACTTTTCCTGACTGGTGGTTCCCGTACCGCCATTGCATCCGTTTTCGCAATTCAAACAGTCGATAAGTAAAGGAGCGTATCCTTTGGTAATTTGCTGGGGAAGGTGATCAAGATAGGGGTAAACTGTATGTGGACCTTCAATTTTTCGGGTTAAACTTCGAATTCCTTTAACATCGCGTTCAGCAGTGCTGAGCAATCCTCCCGGAGTTGAAAAAAGAACAGCTCGTTCTGCCGGATCGTTGTCGAAAAAAGCATCATCAAAACTGTTTAAATCAATCTGGTTTTGTTCAAAATAATTGTCCATACTACGCATAGTAACATTAAAATCGGCAAAACCAACATCTTCGAATTCCCGCTTCTTGGCTAAACAAGGAGAAACTACAAGAATTTTATGATTCTTGTATTTGGGATAGTATTTTCGAATCATTTTCATGGTATGAACCATTGGGCTGTCGGCCGGAGCCAGATAAGGCAGTAGCTCGGGTTTGTACACTTCGATATAAGTAACTATAGCCGGACAAGGTTGGGCAATAACGCTTTTTGGGTTATTGTTGTTAATGTGTTCAACGTACGATTTTACTGTAAGCTCTGCACCAAAACTAACATCGAACAAGGCTTCAACACCCAGTGATTTAAGCCAGCCGTTTATTTTTAGGTATTTGTTTTCAAAGTTGGCAGCTACAGCCGGGGCAACTATAGCAATTACTTTATCTTTAATGGCAAGGGCCTGCAAAGCTTCTTCAAAATCGTCGATTGGAATTCGCGCATTGTGTGTGCAGGCTTTAATGCATTCGCCACAACCAATACATAAATCGTTATTTATTACTACAGAATCACCTGAACCATCGTTGGCAAATTTTGTGGTGCAAACAGCAATACACTGATGGCAATTCACACATTTTTCTTCATCAACTTTTAGAATATAGGGTAATTTTGAATTACCGATTGTGGTTGTTGCAGGCATTATTATAAGTTTTTAAGTTTTTCAATTCTACGTTTCATGTCACCCTCCTGGACCTCTATTTCACTCAAGATTTGTTTGAGCTGATCTTCTTTACGTTTCATTTCTTCCTGAGTGGCCTGTAATTCTTCCAGGTTTTGTCGCATTTCTTCTTCCTGGGCTGCTAATTCTTCACTTTGCTGTTGGGTTTGTTCCAGCAATTTTTGGGTTTGTTCGTTTGTTTTTGTGTTTGCAATAGTCGAGGCCAAATCTTCACCAATGTTGCTGACAAAACTTGTAATGTGTTCTTCAAAAACATTGAACGAAACCAGTTCAATTACAGCATATACGGTATTATTTAACACTGCGGGAACCAATAAAATACAACTTGGATTAGCTGTTCCAAGTCCTGAAGTTATGTGCACATAATTGTTGGGAACCTCGGTCATTAAAATCGGAAGTTTTTCATAGGCACAACGTCCTACCAGGCTTTCGCCCAGACGAAAATTCTTTTCAAGAAATTTTTCGCGGTTGTAGGCAACGGCTCCTTTTAGTTCATAGATAATGTTTTCAGCATCTTCTTCGTTTATTACAAATAAACCACCTTGAACTGCTTCAACATAGTTTACCAGACTGGTAATGAAATTTTTTGAAAGGTTTTCAACACTATTGGAGTGAGCCCGCATAATATCGCTGAATTTGGCAATGCCCTGGTTGGTCCAGTTTTCAAGCTGTTCTTTCTTCTGGCGTTCCTGTTCTTTAAGCTGAGCTTCGGTTAAACTTTTGCGCATATTAATAAGCGACAAACCAATGGTATCCTTATCGCTGAGTAATTGGTATTCCTGGTTAAAATTTCCTTTTCCAATCTGATTCGAAAATTCAGCGATGGTGTTCAAGGCTTTGATTAATTTATTAAATGCAATGGCAATCAATCCTATTTCATCGTTCGATTTATAGGTGAAATTTTGATTTAAATCGCCGGTAGCCAGATTCTCCGTAATGTTTTTTAATTGAATGATGGGTTTGGTAAACGATAAGGCAAGGATTATAGCAAAGGCAATCGCAACGATTAAAATAAGAAAAACTACTACACTGTTTTGAAATATGGAAGCATTAACCTGTTTTTGGATGGGTTTTATATCCGATTCAAGAATAAATAAACCTTGCAGGCTTCCAAAACTTGAAACTTCGGAATCGCTGGCATGACAATCCAAACAGCCTTTGGTCTGGCTCATGTAAACCGGGCGTATTACCGAAAGTATTTGTTTTTCTTCATCAATATGGGTTACCGTATTTACATCTTTGTCTTTAAATTTATCGAAAAAAACTTTATCCTCTTTTCTTGCCAAATGCTTTTCATTCAGTGGATTTGGCGATGCGATGCGGAATTGATAAAGTTGCCTGTTGCTTTCTAATTCAGAGGTAACTTCTTTTATCGATTCTTCAATATCCATTTCAACAATGGTTGTTCCATCGATATGGTGTTCCGTAAATTCCAGAATGTTTAAGCCTAAAATGGCATTACTCTTATCGATTAAACTGGTTATCCCCTGGTCCTTAAATTTAATTGATGAAAGAACCACGATAAGACTGGTACACAATACAACGGGTAAAACGATGAAAATAATTAGCTTACGCTGAATGGATAAATTTTTCATTTGTTAAAAGTTAGGTTTTCAATTATTTAATGCCAATTGAATGCAGTTTTATAATATGTAATTATCAATAATTCTAAGACTATTCTTCTGATTTGCAGCTTACCCTATTAAAATCAAGTGTACCTATTGGTTCAACCGGATAAGAATGATTCTATTAATAAGATAACTTTTTCAATGCAAAACTTTGTAATATACTGGTCAATTAATCGAATGCAAAATAGTAAATCTTCGCCAAATAACCGAAATGATATAGAACACTTTTAAAATATTTTATTCATTCCAACCGCTTCAGTGTGCATCAATGAGTTGTTTGCCAATTGTGTGCAGATTTTACTTTTTTCAGAAATATCAAGTACTTAATTGGGGTTCTCTTTTTCCAGCTGACTTATTTTTGCCAGCAATTCTTCATTAATTTGGATAAGTTCCATTTCTTTACGTTTCATTTCTTCCTGAGTGGCCTGCAATTCTTCGAGGTTCTGGCGCATTTCTTCTTCCTGGGCAGCCAGTTCATCTTTTTGAATCTGAGATTCCTGAAGCAATTTTTGAGTTTTTTCGTTTATGCGAACCATGGAAACACTTGAAGCCAGGTTTTCGCCCACTTTTGCAATAAATTCGAGCTGAAAGGGTTCAAAAACATTAAATGAAATGAGTTCAATTACTCCCATTACTTTATTTTCCATAAGGGCCGGAATTAAGGCAATACTTCGGGGGTTTCCTGTTCCAAGACCCGAAGTAATGGTAACATAGTTTTCGGGAATCTCGGTAAGGTATATGGGTAGTTTTTCGTAAGCACAACGCCCCACCAGTCCTTCACCAATTCGGAACTTTTTACTTAGCATCTTTTCACGATCAAAAGCAACGGCTGCTTTTAACTCAAGGTAAGTGTCTTCGTCGTCTTCGTTAAGAATAAATAAACCACCTTGAACAACGTCGAGATAATTAACCAATTCGATTATGAATTTACTACTGAGTTGATTTACATTTTGTGAATAACTGCGCAATATATCACTGAATTTGGCAATTCCTTGGGCCATCCAGCTTTCTTGTTCTTCTTTAAGTTGGCGATTTTGTTCTTCTTCGCGTGCTTTAAGTAAACTGTTTCGCATGTTTTGTAGCGAATAGCCAATGGTATCTTTGTCGCTTAACAATTCATAATTGTGGTCGAAATTGTTTTTGGTTATCTCATCTGAGAATTGAGCAATTTTATGAAGAGAATTCAACAATAATTTGAACGAACGTGCAATGGCCCCAATTTCGTGTACCGGTTTCAGGGTTTTATTATCAATATGAATGTCTAAATCGCCAATGGCAGCTTTATCCATATTGTACCTGAGATCTTTAATGGGTTTTTGAATCCATTTTTTAATAAAGAAATTGGTGTTTAAAATGAAGACAAACGCCAGTGGAACAGCCCAGTAAAGCGATTTAAAACCAAATTCATTGATGGCATAAGCCATTATTGCTGTGCCCATTGAGGTTAAGAGTACAAGCATGGCCAATGGAAAAACTATGGTTTTCCTATATCGTATGTATATTATAGTTCCACCAAAGGGGATAAAGGTGAATACCACAATAGCTGTAAAGATTAATAAATCTTTCATAATAATATGAGTTACATTTTGGCAATTAAACTTTAAGCAAAGTACAAAAAGAAAATCATATTCAAATACGTTCGCCCTTATAAAATTATGCAGTGTTTAAAACAAGGCCGAAAGAATTACTAAAAAAAACTTACATTTGAAAAACGTTCTGATACTGTAATTTGTGCACTTTTCAGCAGTAAAGAATACAGCCTTTTTAACGTTAACGTATTAGTTAAGTCGATACAATAAATTAATAATTATATGAGTAAAGGAGTTTTAATCTGGGGTTATATTGCATCGTTTATTCTGTTGTTGGGAGCAATTTTTATGAATTTGAATCTGCTGGCCGGAAAAGTACTGTACCTTACCGGATTTATGGCTTTTAACCTGGGCTACCTGATTCCACTGTTTTATGTAATATTTAAAAAAAATCAGGAAAATAAAATTGGACTGGTAATTGTTTTTGGAATTCTTGGTTTTCTTACTTTTTTAACCGGAGTTTCATTTTTTGTAGTAAACTGGGGCGGAGGTATTGTATTAATATATGTGGGTGGTGGAATACTCATATTAGCTATTTTATCGATAATTGCCTTATCGCGACGTTTTTACGAAACCCATATCGATTCATGGTTTCCGGTATTGATTTTTGGAGTTTTTATTGTGGTTAGTTTGCTTACCGGAATGGTACACCGCCATGTTATGCGCTCATTTTCAGTGATGAATAAAGAGAAAATTGAGCTTTTAATGGCTGTCCGTGAAAAAAACACCCGGGTTTTTCAAAATTTAATTCAGATAGATACTACTGCAAATATAAGTTTAAAACAACTTAACGAACAGGTAAGTGTGTTGCGAACCGAATCGCAAAATATTTTTCAATACCTTGAGCAGTTAAAGTTCGATTTAATAAAAGAAGTTGAGTCTGGTGCCTATAAAATGTTAGATGGGAAAACCCTCGATAATTTAGTTCCGGTTCAATCGAATGTTGAAATAAATTCGGTGAAACGCTACATGTTAAATAAAAACACAGGAAAAGCCTACGAACTAAAAAACCGGCTTTTTCAACACAAAAAAATTATTCAGCAAATTATTCCGGCAAACGAGCATTGGCTGCACAATTATGTGGAAATTCATTTGAATACAAAAACCTATGAATTGAGTAAGCGTCGTTTCGACAGAACCTGGGAGGACCAGCATTTTTACAATTTTCCTTTAATTACCGTATTAAACACGCTAACCGATTTGGAATGGAAAACCTGTATGGTAGAGGGCGAATTATTAAATTATTATTTTCAGGAGGCAATCCTTATGAATAGGAATGCAAATGAAACATATGAACCATAAATAAATTAAAACAGAATAATTTAATTAACTTTTTTCGATACAGGTTTGTATCTAATGAAAAAAAAACTAATTTTGCACTCCGAATTTGTCTTAAGTACATAAGAAATTGATTGATACAGCATAACAAGAAAAAATTAGAGCAATGAAAAGAACGTTTCAACCTTCGCAAAGAAAGAGAAAAAATAAGCACGGTTTCCGCGAGAGAATGTCAACTAAAGCCGGAAGAAAAGTTTTGGCTGCCAGAAGGGCAAAAGGACGGAAAAAGCTTACAGTTTCTGATGAAAGACGTCATAAGATGTAATATATTGACAAAGAAATTACTAAAGAGCTGAGGTGTGCACCTTGGCTCTTTTTTTTTAATGGCTATCGCTTAAATGATTGGCTTTATTGTTAAAATTACAAAAGATAAAAGTGAGCAAAGAATAAGTTTATACGCATTGTATTAATTTGCAGCTAATGGCGGATTTTTCAAAGGATAATTCTATTTTTGTTCAGTTGGTATTTTATTACAACTTACGCAAAAGCTCAAAACTATGAGATGGTTAAGAATTTTTAAAAAGAAAGTTTTTTGGAAAACAATTATTTATGCAGCGGGCCTGTATCTGTTTGTTTTTATATTGGTTGCTATTGGCTTGCGTATTTTTACCCATCACGGAAAGTCATTCCCAGTGCCCGATTTTAAAGGGTTGGATTCAATTCGCGTAAATGAATTGGCCGAATACAACGATCTTCAGGTTGAAGTAGTTGATTCTACTTTTATTCCTTACCTGACAAAAGGTAGCGTAATCGATCAATATCCCCAACCGGGTATAAAGGTTAAAAAAAATCGCACAATATTTTTAACTATCAATGCGTTTAATCAGGCAAAGGTTGAGATGCCCAATGTGGTTGGAGTAAGTTTTCGACAAGGAAAAACAACACTCGAAAGCCGTGGTTTGAAAGTGGGGCGTTTAATTTATCAACCCGATTTTGCAAAAAACAATATTTTGAAACAACAATTTCAGGGAAAAGTAATAAATCCGGGTACCTTGATTGAAAAAGGTGAGTTGATTGATTTGGTCTTGGGAAACGGGCTGGGCAGAAGCAGCAATGCAGTTCCTGATTTAAAGAAATTAAAATACAACCGGGCCATAAACGAAATTAACGATGCTTATTTTAATGTAGGCAATGTGGTTTTCGATACCAGTGTTCACAACTTTTCCGATACAATTAATGCCATGGTTTGGAAACAATATCCGGGCAACTATGGAAACAGCCGTGCGGTTATGGGATCAAGAATTGATATTTGGCTTACGCTTAGCCCCGAAAGATTTCCTGCAGCTGATACGGCGAACGTTCAAGCAAATTAGTTTTTAATGAAGATTCTGTTAACAATTTCTATTTTTCTTTTTTATTTTCTTAATGTAAATAATGCGCAAGAGCTTATTCGTCCGCTTACTGAGAATCCGGAGCTGATAAACTATATGCCTCCGGCTCAATTGAAACAAAGGAAGCAGCTTACATCTTTACCCTTTTTCGACGATTTTAGTGCAAACCAGCTCTTGCCTTCTGCTGATAATTGGACTGACCAGGATGTTTACATCAACAATACTTTTGGTATTGGTCCCATGTCGCTGGGGGTTGCCACTTTTGATGCAGTTGATGCCAATGGTTTTATGTATGAAACTATCGATAACAAACCGGTAATTGCTGATCGTTTAACATCGCGCATTATCGATTTAAGTACCTATTCGCCCGCCGATTCCCTTTACCTTACTTTTTTTTATCAACCCCAGGGAATGGGCGATTCTCCTGAATTCAACGATTCTTTAATTCTGGAGTTTTTAACAACCGATACCCTGGTTAAAGTTTGGTATGCCAACGGAAGCGATTTCAACACTTTTAAAACCAATGTTTTAAAAGTACCTGATAGTTCCGGCGATACACTTTTATTTAAAATGGTGCATCTAAAAGTCGACAATCCCTTGTTCTTTAGTTCATCATTCCATTTTCGGTTCAGCAATTACGCCAGCACCTATCGAATCGATTTGAATGGCTCCATGCGCACCAATTGCGATATGTGGAATATTGATTATGTGTATTTTAATGCCAACCGAACTTTGTCCGATACCATCTTTGCCGATGTAGCTTTTGTAAAACCCCCGCGTTCGTTTATTAAAACGTACAGTTCGGTTCCCTGGGCACATTTCGATTTGGCAATCAGCAAAATTCGCGACGATGTATATTATAATATTCGCAACAACGACCAGATAAAGCGAAACCTTTCGGAATTCATGCTTTTTATTAGAAACGAAGCGCAAAGTGTTGATACTTTTCGTTTGGGCCTGGAAGGAAGTATGAGTGGAGTTGAGGCCTTTACCAATTATGTCGATTTTCGCTATCCATGGAGTGGCGATAATTTTCCGGTAAGTTGGTATCCGGCTAAAAAAGCAACCATCGAAATGGAAGCCCGCTTAGGAGTTCAGGCCAGCGACCCGGCCGAAAATAATGTAGCTTTCCGCACCGTTGAATTCGACGATTATTATGCTTACGACGATGGTACCGCCGAATTTGCTTATGGAGTTTTCGGCGAAACCCGGCAGGTTGCCTGCTATTTTGAAACCTACAAACCGGATACACTGTTTGGATTTTCGATGTACTTTGTTCCCAACAAGGAAAATTTTGGTGCTTTGCAGAATTTTTATCCCCATGTTTGGACTTCGGTAAACGAAAAACCGGGCGAAAAAATAAATCCCGATGAACCCATTACAACCATTGAGTATTCCGATCAGCGGAATCAATTTGTTTATATTCCTTTAAGTCAGCCGGTTTATGTCGATAAATCTTTTTTTATTGGTTGGGAGCAGAATGAAGATCTAAGTATTAACCTGGGTTTTGATGCCAACACCAATACGCGTACAAAGCGTTATTATTATAACGATGGCTGGCACCAGGGCGATGATGATAAGGAGGGTTCATTAATGTTGCGTCCGGTTTTTGCTAAACGCACAATAACTGCTATTGCCGAAGAAAATTCGGTAAATTCCTTTTCAGTTTATCCCAATCCATCGACCGGCAATTTGCATATTTCATTTACAACTGAACCGGAGCAGGGAAAAGTTGCCATTTTCAACAGCTTGGGTATTAAAGTTTTTGAATCGGGACTGGAACAGAATAGCTATAATTTAAGCCATTTGCCAAACGGAGTGTATTTGGTTAGGGTGCAAACAAAAAACGGATCCGCATCGGTATTAAAGTGGATGAAACATTAAAAACAAACAATGAAAACGGAGATGGATAATTTTGAGGAGCAGGATGAGCAGAACGAATTGTTTGAACATTACCGCTTTGTAGCCGATAAAGGTCAGGGACTTTTACGTGTCGATAAGTTTTTGCAGGACCGTATTGAAAATGCTTCGCGTTCAAAAATACAGGCTGCTGCCGAAAACGGTTCAATTATGGTTAACGAAAAACCAGTAAAATCGAACTATAAAGTTAAACCCAACGATGTGGTTACAGTGGTTTTGGAATATCCACCCCGCGAGATTGAAATCATTCCCGAAGACATTCCCCTGGAAGTAGTTTACGAAGACGAATACTTTGTAATTGTGAATAAACCGCCCGGATTGGTGGTGCATCCCAGTTACGGGCATTATTCAGGAACCTTAATTAATGCGCTGGCTTTTCGTTACAAAGACCTGCCCATCTTTAACGGGAACGATGCCCGCCCCGGGCTGGTGCACCGCATCGATAAAGATACCAGCGGCTTGTTGGTTATAGCCAAAACCGAAGAAGCCAAAACAAAAATTGCGCTGCAATTCTTCGAACATACTACGCATCGCAGATACGTTGCCCTGGTTTGGGGAAGTTTTGATGAAGACGAAGGCACCATTACCGGACATATCGGTCGCAGCCTAAAAAACCGAAAGGTTATGGATGTTTTTCCCGATGGCGAATACGGCAAGCTTGCCATAACGCATTATAAAGTTTTGGAACGTCTGGGTTATGTAACTTTGGTTGAATGCCGGCTCGAAACCGGACGAACCCATCAGATTCGGGCACACATGAAAAGCATTGGACATCCTTTGTTTAATGATGCCGAGTACGGAGGCGACCAGATTCTTAAAGGAACAACCTTTACCAAATACAAGCAATACATTCAAAACTGTTTTGCTCTGTTACCACGACAGGCCCTACATGCAAAAGAACTTGGCTTTATTCACCCACATACTCAAAAACCGGTTCTTTTTAACTCCGAAATTCCCGACGATATGGCGGTGGTAATCGATAAATGGCGTAATTACATTTCTGATAGGGATATTTAAGACTTGTTTTGTTTTTAGCTGAATTTTTGTGGCCTTTTTCTCGGGGTTCATCTGGGATTTGATTCGTTTCATGTAAAATGTTTAATAAAAACACAAAAATATTAAACAAAATATGGTAAGATGCGTTTATGTGGTAAATCAAAAGTTATAAAGTATGTTATCACAATTAGTTTACATCAGTGTTCGCAATGCCGAATGTACCGATCAGGAGATTGAAAAGATATTGGAATCGAGTATCCGTAATAACGGAAAAATTGATATTTCTGGAGTGTTGCTTTATTCCGATCAAAAGTTTTTGCAGGTTTTAGAGGGCGAGTACAAGCAAATAATTGAACTTTACGATACTATAAAAGAGGATAAGCGTCACAAAAATGTGGTTATGTTATCGTTGGGAAGTATTAAGGAACGTAATTTTCCGAGTTGGCAAATGGGGTCAAAAAAAATCAGCCTCGACGATGTGGATTTCAATACCCGAATGACTGACGAGGACAAACAGGAGTTTAAATCAATTCTGAGCGGTAAAAAAGAGCAAAGTCAAAAAGTTATCGATGTGATTAAGAAATTCTTTTAAACAGACCGTATATGAATGAATTGGAATTAACTGAAAAAAAGAACAAACTCCGCGATATTGAGTCGGTGGTTTTTGGTAATAACCTGCAGGAGATTCTTACATCGATGGAGATTGTACTAACCATGTACCAGGTCGACAACGATGTAGATATTGTGCGGGCATCTAAAGCCAAATTAATGGAGGGGTTAGAGTTACTCAGGGCATTAGGTCAAAACGATAAACTTAAACAGTTTGAGGTATAACGAATGCCCAAAATAAAAAGCATTAAAAATATAATAAGAAGCACGTTTTAACTAAATCCGCCATTGTTTGTCAGCATGGCGGATTTTTTTTTGCCTGCTCTGACCATGCCGGCAGGAATTCTTAATTTTGTATTTCTAAAATTCAGTTTTTATTTGTAAAATAGGATGCTGAAAAAATTGATGCTATTACTTTCCTTAGCTTATGAATAAAAAAATATCATTGGTATTATCGGGCGGCGGAGCCCGCGGAATTGCTCATATTGGGGTAATTGAAGAGTTGGAACGCCAGGGTTTCGAAATTGTTTCTATTGCCGGAACCTCAATGGGCTCATTGGTTGCAGGAGCTTATGCCGTGGGTAAACTCAAAGAGTTTAAAGAATGGATGATTTCGCTCGACAAGATTAAGGTTTTTAAACTGGTCGATTTTACCTTAAGTCGCCAGGGTTTGGTTAAAGGCGATAAAGTTTTTAATCGCATGAAGGATTTTATGCCCGATGCCAATATTGAAGATTTACCCATTCCTTATTGTGCCGTTGCGGTTGATATTAAAAACAACAAAGAAGTGGTTTTTACCAGCGGAAGTTTGTATGAAGCTATCAGGGCTTCGGTTTCCATTCCTACGGTGTTTACTCCTGTAAAAACAAAGGAAGGTTTGCTGGTCGATGGCGGGGTTATGAATAACATTCCCATTAACCGGGTAAAACACATTGCTGGTTCCAGTATAATTGCAGTTGATGTGAACGCAAACATACCCGTTGATAAGCCAAAGATTTCGAAAAAAGAAAAAGAAGAAAACCATTCTGTTTATCAAAAGAAACTCAACGAGTTTTATGCCCATATTCAAAAAATCAATCCGCTGAGTTCTTCAACCGAAGAAACCATGGGTTATTTTGATGTTATAAATAGAACGATTAATTTGATGACCCACAATACGGCGCTTCTTTTATTAAAACATCACGAACCGGAACTGATGATTGAAATTTCGGGAAATGTTTGCGGAATTTTTGATTTTTACCGGGCAGCCGAACTGGTTGAAATTGGAAAACATGCCACTTTAAAAAGTTTAAAAAGCCGCGATTTGGTAACAACCTGAAGGAAAATTGAGATTAAATAAGTTGATAGTTGAGTATTCAGGTTTTATTTGTTAATTTTATTGGCGATTCACCAAACCAATCGATATGAAACAATTCGAAGGAAAGATTTTAAGTATCTATAATTTGCTGTTAACAGCTTTAATGTCGCTTTTGGGTTTTTCGAACTGTGAAATTATCGAACCCAGAGTAGAATACGGTTCTCCTTCGGCCACTTTTAAGGTAAATGGTAAGGTTACCGACCTTATAACCAACAGAGCCATTCAGGATATAAAAGTGCTTATGCAGGGCGATTCAACCCAAACCGATAGCGAAGGACGTTTTTCTTTGTCGCAGGTAAGTTTTCCGGCCGATCAATCGTTTGTTATTCAGTTTAAAGATATCGACGGAGCAGCAAACGGTGGTCAATTTCAGCCAAAAGACACGCTGGTGGAATTTAAAGACCCCCAGTTTACCAATGGTGACGGTAGTTGGTATCAAGGTGAAACCAGTTTGGAGTTGAATCTGAATCTGGAGCCTGAAGAATGAGCGTAAGCAAAATTGGATTACGAAAAAGCCTGGCACTTAAGCTATTTTCAGCTTTTAAAAAGAATGAGACTAAAATTCATCAACTGAATTATATTCTGTGGGAATGTACTTTACGGTGTAATTTGAATTGCCTGCATTGTGGTTCCGATTGTAAGAAGGATGCCCGTCAAAGCGATATGCCTGCCGCTGATTTTTTACGAGCCCTCGATGAATTGGGCTCCCTCGTAAATCCCAATAAAACAACCATTGTACTTACCGGTGGCGAAGCCCTACTCCGAAAAGATTTGGAGCAAATAGGCCTGCAACTTTATTCACGAGGCTTTCCCTGGGGAATGGTAAGCAATGGTATGCTTCTGACTCAGGAGCGGCTTCAATCGTTGCTCGATTCGGGATTGCGTTCCATTACCATCAGCCTCGATGGTTTGGCCGGGTCTCACAATTGGTTAAGAGGAAATCCCAAAGGATATGAAAAAGCGCTGGCTGCCATTAAAAATGTAGTTCAGGTTCCCGATTTGGCTTACGATGTGGTTACCTGCGTGAATCAGCGGAATATAAATGAATTAAATACATTAAAAACACTTTTGATCGATATCGGAGTAAAGGCCTGGAGGCTTTTTACCATTTTTCCCATCGGGCGGGCTGCTCAGGAAAAAGAACTTCAGCTAAATCCCAAAGAATTTAAAGCATTATTTGAATTTATAAAGCAAACCCGCAGTGAGGGGCGAATTGATTTAAGTTACGGTTGCGAAGGATTTCTGGGTTCTTACGAAGGTCAGGTACGCGATAATTTTTTCTTTTGCAGGGCGGGTATTAATATAGCTTCGGTGCTGGCCGACGGTTCTATTTCGGCTTGTCCAAATCTGCGCGAGAACTTTATTCAGGGAAATATTTATAAGGATAATTTTGCTGAAGTATGGCAAAATCGCTATCAAATATTTCGTGATCGAAGCTGGACCAAAACCGGAGTCTGTGCTCAGTGTGAGTTTTATTCTTATTGCGAGGGAAATGGTATGCATTTGCACAACGAACAAACAGGCGAACTTTTATTTTGTCATTTGCATCGATTAATGGAAGCGGAGCAATAAGAATTTTGATTGCGTTCCGTGACAAATTCGTTGTTAACGAATTTGATTTTGATATTTTTTCTTAACCCGGCTTAATTCGCGTTTGCTTTCTTCATTTTTTAGGGTTTGCCTTTTATCGTATTCACGCTTGCCTTTTACCAGGGCTATTTCAACTTTAACGCGTCCGTCGTTGTTAAAAAACAGCGACAGCGGAACCAGCGAAACACCTTTCTCAACCACGCGCTTTTCCCATTTATTTAATTCGCGCCGGTTGAGCAATAACTTACGCATGGTTTTGTTTTTGGGCATAACCAGCCGGTCGTTTTCGCGTTCGGCCAAATGCATGTTGGTAAGGTAAAGTTCCCGCTTAATAAATTGTCCGTACGATTCTGTAATACCGGCCTTTCCCATCCGTATCAGCTTTACATCGTCACCAATAAGCTGTATGCCTGCGGTGTAGGTATCTAAAATGTGATAAAGATGCCTGGCTTTTTTGTTTTTAATACTGCCCGGTGCTGCTTTTTTGTTCATGATGCAAAGAAACTAAAATTTTACTGTTTCCTTTTTATCCTTTTTGTTAAGAAGTTTTTGATAAATAAATGATCACAAGTCAGGCCTCAAATTCGGATAAATTCAATAATTTGGCACACAGTTTAGGTATATATCTATTAATTGTTAGTACATGAAAACCATTGCCGTAGTTTGTGGCGGATATTCAAAAGAAGAAGTTATTTCGTTGCGCAGTGCCGAACAAATAGCTCAGGTTATCGATAAAAACCGGTTCGAAGTATTTACGGTACTCATCAATAAGAGTCGTTGGGTAGCCAAATTGGTGGGTAAAGATGTTCCCATCGATAAAGACGACTTCAGCTTTATTGTAAACGGGCGCAAAGTAACTTTCGATGCAGTTTTTATGGCCATTCACGGAACACCGGGCGAGGATGGCAAACTGCAGGCTTATTTTGAGATGCTTGAGATTCCGGTTACCACCTGCAATGTTTTTGTGTCGTCCTTAACTTTTAACAAGTTTGCTACCAAACAATACCTTAAGGCTTATCAGATTCCTACAGCTTCGGCTATTTTGGTTCGGAATAATATGACGTATAATGCAGCTGACATATTAGAGAATCTGGGTTTGCCTTTGTTTGTTAAACCCAATAACGGAGGTTCCAGCTTTGGGGTAACCAAAGTAAAAACACCCGAGCAACTGGTTCCGGCTATCGAAAAAGCCTTTGAAGAGGATAACGAAGTAATTATTGAGGAGTTTATACAGGGAGACGAATTTACCTGTGGTGTGTTTAAATCGGCCAGCGAGTCGCTGGTACTGCCCATTACCGAGATTGTCAGCAAGAATGAGTTTTTCGATTTTGAAGCCAAATATACCCAGGGAGTTACCGACGAAATTACTCCGGCCCGTCTTTCGGAAGCCGACACCAACGAATGCCAACAGCTTTCTTCAAAAATTTACGATTTGCTGGCCTGTCATGGTGTGGTTCGTATCGATTATCTGTTACGAAATGGGGTGTTTTATTTTATGGAAATCAATACCGTTCCCGGAATGAGTCGCGAAAGTATTGTTCCCCAGCAGGTAGCGGCTTATGGCCTTGCGATTACCGATTTTTATTCACGACTTATTGATGATGCCCTGGCTCGTGGCTAACTGCTTCGGTGTTTGATGTAGAGCGGTGAACGTGCGTATAAAATTACCGCTGCGACCAATACCAGCACCACCGTTCCGTTAATCCACATGGTGGTTTTTACTGAAATAAAATTATCGAGTAAGCCTGTAAAGATATTTCCAAAGGCAACTCCTCCGGCATAAAAGGTGTGAATTAGCGATTGCCCGGTTGAGCGCAGTTGAGCGGGAACAATGGCATGAACAAAAGCAACTATCGACACAAAAAATAATCCAATGCTGATGCCGTGAATTACCCCAATTGCCACGGCTACTTCAGGATTCGAAGTAAAACCGTAAGCCAGCATACGAATAGCTGTAGCAGACATAGTGAATAAAAATACCCGTGAAGCACCAAAGCGATCGATTAGTTTTTTTCCGAAAAAGAAAAAGGGCAATTCGCTGATGGCCTGCACGGCAAATGCCAGTCCAATAATGGAGTTGGGCGCACCCAATTCGTGATAATAAACATTGATGATAAGGTAAACCGGTGCGGTAAAAACACTATAAAGGAAAATCAGTAAAAGAAACAACAATAGTTTGCGTTCGGCCTGTAACAGCTGTTTTATTACTACAGGCTTAAGCGAACTCAGGTTTTTGGTGACTTTTAGGGGACGGTAAAACACAAGCATTACACTCCACATTGCCAGCAGCAATAGGGGAGCAATAAGGAAAATATAAGAAAGGTGCTCCTTGTCGATAAACATACCGGTAAGCAGCGACGAACTGGCCCAGCCCAGACTGGCAAAAAGCCTGATTTGTCCGAACGAAGTTTTTCCACCGCTTTGTTCTTCGTAATCGAGGGCTACCGTATCGAGCAGACTCATTATGGGATTATAGAACAAGGTGAGCAGAATCATAAACAGGGTGAAACCCAGTGCACCGTCCCAAAGTAAAAATCCGGGAATTAGCAAGAGTGTCATTCCAACTGAAGTCAACAACATTCTTTTGCGTCCAAACTTATCGGATAACAATCCCCAGATTGGAACCACAAATACGGTGTTGAACTGTTGAAAACCAGCTATGATTCCTATTTGAAGGGTGTTGAGCTGGGGTACTTCCTTTAGATAAATATAGAAATAACTGAGCCACGAAGCCAGCGCTGCATAGGTTAGGAGAAACAACAGTCGGATGATATATCCCTGTATTTTATTGTTGGTGTGACTCATAGTTTGCTCTAAAATGGCGCAAAGGTAATACAAGTTGTTATTTTTTTGATGTGGAACTCTCCGGTCTTTTTGTTTTTTCTGATTCCTACCTGTTTGAATGCGGTTTGTATTTTTCCGGATTTTTACCAGGAGCTGGAAAGCTTATAAACAGGGATAGGAAATTTCGTGCCGTGGAAAAAACAATTTCGTGCTGTGGAAAAAATATTTTCGTGCCGTGAAAAGAAACTTACACAGCAAAAAATAGGATGCTAAACTTTGGTAAATAGTTCTAAGGTCATCGTTTTATTATGCGTACGGAGTAGCAGAAGGGCAGGAGTGCATGGCAGTAACTCGTATGCATGAATTCAGAGTGTTTGAATAAATGGGCTGATGATTTTTTTGTATCTTGCAAAACTAATTGTACTGACATGAGAACAAATGATTTAATAAAAGAAATTCAAAGATTGCCTATTTCAAAAAGGATGTATATTGTTGAGAAAGTCATTCAATCAATAAGGGCTCAAGAAGATAAAAACAAAATGAAAGAAGCTGCTGATACATTAGTTGCAGCATACAAAACAGATAAAGAACTGACCGCTTTTACCGAACTCGATTTTGTTGATTTTTATGAAACAAAATGAAATTTGGTTAATTAATCTTGACCCAACAGTTGGTTCGGAGATAAAAAAGACCCGTCCAGCAATTATTGTAAATGATAATTCTTTAGGAAAACTACCTCTAAAAATAATTGTCCCAATTACCGATTGGAAGGATCGATATGAGATTGCTCCCTGGATGATAAAAATAGAACCAAACTCCAAAAATAGTTTGATAAAGGATTCTGCGGCAGACTGTTTTCAGATACGTTCGGTTTCACAAGACAGGTTTGTTAAACAAATAGGAGAATTATCTGAATCTATTATGGGTGAAATACGCCTTGGATTATCTAAAGTGCTTTCAATTGATTCCTAAAATTTGACCCAATCTATAAATTGAAATAAAAGAACTTCAACCTTTCAACTTATTCTTTATTTTTTCTGTATTTAACCCGACTCTTAATTTTTAGTAATTACCTTTGCGCCAAAGTTAGCATTTATGGAACCGATTAAACTTACACAATACAGTCATGGTGCCGGATGCGGATGCAAAATATCGCCCCGCGAACTGACAACCATACTCAAAACAAATCTTGAACCGGTATTTACCGAAAAATTGCTGGTAGGTATCGATACCCGCGACGATGCAGCGGTATATGATATAGGCGACGGAAAAGGAATCATCAGTACGACTGATTTTTTTCTTCCCATTGTTGACGATCCGTTTACCTTTGGACAAATAGCCGCCACCAATGCCATCAGCGATGTGTATGCCATGGGCGGAACACCTCTAATGGCCATTGCCATTTTAGGCTGGCCGGTGAATAAAATCCCATCGTCGGTAGCTAATCAGGTAATTGAAGGCGGACGTGAAGTTTGCCGAAGAGCTGGTATTCCTCTTGCCGGCGGGCACAGCATCGACAATCCGGAACCACTTTTTGGACTGGCTGTTACCGGAATGGTTCCGCTTGAGCATCTGAAACGAAACGATGGAGCTGAGGCAGGATGTAAATTATACCTGACCAAACCCTTGGGGATTGGCGCTTTAAGTACGGCTCAAAAAGATGGCAAACTAAAACCGGAACATGAAGCGCTGGCTCCCGATACCATGCTGATTCTGAATCAGATTGGTAGTCAACTGGCTCCTTTGAGTTCGGTAAAAGCAGTAACTGATGTAACTGGTTTTGGCTTATTGGGTCACTTGCTCGAGATGTGCGAGGGCAGTAATCTGGAAGCTGAATTAAACTACAGTAAAATACCGATTATGGAACCTGCTTTGGATTACATTGCCCAGGGATGCATTCCGGGTGGTACAAAACGTAATCTGGAAAGCTATGGCGATAAGATTCAATTGGCTAACGATGCCTGGAAATGGATTCTGGCCGATCCGCAAACCAGCGGGGGATTACTGATTGCTGTGGAAGCAGAAGTATCAAAGGAAATTGAGCAGATTTTAAAAGCAAATAATTTTTTTGCTGAAGAAATTGGGTATTTAAAAGAGTATAGCGGGAATAAGCGTATTATTGTCAGGTAAATTGTTTTAGTTGTTGAAACGAAGATATTCTTTTTGTGAGAAACGATAAATAATGCAGTTTTATAGATAAAAAAGAGGCCGTAAAAAAGTGTAGCCTCTCTTTATGTTTTTAACAAATTATAATTCGGCGCATTAGTTTTTTACACACCTTACTGATGCACTATTTGATGAATTGAAATGTTCAAAGTGTAGGTTATCTTTATCAAAATAAAAAATTATAGCCCATCCATCACCTTCATAGTTGTTCGAAGTCCACAGGTATGCTCTTTTGCCAACATGTTCAAATGTGTTTGATTTTGAAGAGTATTTACCGCCTGGCAAAACAGACAATTGCGTTTTGTTGTTGTTTTTCTTGCTTTTGAATTGTTTCCAGGCATCTTTATCCTTGAATGCTGGTCCTGCTTCAGGAGCCACTCCTATAAGCTTTCTAATTTTCGACCAGCCCTCTTCTTGCGGCGCAAGAATCCAACCATTAGGACATACTTTTAATGCTTCCTGATATGTATATAAATAACCGTACTTGTCTGTGTCCAATTGGTTTTCATACGATATACAATTATCAGTTTTGAAGCGTAAGTTCTCTGCCATCCATACCTGACCATTTATTGTTACTGTTTTGTAAGTTGTACCATCGCGCTCATCAGTAAAAGTTCCTGAAGTAATATCTGACAAAACTTGTTGTGTTTTCATTTTTGAAGCGACACTCTCAGTTTTTTGCACAACTTTTTTGAGGTTTGGTAATTGGCCCATTGCTTGAATAGTAAAAACCAAAGAGACTACTAAAAATACTATACGATTCATAACTACAAGTTTAATTTATTATTGATTATAAGTAATTCATCAGTGTTTGTTAATTTTTTCATGATATATTAATGTGTAATCGGTATTATTAACTTTGATAGGGTTTAGCTATTCTTTTGTCCAGATTCTGGTATTTAAATTCATTTGGTTAATAATTGTTTCAATAAGACCAAACATGTGGTACATTTCTGTTACATCGTCAAAGTTAACTCCCGATTTAAGGATGCGAGGTTCAAACAAACCTTTATTGTACGATACCGCGCAATAAACACGCTCGCCAATAAAAGAGAAGTGCATTTTGCGTTTATACCTTTTTTTCATATCAACCAGGGCTTCCATCATTACCGGGGTAAGAATATAGCGGGCTTCGTTCTGGCTACTGCTATAAACCACAAAAGCTTTTTCAAATTCCGGGTTTTCAAGCTTTACCAATTCGCCCCGGGAACTCAATTTTTGTAATTTCTGTCCAAATTTTCCCAGCAGTTTTTCAGCTGTGTCGGGCAAAACAAATGTTGTTCCCTGTAAGTGCTTATTAAAATCGGCATGAAAAAACAAGCCGTTGAATATGACATGCCATTCTGTTTGCCTTTTCCCATCTTTGGTAGTCTCGGTTTTGTATTCGGCTTTAACTTCAGAAAACTCAAAATCTGTTTTCTCTATTTTTCCTGTAACTAAATCGTCGCCGCGATACCTGTCGGGTTTTTGGTTAAAAAGGCGGCTTTGTAAAAAAAAGCCTTCGGAGGTATAGCTGTCGGGAAAATATTGAAAGTCAGGGTTTATTAAGTTTATAATACGGGAAACTACCTCTTTTTTGAATTGTTTACGGTAATCAAGATACTTTTTAATGCCACGAACAAATAAAAAAATAATTCCAATAATTCCTACCAATGCAATAATAAGTACAGAGGCTTCTGAATTTACGGCCTGGTATCCTATAAAGGTAATAAGGATAAGAGCCGAAGCTCCCAACCAATTCCGCTTAATTGTTTTCCGAAGTTTCTCCATTTCAGACAACTGTCCTTTCAGTTCATTGTCGTAAATAGCTTTCACTTTTTCTAATGGTTCCATATTTTTTTCGAGTGCTTTTATAATCCTGTTTATAAGTCAGAAATTATAAATATTTTATTGATAAGAATCGCTTATAACGCATAAGTGTTGTTAAAACAAGCTTTTTACATCCACATTTTGGCGTTCGGTTTCTGGAATTACGAATACTCCTTTACGTTTTAAGTGCATCATTCCGGCAATAATACTTTTCGGAAACACCTGGATGGCGTTGTTAAAATCAGTTATTACTGCATTATAGGTGCGCCTGGCGGCTGATATTTGTGATTCTACTTCGTTTAAGGTACGTTGCAAGTTCATAAAGTTTTCATTGGCTTTAAGATCCGGGTAGTTCTCAACGGCCACCATAATTCCTTTCATGCCAGCTGATATTTGGTTATCTAAAGCAACCTTTTCGTCGGAGCTAAGTGCTCCACTGGTTGCTTTACTGCGCATTTCGGTAACTTTTTCGAGCAATTCTTTTTCATGACTGGCATATTGCTTAACCGTGGCTACCAGATTTGGAATTAAGTCGTAGCGTTTTTTTAATTGCACATCCATGCCTCCAAATGCGTTGTCAACTTCGTTTCGGGCACGTACCAGGCTGTTATACATGCCAATAATTATAAGTACTAAAAGTACTACTCCTCCAAAAATTACTATGCTTGTTGTGTTCATAAAAGTGTTTTATAAAGTTAGTTTGTTTAATGAATTCGTAATAAATATAATTATTTGTTTAGAAGATTGTTGAGTTTATTTATAGATTCTTTTTCTTCATTTGTCAATTCTTTGTTTTCACCCAATACCGATGAAGGATTGTCTGATAGTTTTTTTACGGTATCTTTCATGGTGGAAAAGTCATGACTCATGTTTTGCAGTTTGTTTTTTAATCGTTTAATAAACCTGTAGGCCATAAACACAACAACACCTAAAAATAGTGTAAAGAATAGGATTGTTTCGATAGGTGTGGCATTGCCATGGTTGTCATCTTTAATAGATTCTTCATAAAGTATTTCTTCGCTTTCCGGTATATCAGTTAAAGTTTCGCCATGTAAGGTGCTTATGCTATCAGCCTCAGCCTGTTCTACTTCTTTTTGTTTCTGATATTCCATCAATTCCTCATCAGAAATACCCACGAGCTTTTGGTCAAGCTCGCCCATTTGTAATTCAATTTGATTCATAACTTTAGCAAAAGCCAACTGTTGTTCTACTTCCAGAGTTTGCTCAAAATCAGTTCGTTTAGCTTTTAGTTCTTCCATTTTGGAACTTGTTTGGCTCATTTTCAGTGCTAGAGTTGCCAACTGAATGGTTTTTCTGGTGTTCAATTCCTCATTGCTATTAATGTCGTTACCACCTGTAAGTTCCATTACTTTATGCACCCTTTTATTAAAATCGGCCGCCAGTGTTTCCATCTCTTCAATATAGGATACTGCTTCAGGGTTTTGTTGTAATGCTGTTGGAATTTCAACTTTTGACCATTGATAAGCACTTCTGCTGCTGCATCCGCTTAATAGCATTACGCTTAAAAGAATGAAGAATGTCGTTATTTTTAAAGTGTATTGCTTTACTAACATATGATTTGATTTTTTATTTCAGTTCCATTGCAATTGCATCAGGATTCTGAAGATGGATACTTACTATGTTTTTATTTTTACAGGTTAATATGGGGGTTTAAGTATATAAATACTCTTTGTTTTTGTAATGCCTAAAACAAATATAGCTTTTACCTATGCGGGAATTTGGATTAATTATGAAACGCGCAGATTTTTCTTGAATACGCCATGAAATTGACGTTATTTGAAAAACTCCGGATACAATTTGATCCGGAGTTTATAAATTCAATAGACTGTTTTATTTAATTATGATACGTTTTATTATTGTTGTATCCTGCCTGGTAATTACCAAAAGGTAATAACCATTATTAATATCCTGCAAATTAATAGTCTGTGATTCAATTGTGGGGTAGATAATGTGTTTACCATCAATGGAGACCAGTTGCAATTGTTCTATAGGGTAGTCACTCAGTACATTTAGGTAATCGTTTGCCGGAATTGGAAAAACCTGAATGGAGGAGGTATTATTTTCACCGATATGGCTTGGTAGCAACGTTACAGTTATTTGTTGAGGGCTACCGTCGATGATAATGGCATCATTATAGGTGGCAAATCCATTTGCGGTTACTTCATAAGTATAGTTGCCATTCTCCAGTTCTATTACCGTTATACCTTCTTCATCGGTAGTTAGTTGTACTTCAGCAATTGTAATAGTAGCTTGCTCTATTTCCTGCTGGCCATTGGTAACATAGAATTGAATCTGATATGTTGGCGTTTCACTAATTTCAAGTTCCAGTGAAACAATTTTATCCTGATCGCTTATTTCTATAGTTCCGTTTTGTGCTTTGAAATTGGGTGCAGTGACAGTGTAGTTGTAAGTTCCCGCTTGTAGTATGGCAAAAGCGTTCCCCAGCATATTTGTTTTTAATTGGGTACCATTTATTACAATGGTGGCCCCTTCAATAGTCATTTGACCTGTTGATACTGCAAAGGTTAAAGTGTAAAGCTGAATTACCTCAGGAACCAGCAAAATTTGTATCTCTTTGCTGTAGCCATTTAAGGTTAGATTACCTGACACAGGAAGGAAATCTTCAGAAGTTATTGAAAAGCTGTAAGTACCGTCTGATAAGGAAACCCAGACCTGGCCGTTCTCGTCGGTACTAAACGACTGGTTTGCAATTTGTATTTGAATTCCGCTGAGAACATGCTGTGAGTCTGTTAATGTAAATCTTACCCCTTGTTCGCTTATCTGACTTTGTTCAGTAGTGAATTGCCAGGTTTCATCGTTACTGTTTAGCCGCTCTATTTCGAATAAATAACTTTGGTTTTTCGATGCCTCAAACGAAGCTTCTTCGTAGTACGATTCCATTAGTAATTCGTTGCTTTGTGTGTTATAAACCCTTGCAATGCAATTATTTCCTAGAGTAATTTTTTCATTCTTCGAAGGGGAATAACTATAGTAGTTTTTTACCAGATTTTTTTGAATTCCTAAAAAACCGATAGCACCACTTTGTTCTATAGTCAGTGGATTATCAGCGGTTTCGCCGATTTCAGGTGCGTGTTCGCTTAAATTATAAGTTACCAGTGCGTTATTATTGTAACATGATAATATAATGGTTTGGTTTGCTTTTACCTCAAGAGCAATTTCACCGCCATTACCGTAATAGGAAAAATAATTCTCGTTATTGTAGTTGCAATCTGAGAAAATGCTTACTCCTTGTGAATCTTCACCATTACTTATGGTAACAATACAATTTGTGGCAGCTGTGTATGCCATATAGGTATTAGTTAACGATAAAGAAGTGCTTACACTACCCGAAGTTGCCCATATGGGATTGGTGCAAAACTCTCCTTGCCATGCATCGCGAAGCGCTATAGTAAATGAAAAGGCAGTTTCGCTATCGTTGTAAAAATAAAACACAATCGGTTCGCCAGCAAAAACCATCTCAGTAGTAACGCTCGTCCAGGCATCTGACTCGTCGGTAATTGATAAAACGCCATTTTGTTCGGGGGTAAATCGATAATAAAGCATTTGATAACCTTCAGGATAATCAATTTGTCCTAAAGTCAAAATATCAATGGGATTGAATGCTGTTTCACCAGCGGTAAGTTCACGACTAAACCCCTGCCATTCGAATTGGTCTTTCAGGCTTTCCCATCGAATTAAATATGTTTTTCCTGATTCCAGAGGAGTTTCCAGGTTGCCGGTGTTTTCAAATTGAATTTGATTTTTGTCATCAATTGGCCATATGCTTATTCGTGCCGAGTTGAGGGGTGCTGAAAGAGCTATTTGCTGATTATTGCTTGCTGTGTATTGATAATATACAAATCCTTTGCGATTGATGGAATAACTTGAAGGGGTGTTTTCTGTTCCAAAGTCGGTTATGATAAGCGGGTTGCTTTCTACTTCTCCCGGTTCCCCTTCATCTTCGGCCAACGTCCAATCAAATGTATCGGATTGGGTAGTATTCCATTCAATAATGTAGGTTACTTCTTTTTGAATGCTAATAACCAGTTCTCCTTTATTATTGAATTCCATGTTGTCAAGGCTTTGACAATTGGTATATACAAAAACCGTATGGTTGTTATCACCATCAGAGATTCTAAGTGCTCCATCAACTGTTGCGGTGTAGGTATAGTACCATTTTTCGTTATTTACCGGAAAGTTATTGGTTCCGGCTTGTTCAATTATTTGTGGGTTCTCGCAGTTTTCTCCTCCTGCATAAGCAACTTCTTCAAGAGTCCAGGTGAAACCTTCCTGGGTATAAAAGTCGCTTTCCCAATAAATAATGTAAGGGGTGTCGGCTTTGGCAAAGACTGTGGCTTCACCTAAGGTTCCAATACTTTCCCATTGTTCATCACCGCAATCGTTTTTTATGTAAACTCGTTCGTTACGATCGCCGTTTGTTATCTCAATTTTGCAATCGCAAGTTGCCGTGTACGTGTAGTAAAACGATTCTTTTCCATTAGGAAAATCTATCTGACCCGGTGACTCAATTTGTAAAGCGTTTTCACATTTAATACCCGCTTCTATGTTTTTTTCAAGATGCCAGGTAAATGGCTCATGACTAAATCCATCAGTCTCAATTTCAAATAGTATGATGCGTTTTTCTCCTTGATTAGCTTCAAAAACAAGAGTACCATCAATGCTGTTATCCAGGTAATCGTTGTATGAGGCTTGTTGACAATTTTCGAATAATTTCAGATTTCGAACATTTATGGTGTTTTGTTTTTCTTGGTGACCAGCCACATTATCGGTAGTAATTTTGTAAACCCCTGTTTCATGCGCTGTAAAGGCATAATAACAAAAACCACTGCCAACAGGTGTGGTAACTGTTCCGTAATTTGTTATTTCAAGAGCCTGAGAACATGATTCGGTGAGGCCATTTGCTATATAAAAGTCAAATACAAAACCGGGTATTAAGTCGTGATAAATTTCTATAACATATGATTTGTCGTCTTCAACTTCAAAACTAAATGCATTGATATCCAATTTTTTGAAGAGCGATTGTCCCCCGCATTGGTCGAATATCTCAACTTTTGAATAAGGAATATTTTTAAAGCAGATTCTGCCACTTTTGCTTGCATTATAAGAGCAATAGAACGATTCATATTTGGTTCCGGAAAAAGTAACTTTTCCCGATTCGGTTAATTCATAAGGAACCTGACAGTACTCTCCGGCAAAAGCATCACGGGTACAAATATTCCAGGAGAATGAGTTGTTGGTTTGGTTTTCGATACTTATAAAGTAAGTTCCGGCTTCAATATAGTATTTTAAGCGTCCATCAAAACTATAGGTAAATTCTGATTGATCTTGAGTGAAAGCTTTAGCACTAAAGTTTTCTGATACGGAAATAAATAAAACCTGGGGTTTGCTGATGGTAAATGTGTAATACAGGGTTGTTTGTTCTGCTGAAAAAACTAGGGTATCGTTTGGTTTAATTTCAATGGCAGTATCAAAATTACTGCCATCGTTGGCAAAAGTGAGTAGGTTAATGAGCAGAAGAAATGCTAGGGATAGAATTGTTTTCATGCGTTTAGTTTTTAAGGTAAAAATGGTGGACATTCAGAATTGAAGTATTTATTAGCTACCGTACTTTATGTCGATTAGTAGTTTTAAATACTTGTTGTTAAGGTGGTTTCGTAAGTTAATTCAACCGTCAATATCATTGGTGCATAACTGGAATAACCCCTTAGTATGGTGGTAATGGTGTGGTTTTGGAATAAATAGTTAGCAGTCAGTTGGAGCAGATCGTCTGAAACGGTAAGGTCAAAGTTGGTATTGTTTTCACTTAAGTTATTTAATAAAAGAGTTATACCCGCTTCGGGAATCTCAATGCTTAATTCGTGAATGAGTTCATTCTCAGGAATTCCGTTTAGTTTACAGCTTATTTGTGTGATAGCCATTTCTTTAATCTTTTCCAGGTTTTTTTCGATTTCGGCATTGTTTTTAATGTTAAGTGTGTCGGAGACATAAAAAGCAATGGAGTCGTTGTTTACGGTACTTTTAAGATTGTTTGAAATGTCGGCTGTTATTTTTTGGGTCAGCTTGGTTTTTACATCCAGGGTAAGTCCCTCTTCGCATCCAGTTAAAAATAACAGTGCCAGTATTGCGCTAAGCAAAGTGTTAAGTGTTTTCATAATTGTTTTTTTTCAGGTTATTAATTATGAAACAAAAATGAGTTTTTAAAGCTTTTGAATCGGTTAAAGTTTGAATGCGCTAAAAAAATGATTGAAAGTGTTTGTGGTTTTGGATGATTTGTATCAGCGCATCAATTTTTTCAGGATCGATTGGCACGGTCTGCTGATTTTTGAGAATCAGGTACGATGGTTTTTGTAGGGTTATTCTGCTTATATGTAGTATGTTAATAAGTGAATCGGCGTTGGGTTTGTAAAATGGCGGAAAGTTTAGTTTTTTTTCGAAATAGCTCAGGGGTAAATCCGATTCAAGCGATTCGTTTATGCTTAGTGAAAAAATTGTTTTTTGAAACCATCTATTGCACGATACAATTGATATTAAAGGTGTTAAGTGATAAATATTTGCTTCGGGAATAACTAATATGTTCATGGGATATTATTTTAAATGCCCATTAATATCAGTTATATCGGTTATTTGGTGTGTTTATAATTTGCTTTAGGTCGGTTCGTTTTTGAAAGCGCTACAATTTATCAAGAATATGCATTAAGGATTGTTTTCTTCGGGTCGAAATTGGAATTTCACTACCGTTGTTTAAAATGAGGAATCCACCATCGGTTTTATCTACTTTTTTTATGAAATTCAGATTAACCAGAAACGACTGATGAGGGCGGATAAAGTTAAATTCTTCGAGCAAATTGGTATACTCTTTTATGGATTTTGACACCAGTATTTCTTTTTGTTGATGCAAATAAAAGGTAGTATAGCTGTTATCGCTTTTGCAGTAAATTATTTCGGCAATATCAACAATGTGCATGGCTTCGCTGGTGCGTAAAACAATTTTTTTCGATTGAGTTTTCTTTTCGTAGTGTTCAAAAAAGTTGGCTAGTTGGGCGTTTAAATGTTGGCTCTCGATCGATTGAATGGCATTTTCAACGGCATTAATAAACTCATATTCATTAACAGGTTTTAAAATATAGTCGATAGCGCTGAATTTAATGGCTTTTATGGCAAACTGGTTGAAAGCCGTAACAAAAATAAGTTTAAAGCTGTATGGCTTAACCTGTTGCAATATATTAAAACCGGTTCCACCATTTATTTCAATATCCATAAATACTAGATTTGGCTTGGTCAATTGAATCAGGTCAATGCCGGTTTGCACAGAATCAGCTTCACCAACTATTTCAATGGTGGGAAAATTTTGTGAAAGCAACATTCTGCTCATCTGGCGAAGTTCTTTTTCGTCGTCAATAAGAATTGCTTTAATCATTAGGTTGCGTTTAATGCTAAAATAAACTAATTGCTTATTATAGGCAAGTAGACCGTTACTTTTGTGCCACTTTTCTTTACAGCGTCAAGATATTCAATTTTTAATGGAGGCAGCTTGCGGTATTTTTTTTGTAAAATTTTCATGCGTTGGTCGAAAATACGGGTAGCTTTTGATTTGTGTGATTTGTTTTCTGGTGCATTTCCGTATCCAATACCGTTATCTGTAATTTCAATTTTTATCATGTTTTGTAAATCACTAATTACTATAAACACTTCTCCCGGATAGTCTATCTCTTTTATTCCGTGTTTTAAAGCATTTTCAACAAAGGGTTGCAGCATCATGGGAGGAATCATAATAAACGCTGTTTCAAGTGAATCGGGAATCTGAAAATGATATTGGAACGACTCATTCATTCGCATCTTTTCCAGTTCAATATAGTTTTTCAGTGTCTGTATTTCATCCTCTAGCGGAATGGTTTCTGCTGAAGAATGATTCAGAATAGCTCGCGATAAAGCGGCAAAGTTTCCCATATAAGCAGCAGCCTGTTTGGCATCGTTTTTATACATAAAGCACTGAATACTACCCAGTGCATTGTATATAAAGTGGGGGTTCATTTGCGATAAAAAGAGTTGTTGTTTTAGGGTGTCGCGCTCTAACCGGGCTTGTTTTTGACGCAAGACGGTGTTATAGAATCCCATTATGATACTGATTAAAAGAATGACTATGATGCTGACACTCATTTTTATTCGTTGGCTTTTGAGTTGGTTTTGAATCGACAGCAGATCAATTTGCTGTTGTTTTTGTTTAAGATCATACAAAACTTCGAGGGCATTAAGTTCTTTGGCATTGGTTAAGCTGAGTATACTGTCCTGAAATTGGTGGCTTTGTTGCAAATGTCCAACGGCTTTTTCCCATTGGTTGCTTTGGCTGTATACCTCAAAAAGAGCATTGTGGACCAGAATCAGATTTTCCAGCGAATGCACCTTGTTTGCTAAAGTTAATGATTTGTTTAGCAGCCAAATGGCACTATCGTTTTTTTGCTGCCGATGTTTTATTTTTCCTAAATAAGCATAACACAAGGCTTGATAACGAAAATTTTGATCAGCAATATGTAAGGGCAGGGCCAGGTTAAAATGTTTCTCGGCCAGAGCGAAGTTATTCAGGGCAAAATGTGCCTGGCCAATTAAATGCTCTGCTACTGCATAGCCGCGTTTACCACCCAACTCTATAATAATATTTTTCGATTCAATAAAATAGAACATGGCAGAGTCGTTTTGATTCCACAGTAAAAACACTTCACCCATTGAGCCATAATTATAAGCAAGCGTCCGTTTATCGTTTAATTGAACTGCAATTTCTGCCGATTGTCTAAAGTATTTCATGGCTAAATCGTACTGTTTTTGTACAACGTAGGTAGCTCCCAGAGCATTCATGGTGTATGACGATGATTTTTTGTTTTGGCTTGCATCTGAAATTTCAAGTGCTTTATGAAAATTAAGAATGGCCAGTGTATTTATATCCTGCATCCGGTAAACTTGTCCTAAATTGTTGTAATTGTAATACAATTGGGTACTATCTTTTAAAAAAAGTGCCAGATTAAGCGATTTGTTATGATAGGTTATTGCCGAATCGTACCTGCCGTCGAACCGGTGTTGTAATCCAATGCGATCAAAGGTCTCCATCCTTCCTTTCAAATATCCAAGCTGTTCCGATTTTCTATCGTAGGCATGTAGCAGATTAAGATAATCTGCTTGTAAGTTCTGGCGGTTTTTTTTAATCATCTGAAAAACATCAGGCATTAACGATGTGTCAGAAATATTCATTAGAATAGTATGAAGGCTGTCGCTTAAGTTTTTTGTTTTTGTTTGGTAATCTGAGCTATTTCCAGTGTCGGCAATTAAAACAAAGCAATTTATATGCAGGATAAAAAATAGAAATAACATCCTCATAAAAGAAGTACTTAATTTCATTTAGGGTATAAGATTATTGTGGTTGATTAGTATTACTTACAAATATAACGCTATTGAGCAAATACGCAAATTTGATTGAGAAAAATTAAACAAGGAATAATCTGTCAAATAAGTGATTATGCGTTTAAAGATTGATAAATATGAGTTTTGAGGAGGAGGGAGTTATAGTTTTATCGATGAGAATCCAATCAGCTTGTTCAACGTGAACGAATACTTCAACATCACTGGTCGTTAGTGAAAAATTCTGTTAAATTTCTTGAATAATGCTAAAAGATGTAGTTGTAATTAATGGTTTTCATATAAAGAATTCCCCTGTTTTTTTCAATAAAATGGTAGTAGCTTTCGCTTAGCGTAAAGGCATCTTTTATTCGGGTAAATGAGAACCATAGATTGACAGGCAAATCAGATGTTAAGGGTTTGTCCTGATTTAAGTTTGTAACCAACAGGAATTCCACTTGCCCGGTTTTTTTATTTACAAAAAACGAAGCCTTTTTAAGTTCATCGTTCCTTACCAAATCGGCATGAAATGCCTGATAGCTTTTTTCATTATATACCGTATCGAAAATGGCCGACGGATTTCGAAACTGAAATTTTAAAAGCTCATTAAGCTGGGCATCGGGATATATAAAAGCGAATTTTTGGGCTGAAGTATCTTTACTTATAAAATTTCCTTTAAGTAAATCGGTGTACATTAGCTGGGCATAGGCTTTTCCATTCTTACGATTAACCTCGAAATGGAGCAAATAATGGTATTCCCCATTTTTTTTCAGGGGATGCATCGAACGGTTTTTTTTCTCGATGCTGAAGGCCACAGGTTTTGCCTGCATTGTAACACTTTTTGATACAAATTCATCCCATACTTTTTGTGCCTGTTGACTTAAACCCAAAAAGGGTAAAAGCAGCAGAAAAGCCGTATTATACAGATGTTTTAAGCACCTGAGCTTTTTGTTAGGCTTATTTGTTTCTTTCAATTTTCTTAAAGTTTTTTATTAAACACGGTTGCCGATGCCTGAGCGCTGGGCAAAATAAGTACATCGCCAATATTGACGTGAGCCGGACGGCTGGCCATGAAAAGAATAGTTTCGGCAATGTCGCTGGCCTGCAACGGGGTAAATCCGGCATAAACTTTTTTATTGGCTTCGGAGTCTTTTAACCGTACCACGCTGAATTCGGTTTCAACAGCCCCCGGGCAAATGGAACCCACTTTAATTCCATAGGGATTCAAATCGATGCGCATACTTTTGGTGATGGCTTCAACGGCATGTTTGGTAGCGCAGTAAACCGAGCCGTTGGCGTAGGCTTCTTTTCCGGCAATACTTCCTATATTAATAATATGCCCGCTTTTTCGCTCTACCATCAATGGAGAAACAATATGGGTGATGTAAAGCAGGCCTTTAATGTTGGTGTCAATCATTTGTTCCCAGTCGTTTAAATCGGCCTGGTGAATAGGATCCAATCCGGCAGCCAGTCCGGCATTGTTTACCAGTAAATCAATTTGTTGCCACGTTTCCGGCAAACTGTAAAAAGCTTCTTCAGTAGCTTCCTGGTTCCGGATATCGAAACACAAGGGAAAACAATCGCCGTGATGTTTGTCAATTATCTCGGCAGCAATCTCGCCCAATAATTCATCGCGACGACCTGTAATTATAACATTGTAATTGTTTTTGGCCAATAGCAGGGCCGTTGCTTTTCCTATGCCCGATGTGGCGCCGGTTATCAGAGCTGTTTTTTTCATAGTTATTCTACTTTTCAGGTAATTTAGACAAACATAAATAGTTTTAGATTATTTAAGAAGAAAAGCATTCGAATTTTAAATTATTTGTGACACATCGTTTTGGTATATTCCGGCTATACTTATATTTGACCTTCATTTCAAAACAAGCAAATATGAAACACCCATATTCTTGCAAACACAATAGTAATAAATACCCAACATGGGTATTCCCTTTCTGCCGGCCAGGCATCATTCCTTAAAAATTAAATTTTATTATGATGAAATTTATTAAACACTTAATTTGGACCACTTTTACCAGAATAGATGCTTTTTTGAAATTCCCCGGACTTAAGAAGGGGGAGATTGGAATCCAATTAGGTTTTGATATGGAGTATCCGCTAACCTCCGATTTGTTTTTAATGCAACAGCGGGTTCAAAAAATGGGAAAGGTTTATGGGATTGATCCCGATAAAAATAATATTCAAAAAGCACTGAAAATTATTGAGGCTAATAAATATCCCATAAGCTTAATTCATAAAGCCGTTTATTCCCATAAAGGAGAAGTAGAGCTGGCTTTTGGGAAAAAGCCCGGATGGAATCAGCTTAAAAATATTCCGTTGGATCATACGGTTGAATTTGATGATACTACTGCCCTGGTTCCTATGGATACCCTGGATTCTATTATAAATGACGAAGGTATTGATAGTTCAAAAATTGGGCATATTAATAGTACCATAAATGGTTCAGAATATTATGCTTTATTGGGGATGAAAGAATTACTTTCATCGGCTGAAAACTTAAGTCTTACTATTGTGGCAGGGCGCTACGACGAAACAGGAACCATTGATGGTGAAGCCGATTACGTGAAAATTATGCGCTTGCTGAATGAATACGGTTTCACCTGCAAATTCAAACGGATGCACCAGTTGTTTTGGTGGGGCTTTGTGGTAAAGTTGTTGCTGAATCGTAAATGGGTTTTTGGCAAAAAGAACTACGGAATTGTAATGGCGGGGAAAGGAACTAAAAAGTTAAAATGGTATCAGTCGTTTTCCTGATTTCTTTAGCCTGTCAAAATCTATCATAAACAAGAGGGCCACACCTAAAAAAGGCAGGGCCGGCGCTTTGTACCTTACCAAAGCTCCCAATACCGGCGTGGTAATTCCACTTAATACAAATAAAATTAGGGTAAATGAAATGCTGAACCAGAACCAGTTGTTATTCAGTTTTTTTCGGGTAAAAAAAATAATTCCTGTCAATAAGGCGATAGTAATTAGCAGGTTTTCAAGGGCAGCCATCAGCATCATTAAATTGTCTGCTTCAAATAGTGTTGGGCGGAACAGGGTGTTTAAAAATGCCTGAGGTGTAGCCTTTAAAATGCTTGAAACGGTTGCTTCAACGGGTATCAAATCAATTTTACTTCCTACATGTCTTAAACTGTCGGAAAAGGTGATAAAATCTTTTTGTTTTTGAGCTATAACTTCCGGAAAGCTTATCCCGATAAGGGGTTTGCTGAACCAGGCCAGACTGAAATATAGCAGGTGAATTGCAATGAATTTAACAAATTGGAATTTTCCTGTTTTATTTTTTGTAAGCAATACATAAATAATTCCAGGAATTGCTGCTACCAAAACATAAAACTTCGACAGAAGCAGGATAAAAACCATACTCAATATTCCCAATAGGTATTTCAGTTGAATTTTTTTCAGTTCAAATTGTTTTACGAAATAGAGCAGTAAACCAAAAGCAAACATAAGAATCCCTTCTTTTAAAAGGCCCGAAGTCCAAAAATATACCGAGGGGATAAAAAATATGACGAAAACCAGAGCCCAAATTTGTTTGATAAAAGCTTTTTCAAATATCTTAAAAACAGCCCACAAACCGGTGAACGAAATAAAACTCATAAACAGGGTATGGATATGAAAATTACCCATCGAAATTAAACGGATGAGTGCATTGAAACGAATTACAATCAGGTTGTCGTTAATTAATCCGTAGTTAAAGGGTTTAATCCAAAAATAACAGGTGTAATAATACTGATCAAGATGCGGAGCTTTTCCTCCAATTCCGGTAAGCATTCGCAAATAATCTACCGGATTTTGATGCAGGGCACTGTAGATTATATTTCCATCGTCGAAGTATTTAAAAATATCGGACGAGTAACGTGTTCCGTAAAAATGAGCGTAAACCAGGTAAACGCTTATTCCTGCTGCAAATTTCAATAGAAAAATAACGGAAGGAATATACTTTGGTAAATGGGGCGATTGAAAGAACTTAGCCCGATAAACTACAAATAACAGGACAATGGCGTAAATAAACAGCAGTAAATAGCTCATCCGTATCAAAATTTGGCTCAAAGATAGAAAAAGCTATCGTGGAGTAAATTGTTTTTAGTTAATTTGTCGCGCAAACAAATGCAGTAGCATGTTGGTTTTAATAGCTGTGCTAAATCCTTTTAATGCTATCGATTTTTCGCAATAGAAATTATGAAGACTAAGATTAGCAATAGCTTCAAATAAAATTTTTAACCAATTGGCTTGAAAAGATTATTTGTTTTAATTCGTGTAATTTGTGAACTGAAATATTCCGCTTGCGGATTTTAGGTTCTAATTAATAAATTAAAAATGGGAACTCCAGTAAAACCCTATTCCAATTCAGATAAAAGCAAAAAAGAACAGGTAGCCGGAATGTTCAATAATATAGCCGGAAAATACGACTTATTGAATCATGTGTTGTCGATGAATATCGATAAGCTATGGCGTAAAAAAGTAGTTCGTAAACTACAGGAACACAAAGCCAGGCGAATTCTTGATGTGGCAACCGGAACCGGCGATTTGGCTATTGCTGCATTACGGGCTAATCCGGAACGGGTCGATGGTATCGATATTTCGGATGGGATGCTCGAAGTGGGAAAAACTAAAATACGGCAACGGAATCTCGACAATAAAATATTTTTGCAAAGCGGTGATGCCGAGGCCATTCCTTTTGAAGACTCGACCTTCGATGCAATTACCGTGGCTTTTGGTGTGCGTAATTTTGAGAATCTCGATGCCGGATTAAAAGAGATGAACCGGGTGCTAAAACCCGGAGGTATTTGTGTGGTTTTGGAGTTTACCATGCCATCGTTATTTCCGTTCAGGCAATTGTATGGTTTTTATTTTAAAAACCTGCTTCCGCTTATTGGCCGTTTGGTAAGCAAAGACACTTCGGCGTATACTTATTTGCCCGAATCGGTAAAAGCATTTCCGCAGAACCAACAGTTTATTGAACGTATGGAACAAGCCGGATTTATACAAAACAGTTTCAAATCGTTGTCGTTAGGTATTGCCGCAATTTACACGGGTTTTAAAAAGTAGTTGGTTACAAAAAAGGTTATCAATTAAATGAATGATTGAGAGCCTTATGGGTTTAATATTTTTATACCCAAACAAGTTTGTAAGCATGCAACTGGGCTTAATTGCGTATCTTTAGAATCAATTATTAAGCGCTTAAAGGAATTTTGTGAAGCTATTCATTAAAAATATGGTGTGCATCCGCTGTCAAATAGTTGTAAAATCGGAGCTCGAGAAGCTTGGAATTCATTACAGCAGCGTAACCATTGGTGAAGCCAATACAATGGATGAACTCAACAGTGAGCAACTGGCTCAATTGGATCGAAACCTGAAATTTGCAGGGCTTGAACTCATGGACAATAAAAAGAGTATTCTGGTTGAGAGTATTAAACTGGCCATTATTGATTTGGTACATTATACCGACGAGCAAATCAAAGTTAATTTGTCCGATTATTTGAGTGAAAAACTTGAATTCAATTACACCTACATGGCCAATCTTTTTTCAGAAGTAAAAGGCATTACCATCGAAAAGTTTTACCTCCAGCATAAAATTGAAAAAGTAAAAGAGCTTATTGTTTACAACGAGTTGAGTCTTTCTGAAATAGCTTTTAAGATGCATTACAGCAGTGCAGCCCATTTATCGAATCAGTTTAAAAAATTTACCGGTCTTACACCCTCTCACTTTAAGAAATTAAAAAACATACGTCGCAAAACCCTTGAAGAATTATAAAAAGTTCCACATAAGTTTTTGTTAAAAGTGGGAATCATGTAATTTTTAGGATTTATTCTATAAGATTTTTCATTTGCAGTATTCTAAATTTGGGCATCACTAAATAAAATCAGAATCATGGCAAAAGAGAAAGAACCTAAAAAAGCGGAAAAGAAAGTTCCTTTAAAGAACTTAAAAGAAAAACGTGCCGAAAAAGCGGCAAAAAAAGCCGATAAAAACAACACCAGTAAACTGATGTAATTGTGTGTAGTGGTGAATTCTTGTTGTAAGGATTTTAATTAGGCGCATCAATAAAGCTTACTAATTACCTGGTCATTCAGAAGCTTAAAAGCTACTGAATGAGTTTGCTGTGGTTATAAACCAGACTTTTAAAATAGCATTAATTGCTATTCAGCGATTGTCCATTTTCGATTAGACTCATCAGCTCTTTTCGTGAGATACCCACCTTTAACGAAATGGCCCATAATACTTCCTTGGTGTTTCCATCGCGCCAGTTTAAATCGGCATTGGTAAGGGTAGGAAAATTGAGTTTCAGTAAATGCTTAATGTTGTTCCAATGGGCAATTGAATAATTAACTTCCATACAAGTAGTTTAAGTTGTTTAATAAGGATAGCATTGAGCTATGGGTAAAAAGATATGTTTTTGTGATTAGATATCCTGAGGTTTTGTTTTCGAATTGCGCTCAAATTTCGTTTTGAACTTTACAAAACTTTCGACAAACAAAATTAGGCTTACTTAATGCAAATCTCTTACACAACCTTATAAATAACTTACATAATTCCCACTTTTTAATTTATTTTAAACAGTCTGTATTAGAAGTCTTTAATTTATAGTTGGTAAACAGCCCGGTAATAATTCCATAATAATGGGTTTGAATTCCCTTAGTAACGAGCTAAATAAATTATAATACAGTAAGTTGAATCAGTTCCAATTAATCGTCGATGTTTTAAAAGGAATTGGAGGTGTTGCAAAATTTTTTGGTATTTTTGGCGTTTATGAAAGTTGAAATGAGACTTAAGAAACTGATATTTATACTATTTATAATTCCAATAGGGCTTTATGCTCAAAAACCAAAGGCCTGGAATAAACCCCTTTACGATGCGTATCCTTACCATTTTGGTTTTGCGTTTTCGTTTGGCGTGCTCGATTTTTCAGTAAAACATTCCGATTATTTTCTGAATCAAAACCCCGATAGCATTTTTTCAGTCGAAGGAATAGCAAAACCCTTGTTTGGGGCAAGTATGGTTACCAATTTACGGTTGACTGAGAATCTCGATTTACGTTTTATTCCCGGCCTGTATTTCGGGCAACGCGATTTAAATTACCTGCATATTCCCGAAAGTGGTGCAACCGATACCAGCATGCACACCATGAAAATTGAATCAACCTTTTTGCAATTTCCGCTTTTGTTTAAATACCGCTCAACCCGCGAAAATAATTACCGTCCTTACCTGATTTTTGGAGCCAGCTACGGTATCGATTTGGCTGCACGCAAGAAAATTAAAATGGAAGAAATGCCCAAAATCAGGCTACAGCGGCACGATATATTCCTGGAATTGGGAGCCGGTATCGATTATTACCTTCCCTTTTTTAAGTTTTCGACCGAATTGCGTTTCTCCTACGGGCTTATGAATGTGGTAAGTTACGACAACACAAAATACACTAAGGTTTACGATAAGCTGGGTTCCAAAATGGTTACGCTTGTAATCTATTTTGAATAAATTTTCAATACACGTCTAGTACATTTCAGATGCAAAAAGAAATTACCCTGGTTTTAACGCCAAAGCAAGCCTCGAGCGAAGAATTTTTCCTGCCAATTCTTGCTAAAAATCTTAAAATAGCGCCCAAACGAATTAGTGGTACCAAAATTCTTGGTCGTTCCATCGACGCCCGGCAACGCAATGTGAAGATTAATTTGCGTTTGTTGGTTTTTATCGATGAGCAACAGGTTGCAGAGGAAAAACCCGTTTTCGATTATAAGAATGTAAGTGGCAAAGAACCCATTGTTATTGTGGGAGCAGGTCCTGCCGGTTTATTTGCAGCCCTTAAAATGTTGGAACTGGGAGTAAAACCCATAATTATTGAGCGGGGAAAAGACGTGGTTGCACGCAAACGCGATATTGCTGCCATTCATCGCAACCTGGAATTGCATCCCGATTCAAATTACGGATATGGCGAAGGCGGTGCCGGAACCTATTCCGATGGAAAACTTTATACGCGCAGCAAAAAGCGGGGAAATGTAAAGGAGGTATTGCAAATTTTGCAGGCACATGGAGCCAGTCCCGATATTTTGGTCGATGCCCATCCCCATATTGGTACCGATAAATTGCCCGATATCATAAAGAGTATTCGCGCTACCATAATAGAATTTGGCGGCGAAGTGCATTTCGAAACCCGACTGGAATCCCTAGTAATTAAAGACAATAAAATTCAGGGAATTAAAACCCACAAAGGAGCAGTAATTTCATGCAAAGCGGTAATTCTGGCCACCGGCCATTCGGCGCGCGATGTTTACCAGATGCTTTATCAACAGGGAATTGCGCTCGAAGCCAAACCTTTTGCCATGGGGGTTCGCATTGAACATCCTCAGGAATTGATTGATTCCATTCAGTATTCCTGTTCCCTGCGCGGACCCTATTTGCCTGCAGCAACCTACAGCCTGGTACAACAAGTGAATAACCGGGGCGTGTATTCGTTTTGCATGTGTCCGGGTGGAATTATTGTTCCGGCTTCCACTTCGCCCGACGAGATGGTGGTGAATGGCATGTCGCCATCGTTCCGAAACAGTAAATGGGCCAACTCTGGCATCGTGGTTGAATTACGACTGGAAGATTTTGGAGCCGATCAGCAGCAGAATGTATTAAAAGGATTGGAATACCAGCAGTATTTTGAAAAACTGGCTTATGAAAATGGAGGCGAAGGCCAGATTGCTCCGGCACAGCGAATGACCGATTTTGTAAACGGCAAATTATCGGCCGATTTGCCCGAAAGTTCATTCCGTCCGGGTTTGCTTTCATCGCCCATGCACCAATGGATGCCTGAACCCATTCGTTACCGTTTACAGGAAGGATTTAAAGCTTTTGGTAAAAAAATGGATGGTTATTTTACCCGCGAAGCTTTGCTCATTGGAGTAGAAAGCCGCACCAGTTCGCCCCTGCGTATTCCGCGCGATGCAGAAACCTTACAGCATCCTCAAATTAGTGGATTATTTCCCAGCGGCGAAGGGGCCGGATATGCCGGCGGTATTGCTTCATCGGCAATGGATGGCGCCTGGTGTGCAGCCAAAGCAGCAGCATTTGTTTTAAAAAACTAATACTACTTACCATGATTTACGATTCGATACAAAACATTCAACGCTACAAAGGCTTGTCGGCTTTTATGGATGTAGCTGTTGATTTCATTCTTTCAAAAGGTTTGGACGGACTTCCTGAGGGAAAACACAACATACAGGGAGAAGATGTTTTTGTGCTGATGAATGCTTATGAAACTAAAGAGCTAAAAGATTGTCCCAGCGAAACGCATAAAAAATACATCGATATTCAGGTAATGCTTGAAGGAAGCGAGCGTTTTGGTCATGCTTTTTTAGCACAACAAACCATTGTTGACGGATACCACAGCGATAAGGATTATACTTTTTATGATAGCCCGATGGATTATTTGGTGTTGAACAAAGGACAGTTTGCCGTTTTTTATCCCAGCGATATACACCAACCCGGCATTGCTGTTGATGTGCCTCTTGCCGTGAAAAAAGCGGTTTTTAAAGTAAGGGTTGAATAAAATTTTTCAGTCTTAAGTCTTCGTCTTTGGTCTTAAATCTTGCGTCTTAAGTCTTTAGTCTCGTGTCTTCAGTCTTATGTCTTTAGTCTCGTGTCTTAAGTCTTGAGTCTAACCTCTTCTTCGGAATTCAGCTAAAACCAAAGCGGTTGCCACCGAAACATTCAGCGATTCCATCTGTCGCATTTCGGCCGGAAAGGAGGGGATAAGCAGCGAAAAATCGAGGTGTTTGCTAAGCTTTTCAGACAGTCCTTTCGACTCATTTCCCATCAGTAAGATTCCGCCTTTGGGTAACTTTTCCTGATAAAGATTAGTTCCGTTTAAGTTGGTTCCAATAAGGGGCAGGTTTTGTTTTTTTGCTTCTTCGATTAGTATTTGCAAATCGGTATAAACCACATTTACCCGAAAAAGGGCACCCATGGTAGCCTGAACCACTTTGGGATTGTACACATCGACCGTATCGTTGGAACAATAAATGGTTTTAACACCAAACCAAAGTGCACTGCGTATGATGGTTCCCAGGTTTCCCGGATCCTGAATGTGATCCAAAGCCAAAACCAGTTCGTCAGCTTTAGGTAATGCTATTTCAGCATCATTAATGGCAACCAGGGCCAGTGCCTGAGTAGCCGTATGCAGCTGCGAGGCTTTTTTCAGACTTTTTTCGTCGACTCTTACAGCTGCGGGTTGTGCAGGAATCAGCGCACGATGTTTTTCATAAAAAGCATCGGTAATATACAATTCCAGCCAGGGGTATTTGCTTTGCAGCAATTCCAGAACCATTTTTTCACCTTCAACTACATAACATGCATGTTGTTTGCGGTACTTTTTATGTTCAAGCGCTTTGATGAATTTTATCTTTGTATTCGAGAGCATCGGCGAATATTTTGCGCAAAGGTACAAATTTATAATTTGCAAGCAGGCCTAAGTCTTCAGCAGGATATATTCAATTAGCAATTAACAATTAACAATTAGCAATTAACAATTAGCAATTAACAATTAACAATTAGCAATTAACAATTAACAATTAACAATGAATAGTCTTAGGTCTTAAGTCTAAAGTCTAAAGTCTAAAGTCTAACCTTTAACCTCTAACATCTGTCTATTCGTAAAAATTTATCGAACCCTATTGATTTCGACCGTTATTATGCTGCGAAACTTTAGAAAAGAATCGTTGCGTTAGTTATATTTGCGCAATGCATTATGAATAATTAATGATTTTAAAGTTACATAAACCGGTTTTACTGCTTTTAGGAGCTGTTTTGTTTTTTATGGGGCAAAGTTGTAAACCCACGCGTCTGCTTACCGACGATGAGTATTTGCTTCAGAAAAATAAGATTAAGATGGACAAAAATGCCATCGATAAGAAAGAATTGCAAAGCTACTACCGGCAAATTCCGAACAAACGAACCCTGGTTATTTTCAAGCTTCCTTTGTCGGTTTACAACTTTTCGCATCTGGGCAAAGAGCGTAAATGGAAAAACTGGTTGGCCCGGGTAATCGGAGAGGAGCCGGTTATTTACGATTCACTGCTGGTTCAGCGCACAGCGCTGCAGTTCGAACGGTATCTTAAAAACGAAGCTTACTACAATTCAAATGTAACTTACCGTACAAACCTTCACCGAAAAAAAGCAAAAGTAACTTATCTTATAAATCTGAATCAACCCATTGTAATTGATGAGGTTGAGTTTTCTGTTCTCGATTCCCTGATTGAACCTTTGGTTTTAGCCGATACCCTGAATTCCTTGTTAAAACCGGGTGAGTTGTTTGCACTAAGTCGCCTTGAGGACGAACGAATGCGGATTTCAAATAATTTACGCGATAGTGGTTATTTCGACTTTACGGTCGATTTCATTAAATATGAGGTTGATACTTCTAATTTAAAAGCCGATATTAATGTAGTGGTAAAAGCCAATTTCAAAATTGGTACCGATAAAACGGTTGAGGAATTACCCCATAAAAAGTACTGGATAAACAAGGTTTATTTTCTGCCCGATTACGATCCCCAGGAAGCTATTCGTGCACGGGGCTCTTATTATAACTCATTCGACACCATTCAATACAAGGATTTTGGGTTTATTTATCCCGAAATTCAAAACGTACGTCCAAAGGTTTTGTTAAAGGCAAACGCCATTGAACAAGGCGAACAATACAGCATGAGCCAGGTGAACAACACCCTTTTTTACCTGAACTCCTTGCGTTTATTCCGCTTAACAAATATCAACTTTAGAAAAGAATCATCAGGCGATTCCTTATTAAATTGTAATATTCAGTTAACCCCGGCTACCTATCAGGGTTTTTCGGTAAACCTTGAAACAACCAACACTGAAGGCAACTTTGGTTTGGGAGGAAACTTTAATTATCAGCACAAAAACCTGTTCCACGGGGCCGAGATTTTTAACCTGCGTTTCTCAGGTGCTTTCCAGCGACAAACCGAAAGCGAAACTTACAATGCATCGAACATTATTGAATACGGAGTTGAGGCCACTTTGGAAACGCCCTCGTTTATTTTGCCCTTTCGCATGGAGCGCTTTTACAAAAGCAAACGTCCAAAGACTGTTTTTCTGGCCTCGTACAATTACCAGCATCGTCCCGATTACACCCGCGTAATCAATAACATAAATATGGGATATCGCTGGCGCGGAAAAGAATCTATACGACATATTGTGAGTCCCTTCGACTTAAGCCTGGTTGATGTTCGCGATCCCAATGAGTCGTTTCTGGAATCGATAAAAGGAACTTTTCTTGAAAACAATTATCAGGACTACTTTATTGCCGGGGGAAGCTATAGCTTAATCTTTCAAAACAAATCAGAGACAAAAGGTAAAAACTATGCCTATTTTCGATGGAACCTGGGCGGTGCCGGTAACCTGATGAACCTGTTTCATAAGGAATTTGGCACGCGAGATACCGTAGTTGGCGGGTATTACCAGGTGTTCGATTTGAAATATGCACAATACACCTTAAGCGATGTCGATTTTAGGTATTACCATCATTTTAATATTTTAAGTCAGTTGGTAACCCGCGTTTTTGCAGGCGTTGCGGTGCCTTACGGTAACGCCGATGCCATTCCCTTTGTGAAACAATACTACAGTGGGGGTTCGGAGGGTATCAGAGCCTGGCGGGCAAAAGATTTAGGCCCGGGTACCTACTCAGTGCCCGATTCCTTAGCCGATATTTATAGATACCCAAACCAAATGGGCGATGTGAAATTTGAATTTAATCTGGAATACCGTTTTGGATACAATAAAAACTGGCGTGGCGCTGTATTTCTCGATGTGGGAAATATCTGGTCGCTGAAAGAAGACGCTTCCCGTCCCGGTTCAGCGTTCGATTTTAGCAAGTTTTACCGGCAATTGGCCCTAGGTTCCGGATTTGGTTTTCGTTACGATATGGACTTTGCCGTTTTCCGTCTCGACTGGGGCTTACCCATTCGCGATCCCAAAATTGCCGGCCGCGATGCCTGGATTTTCAACAAAAAGTTTCAGATAAAAGATTTTGTCTGGAATTTTGCCATTGGCTATCCCTTCTGATTTTCTTTTCCTTTTATGGTTAATAAGCAACCGGATAATGAACATTAAACAGTCACCAACTTCCAGTCCCCGGTTCTCAGTCAGCAGCCAGTTGTCTTATGTCTTTAGTCTCATATCTTAAGTCTTAAGTCTAGAGTCTAACATCTAATGTCTAGTATAAAGTCAAATATTTAAACGCTAACTATTTGCTTAAATTCAACAAAAACTCCGAAGGAGTTTAATAATAATAGCCCCGGGTGTGAACCCGGGGAATAGGGTGCACAAAACAAAAAGCGGTGCAAGCAGCATCTCACCATAAAACACCAACCTCTCATGCACCGTAATGTTTAGGTGTTTATTAGAACAAAAACTTGGAATACCCAATCTTTAGTCTAATGTCTAAAATCTAATGTCTAAAGTCTAAACTCTAGCATCTAGAGTCTAAAAATCTAAACTCTATTTTTTTTGCATTTTTTTTCATCCATAATCCATTCATAATGAATATTATTTTGTAATTTTCGTTCACTTTCTGTTCGTTCTTTTTTTTGGTATTAATTTAAATTTTTGAAGCGATGACTAAAAATAGAAGCTACAGCTACAAAGACATCGATATGCTAATGGTATCTAAAACCATTGCTGAAAGTTTTAAAGCAAACATTGCCGAACTTTCTGTTACCCGCACCGATTGGACTGAAACCTATGCCACCGGCCTGATTTCACGTATCGACAACGCTATCGAATCCCATCTGGGTATCGATGCATTTAAAGACCTCCGCAGCGCTACAACCAATCTGAAAGCTGTTCAGATTTCCGCTCAGAACGATCTTTCCTACTTTAAAACTCAAATCGACGACGACTTTAAAAAAGATCCCGCCAAACGAGATGAAATACTTAATACGCTGGGTTTAACCAAACACCTTAAAGCCGTTCAAAAAGACAATCAGGAATCTTTAATCCAGTTGCTTTATCAGTTCAAAGCCAACATGACCGAGGACTTGCGCCTTCAAATTACCGAAAAAGGCATGAACCAGGCCCTAATCGACCGGATAATCGGATACACAAACACCTTTATTCAGGCCAATGTTACCCAGGAGGCCCTTAAAGGTTCTACCAGAGAAATATCTAAGGAAGTAGCCGATTTGTTCAGTTCCATCTACGACGAAATGATTGGTATCTGCAAAAAAGCATCCAACTACTACAAACACGACCCCGTAAAAAAGGCCCAGTTTACCTTTTCCAAGGTGCTGGCCAATATGGGTTTATCTTCCAAAACTAAGGAAACAGAACCCCCGGTCGAAGAAACACCCATCGGGTAAACAAACCTGGCTTACTGCTTAAAGGGTATTCATTTTCCTTACAAGGGAAGCAATATATTATACCGGGGAAATATCCCGAACCCAAAGGGACTTAATCCGGCTACAAGGGAGGCTATCCGGCACTAAAGAGACTGAATTGGCATTTCCAGGGATAAAATCGGAATAACAAGGGAGGTACCTTGAATAAACAGGGAATGCATCCGGTAAAAAAGGGACAAGGTATGTATCAAAAGGGACTGTAAACTCAGTACAAAGGAACGAACTTCCAGTCCCCGGTTCTCAGTCAGCAGCCAGTTGTCTTATGTCTTTAGTCTCATATCTTAAGTCTTAAGTCTTAAGTCTAGAGTCTAACATCTAATGTCTAGTATAAAGTCAAATGTTTAAACGCTGACTATTTGCTTAAAATCAATAAAAACTCAGTAGGAGTTTAATAATAATAGCCCCGGGTGTGAACCCGGGGAATAAGGAGCACAAACATAAAAAGCGGTGCAAGCAGCATCTCACCATAAAACACCAACCTCTCATGCACCGTAATGTTCAGGCGTTTATTAGAACAAAAATTTGGAATACCCAGTCTTTAGTCTATTGTCTAAAGTCTAATGTCTTTAGTCTAAAGTCTAAACTCTAAAGTCTAAACTCTAAACTCTAAAATCTAAAGTCTAAACTCTAAAATCTAATGTCTAAACTCTAAACTCTAAACTCTAAACTCTAAACTCTAAAATCTAATGTCTAAACTCTAATGTCTAAACTCTAAACTCTAAACTCTAAAATCTAAAATCTAATGTCTAATGTCTAGCATCTAGCGTCTAAATTCTAATCTCTACCCTCTATTAGTCTGTTCACCAGCAAAAAATTATTGTTTATTACTCCCGGCTTGATTTTGCAGCGAATTTTTCCCATTATTGCAATAAATTATTTGCAGATGAAACAAATTACCCGAGTAGCCACCTTTGCCGTATTTTTGTTTTTATGGGTTCTGCCAACCGGAACCAGCGCACAGAACCAACCCGGCGATTCTTTACCAACCGAAATAAGTGAAGATTTAAGCATCAGCCAACGCATCAACAATTGGTTTGCTCCTTTGGTCGATGATATGGGTGCGGTACTTTTTTTCGATCCCTTCGAGAAACTCGGAATTTACGAAGCTACTATTTACGAAAACGGGCAGGTTGTTTTAGATGTCGATGGCAATCCGGTAAAGCGAAAAGCTCCTTTTGTAGTTGTATGGCTCGTTTTGGGAGCCCTGTTTTTTACAATTTTTATGCGCTTTATAAATATTAGGGGTTTTAAAATGGCCATCGATCTCATTCGGGGCCGATATGATAATCCCGCCGATTCAGGACAGGTAAGCCATTTTCAGGCCTTAACCACGGCCTTGTCGGCAACGGTGGGTTTGGGAAATATTGCCGGTGTTGCCGTAGCCATTAGTATTGGCGGACCCGGAGCTACTTTTTGGATGATAGTGGCCGGTTTGCTGGGCATGTCCACCAAGTTTACCGAGTGTACACTGGCCGTTAAATACCGCAACATCGACAGCGAAGGAAAAGTATCGGGCGGACCCATGTATTATTTAAGCAAGGGCTTGGCTGCCCGAAACATGAAAACCCTGGGTAAGTTTCTGGCCATAACCTTTGCTATTCTGGTAGTGTTTGGTTCGCTGGGTATCGGAAATATGTTTCAGGCCAATCAGGCTTTTGCACAACTTACTTACAAGTTCCCTCAGTTTAGTGGTATGGGTTTTTGGTTTGGAATAATTATAGCCCTCTTAACCGGAACGGTTATTATTGGTGGAATAAAAAGCATTGCGCGCGTTACTTCCCGCATTGTTCCGTTTATGGCCGTTTTGTATATAGTTGTTGCCTTAATTATTATCTTAATGAATATCAGCCATACCGGCGAAGCTTTTAAACTGATAATCTCCGGAGCTTTTAATCCCGATGCGCTGAAAGGTGGAATTTTAGGGGTTTTAATTGTGGGTTTTCAGCGGGCGGCTTTTTCCAACGAGGCAGGAATCGGGTCGGCTCCCATTGCTCACTCGGCGGTAAGAACCGAGGAGCCGGTTAGCGAAGGTATTGTTGCCCTTTTGGAACCTTTTATCGATACGGTAGTTATTTGCACCCTTACTGCATTGGTTTTAATCTTTACCGGATTCCATGCCAATCCTGAACATTTAGAAGGCGCACAATTAACTTCGGCTGCTTTTGAAAGTGTGGTTTCGTGGTTTCCTTATCTGCTGATAATAGCCGTTTTGCTATTTGCTTTTTCAACCATGATAGCCTGGTCGTATTATGGACTCAAAGGATTCGACTTTCTTTTTGGGCGATTTTTTGAACGCCGGTTTGGAAGCCGAAAAATTTCGAACCGTATTTACCAGACCCTGTTTTTAGTTTTTATAGTAATTGGCTCGGCATCGCAATTGGGTGCGGTAATGGACTTTTCCGACATGTTAATACTGGCCATGGCTTTTCCAAATATATTGGGATTGATAATTATGGCTCCCGAAGTAAAACGCGATTTAAGTAGTTATTTAAGACGGGTAAAAACGGGAGAAATAAAAAGATATAAGTAGATTCGTAATCGGTTTTTTAATTCAATAAATAATGGTACCACAAGAGAGAGATACTTTTTCCGGTAAATTTGGAATTATTGCAGCAGCCGCGGGTTCTGCTGTAGGTTTAGGAAATATTTGGCGTTTTCCGTACGTAGCAGGCGAGAATGGAGGAGGCGCTTTTTTGCTGGTTTACCTGAGTTTTATTTTTGTAATTGGAGTTCCGGTCATGCTTTCGGAATTTGTTATTGGGCGCAAAGCCCAGTTGAACGCCTTTGGTTCCTTTAAAAAACTGGCTCCCGAAAAACCCTGGTATATAATTGGTTTAATGGGCATTGTGGCAGCTTTTCTGATACTGGCTTTTTACACCACCATTGCCGGATGGACCCTGGAATATCTTTACCAGGCGCTTACCAATGGTTTTAACGGAAAAAGTTCCGATGAGTTAAGAGCCACTTTCGAATTGTTCCGTTCGGGAGCTGTAAAACCCATTATCTGGCAATTGGTTTTTATGGGTTTAACAGCGGCTATTGTATTGGCAGGAGTTAAAAAAGGAATCGAAAAATATGCGAAAATTCTGATGCCTGTTTTGGTTTTATTGATAATTATTATGAGCATCCGTTCGGTAACCTTACCCGGGGCAGCCAAAGGACTGGAATTTTTGTTTAAACCCGATTTTTCGAAAATTACCTGGAGTGTGGTACTCGAAGCACTTGGACAGGCGGCTTTTTCGTTAAGCATTGGAATGGGTGCTTTAATTACTTACGGAAGCTATATTCGGAAAGATAATAAGCTTACTACCACAGCCCTTCAGGTTTCAATTGCCGATACTTCCATCGCTATTCTGGCCGGAATTATGATTTTTCCGGCTGTCTTTGCATTTAATATCGATCCTACCGAAGGTTTTGGATTGGTTTTTATTGTCCTTCCAAATATTTTTCAGCAGATGGTGGGCGGCTATTTCTTTTCCATTCTCTTCTTCATTTTGTTGGCTGTAGCGGCGCTTACTTCAACCATCTCGGTTCTTGAAGTGGTGGTTGCCTATTTTGTCGAGGAATTGAAAATGACCCGTAAAGTGGCTACGCTGGTTGGGGCTTCATCCATTGCCGTAATCGGTGTATTTTGCACCCTGTCGTTTGGGCCACTGAGTGAGACTACCCTTTTCGGAAAAACCATATTTGGACTGTTCGATTGGACCACGGCGAACTTATTATTACCCTTTGGAGCTTTACTAATTGTGCTGTTTTTAGGCTGGTACCTGGGTAAAAAAGTTATTACCGATGAATTGACCAATGGGGGAACTATTAAAGTACGTATTTTGGGAGCTTTGGTATTTATCATTAAATTTATTGCTCCAATTGCAATTAGTCTGGTATTTTTATATAGCCTGGGAATCATAAAGTTGTAACGGATTGTTTTCCAGGTGATTTTTAAACTTTGTGAAACGGTTTATAAAATCCTGGTTCTCGTTAAGCACTCGCGAAATTCGTGGAGCATCGGTTCTTATTGTGTTAATTCTATTGGTTTTACTGGCTCCGTATGCTTACAATTTGTTTTATGAAAAGCCTAAATGGGATCATGCTGAATTCATTGAAACTATCGATAAGTTAATTCAGGTAAAAAGCGAAACCGCGGAGCCAAGCAAGACGCGTTCGCTTACTTATTTTCCCTTCGACCCCAATACGGTTGCTTATAGCGATTTGCTGAAACTTGGGTTTTCTGAAAAACAAGCTCATACCTTGGTTAATTATCGAAATGCCGGAGGAAAGTTCTTTAAGAACGACGATTTAAAGAAAGTTTACGGAATTAGTGAAGCATTCTACCAACAATTGAGGCCTTATATTGCAATAGCTTCAATAGAAATTAAGGAAGAAACGAAGTTCGATAAACTTCAAGGCGATGATGAAAATGCATTTTCGTCGGGTGCCCCAAAAATTTATTCATCTGAGAATCCTGATTTGAAAATTGAATTAAATACAGCTACTCCGGCCGATTTAATTCGGATACCGGGCATAGGGCCGGTTTATGCCAAACGAATTGTGAGTTATCGTGATAATTTAGGCGGATTTTACAGCAGTTCGCAGCTGGCTGAGGTTTACGGATTAAGCGATTCGCTTCTGAGTAAAATCAGGAAGTATTTGCTTGTCGATACTTCAGCCATTCAACAGATTAACTTAAATACCGTCGATTTTCGAACCCTGAATAATCATCCTTACATCGATTACATTCACACCAAAAATATATTTAAGTACAAGGAATTGATGGATACAATTATTGATGCTGATGAATTGCTACGCAATAATTTAATCGACAGTAATTCGTATTACAAGCTGAAGCCCTATTTAATTTTGGAGTAGTTTTTCCTGCTGGTATTCCTGAATCCTGATTTTTCGGTTCAGCAATTTAATTTCATGATACAGGAATTTTGAAACAATGAGCGCCGAAAGCACATCGCAAATGGGTGCTGAAATCCAAACACCATCCAATCCCCAAAAGCGGGGGAATATCATAATAGCAGGAATCAGCAGCAGAACCTGGCGAAGCAGCGACAACAGGGCTGCAATTTTTGCTTTCCCTATCGATTGAAAATAGTTTCCGGTAACAATCTGAAAACCTACAATGGGTAAGGCTGCCAGCAAAATGCGCAATCCACGTGTACCCAGGTCAAGTAATTCCTGATTGTCGGCATTAAAGGTTTTTACAATTGCTGTCGGGAAAAGCTGAATTATGGCCCAACCCACAACCGAAATTAGTGTAGCTGCCTTTAGCGAAATAAACAGGGTTTGTTTTACCCGCCGTAACTGCTTTGCTCCCAAATTAAAACCAATTATGGGTTGTGCTGCCATATTTAACGCAATAATCGACATTACCAACAACATAGCCGCACTATTAATAATTCCGATGGCTCCCACAGCCAAATCACCTCCATACTTTACCAATTGGGTATTTAGTGTTCCCTGTACAACACTCGATGCCAATTGCATGGCAAAAGGAGCAAAGCCAATGGTAATAATGTAAATAACAATTTCTTTAACTATTCTGAAATTTTTGATTTGAAGCTTAATTACAGAGTTCCCTTTGGTGAAATGCCAGATAACCCAAATGCACAGAATAAACATGGAGATGTTTGTAGCATAAGCAGCACCTTTTACTCCCATGTCGAGCCAAAAAATAAAAATTGGATCAAGAATAATATTGGAACCTGCGCTGATAAGCATTGAATACATGGCTATTTTGGCATTTCCTTCGGCACGGATTAGATTGTTCAACGAAAATCCGGTAATGTTTAAAATAGTTCCCAGTAGAATAATATTCAAATACTCAAGGGCATAAGCTGCGGTATTGTCGCTCACCCCAAATATCCGTAGCATGGGTTCCCGTATCAGAAAACCAACTACGGTAATCAGTAAAGAGGTGATAATAATTAAAACAAATGCATTGCCTAAAACCAGTTCCGCCCGGTTAAAATCCTTTTTTCCAAGGTTAATTGATATCCTTACACTGGCTCCCATACCAATCAACATTCCAAAGGCCATCATTATTAACATGATGGGGAAAACGGCACTTAATCCGCTTAAAGCGTAAGCTCCCACACCCTGGCCAATAAATATACGATCAACAATATTATAAAGCGAATTAATTAAAACTCCGGTGAGTGCCGGTAAAAAATAACTCCACAATAAACGGGGAATACTTTTTGATTCTAATTCAGATACTTGTTTCTGCTCTTGCATAAATAAATATTCATAGCTTTGTATATCGATGCAAATATACACCTTGCTAAAACAATAAATTATTTATCATGAGTTTTTATCAAAAGTATATGTTGGTTGCTTGCCTTATTGGTCTTGTGGGGATTCCGGTTTTTGTTCTCGACACCGCCGACCTTTCCTGGGCAGGTAATCGCGAGGTATATTGGGGAATGATTGCCTTAGTAGCCATTCTGGTTTATATAATTGCGCAGTATTTAGCCGATAAGAAATTAAAAAACATGAAAAAGTGATTTGCACTTACTAAGGGAATATCATTTTGGGCTAATTTTATAAAACCTGTTGGTATTATTCCTGTTTTTTTGGTAATTTACCCTGGATTTTTTTGGGTTATTTTAAACAATAATGAATTGTAAATTATCGTTAAACCGAATACCAGCAGGGGTTTTGCCAATTATTTTGCAAATATTGCCTGGCCTTTAAAAATAAATGCAAAACAAAAGAAAAATAGTACACTAAAATTTTGTTAATGTATATCAATGTTCTAAATTTGCAGCCTCATTTAATTGGATGTTAAATTTTAAGTAAAATGATAGTAATACCAGTAAAAGAAGGCGAAAATATTGATAGAGCTTTAAAGAAGTTTAAAAGAAAGTTTGAGAAAACCGGAGTTATTAAAGAGTTAAGATCACGTCAGGTGTTCAAAAAACCTTCGGTTGTAAACCGCGAACAAAAAATTAAAGCTATTTATATTCAGCAGCTGCAAAACGAAGAGCAGTCAATGTAATTAAAGTTGATTGCCGGGATTAATTTCCCCATTGATACTAGCATTAAAACGCCTATGTATATTGATGCTTTTATCAGGTATTTAGCCAACGAAAAACGATATTCGAAACATACGGTTCGGTCGTACAAAAACGATTTAGAGCAGTATGTTACTTTTTGTAAAGATATCGACCAAAATTTTAATCCACTTGCCAGTGATCATCACATCATTCGCAAATGGATTATTTTTTTGATGGAAAGTGGCGTTTCGGCACGTTCGGTAAATCGCAAGATTACCACCTTAAAAACTTTCTTCAAGTATTTGTTTCGGGAAGAGCTGATTGAAAAATTGCCAACCGATAAGGTGGTAGTCCCCAAAATGAAAAAGTCGCTTCCGTATTTTGTCGGACAAAGGCCCATGAACCAACTTTTCGACAGTATTGTTTTTCCCGACACTTTCGAAGGTTTTCGCGATCGTACCATCATGCTTACTTTTTATTCTACTGGAATGCGGCTTAGTGAGTTGGTTAATCTCAAAATAAGCAACATCGAATTTTATTACGGCCATTTAAAAGTATTGGGAAAACGTAATAAAGAGCGCTTAATTCCTTTTGGTGTTGAGTTAGCCACCGAGTTACACAAATACATCGAGACGCGTAATTCCCTTAATTGTGGACACGATTTGCTTTTTGTAAAAAAAGATGGTGAACCCATATACGATAGAATGGTATACACCATTGTGAATAAGCATTTAAGCAGTGTTACCACGCTCGATAAAAAGAGTCCGCACGTATTGCGTCATACTTTTGCTACACAGATGTTAAACAACGGAGCCGATATTAATGCAATAAAAGAATTATTAGGACACGCGAATTTGTCGGCTACTCAAATTTATACACACACCACATTCGAAAAACTCAAAAAAGTATATAACCAGGCTCATCCCAGAGCATAAAAAAAGGAGGTTGCTATGGATATTAAAGTTCAATCGCTTCATTTTGATGCCGATACCAAATTGCTCGAATTTATTGATGCTAAAGTTGGAAAGCTGGAACGTTTTTATGACAACATTATCGGGGGAGAGGTTACTCTTAAGTTAGAGCATGTCGATAATATGGAGAACAAGGTTGTTGATGTCAAAGTATTGATTCCCGGTAACGATTTGTTTGCCAATCGCTCGGCCAGAACTTTTGAGGCAGCCATCGATTTATCAGTTGATGCATTACGCCGGCAGTTGGAAAAGATAAAGGAAAAACAGCGAAACAAATAATACATATATAATATATGCACGATAGCCTTCAATTTTGGAGGCTATTTTTTATAAAAAACCCAATTAAAATAATTATTTTAGCAAACCTTTTTCCATTTAATGCAATTATATTTAGACCAATACTTTAATGAGCCTCGGGCAAGTTTTATTTTTTCTTAAAGATTACAAAAAAAATAAGTTGAACATTGTGTATTAAAAAAATAATTTCATACATTTGCCAACCGTTTTGAGAAGTAAAACAGCATGCCTCTCAATAACTGTGCCGGTGTAGCTCAGTTGGTCAGAGCAGCTGATTTGTAATCAGCAGGCCGGGGGTTCGAATCCCTCTACCGGCTCGTTCGTTCTAAAAAATATTGAATCATGGGGAGATACCAAAGTGGCCAACTGGGGCAGACTGTAAATCTGCTGTCTTCGACTTCGTAGGTTCGAATCCTGCTCTCCCCACTAATAAATCAGGTAAGATTAACCTAAAGATGGCAGAATAAACAAAGCAACACCTTAGCGAGTAGGGTGTGTTTTGGTGTGAAAAGCCGTTGATTATATAAGTTCTAAAATTTAATAAAACATTATAAGCGGGAGTAGCTCAGTCCCGATAAAATAGAAATCTTCGATTTCAGTATTTTATCGAGGATGCTCGAAAAACTAACCAAATTGAAAATTTAAGTTTTTCGGCATTGATAGTCGGCTAAAGCGGATTAAAGGCTAAGGAGAATATCGACAAACAAACCCGCTGCGTTCTGGTAAGTAATATAAAAACATTATAAGCGGGAGTAGCTCAGTTGATAGAGCATTAGCCTTCCAAGCTAAGGGCCGCGGGTTTGAATCCCGTCTCCCGCTCAAATAATGCCGAAGTAGCTCAGGGGTAGAGCGCTTCCTTGGTAAGGAAGAGGTCACGGGTTCAATTCCCGTCTTTGGCTCTAAGACTGGGAATAACTTTTGTCGAATTAGTAATAACTGGTAATTATGGCTAAAGAAACGTATCAGAGGACAAAACCTCACGTTAATATTGGAACCATCGGTCACGTAGACCATGGAAAAACGACTTTGACTGCTGCTATCACTAAAGTATTAGCAGAGAAAGGTCTTTCAGAGATGCGTAGTTTCGATTCAATCGATAACGCTCCTGAAGAAAAAGAGCGTGGTATTACAATTAATACCGCTCACGTAGAGTATTCAACTGCAAACCGTCACTATGCACACGTAGATTGCCCGGGTCACGCCGACTACGTTAAGAACATGGTAACTGGTGCTGCTCAAATGGATGGTGCTATCCTTGTAGTTGCGGCTACTGATGGACCTATGCCCCAAACTCGTGAGCACATCTTGTTGGCTCGTCAGGTAAACGTACCTAAAGTATTGGTATTCCTGAACAAAGTTGACATGGTTGACGACGAAGAGTTGCTTGAATTAGTTGAAATGGAAGTTCGCGAATTGTTAGACTTCTATGAATTCGACGGTGAAAATGCTCCTGTAATTCGTGGATCTGCTTTAGGTGGATTGAACGGCGAAGCCAAATGGGTTGAGAAAATTATGGAGTTAATGGACGCTGTTGACAGCTGGATTCCACTTCCTGTAAGGGATGTTGATAAACCCTTCCTGATGCCTGTTGAAGATGTATTCTCAATCACAGGACGTGGTACTGTGGCTACTGGTCGTATCGAAACTGGTGTTATTAAAACCAGTGAAGAAGTTCAGATCATTGGTTTAGGTGCCCAGGGAATGAAATCAGTAGTAACTGGTGTTGAAATGTTCCGCAAAATCCTTGACAGAGGAGAAGCTGGTGACAACGTTGGTCTGTTGCTTCGTGGTGTTGATAAGGACAAAATTAAGCGTGGTATGGTTATCAGCCATCCAGGTAAAATTACTCCTCATACCAAAATCAAAGCAGAGATTTATGTATTGAAGAAAGAAGAAGGTGGTCGTCACACTCCATTCCACGACAATTATCGTCCTCAGTTCTACTTACGTACATTGGACGTAACTGGTGAGATTAAACTACCAGAAGGAACTGAAATGGTAATGCCAGGTGATAACGTAACAATCACTGTTAATTTGATTACTCCGGTTGCTTGTAACGTAGGTTTACGTTTTGCAATCCGCGAAGGCGGTAGAACCGTGGGTGCTGGTCAGATTACTGAAATTATTGAATAAATAAATTGTAAAGAACCTGTTTGCAAAGCAGGTTCTTTATCAAACACGGGTGTAGCTCAGTTGGTAGAGCACTGGTCTCCAAAACCAGGTGTCGGGCGTTCGAGTCGCTCCTCCCGTGCTAATTTTATTTCAAGATATGCGTAAAATTAAAGAATACTTTAAAGAAGTATATACAGAATTAGTACACAAAGTATCTTGGCCCACATGGTCTGAGTTACAGAATAGTATGGTTGTTGTAATGGTTGCTTCCTTTATTATAGCCCTCATCATCTATGTTATGGATGTTTCCTTTACGAAAGTAATGGAACTCGTTTACAGTATGTTTTATTAATCTTCCTTAGTAGAGATGGAAAAGAAGTGGTATGTAGTACGCGCAGTAAGCGGCAAAGAAAAGAAGGTTAAGGAACAAATCGAAAGTGAAATTGCACATCTGAAGATGGAGGAATACGTTTCCCAAGTCTTAATTCCTACAGAGAAAATCTACCAGATTCGGAATGGCAAAAAAATCAGCAAAGAGAGGAGTTTCTTTCCCGGATATGTGCTTATTGAGGCGGCTTTGGTAGGTGAAATACCCCATATCCTTCGAAACATTCCGAATGTATTAGGCTTCCTAGGTACAGGAGGAGAGGCCACTCCCTTAAGGATGGCAGAAGTAAACCGAATTTTAGGAAAAGTTGACGAATTGGCCGAAAGCGACGAAGAAATCAACGTTCCTTACATTGTTGGCGAAACTGTCAAAGTTATTGATGGACCTTTTAATAGTTTCAGCGGTATTATCGAAGAGGTAAACGAGGAAAAGAAAAAACTGAAAGTTTCAGTGAAAATCTTTGGGCGCAAAACACCCGTTGAACTAAGTTTTATGCAGGTTGTAAAAGAGTAAATTATTTATTATGGCAAAAACAGTTGATGGATTAATCAAGTTGCAGATAAAAGGAGGGGCTGCCAATCCTTCTCCACCTGTTGGTCCGGCCCTTGGTTCCAAGGGTGTGAACATTATGGAGTTCTGCAAACAATTTAATGCAAGAACTCAAAACAGTGCTGGTAAAGTACTTCCGGTAATTATAACCGTTTATTCGGATAAATCATTCGAATTTATTGTTAAAAAACCACCCGTTGCAGTGCAGATTTTAGAGGCAGCTAAACTTAAAAGCGGTTCGGCTGAGCCAAACCGTAAAAAAGTAGCTGCTATTACCTGGGATCAAGTAAAAGAAATAGCCGAAGACAAAATGAGTGACTTAAACGCATTCACAGTAGATTCAGCTATGAGTATGGTTGCAGGAACCGCACGCAGTATGGGAGTTACAGTTTCTGGTGAATTTCCCGGCAAAAATTAATTAAAAACCTCGAGTTATAATGGCTAGACTAACAAAAAACAGAAAAAAAGTTGCAGATAAGATTGAGGCAGGTAAACTGTATAAATTATCTGAAGCTTCAAAGTTGGTTAAAGAGGTGACTACCACTAAGTTTGATGCTTCAGTGGATATCGACGTTCGTTTGGGTGTCGATCCACGTAAAGCAAATCAAATGGTTCGTGGTGTTGTTTCATTACCTCATGGAACAGGGAAAGAAACGCGTGTTTTAGTGCTATGTACTCCTGACAAGGAAGAGGAAGCTAAAGCAGCAGGTGCCGATCATGTAGGCCTCGATGATTACATCGAAAAAATTAAAGGTGGATGGACTGATATCGACGTGATAATCACCATGCCCCCTGTAATGGCTAAAGTTGGTGCCCTTGGTAGAATCCTTGGACCCCGTGGCTTAATGCCTAACCCAAAAAGCGGTACTGTTACTATGGATGTAGCAAGTGCTGTAAAAGAGGTTAAGCAAGGTAAAATCGACTTTAAGGTGGATAAATTTGGTATTATTCATGCCGGTATTGGAAAAGTATCTTTCGACAACGATAAGATAACTGAAAATGCCCGGGAAATGATAAATACTATCTTAAAATTAAAGCCCGCTGCAGCTAAAGGTACTTATGTAAAAAGTATTTACATCTCAAGTACCATGAGCCCTGGAATTCCAGTGGATGTTAAAACAATTGATGAGTAAAAATTATTAGTTATGAAGCGCGAAGATAAGGCTGTAGTAATTAATGAGTTAGCTCAAAAGCTTAAAGATGCATCGCATTTTTATTTAACTGATATTTCATCATTAAATGCTGAAGATACCAGTAACTTAAGAAGAAAATGTTTCGAAAAAGATATTGAGTTGCTTGTTGTAAAGAATACCTTACTCAGAAAAGCTATGGAGCAGTCTGAGAGAGATTATTCTGAAATGTTTGAAGTTTTGAAAGGCGCTACTTCTGTTATGTTCACCGAGGCCGCTAACGTCCCCGGTAAACTTATCAAAGAGTTAAGAAAGAAGAGCGATAAGCCTGTCGTAAAAGCTGCTTACGTTGAAGAAACAGTTTATATTGGAGATAATATGCTGGATACCCTGGCTACTATTAAATCCAAAAATGAACTTATTGCTGATGTTATCAGCTTGTTACAATCACCTGCCAAAAACGTGGTTTCTGCCCTACAGTCGGGTGGACAAACAATTACAGGTGTACTCAAAACATTATCAGAGAAATAGTTATTAGTAATATTTTAGTAAACAATTAATTAAAAATAGAGGAAAATGGCAGATTTAAAAAAATTTGCGGAAGAGTTAGTGAACTTAACTGTAAAAGAGGTTAATGAATTGGCTGCAATCCTTAAGGAAGAGTACGGAATTGAGCCAGCTGCTGCTGCTGTAGCTGTTGCTGGTCCTATGGGTGGTGGTGATGCTGCTGCTGCTGAGGAAAAAACTGAATTTGATGTAATCCTTAAATCAGCCGGTGGTCAAAAACTTCAGGTAGTAAAATTAGTAAAAGAACTTACTGGTCTTGGACTTAAAGAAGCTAAAGAAGTTGTTGACGGAGCACCAAAAGAATTGAAAACAGGAGTAAGCAAAGATGAAGCTGAAGCGTTAAAAGCTAAATTAGAAGAAGCTGGAGCCGAAGTTGAACTTAAGTAAAATACTCCTATAATATAGACTTACAAGGTTTAGTCCCGGTACAAATCGGGATTAAGCCTTTTTGTTGTTATTTTTAAGTTCAATTTATATTTGTAATTATGGCTTCAAATACTTATCAAAAAAGGATTAGTTTCGCGACTATTCATAATCAACTCGAGTACCCCGACTTTCTTGAGGTGCAGTTGAAATCCTTTACTGATTTCTTTCAAATTAATACTACTCCCGAACGACGAAAAGCTGAAGGTTTATACCATGTATTTACCGAGAATTTTCCGATTACCGACACTCGGAACAATTTTGTGCTCGAGTTCCTGGATTATTCAATCGATCCTCCACGATACACTATCGAAGAGTGTATTGAACGTGGACTTACCTATAGTATTCCACTTAAAGCTAAGCTAAAATTATATTGTACCGATCCGGAACATGAGGATTTCGACACCGTAATCCAGGATGTTTACCTTGGTACGGTTCCTTACATGACACCCAAAGGAACTTTTGTAATTAATGGAGCCGAACGTGTTATTGTATCGCAGTTACACCGCTCACCTGGGGTTTTCTTCGGACAAAGCGTTCACGCCAACGGTACAAAACTTTATTCAGCACGGGTTATTCCTTTTAAAGGATCCTGGATTGAATTCGCTACTGACATTAACAGTGTTATGTATGCTTACATCGACCGTAAAAAGAAATTGCCGGTTACCACTTTGTTAAGAGCAATTGGTTATGAAGGCGATAAAGATATTCTTGAAATATTCGGTTTAGCCGACGAAATTAAAGTCTCTAAATCAGGACTTAAGAAACTTGTTGGACGTCGCCTGGCGGCCAGGGTTCTTAAAACCTGGATTGAGGACTTCGTGGATGAAGATACCGGAGAAGTTGTTTCTATCGAGCGTAACGAAATTATTATCGACCGCGAAACAGTTCTTGAAAACGATCACATCGACGAAATTATTGATTCCGGAACTAAAACCATTCTGCTTCACAAAGAACAGGCTAATCTTTCCGACTTTGGTATTATTTACAATACCCTGCAAAAAGACCCCTGTAACTCTGAAAAAGAAGCAGTCTTACATATTTACCGACAACTTCGGAACTCTGAGCCACCAGATGAAGCCACGGCCAGAGACGTAATTGATAAATTATTCTTCTCCGATAAACGATACGATTTAGGAGAAGTTGGGCGTTACAGGCTCAACAAAAAGTTAGGACAGGAAACCGAAATTGACGTTAAAGTTCTGACTAAAGAAGATATTATCGAAATTATAAAATACTTAATTGAACTTATTAACAGCAAAACCGATGTCGACGACATCGATCACCTGAGCAACCGTAGGGTTCGTACCGTTGGTGAGCAATTAATGAATCAATTTGGTGTTGGTTTGGCCCGTATGGCACGTACAATTCGTGAGCGAATGAATGTTCGCGACAACGAGGTGTTTACTCCGGTCGATTTGATAAATTCGAAAACACTTTCGAGTGTTATCAATTCATTCTTTGGAACCAATGCTTTGTCGCAGTTTATGGATCAAACCAATCCATTGGCTGAGATGACTCACAAACGTCGTATGTCGGCACTTGGACCAGGCGGTTTATCGCGCGAGCGCGCCGGTTTCGAGGTTCGTGACGTTCACTATACCCATTACGGTCGTCTGTGTCCTATTGAAACTCCTGAAGGACCAAACATTGGTCTTATATCTTCACTTTGTGTTTATGCAAAGATTAACAATTTAGGATTCATCGAAACCCCTTACCGTAAAGTTCATGAGGGAGTTGTTGACTTAACCAACGAAGGCGTACTTTATTTAAGTGCCGAGGAGGAAGAAGACCGGATTATTGCTCAGGCAAATGCTCCTTTACATCCCGACGGACGTTTTGTTAATCCAAGGGTAAAATCGCGTCTTGAGGCCGATTATCCTGTGGTGGAACCAGCCGAAGTACAAATGATGGATGTGGCTCCTAACCAGATTGCATCCATAGCGGCATCGTTAATTCCATTCCTGGAACACGATGATGCCAACCGTGCTTTGATGGGTTCAAACATGATGCGCCAGGCAGTTCCTTTGTTGGTACCGCAAGCTCCTATTGTTGGAACGGGTATCGAAAAGAAAGTGGCGGAAGATTCACGTAATCTTATTCGTGCCGAAGGTGAAGGAGTAGTTGAATTTGTCGATGCTGATGAAGTTGTAATTCGTTACAACCGTTCCGAAGAAGAGCGTTTTATCAGTTTTGACGATGATATTGTTCGTTACCGTTTATCAAAATTTCAAAAGACAAACCAAAATACTACCGTTAACCAGCGTCCCATAGTATCAAAAGGCGATAAGGTGGTTAAAGGAACAGTATTGACCGAAGGTTACGGAACTGAAGGTGGTGAGTTGGCTTTGGGAAGAAACCTGAAAGTAGCTTTTATGCCCTGGAAGGGATATAACTTTGAGGATGCCATTGTGTTATCCGAAAAAGTGGTTCGCGACGATGTGTTTACTTCAATTCATATCGACGAGTATATGTTGGAGGTTCGTGACACCAAACGGGGTCTCGAAGAATTAACTTCCGATATACCTAACGTTAGCGAAGAAGCAACAAAAAATCTCGATGAGCATGGTTTAATTCGCATTGGAGCTCATGTTAGACCCGGCGATATCTTAATTGGTAAAATTACACCAAAAGGAGAATCAGATCCATCACCCGAAGAGAAACTATTACGTGCTATTTTTGGTGATAAAGCCGGCGATGTTAAAGATGCTTCATTAAAAGCCTCTCCATCGTTAACCGGAGTTGTTATCAACAAAAAATTGTTTTCACGCTCAGTTAAGGATAAGAAAGTTAAATCGGCAGAAAAACCTTTGCTTCAGAAACTTGATGACGAGTTGGAACGTAAACTTAACGATTTAAAAGACAAATTAATCGATAAGCTTTTTGTTCTGGTTAACGGAAAAGTTTCACAGGGAGTGAAAGATTATTTTGGTGGCGATGTGATTTCGAAAGGAACCAAATTCACCCAAAAAATTCTGCAGGATTTAGATTACTTAAATATTAATCCCAACAAGTGGACTACCGATAAAGATAAAAATGCGGTAATCAGCGAATTGTTGAATAATTATCTCATTAAACACCGCGAAATTGAAGGCGAAGTAAAACGCAAGAAGTTTAATATAACGGTGGGCGATGAATTACCAAACGGTATTGTTCAATTAGCTAAAGTTTACATTGCCCAAAAACGTAAAATTAAAGTGGGTGATAAAATGGCAGGTCGTCACGGAAACAAAGGTATTGTTGCTCGCGTTGTACGTGAGGAAGACATGCCATTCCTTGAAGACGGAACACCGGTTGATATTGTTTTGAACCCATTGGGCGTACCTTCGCGTATGAACCTTGGGCAGATTTACGAAACCGTATTGGCCTGGGCCGGAAAGGAACTAGGGCTTAAATTTGCTACACCAATTTTTGATGGTGCTACACTGGATCAAATTAGTGAATACACCACTAAAGCCGGAGTTCCTGAATTTGGTAGAGCTTACCTTTACGATGGAGGCAGTGGCGAAAGATTCCACCAACCTGCAACGGTAGGTATTATTTATATGTTGAAACTGGGCCACATGGTCGATGACAAAATGCATGCTCGTTCAATTGGACCTTATTCACTTATTACGCAGCAACCTTTGGGTGGTAAAGCTCAATTTGGTGGTCAGCGTTTTGGTGAGATGGAGGTATGGGCACTCGAAGCATTTGGGGCTGCCAACATTCTTCAAGAGATTCTTACCATTAAATCGGACGATGTTAGTGGTAGAGCTAAAGCTTACGAAGCTATTGTTAAAGGCGAACCAATGCCAAATCCCGGAATCCCGGAATCACTTAACGTGTTATTGCACGAATTACGTGGTCTTGGATTGAGTATGAATTTAGATTAATTAATAAGTGTGCCGGAAACTCCGGTACACTTTTACATAACCATTTAAATCTTTCTATTTATGGCCTTTAGAAAGGAAAATAAAGTAAAGGGTGATTTCACAAGGATTACTATAGGTTTAGCCTCACCAGAAGAGATTCTTGAAAGATCGAGCGGTGAAGTGTTAAAACCCGAAACCATTAATTACCGGACTTATAAACCGGAAAGAGATGGATTGTTTTGTGAGCGGATTTTTGGTCCGGTTAAAGATTACGAATGCCACTGCGGTAAGTACAAAAGAATCCGCTATAAAGGCATTGTATGCGACCGTTGTGGGGTTGAAGTTACCGAAAAGAAAGTCCGTCGTGAGCGGATGGGACACATTCAACTGGTTGTACCTGTTGCGCACATCTGGTATTTTAAATCGTTACCCAATAAAATTGGGTATTTGTTAGGTTTACCTACTAAAAAACTAGATACCATAATCTACTACGAACGTTACGTAGTTATAAATCCGGGAGTATTAGCCGAAGAAGGAGTTCAGTATTTAGACTTTTTAACCGAAGAAGAATACCTCGACTTAATGGATAAGCTTCCTAAAGAAAATCAACATCTCGAAGATAGCGATCCCAATAAGTTTATTGCAAAAATGGGTGCTGAAGCACTCTATTCATTGCTTGAGCGTTTAGATTTGGACGAATTATCGTATTCATTGCGGCACAAAGCCGGAACTGAAACTTCGCAGCAACGGAAAAATGAAGCCTTAAAACGCCTTCAGGTTGTTGAATCGTTCAGAGCTTCAGCTGGTAGAAACCGTCCGGAGTGGATGATTGTAAAAGTTGTTCCGGTAATTCCACCTGAGTTACGCCCCTTGGTGCCACTCGATGGAGGTCGTTTTGCTACTTCCGATTTGAACGATTTATACCGTAGGGTTATTATCCGTAACAATCGGTTAAAACGTCTGATCGAGATTAAAGCTCCTGAAGTAATTCTTAGGAACGAAAAACGTATGTTGCAGGAAGCTGTTGATTCACTTTTCGATAACTCACGTAAAGCCAATGCGGTTAAAACAGAAAGTAACCGTGCGCTGAAGTCTTTATCCGATAGTTTGAAAGGTAAGCAAGGACGTTTCCGTCAAAACCTTTTGGGTAAACGTGTTGACTACAGTGCCCGTTCGGTAATTGTGGTTGGCCCTGAACTTAAAATGCATGAATGCGGATTGCCAAAAAACATGGCAGCTGAATTGTATAAACCCTTCATCATACGCAAGTTAATCGAAAGGGGAATTGTAAAAACGGTAAAATCGGCCAAGAAAATTGTTGACCGCAAAGATCCAGTGGTTTGGGATATTCTTGAGAATGTGTTGAAATCGCATCCGGTGCTGCTAAACCGTGCTCCTACACTTCACCGTTTAGGTATTCAGGCTTTCCAGCCAAAACTTATCGAAGGAAAAGCTATTCAATTGCATCCACTGGCATGTACTGCATTTAATGCTGACTTTGACGGTGACCAGATGGCTGTTCACTTACCTTTAGGTAATGCAGCTATTCTTGAAGCTCAAATGTTGATGCTTGGATCGCACAATATTTTGAATCCGGCTAACGGAGCACCAATTACCGTTCCATCGCAAGACATGGTTTTGGGATTGTACTACCTTACCAAAGGCCGTACCGGTGTAAAAGGTGAAGGTTTGAAATTCTATTCGCCCGAAGAGGCTACCATTGCTTACAATGAGAAAAGGGTGGCACTTCACGCAAATATCAAAGTTAAAACCATTGATTTGGTTGATGGCGAGTTGAAGAATGTGCTAATTGAAACTACAGTTGGACGTGTTATTTTTAACCAGCACGTGCCCAAAGAAGTAGGTTATATCAATGAAATCTTGACCAAGAAATCGCTTCGCGATATTATTGGAAATATTTATAAAGTTTGTGGAACAGCTGTTACAGCCAAGTTCCTCGACGATATCAAAGACCTAGGATACCGTACAGCTTTCGAAGGTGGATTATCATTTAACCTTGGTGATGTGATTATTCCCGACGAAAAAGTTACGCTGGTAAACGAAGGTTATGCTCAGGTTGATGAGGTAATGAACAATTACAACATGGGTTTCATTACCAACAACGAGCGTTACAACCAGATTATTGACATCTGGACACATACCAATGCCAAGCTTACCCAGATTCTAATGAATCAATTAAGCACCGATAATCAAGGGTTTAACTCTGTTTATATGATGCTTGATTCAGGAGCCCGGGGTTCAAAAGAGCAGATTCGTCAGCTTTCAGGTATGAGGGGACTTATGGCAAAACCGCAAAAGTCGGGTGCCGAGGGGGGTCAAATTATTGAAAACCCGATTCTTTCAAACTTTAAAGAGGGACTTTCGGTTCTTGAGTACTTTATTTCGACTCACGGTGCCCGTAAAGGTTTGGCCGATACCGCACTTAAAACTGCCGATGCGGGTTATTTGACCCGTCGTTTGGTCGACGTATCGCAAGATGTTATTATTAACGAAGAAGATTGTGGTACGCTGCGTGGATTGGTTGCTCAAACCTTAAAAAAGAACGAGGAAATTGTAGAAACACTCTACGAACGGATTCTGGGACGTACTTCGGTACACGATATTTTCCATCCAATTTCGGGCGAATTAATTATTGCTTCTGGCGATGAATTTACTGAAGAAATTGCACGTGTAATTGAGAAATCACCCATTGAGCAGGTTGAAATGCGTTCTGTATTAACCTGTGAATCAAAAAATGGTGTTTGCGCCAAATGTTATGGACGTAACCTTTCGAACAGCCGTATGGTGCAGAAAGGTGAAGCTGTTGGTGTAATAGCTGCCCAATCAATTGGTGAACCGGGAACACAGCTTACACTGCGAACTTTCCACGTGGGGGGTACTGCAGGTAACATTGCTACCGACTCAAGTGTGATTGCCGGTTACGATGGAAGACTTGAATTCGAAGAATTAAGAACCATCGAAATTGATGAACAAGACGGAATTGCTGCCGATGTGGTTATTGGCCGTTTAGCTGAGGCTAAATTGTTCGATAAAAACACCGGATTGATGCTTTCAACTTATCCAATCCCTTACGGTTCTAAACTTTATAAAAAAGATGGAGCCGAAGTAACAAAAGGTGAATTGATTTGTGAGTGGGATCCTTATAATGCCGTTATTGTTTCTGAAGTTTCAGGTTTGGTAAACTTCGTAAATGTTGAAGAAGGTATTACCTACCGCGAAGAAGCTGATGAGCAAACTGGTTTTAGAGAGAAAGTTATTATTGAAACCAGGGATAAAACCAAAAACCCAACCGTACGCATTTTAAACGATGCGGGTGAGCAATTAAAACATTATAACCTGCCGGTAGGCGCCCACGTTGTTATTGAAGAGGGTGCTAAAGTAAAACAAGGGCAGGTAATTGTTAAAATTCCTCGTTCAGTGGGTAAAGCTGGTGACATCACTGGTGGTTTGCCACGGGTAACCGAATTATTCGAAGCACGTAACCCATCGAACCCGGCAGTAGTTGCTGAGATTGACGGCGAAGTAAGTTTTGGAAAAATTAAACGTGGTAACCGCGAAATTATAATATCATCGCGTACCGGCGAAGTGGTAAAATATTTAGTGCCACTATCAAAACAAATTCTGGTACAAGAGAACGATTATGTAAAAGCAGGAACACCTCTTTCTGACGGCGCAATTACTCCATCTGATATTTTGGCCATTAAAGGTCCGACTAAAGTTCAGGAGTATATTGTGAATGAAGTACAGGAAGTGTACCGCCTACAAGGTGTAAAAATTAACGATAAACACTTTGAGGTAATTGTTCGTCAGATGATGCGCAAGGTTGAGATTGTTGATCCGGGAGATACCATTTTCCTTGAAAAACAAATTGTTGATAAGAATGAGTTTATGGAAGAAAACGATTGGATTTGGGATAAGAAAGTAGTTACCGATGCCGGTGATTCAAACCTACGCCCGGGTCAGATTATTACCGCCCGTAAACTTCGCGACGAGAACTCTATCTTAAAGCGTAAAGACCTAAAATTGATTGAAGCACGTGATGCTGTACCCGCTACATCGAGCCAGGTGTTGCAGGGTATTACCCGCGCAGCGCTTCAAACCCGTAGCTTTATCTCAGCTGCATCGTTCCAGGAAACTACCAAAGTACTGAACGAAGCTGCTATTAATGGTAAAGTGGATGGTTTGGAAGGACTGAAAGAAAATGTAATTGTAGGTCACTTAATACCTGCAGGAACAGGTTCACGACGCTTTGATAATATGGTGGTTGGTTCAAAAGAAGACTATGATAATTTGCTTGCATCAAAAAAGCAGGCCATTAGTCAGGAGTAGTCAACTTAAATAATAATGTAAAGGCTGTTTCTTAATTGAGACAGCCTTTTCTTTTTGCTCCATTTTGTCACTTATTTTCCTTTTGTAACCTTATATTTTCTACTTTTGCTTGAGTAGTTAAAACAAAAAATAATGTATCATGGAAAACGATAATAAAAAAGGCAATCATTTAAATATTGAGCTTACTGAAGATGTTGCTCAGGGTGTTTATTCAAATTTGGCCGTAATTACGCATTCAAGCGCCGAGTTTGTGATCGATTTTGTTAGAATAATGCCCGGAATTCCAAAGGCAAAAGTAAAATCGCGAATAATACTTACTCCGGAACATGCCAAGCGTTTGATGGGAGCTTTAAAAGATAATATTGCAAAATATGAATCTGTTCACGGGAAAATAAAAAACACTGAAGGTGGTGGTAATCCTAACCTTCCTATGAATTTTGGAGGACCAACAGCTCAGGCTTAATAAGTTTGTAAGCAACTACTGCTAAACCAAATCCATCTTTTTTTTGTTAGTAAAGAGAAATTGAATAATAAAGTTTGTATAACTCTGTTATTTAGATTAATTTTAAACAATCGAATTTCGCATTTTTAACTCCTAAAAGAAAAGTAACATGAAAAAAAGATTTAGTAAAGCAGCAGGAATGCTTGCAATTGTAATGGTGTTCGCATCGTGTGAACTTACCGATTTACCCACAACCGAAGATTTACAGAACGCTCAGGGCTCCTTAATTGAAAATACCAATGCTGAATTAGGTGTTCTCAAAGTGTTCGAAAATGTAAATAATCTTGGTTTTAATTCTAATGAATCAAAGTCGGCTATGCTTAATGGTCCTTCACATTCGTGGAATAACTTAATTTTAACTATCGATTTTACCAATGTACCGGGAGCTTCAGGTAAAATTATAGCTGATTTTTCGGCACAACCAGCCTATACACAAGGCTTAAGTGTTGGAATTACTTTCGAAGATTATGTAGATAATGGACTGGGAATGAGTGGTTCGTTAGTTTTAGAAGTAAAACAATTTATGGCCGAGCAAATGGTTAAATTTTCGATTGTTAGCGATGGAAACCTCACCATTTCTGAAGCCGGAGCAGCCAGTTATTTGTGGTCGTGCGACGAGACCATTGAATGGTTCCAGGGGGTTGCAACCCTTGCCGATGGCAGCGACGATGCCTTTAAACTGAATGGAACAGCAATGCAGGTTATCGACACGCTGACCAATAAACTAACTTTTGCCGATGTAATTTATTCCAGTTCCTGCGAATATATTATGGATGGCGATTTAACGCTGGTTCATGATTATGGCTCAGACAGTGAACTTGAAATTCTTTGTAATTTTGGTGTCGATGCCAGTGGCAATGATTCCGGTGCTTGTGATAAATATGTTGAAATGAGCGCAGGTGGCATTACACTTAGCGTAGAGTTGAACTAAAACAATATTTAAATAAAAAAAAGGGTTCCCATGCGGGAGCCTTTTTTTATTGCTTACTTTCCGGTATATTTTTCGATTGTTTTTTTAATGGCTTCAGAACAAACCGGACAAAAACCATCGGGTTTATTCGATTTCATGCGGCAATCCTGATACGGACTATAAATACCTTTGCCTGAATAACCACCGCCTTCGAACACACCAATCGTTTTTTCATATTTCTTGATTCGTTCCGTAGGAATTTCTATTCCATCCGGGAGCATGGCCTTCCATTTTTCCCCGAAGTTTACCAGCGTGGTAATGTTGGGTTCCCAGGGTTCAACTTTTAAGTTGTAATAACCATCGTAGGCTACTGATGAATCGTAATATTCATCGGCCAAACCGGCAAAGCCATGACCAAATTCATGAATGGCAACTTTTTCCGATAAGGAATGGTCGCTGGTTGATGCTGAATAATAATTGTAAAATCCGCCACCGCCGTAAGTTTCTGAATTAATCAAAACAAAAAGATGATCGTATGGAATAACAGCAGCCGCATCGTGTAAAGCCTTTATGTCGTTTGTTGTTAAATACCTGGGGGTATTAAAGGTGAAAAATGAGAAATTGAGCGCAGTGTTTTTATAAATCAACTTTCCGGGAATATCAGTCCCCGATTCATTTGAGGGAAGCTCGAGGGCATAAACATTAAAGTCGTCGGCAAATGAATCAAATGGAGGAACCTGGCTCATGTAATTCCAGATTCTGACAACATCTTTTTTAAATTTATCCATTTCATTCCGGGTGTATCCTTCAGCAACAAAAGCCAAATCGACTTTTTGCGACACATTATCGCCTCCTTTTATTACGCTATAAGGAACAGGTTCCGGACTTTCATTGCGAATAAAGTAGTTTTGCGGATTTATATAAAACTGATAAATGGTTTCAAATTCTCCGTCAATAAACCTTCTTTGTTCCAACAAATAGCGAATGGTTTGCCTGGGAAAAGGCATTAAGTTAACATGATAGTAGCTTTCGCTTTTCTTATCGGCCTCAGGCGTTGACTGCCATTCATGAAATAAGGAACTAAACCCATTTTTATACAGCAGTTTATTACTAGCCGAATCGTAAACCGAAAAACGGTAATCTCCAAAATCGCTGTCAGTTTCTTTAGCTAATTGCTCGGCTCCGGCCCAGTTGTTTTGCTTTTTTAACTGTTTAAGAACGAATTGTTGCGTGTGGGCATCGCCAATTAATTCATAATCGATGCGCAGTACTTTTTTTTCAAAAAACTGTTCAAAGCTGAAATCTGAATCCTGAATCTTGGTAAATGAGGTAAGAAAAACTATCAGCAATACTAATGCAGAGGGTTTGATAAATGGTTTTATCATAATTGAAAGTAGTTTTTGTTAGTTTAAAGCACTTGTTTTTTCCTTTAACCACAACTTTAATTCGTTCGATAATTTATCGTTTAACAACTGATAAACGCTTTGGTGGTAGTTATTAATCCATTTAATCTCCTTCTCATCGAGCAGCTCGGTTTTTATCAGGTTTTTATCCAATGGGCAATAAGTCATTGTTTCAAATTGCAAAAAGCCTTCTTTTTCGTTGGGTTGACAAACCAGTACATTTTCAATTCGTATTCCGTAAGCTCCTTTTAAGTAGAATCCGGGTTCATTGGTAAGCATCATTCCGGCTTCCAATATTGTATTTCCCGGTCCCTGTACCGATGGCGACAAACCTTGTGGTCCTTCGTGAACATTCAAAAAATAGCCAATTCCATGTCCGGTTCCGTGTCCAAAATCTTTTCCCTGTTGCCATAAATCCAGTCGGGCCAGGGTGTCAATATGAATTCCTTTGGTTCCTTCGGGAAAAGTTGTACTTGCAACACGAATGTGGCCTTTTAAAACCAGGGTAAAATCGGTTTTTTGTTCCTCGGTAACGGGGCCTAACGCAAGGGTGCGGGTAATGTCGGTTGTTCCGTCAAGGTATTGTCCGCCACTGTCGATTAAATAAATTCCTTCGGGTTTCAGCATGGCGTGGTTTTCGGCAGTTGCCGAATAATGGGGCAATGCGGCATTGGCCTGATAGGCTGAAATTGGATTGAAACTGGGCCCGGTATAATTTTTTTGTTCCTGGCGGAAAAGCATCACTTGTTGGGCAGCATCCAATTCGCTTACCATTTGCTTTTTAAGCATGGTTTTTTCGAGCCAGTGTAAAAAGTTACACATGGCTACACCATCGCGAATTTGAGCTTGTTTATAGTGGTTTATTTCAATGGCATTTTTAACTGCTTTTAATTGGTTAACGATGCTGGCTTCGCTTATCAGATTACAATTTGCATTGATTTGACCAAACAAGGCATGGTTTAAGCCGGCTTTGTTACACAAAAGCACTTGTTTATCATTCAATTGCTGAAGTGTTTGACTGATTCCCTCGTAGGGTTGAACAAGAATTCCATCGGTTTTTAAGGTTTCAAGAATTTTATTCGAGAGTTTATTACTATCGATAAAGAGCAGGGTTTCGTTAGATGTAACAAGACAGTAACAGGTAACAACCGGGTTGAATTCTATATCGTTTCCACGAATGTTCAATAGCCAGGCAATTTCATCGAGGGCTGAAAGCAGAAGGTGCGTGGCTTTTTTATTGCTTATTTGCTGTTTAACTTTTTCAATCTTCTCAACCCGACTGATTCCTGTAAATGCTTCGTCGTGAATATATACCGGATTGCTTACCAATGGAGGTCGGTTGGTCCATAGTTTTTCAAAAACATCACCAACAGCTTGTACTTTAATTTGTTTGATAGCCAGTACAGCGCTAAAATACTCCACTTCGTCGGCTGAAAAAAGCGTAGCATCAATTCCAAGCGTGCTGCCAAACTCCAGATTTTCCAAAATCCATGTAAGGTATTCGGGCGTACGTGTTTTTAGTTTATGCAGTTCAAACGGCGGACGTAATTCATTTTCAGCCTGAATAAAATACCTTGAATCGGTCCATAAACCGGCATGATTTTTTGTAATCACGGCTGTTCCCGCCGAGCCGATAAATCCGGTAAGCCAGGTGCGGGTTTTCCAGAAATCGGGTAGGTATTCGCTTTGATGTGGGTCAGCTGTGGGAACAATCAGGGCATCAATTGCAAGGGTTGACATTATTGCCCGTAAGCTTTTTATTTTTTCGAGAGCCATACAAGTTTCGTTTAAATACTCGGGCTAAAATACGAATTAAATTAAGCCTTGCCTAAAGTTATTTACTAGCCATTGGAAGCTTTTTAAAATAGAATCGACCAATTGAATCAGCCGCTAAAGCAGGATTCAATCAGGTTAAAGCTTATTAGTCAGGCACTGATTCTACCGTGGAGCTTATTAATTGACGTTTTCGTCGGGAATCAGATTGAATGGAATGCTAACACGCTCGGCGTAAATTTCACCGGCTTCAAGCATATCTTCATCATCTTCCCTGAACCGCCAGTTAATTGTTACCACGTAACCACTCTTTTTGATTTGCTCCAACCGTTTCAAAATATCTAAAATGATTTTTGAACTCGAAGTGTTAAAATAAACCATCATAAAATCGACCCGGGTTTCAGGATTGGGGTCGGTTGAGTAGTCTTCGAGCCAGCTAAGCACCGGTTTGTAAAACGAGATTGGGTTCTCGGGCAGCGATTTGCCTTTGAATGAAAAGGTATTCGATTTTTTGTCTAGAATTATTTCGGGAGTTTCAATACTGCTTTCAATTATTAATGGCACCATAAAAGTATGTTTTTTTCAAAATTACGATCATTATTGATTTTAAAACAAATTTTTTTTCACTTTCATAAAATATTTTTTACGCATAAAGGTTATAAGTAATATAAAATAGGGAAATTTTTAGTTTGTTTTTGTGTCAGTGCTAAACTGTCACTGTTGAATTTTTTTACGAGAATTACCGTATACCGTTGAATGAAGCATAAAATTGCATTAATTTTTATAAAACCCTTGTTTTACAGTACGCTTTGGTGTGATTTTTGTAAGAATAAAATTTGCTTATTTTCGATTTTAGAAACCAAATGAAAAAATAAATATGTTAACAGATTAGCAAGTAATAACCCAAGTATTAAAACCCTTTTACAATGAAACGACGACTGAAAAAAATTGAAGATGAAGAATGGAAAAGAATTCCCTATGCCGACAAACACTACGAAGTAAGTAACTATGGCCGAATAAAAAGTTTTTGTTACGATAAAGTAAATGGCCGAATTGTAAAACCTGGTGTGATTAAAGGTTTTTTAAACGTTAGCTTTTTATCCGAAGGAAAAAAGCGTTCTTTTTTAGTACATAAAATTACAGCAGAGCTATTCGTTGAAAAAACAAACACCGGGCAGGACACTGTAATTCACCTCGACTGGAACAAAAGTAACAATCATCATTCAAATCTTGAGTGGGTGACCAAAGAGGAAGCTTATAAACGAATGTTTAGCCGCATTCACGAGAAGCGTCGGAATTCCAAAGAAAAAATAATAACTTACTCTAAGCTTAATGCCGAAGATGTACTGCGCATTAAATCGATGTTGCAGCGCGGTATTACGCAAAATGTGATTGCAAAACTGTTTTGTGTGAGCGAGATGCAAATCACACGTATCAAGCGTGGAGAGAACTGGGCTCACATCAAAGCTCCGGAAGAAGTGCTGTCATAAAATTTTAAATACCTATCTTTACCCGCCTTTTTAAAAACAGAGGCGGGTTTTTATTTTTACTATGAATACTAAAAAAAAAGTAGCCCTTACCACCTTGGGCTGTAAATTAAACTTTTCGGAATCTTCAGGAATTGCTCAGCAGTTTGAAGAAGCCGGTTACACAAGGGTTGAGCCCGGTGAAGAAGCCGATGTGTACATCATAAATACCTGTACGGTTACCGAATTGGCCAATAAAAAAAGCAAACAGGCCATTCGCAAAATGATTAAGCAAAACCCAAAGGCAAAAGTGATTGCTGTTGGATGTTACTCGCAATTAAAACCCGATGAAGTTTCAGCTATTGAAGGAGTTGATTTGGTTTTGGGTTCCGATAATAAATTTGAAGTACTTAAGGAATTAGAGAAACTTGAGACGGGTTCATCTACCCGAATCGTCGTTTCTAAGAGTCATAAGGAAGATAAATTTACGCCAAGTTATTCTTACGGCGATCGTACCCGGAGCTTTCTGAAAGTTCAGGATGGCTGCGATTATTTTTGTTCTTATTGTACCATACCGGGAGCCCGTGGACGGAGTCGCAACAACAGTGTTGAAGAAACCATTGCAAAAGCCCGGGAAGTGGTAAGCAAAGGAATAAAAGAAATTATTTTAACCGGAGTAAATATTGGCGATTTTGGGCGCAGTACCAATGAAAACTTTTTTCAGTTGGTACAAGCTTTCGAACAGGTTGAAGGCCTGGAGCGTTTGCGCATTTCATCTATCGAACCCAATTTGTTAACCGACGAGATTCTTGAATTTGCCGTGCATTCAAACAAAGTAGTTCCGCATTTTCACTTGCCCTTGCAGTGCGGAACCGATCATTTGCTCCGGCTCATGCGCCGTCGTTATACTACTTCGTTATATGCCAGGCGCATCGCTAAAATTAAAAGTCTGTTGCCCGATGCCTGTATTGCTGCCGATGTAATTGTGGGCGTTCCGGGCGAAACCGATGATGAATTTGAGAAGAGCCTCGAATTTATCCGGAGTATCGATATTTCGTATTTACATGTTTTTACCTATTCTGAGCGCGAAAATACGATGGCAGTAAAAATGGAAGGGCAGGTTCCGCTTGAAATAAGAAAAGAAAGAAGTAAGCGCATGCATGAGCTTGCACATGAAAAACAAACACATTTTCAGCAGCAACACCTGAATACGGTTCGCCCGGTTTTGTTCGAAGCAATGGAATCCAAAGGACTGATGAGCGGTTTTACCGATAATTATATAAAAGTGGAAATTCCTTTTCAGAAGAACCTGATAAACACCACCCAACCGGTAAAGCTTGAACGTATAAAAGCCAACGGAACTGTTCAGGGTAAATTAATGATTGAAGCATGAATTTAGAACAAGTATTAAAAAGAACGATTAAAGTGGCCGAAACAGCAGGCAGCTTTATTATTGAACAAGGGAAAGATTTTTCTATCGATGTGGTTGAGAAAAAGGGGCATCAGGACTATGTTTCCTTTGTTGATAAAGAGGCTGAACGAATACTGGTTGAAGGTTTACGGGGTATTCTTCCCGATTCGGGTTTTATAGCCGAAGAAAATACGGCCGGGCACCAAAACGAAAAGCACCTGTGGATAGTTGATCCGCTCGACGGAACTACAAATTTTATTCACGGAGTTGCCCCTTATGCCATAAGTATTGCCTTGCAAATTGATGGCAAAACAGCACTGGGACTGGTTTACGAACTGGGGCAAAAGGAATTGTTTTATTCCTGTTCCGGAATGCCGGTATATTGCAACCAGAAAGTAGTTTCTGTTTCAAAAGCCGATGGATTGAAAAACGCGTTAATTGCCACCGGTTTTCACACAAGCAACTTTGAACGATTGGATCAACAATTAAAAGTGCTTAAAAAAATTGTTGAAGGTTCGCATGGTCTTCGCAGGCATGGTTCGGCGGCCACCGACCTGGCTTATGTTGCTGCTGGCCGCTTCGATGGCTTTTTTGAATACGGGCTAAATCCCTGGGACGTTGCCGCCGGAGCTTTTTTGGTTCAGCAGGCTGGTGGCATAGTGTCGGATTATACCGGAGGCGGAAATTATATGTTCGGAAAAGAAATGATTGCAGGAAGCCCAAAGGTACATGATGATTTGTTAAGCCTTTTAAAAACAAAGTTTTAACGTGAATAAACAGCTTTGTTAGGAGTGTTCAATTAAATGTTCTATTTTTAAATGCAAATTTAAAACCTGTGGATTTATGAAAAAGTGCATCTTTTGGATAGTTTTTGCTTTAATGGGCTTGGTTTTTCCCCAATTATCTGAAGCACAAAACATCGATGTAAGTTTTGATTATGCGGCATTTTATTCTCCCGAAATGGGACCTTACGTGGAAACCTACCTTAACGTAAATGGGAATTCCCTGGCTTACAGACTGAATAGCGATAATTTATATGAAGCTGTGGTTGAAGCAACCCTGGTATTTAAAAATGCCAATCAGGTAAAAGAGTTCCGTAAATTTAAAGTAATGAGTCCGGCTTTAGCAGACACCACAACTATTTTTCCCGATTTGAGTGAGATGCAACGCATTCCTATTCCCGATGGCGTTTATAATTTTAAGTTGCAGGTACGCGATTTGAATGCTTCTGATACTGCACTTCCCTTTAAGCATACGGGCCTGATAACCGTAAATTTTCCTAAAAATCAGCTTTCAATTAGCGATATGGAGTTGGTGGAACAACACGCACCGGCTTATAAAGAAAATATTTATGTAAAAGGCGAAACGGAATACAAACCTTATGTTTCCAGTGTTTTTCCTAATGAAATGGAAGCAATTAAAGTTTATGCTGAGGTATATAATGCAGCGCATGAGTTTGGTCCCATCGAAGATTTTCTGGTTTTGTTTCATATCGAAAAAGTACATACATCGAAACCCATAAAAGGCTTTAGCACGGTTCAAAAAGAAACGGCGCATAATGTAAATGTTATTTTTAAGCAACTATCAATTGCCGGTTTACCCAAAGGCGACTATTACCTGGTTATGGAATTGCGCGATAAACGCGACAATACGGTTTTATCGGCTAAAAAATTCTTTCAGCGCGAAAGCTCATCGGAGCAGAATAAAACCTTATCAGTTTCTGGTGTAAAAGTTCCGCAGGCTTTTGCCAGGAACCATCAAAATGCCGACACCCTAGTATATTACCTGGATGCGCTCCGTCCGATTAGCGACAGTGCCGAAATGCTTTTTATCGACCAACAGAAACAAGCCCGTAATATACCGTTGATGCAACAATTCCTGTATCAGTTTTGGAAAGAACGCAATCAAAAGCATCCTGAATTGGCCTGGAACGATTACCTGACTTTAGTTTCCATTGTCGATCAGCAATATAAAACAGAACATCTTCCCGGATTTAAAACCGACCGGGGACGTATTTTTTTGCAATACGGAGCACCCATTAATGTGTATACCGAAAAGGATGAAAAGGGAGCAAAACCTTATGAAATCTGGCATTATTATCGGATAGCCAATCAAAGTAATCTGAAGTTTGTTTTTGTGCAAAGCAATAGCGATGCAAACAATTATATACTGGTGTACTCAAACGTTATGGGCCAGGTAAAAAATTCGGATTGGGAGCAAAAAATTTATTCCGTTCCGCTTAAAAAGGATGCAAAGACTAAGGCGCGCGAATACTTTGAAGAGTACTAAATGAGTTTTTTTGAAAAGATAGTTTATTACGGAGTACTGGCCTGGTTCTGGTTCTTGTCGAAACTACCGCTCCGGTTCTTGTTTTTTGCATCGGAACTCCTTACTTTTTTGGTTTATCGCCTGATTGGTTATCGTAAAAATGTAGTTAAGCAAAACTTACAAAAGGCTTTTCCGAACCGCGACCCAAAAGCTATAAAAAAGATTGCGCGTAAGTATTACCGCCATTTATCGGTAATGATAGTTGAGAATATTTACCTGCGATTTGTACCGCGCAACCGATTGGTTAATCACCTTGTGGTTGAAGATGTTGAGTTATTTCAGCGACTTTATTGCGAAAAGCGAAATGTGGTTTTAATGTTGGGCCATTTTGGAAACTGGGAGATGGGCGGAATTCTGTCGCAGTTTATACCTTATCGCTTTGCTGCGGTTTATAAAAAACTTACCAGTCCGGTTTTCGATAAGGTTTATTTTGATATCCGAAGTCGTTTGGGAGTTATTCCGGTCGAAATGAAAGATGTACTACGAAAAGTACATCAATTAAATAACGAAGAAACACCTTTTGCTTTGTTTATGGTAGCCGATCAGGCTCCACTGATGAGCGAAACCCAGCATTGGATTCCCTTTTTGCATCAGGATACCGGTGTATATTTAGGCTCGGAGAAACTGGCCCGAAAATTCGATATGGCGGTGGTTTATCTGGAATTAATACGAGTTAAAAAAGGAAGTTATCGCCTGCGTCCCACGCTGATTACCGAAACCCCGAAAGAAACCCGGCCAAAGGAAATTACCGAGCGGTTTTTTCAATTGCTCGAGGCCTCAATTCTTGATGCTCCCCGTTACTGGTTGTGGTCGCACCGCAGGTGGAAACATCAACGATAAAAGCCAAAATCTTTTTTAAGCATCATTGCCTAAAGTGTGCTAGGTTAATAACTAAAAAGCGCTATTTTTAGGCCGAATTATATCAAAGTTGCCTTTATCTATGACAAAAGTTGCTGTAGTTATTCTGAATTGGAACGGTAAACATTTTCTTGAGCAATTTCTGCCTTCGGTGGTGGCTCATTCCCTTAATGAACAAACTGAGGTTTGGGTAGCTGATAATGGTTCGACCGATGGAAGCATCGATTTTATTAAAAACAATTTTCCGCAGGTAAAACGAATACTATTTGATAAAAATTATGGTTTTACGGGAGGCTACAACCGCGCTTTGCAGCAAATTAAAGCCACTTATTATGTATTGTTGAATTCCGATGTGGAAGTAACGGAGAACTGGCTTGAGCCCATTATTTCGTATATGGATGCCAACGAAAAGGTGGCGGCTGCCATGCCCAAACTGCTCGCGCATGCCAGGCGTAATCAATTTGAATATGCCGGAGCTGCCGGAGGATTTATCGACTTTTTGGGTTTCCCTTTTTGTCGCGGACGAATTCTTAGTGAACTGGAGCATGATGAAGGTCAGTACGATCAGGCTTCTGAAATATTTTGGGCTACGGGTGCCTGTTTGTTTGTAAGAGCAAGCATTTATCATGAAACAGGTGGTTTGGACGAAGACTTTTTTGCTCACATGGAGGAAATTGATTTATGCTGGCGGATGAAAAACAGGGGGTATAAAATTATGTATCTGCCTCAATCGCTTGTTTATCACGTAGGAGGGGGGACTTTGCCTAACAACAATCCACGGAAACTGTTTTTAAATTATCGAAACAATTTGTTGTTGCTCTATAAAAATTTGCCCGACAATAAACTCGGCGCAATCCTGTTTACCCGTATGATACTCGATGGAATGTCGGCACTAATGTATTTGATGCAGGGAAAAGTCGCCTTTTTTCTTTCGGTACCCAAAGCCCATTTTGCCTTTTATGGCATGGTAAAAAACTTCCGCGCCAAGCGGAAACAAAACAAACACCTGACTGTACAGGCTCAGCATGCTGAAATTTTTAAGCGCAGCATTGTCTTCTCATTTTTTGTACGCAAAGCCCGCAAATTCTCCGATTTAAACGCTAAAGGCTGGCGTTTAACCCGCTGAAATAGGCGATTCATGTTTTTTGTCATTAAATTTTCTGTTGTAAAAGCATTATTTAGTGAACTTTTGATTATTAACTTTGAGCACATAAAATAACGTACCAAAGTTTATTAGTAAACACTAAATTCGAAAAATCATGTTCAATAAATTAATTGCAGCTTTGCTTCCCTTTATGCCAAAAAAGCTTATCTGGCTATTCTCGAAACGCTACATATCAGGGGTTACTGTTGATGATGCCATAAAAGCATCGAAAGATTTGAATGCCCGGGGAATGATGGTTACCCTCGATATTTTGGGTGAATTTATTAAAACCCTCGAAGAGGCCGAAAAAAACCGCGACGAATACCTTGAATTGATTGATGTGATAGAAAAAGAAGGTATTGATGGTAACTATTCCGTTAAACCATCGATGTTTGGTCTTTTGCTCGACGAGGAAGTTTGTTTCCAACACATCAGAGCAATTGTTGAAAAGGCCGCATCGTACAACAACTTTATCCGGGTCGATATGGAAGACTCGCCATGCACCACCTTAACCATTAATTTATACCGCCGCTTAAAGGCCGATTTCCCCAAAAACTGCGGATTGGTGGTTCAGGCTTATATGCGAAGAACCCTGCCCGATTTAAAAGATTTAATGGATATTCATTCCAAAGAAATTCCTTTGAATTATCGCCTGTGTAAAGGTATTTATATTGAACCGGTTGAAATAGCCTACAAAAAGTACGAAGAGGTGAACCAACATTATCTTGAAGATTTGGAATACATGTTTGCCAATGGTATTTATGCCGGTATTGCCACCCACGACAAACCATTGATTGAAGGAGCTTACCAACTGATTGAAAAGTACCATGTTCCTAAAGAAATGTATGAGTTCCAAATGCTTTACGGGGTAACTCCCGATTTGCGTCAAAGTATTATTGATGCCGGACACCGTCTCAGGGTATATGTACCCTACGGAAAACAATGGTTTGGTTATTCGACCCGTCGTTTAAAAGAGAATCCAAAAATAGCGAGCCATATTATTAAGGCCTTGTTTTTACGTGGATAATTAATTCCAATCGATATATTGAAGCCATATTCTTTTTAAGGATATGGCTTTTTTGTTTATAAGTGCTACCTGAGCATTGGTTTTTAATCAATATTTTTTTGAACGCGGATAACGCTGATTTTCAAGCGCAGATTAACGCGGTTACGAGAGTTGTGGATAGTGAAAAGTGACAGGGAGGCCGGAAGCTGGTTGCTGATTACTACTTTCTGGATTTTTGATTTCAGATTTCAGATGCAAGACTTAAGACACAAGATAGTTCATTATCATTTTCATTACGCATTGTTAATTGCTAATTGATAATTGTAAACTGGTTGCTGGATTTTGATTTAATGTGGTTTAGTTAAGCATATTTCAGCCTCGGCGGGGATTATTGGGGTGATTTTCATTAACTAAACGATGCTGGATTTTTGATTTTCGATTTATGATTTCAGACTTCAGATTTTAGACTTATAGCGCAAGACAAAAGGGAAAATGAAATACGAAACGGGAGGCGAAAAACTACCAATTGAATGCAGTTCTGCCCCGGAGAGGCAAAATATTGGCAGCAAAAGGTGTATTTTACAGTAAAATTTGCCTGTTTTTAAGCAAATTTGCCCAATTTTAGGCAAATTTCCCTGAATTTAGGCAATTTTGCCTGATTTTAGAGCAAAAGGTCTGGATTTAGAGAAAAAGGTACGATTTAGGTACCTTTTGGTCTGATTTTAGGCAATTTTGCCTCTTTTTGGTACCTTTTGGTATGAATTTCATACAAAAAGCTATGAATTTTGCCCTAAAAGGTCTGAATTTAAGCAAATTTGCCTCTTTTTCATACAAAAAGGTATCTTTTTTGTACCAAAAGGTCTCTTTTTTGCCCAAATTGGGCTGAATTTAAACCAAAAGGTATGATTTTCATACAAAAAGGTCACTTTTTCGTACCAAAAGCTATGATTTTTGTACAAATTGGGCTGAATTTAGACTAAAAGGTATGATTTTTATACAAAAAGCTCACTTTCTTGCCCCTTTTGGGCTGAATTTAAAGTAAAAGCTATAATTTTTGGATTAAAAGAGCTGATTAATAATCCATTAGATATGATTTTTGCCCCTTTTCTGGCACGGTCTGACCGAAATAGCCAAACCATAGAGATATTTATTAACAAATACCTAAATTGAGGGGTCAACATGCTCCGTTTTCCGACTCCGAATGGTGGTTCAAACCATCATGCTTCAGCGCCGCTTTGTGCATTCTTTTATTTTAGGGGGTCAGCATCCGCCGGTATGTCATGCGAAAGCCCTTCGCTTTTACTTATTCCTTGTCGGGGCCATACTTGGTACAACCATTACCATCCGAAGGCTTAAAAGTTGTGGTGTGAACTAAACAAAGTGTTCTCACGAGCTTTGCGAGTAAAGGTTCTCCGCTAGGCATTGCCTAGCGGCTGCCTACTCGATTAGCGGTTCGTTGTTTAACTCAATCTTCCTTTAATAGTTTTAATTTTCTATTCATCTCAATTAGGCTCTTCTCATGAAGTTTTCCAAACCATTTTTCGGTTAAATCTGTCTCAGTTTCTGGTTTATCAATTCCTAATGAACCCTTAATCATTCCGGCTTGAGCCCCAAATTCACGGATTATTACTGTAGGAAATTCAGCACAAACATGAGCCATTATTTTTATTGCTTCCTCTTGAGGAAAGTCTGTTTCAGAAAAAATCATTTTAATTGCTTTTGTTGCATTTCCTAATTCATTCAATATTGTTTGTGTTATCACATCAGAATCCTCACTTTTAAAATATTGAGTAATCGCATTACTAAAGCTTTTTGCAAAAATAAAATCCAGAATTTCCCAAAATTCTATTGAAACAACAAATAACTCTGAAATCAAATGGTCGGAATATCTAAAAATGGAATGACTATTTCGGAAATTAAGATATTTATCAAAGTGTAGTAAAAAACCAATGCTCTCACTAAGGTCTATTTCACAATATTTTACTGATTCAAAACTAATTTCTCTGAAGATTGAAGTATGCTTTTTTATTAAATCAAAAATTTGTCTTTCATCCTTCAATTGCTTAATTAAAAGTATTGAGTACAAACTTTTATAATCATTTTCTACTAATTCAAGGCGAAATTCAAAAAAGCGTAATGCTTCATCTATTAACCATTCATTATCTTTCCAATTTTCAATTAATAAATTTGATTTAAAATTTAAATAAACCATATCTTCTGAATAATGGTCAAGTCCTTTATTAATCCAACTTAAAGCCTCTTTTATAATTCCCATCTTTTTATAGGCATAGGCAATTCCAAAATAAGTATATTGATATTCAAGAAGCATATCTTCATCTTTACCAACTGCTTCCAACATAAGGGACAGACCTTCTTCTGCCTTATCGAAAATTCTTGAAAGTGTAACACCTTTACTGAAAAGAGCTTGAGGTAAATTTGGATTTATTCTTAAAGCCTTATCATAACAGCTTAACTCTTTTTCATGTTCTTCAATATCAAAGTAAACTTGACCAAGGTTTTTCCACGCTTGCTCAAAATTCGGATTTAGCTTTAAGCACAATTCAAAATGAGTAATTGCTTCTTCATTAAAGCCTAATCGACTTAGAGTATTTGCATAATTGTAATGATAAATAAATTGTGTATTATCCTGATTTAAGAACTCCTTAAATATGTTTTTCGCTTCAATAATTTTCCCTTTGATTCCATTCTGCATGCCATCCTCTGCCAAAATGCAAGCCTTTGTCAAATATTGATTAGATGTTCCAGAAAGCTCAATAGCTTTATTAATATTATTGATAGCTTTTTTGTAATGAAATGTATTATATTGACTTTGGGCCAAACCTTCTAAGATTGCGATATCATTTGGATTTTCAACTAATAGATTTTTGAAATAGAAAATTGACTTTTCATAATCCTGTGAAAAATAATATTTCCACGCAAGAATCTGTGAATTAGAAATTTCTTCATATTCAAGAGACTTAATGCCATCTACAAGCATTTTGACACTAAAAATATTCTGAACGTATTTTAAGATTACACTCCAATCAATTTGGCTAAGTTTGTTTGTTTTAGGAATATTTATCGTATATGTTTTTTGCGAAGATGTTAAATCAAATACCAATTCGTTATACCAGTACCAATATGCTTCCTTTTCCTCACGCACATATGCAACAAGTAATACAGGTTCTAGCTTTGTATTAAATAGCCCTAAGGTTGAATGCTTTAATTTAATTGTAGTAAAACTGTTATTTTTCTCTTTTATTTTACTTTTTAATTGAACAGAAAAACTAAGTCCAGTCGCTTGATTATTAGTGGCGATGTTAACAACATAGTCAATGCCATAATCATGTTCTGGCTTATCAATATACCATTCATTTGGAACTTGAAAGTTAAAAAACTTACCTGATTCAGTTTCTAAAATATGATTGTTATGTCTTTGAGGTTTATTCAAGTTCTTTACAATTTAACTTTGATAATCGGTTTTGAGCAAATGTTTCGTTATTAATTCTCTACCAATTGTTTTTCATTTAAATCTTTAGAATTATGTTTCGAAGAATCAGATATTATTTCAGCAGAGACAGTATTCGGATTAATGATACTATCCTTAGAGAGTATATTTTCCTCAACCGAATCAATATGTTTGTTTGTTAGGATTTTCTCATTTTGAGTATTATTGATATTTGCATTAATATCATTATCGGGCTTCTCAGGCTTAGTATAATTTAATATTCCAAATATAATTGATACCACAATTGCTAGAATTGATAGGATGAAAGCTTTTCTACTACGTAAATTACTTTTCTTTAAATCTTCAAGCGTTAATATTTTTATAGATTTATCCAATTCTTGTTCTGAGTTGGTAGATTCGAGATATTTTTTAAATCCATCAATCGCGACATGACGACCTAATGTGGTTACAGTGAAAGAAGTTTCATGTAACTCAATCAGTTTATATGGCTCTTTGTTTATGTCTGTAAATAATTTCTCATATAAATCATAGTCAAAGTTTCTTGAATAACACAATTTTTCATATGTGTAATCATTATTCAGTGAGTTTCTAAGTAAGTTATCTATAAATTCAAATTCTTTAACTGTGTACATATCATTTTAGGTTATGTGGTGGTTCTTTTCAATGAACGCTAACGTTTAGTATATGCAAAGTAGGCGATTGCGGGCTTCAAACTTATCAAACCGTTACAATTTTGAAGCGGGCTACAACCCTTGAATTTACTACTGAACCGGCTATTATTTTTATACATTGTGTGTGCCCTGCATGGGTAGCAGTGCCCACAACTGCAAGTTCTGAATAAATTTGAAAATTACTAATTTAATCAAGAAAACCAAAGGTTGTGAGTCTGTATATTTTCCAGAGGGTGTAA
>JBFXEW010000004.1:0-225904 GCA_050179685.1 Salinivirgaceae bacterium
CATAATCTGCAAGCTTTTTTATGTAAATTACGATAAACCTTGCAAATCCAGACATACTAAATCAATAAGTTTTCAACTTTATGCTGTTAATATTCAGTATGTTGATTTTATATTAAGGAGCGACTATATAAGGCTTGTTTTACGCCTCAAGCCGGCTGGGCTCTTCATTTTTGGCTTGACCCAAAAACGAAGCAAAAAAGTCAAGGCGCCAAAAAATAGCATCTACATCAAAGCAATCACTAAGTGCGGCCGGGTGATCTTCGAACAAGTTCTCAGCTTCCCGGTCTTACTAAGTGATTGTTTCGATTCCATTGCCATTTTTTGGAAGCCGATTTGTTATTTGGTTATATATTTTTCGTAATTGATTCTCCGTTCTTCCAGATAAGTTTACTTTCTTATTTTTAATGCCAAATTTTGCATAAATATAATTTACCGGAGAAAAATGAATCGGACTTATTAAAGAATGAAAAAGAGACGGTCTAAAATGTACAAGATTTAATCCAAATACGCTCAAATTAAAAGAGATTGAAAGAAGCTGTCTAAAAAGCAAAAGATTTAAACCATCTGCTTTCAAATTAAAAGGGATAGAACGCGGATAACGCTGAAAAAACTGATTTACGCAGATCTGATCTGTGAAAATCAGCTTAAATCCGCGTTTTTCCGCGTTCCATTTTTGAAGTTCACTTAACAAGGGTAAGTTTTTGGTTAAGATTACTACTTTTGGACAGCCTCTTTTTTTATATTTGGGGGCTTGTTCCGGATGTTAGCTGGATTCAGGAATATCGATTAATATCAAATTACTACTGTTGAAAACCTTTAAATACATTCCCTTAAACGCTGTATGGTTAAAAGCCGCTGTGGTTGGAAGTGTTTGGGCTTCCATCGAAATTGTGCTGGGCAGTTTTTTGCACAATATGAAAGTTCCCATGTCGGGTACTTTTTTGTCGTTTCTTTCTGTTTTTTTATTGGTAGCCTATGCACAAATCTGGAACGAACGTGGATTAATCATCCGTGCCGGCTTAATTTGTGCCCTGATGAAATCAATTAGTCCCAGCGCCATAATTATCGGGCCCATGACCGGAATTTTAGCCGAAGCCCTTCTGTTGGAGTTAAGCATCCGTTTGCTGGGACGAAATGTTCCGGCTTATTTAATTGGCGGAGCCCTGGCGGTTTTCAGTTCGCTGGCACATAAAGCCGTAAGTTTGCTGCTTTATTATGGATTCGACTTTGTTTACATGCTTTCGCAGCTATACAATTTTGCGCTGAAGCAGCTTAAACTGGTGCATCTGGGCGAACCCATTCACGCTTTGTTAATTCTTACCCTGATTTATCTGCTTGCCGGATTTTTTGCTGCTTTTCTGGGTTTACGAGCCGGGGCAAAAAGTAAGAACACATATCCTGTTCCGGATGAGCTTGAAATACCCTTTGAGCGGCAACAGAAAATACAGCCGGTTAAAACCGGGTCGGGAATCATGGCTTATGTATTTTTACTAGCACATGTTTCGCTCATTGTACTTACTTTATGGATGCTGAATAAAAGCTTCCTCCTCTCGGCACTTAGTCTGGGAGTAGCTTATTTAGCCTTCTGCTTTATTTATTACCGGCAGGCTTTATCGCGTTTAAAAAAGCCGGGTATCTGGATTCAGTTTGTGCTTATTACCCTGTTTGCCGCCCTGGTTTGGAATGTTTTTAACGGCAAATCTTTTTTTTCGCTCGACGGAATTATTATCGGATTAAAGATGATTTTTCGTGCGGTTTTAATCATGGTTGGTTTTACAGCCATTGGTACCGAGCTAAAAAACCCTTCGATAAAACTATTGCTGTACAATAAAGGATTCAAAAACCTGTATCACGCCATCGATTTGGCCTTTTCGGCTTTACCTTTCCTAATATCGCAAATAAACGTAGCGCAAAAAGGAAATAATTCGCTTAAAAAAACCGGACTGCGTTTTTTGGCCAACTCACAGCGATTGCTTGAACTTTTTACCCGGCAAAACACCCAAAAGCCAAGCGTAATAATTATTACGGGCGATGTGCATCAGGGAAAAACATCCTTTACCCGAAAGCTTAGCGATTTGTTCGTCGAATCCGGACTAGCTGTTTCAGGTTTTTTGACTTTACGGAATGAGGAAAATCAAGCAGATACGTCCTACCAGCTTTTTTCTGTTGAAACGCAACAAGCCTTGCCCTTTATCGACACCCGGGCCAAAGCAAATTGGTTTCCTTTCCGGCGCTTTTACTTTAATCCCGAAGCTTTTGCTTTCGGTCATGAACTCATTGCATCGGCCATAGCCCAAAAGAAATCACCGGTTATTATCGATGAGTTGGGTCCCATGGAGTTAATGAATCAGGGATGGAGCAAAAGCGTTGAAAAGCTTTGTCACTTTCCTTCGATTATCCTGGTTTGGGTGGTGCGAAAAAAACTGGTGCCACTAATTCGCATGAAATGGGATGTGGGAACCGTTTACCTTGCCGATATTGGCAGCGATACCCCTGAGGTTTTATTTGAAAAAATAAAAGAACTGCAAGGCCTTTAAATTAACATAAAAACTTTTTTACTCGACTGAAAACCTTACTTTTGCAGCCGAAATTATCAATACTATGGGTTTTAACGAAGAAATTAAGCGGCGACGGACGTTTGCCATTGTGAGTCACCCCGATGCGGGAAAAACTACTTTAACCGAGAAATTATTGCTGTTCGGGGGAGCCATTCATGTGGCCGGTGCGGTAAAGTCGAATAAGATTAAAAAAACAGCTACTTCCGACTTTATGGAGATTGAGCGTCAGCGGGGAATTTCGGTGGCCACCTCGGTAATGGGTTTTGAGTACGATAGTTTTAAAATTAATATTCTCGATACGCCCGGACACCAGGATTTTGCTGAAGATACCTTCAGGACCCTGACTGCTGTTGACAGTGTAATTGTGGTGGTTGATGCCGCCAAAGGGGTTGAGGCCCAAACCGAAAAACTGATGCAGGTTTGCCGTATGCGGAAAACCCCGGTAATTGTTTTTGTAAATAAAATCGACCGCGAGGGAAAAGATCCTTTCGATTTGCTCGATGAAATTGAAGAACAACTGAAAATAAAAGTTCGTCCCTTGAGCTGGCCTGTAGGAATGGGAAAGCGCCTGAAAGCGGTTTACAATATTTTTGAAAAGAAACTGTATTATTTTGACGGCGAGGACAAAACCAAAGCCGAAAAGCCCAAAGAGTTTAAAGATTTAAACGATCCCGAACTTGATCTTACTTTGAAAGACGATGCAGCCAAATTACGTGACGATTTGGAACTGGTCGAAGGGGTTTATCCCGAATTTAACCTCGATGAATACCTGAGTGCAGAAACCGCTCCGGTATTTTTTGGAAGTGCTTTATATAATTTCGGAGTTAAAGAATTGTTGGAGTCGTTTATTCGTATTGCACCGTTTCCAAGACCATCGGCTGCTATTGAGCGGGTTGTTGATCCATTTGAAGAAAAGTTTACCGGATTTGTTTTTAAAATCCATGCCAATATGGACCCCAATCATCGCAACCGCATTGCCTTTGTTAAAGTTTGTTCCGGTAAATTTAAACGCAATACCAACTTCCGGCATATCCGTTTGGAACGCGATCTGAAATTCTCGAATCCAACCGCTTTTATGGCCGATAAACAGTCGATTGTTGAAGAAGCCTATCCGGGTGACATTGTTGGTTTACACGACTCCGGAAACTTTAAAATTGGCGATACCTTAACCGAAGGTGAATTAATAAACTACAAAGGCTTACCCAGCTTTTCGCCCGAGATGTTTCGGTATATTGAAAATGCCGATCCCATGAAGTCGAAACAGTTGGCCAAAGGAGTCGATCAGTTGATGGACGAAGGTGTAGCCCAGTTGTTTACTTTAACCATGAATGGCCGGAAAATTATCGGTTGCGTGGGGCAATTGCAGTTTGAAGTGATTGAATACCGTTTGTTGCACGAGTACAACGCAAAATGCCGTTACGAACCGGCTCAACTGTATAAAGCCTGTTGGGTCCGCCCCAACGACAAAGCGGAATGGGAAGACTTTCAAAGACGTAAATATAAATCGCTGGCCAAAGACAAACACGGACGCGATGTTTATTTGGCCGAATCGTCGTACGATTTGGAGATGGCGCAAATGAAGTTTAAGAGCCTTGAATTTTTCTTTACCTCTGAATTTTAAACTGAAGTGTAATTTATTTTATTCGCAAGCGACATAAAGGCAGTAAACATTAATTGCTATCCGTTAGCTGTTAAGTTTATTTTTGCTGAGGAAAAAATATTTTGCAGAATTCTTATGTTTTTTATACGGTTTTTGATACCCAACACGTTTATTTGAGGTATTAAAAAAGCGATTTGTGAAATGGTCTCTCGCCCTATTGGTTTGACAAATAGTTATTTACTAAAAGTTGAGTGGTGTGTGAGTGTTTCAGTAACTCTGCAAGACAAAAAACGTAAATAAAATCAGCGCTGAAATTTTTTAAAATTGGCACATAATTCGCTGGTAAATGTTTCCGTTTAAAAGTAAACAACAGAGCTTGTATGTTACCCGTTAAAGTGACAGTTAAAATCTGAGTAAGGCTTTAAACTATTTTTCATATTTCGTGTTAAGTACGGAATGTTATTTCATAAGTATTTTATGTACGCCAACAGAATGGATATAAACACATGGAAGAGGAGGCACCGGTATTACAGCCGAAGCGGATTCTATTTTTTTCTGGCAAAGAATGTTTTAAAAATTGCTGCCATATTGCTTTTGGTAATTATGGTTTTTGTGGGTTTGGAAAAATGGGTTATTGATTTGGACCGAATTTTTAATTCTTTTTTCAAAAATATGGGCAATGGCATGGTTTTAATGTTGTTTACCCTTTCTGAATCTTTTTTTGGCTTAATTCCACCCGATTTCTTTATTATATGGGCACGTAAGTTTACTAATCCCTGGGTTGTGGTTTCTGCACTGGCCATTCTGTCGTATGCCGGAGGTTTGGTTTCGTACCATATTGGCTATCGTATTGGCAGTATTAAGCGCCTGAACGACTATTTGAATAAGAAGTTTCAATACCATTTTACAAAAATTAAACGTTGGGGTGCGGTGTTTATCATTGTTGCGGCCTTGTTCCCCTTGCCCTACAGTACCATTTGTATGATTTCAGGAATGCTTCGTTTTCCGATTCATATATTTCTTTGGCTGGGAATAGCCCGGATTGTCCGATTTTATACCTATGCTTTAGTACTTTACGGAATAATTAATTAAGCGCGCTAATTTATCCTAAGCTTTTCACCAGTCGGTAGTACATTTCTGCTGACATTTGATAAAATACCGGCTTGTTTTTTATTAAGCCGGTCTGGTAGGATGTTATTTTCTAAAATTATGCTAATTTGCCATTGAATTATCAATAGGCAAGAAGTGAATCGTCGAAGTTTAATTATTATACTGTTTTTAATGCTGCTGGCACCCATGGCAAAGTGTTTGCCAATGGTCGATTCGATATGTAATACAAATCAGCAAAACCTATTGCCCGGTGAGCGCTTAACCTGTATTTTTAATTACATCGATCAAAATTCTAATAAATATCCGGAGCAGGTTGCTAAAATGCTTGTAGCTGCCGATACGCTTATGGCAAACCAAAAAATCAGCAGTCGTTTCGATGAGTTTTATTTTTACCGGGGAAAGTACTTTTTGGTACTTAATCAGTATGATAGTGCTTTAACGTATTTCAATAAAGCCAAAGAACTTATCGTGTCCGATAATCTAAATTTGAATTGTCGCTTATTTACCCATTATGGTATTTTACTTCGTGAACAGGGAAATTTAAAGGAAGCTGCCAACAGTATAAAAACCGGTTTGGTATATGCAAGTCAGATAGAAAACAAAAATTACGAAGCTGATTTGTTAATGGTTCAGGGCGATATTCATTGCGATTTGGAACTTTATACTGAGGCCCTGAACGATTTCCGCCAGGCGCAGGAATATTTTAAAAAGGAGAATGATACACTGCGTCAGCTTCTGGTGTATGTTTCTATAGCCGGGCTGTATTCCCGCTCGGGGAACCTTCCCATTGCCCTCGATTACCTTGATCGTGCTATAAATGCATTCACTAAAAACTTTAATGCTGAAGGCGCCGGACGAGCCGCTTTAAACAAAGGACAGGTGCTCGACCGAATGGGAAGTTACGGGAAAAGTCTGGAGAACTACGAGCTGGCACAAAAGTATTTTACCCAGGATAGCTTATGGAGTTTGCTTGGGCAGGTAAAGGAAAGTAAAGGACGTTTGTTTAAGAAACAGCAAAAGTTTGATCGGGCTCGCCTGGCTTTTGAAGAAGCTTTTACCATTAAAAGCAAAATTGGCGATTTGATGGGTCAGGCAAATTTATTGTTGCAATTGGGTGAACTTTATGCCCTGGAAAAACATTATTCAAAAGCACACAGTTATTATGTGAAAAGCCTGGTTTTGGCCGATGTATTAAAGGCCGATAAGCTGATGTTCGAAACCTATCGGAAGATTGCCGATAATTATTATAAACAGGGAGACTACAAAGCAGCAATCGATTTTAAGACCAAGCAGCACATGCTCGATAAGCAATTTTTAACCAACGAATATTATTTAAAAATTGCCAACCTCGAATCGCGATTAAGTGCTCAGGTAAATGAGCGGGATATGAAGGAAAAGGAATTGTTGGGTTCGGTTTATCGGGAACGCAGCTTAAAAAAGAAGTATTTTGCCTTGTTTTTAATCTTTTTGTGTGCTTCAGTTTTAATGGGGGCGTTATTGTGGATTCGGATTTATTATATGCATAGAAAAAGCCGACTAGCGATAAAACAATTACAACAAAAAATCAGAAGGCAAAAAGCATACATTCAAACTATTAAAACGCAATACGATGCAGCTAATGCAACTTTATCGCGTTACTTCGACATTACCTCGCAGAATGTTTTTGAACCGGTAAGATCGTTGGAACACTTACTGCTTGTAATCAAGCAAAGTTCTGCCAAAGACGGTTTTCAAAACTTACCTGTTGGGCAGGTGGAATCGTTGGTTATGTCGTATAATCTGCTCGAAAATCTTTTGTATTGGTCGAGGTTGCAACTCGATAAAATTGAGTACGAACCGGCCAATCATCAGCTGGGCGAATTGGTGCATCACGTAATTGGCATTCAGCAATTGCGTGCATCACAAAAAGAAATAGTTTTTCGGATTCATCTGCACGAGCAAAATTCCGGGTATTTTGATGCGAAGATGATTGAGATTGCTATACGCAACATTATTGAAAACGCCATTAAATTTTCAACTCAGGAAGGTGTCATAGAAGTTACTGCGAAAAATATCGATAATAAATTGCTTATTGTAGTTAGCGATGCCGGGGTTGGTTTTACCAGGGAACAACTGAACCGGATTTTTAACACCAAAAAGAATTACATAGCAGCGGGTACGCATGGCGAAATGGGTGGTGGTATTGGTTTGGCTCTGACAAAACTTTTGGTTGAAAAGAATTTTGGTACCCTATTAATTGAAAGTTCTATTGCCAAAGGAACCGAAGTTACTTTAACATTGCCGGGTTCTATAAATGCGATGAACCGCAATTAGATGCCAAATTGACTCGACGGCTCCAATGGCCTGCTTGTTGTATTAAACCGCGTATGTCAGAAAAAAGAAAAATACTCCACGCAGTTTTATTCCCCTTGTTTTTTTTATTGCTGATGTGGGGAAACTATACCGCATTTTGGTTGATGGAAAAATCCATGTCGGTAATTGGTATTGCTCCTCAAAAACTCGAAAGTATTGCCGGAGTGGTGCTTTCTCCATTTGCTCACGGCAGTTTATCGCATTTGGCCGGCAATTCCATTTCGTTTATGGTTTTAGCCACAGCCCTTTTTTATTTCTATCGTTTAATAGCTTATCGTGTGTTTTTTATAAACTGGTTGGTGTCAGGTATTCTTTTGTGGATTGGTGGACGCGAATCGGTACATATTGGTGCCAGCGGCATTGTGTATGGCCTGGCATTTTTTATTTTTTTTAGCGGAGTTTTTCGCAACGACAAAAGACTTGCAGCGCTTTCGCTTATTGTAGTGTTTTTATATGGAAGCATGATTTGGGGTTTGATGCCGCAGGGTGGAAACATTAGTTGGGAAGGCCATTTGTTTGGTGCTTTGGCTGGTAGTTCGCTGGCGTGGTATTATAAAAAACGCCCCATCGATTTTATTCCTGCCGACGATGGCTCCTCGGTTTCGGTAACCTGGGGGCAATACCAGGCTTACGAATACCATTATGTGGATGAGGAAGATTCGGATAGCGAAGAATCCTTTCCCGACGAGGAACAAAAAAGCGATTGAATCAGTGAGACTGTGATTTCAGCTTTGACTGTGAACTGAAATTACTAAGTCGAACTGATCCCGATGCAAAGCAATCGGGATCTGCCAGTCATTTTTCCTATGTACAGGTACGATAATATGTATTGTTCCTTTTGAAAAATCTCGTTTGCTTTCTGCGTGGTAGTTGTTCTTACAATCGCTTTTTTTGTGCTTATTATTTTTTTCTCATGTAAATCTGAATCGGAACACCTGTGAAATTATAAGCTTCGCGCAATTTGTTTTCGAGATACCTTTTGTACGAATCTTTTACATATTGAGGCAGGTTGCAGTAAAAAGCAAATTGCGGGGTGTTGGTTGGCAACTGCGTAATGTATTTAATCTTTACATACTTTCCTTTCGACGATGGAGGAGGATAAGCTTCAATAGCTTCAAGCAGGTATTCGTTCAGTTTTGATGTAGGAATGCGCTGATTGCGATTTTTATAAACCTCCATGGCAGTTTCAACCGCTTTTAATACCCGCTGTTTGGTTAAGGCCGATACAAATAGAATGGGCACATCGTTAAAGGGGGCCAGTTTTTCTTTAATCATGGCGGTATATTCTTTTACCGAGTGATGATCTTTTTCAACCAGGTCCCATTTGTTTATTAAAACAACTACCCCTTTTCTGTTTTTTTCAATCAGATGGAAAATATTTACGTCCTGTCCTTCAACTCCCCGGGTGGCATCAATCAGCAACAAGCAAACGTCCGATTCTTCAATGGTTCGTATGGCGCGCATTACCGAATAAAACTCCAGATCTTCGCTTACTTTCGATTTTTTTCGTAAGCCGGCGGTATCGATAATGATAAACTCGTGACCAAATTTATTGTAATGGGTGTTGATTGAATCGCGGGTGGTTCCTGCAATTTCAGTTACAATATTGCGCTCCTCGTCGAGCAAAGCATTTACCAACGACGACTTTCCGGCGTTGGGTCTTCCAACCACGGCAATCTTAGGTAATTCAATTTCGTCTTCGATAAGGGGTTTTTTCTCGAAATTATCCACAATGGCATCCAGCAATTCGCCGGTTCCCGAACCATTTATCGACGAAACGGAATATACTTCGCCCAATCCCAGCGAATAAAATTCGGAGGCCATAAACAAGCGTTCGCTGTTGTCCACTTTGTTCACACCAAGCACCACTTTCTTTTTCGATTTTCTTAGAATCTCAGCTACTCCGTCGTCAAGGTCGGTTATGCCGCTGGTTACGTCGGTTAAAAACAAAATTACATCGGCTTCATCAATAGCCAGCATTACCTGTTTTTTGATTTCTCCTTCAAAAATATCGTCCGAATTGGTAACATACCCGCCGGTATCGATTACCGAAAATGTTACTCCGTTCCACTCCACCTTGCCATAATGGCGGTCGCGGGTTACACCCGACGTTTCGTCAACAATGGCCTTTCTTTCTTCGACCATGCGATTAAACAAGGTCGATTTTCCCACATTCGGTCTTCCTACTATTGCTAAAATATTTGACATATATGTATTATTGATGCTTTACTTATTGCTAGTTCTATTTCTAATTTTTTGAGTTGTGTTATTGGTCGTAACCAAAATATTTGAGGTTTTGTTCTTTGTCGCGCCAGTCTTTTAGCACTTTTACATGCAATTCGAGAAACACTTTCTTTTCAAAAAAGGCTTCAATATCGAAACGGGCAGCCATGCCTGTTTTTTTGAGCGCACTGCCTTTGTGTCCAATGATAATTCCTTTTTGTGATTCACGGGCAACATATATTAGTGCCCTGATGCGAATAATGGATTCTTCTTCTTTAAATTCTTCCACATTCACTTCGCAGCTGTAAGGAATCTCTTTTTGGTAGTTAAAAAATATTTTTTCGCGGATAATTTCCTGAACAAAAAAGCGCTCGGTTTTGTCGGTCAGTTCATCTTTGGGAAAATACGGCGGACTTATAGGTAAAAGTTCCAGAATTCGTTTTAGTACCGCATCGATATTAAATTTATTAATGGCCGATACCGGAAAGATTTCTGCCTGTGGAACTTCGTTTTTCCAAAGCATGACCAATTCTTCGAGTTTTTCCTGTTGGCTTAAATCAATTTTGTTTATCAGTAATAAAACCGGCGTGTTGGTGTTCTTTATTTTATCGAGGTATTCCCTGTTTTTATCGAAGCTTTCGACCACATCGGTAACATACAAAATAATATCGGCATCGCTTATGGCGGTATCTACAAAACGCATCATGCTTTGCTGGAGTTTGTAGTTGGGTTTAAGAATGCCCGGGGTGTCGGAATACACCATCTGAAAATCGTCACCGTTTACAATGCCTAAAATGCGGTGCCGCGTGGTTTGTGCTTTGCTGGTTATTATCGAAAGTTTTTCGCCCACAAAAGCATTCATCAGGGTCGATTTTCCAACGTTGGGGTTTCCAATTATATTTACAAATCCGGCTTTATGATCCATTATTTAAATTTTTGGCAAAGATACAGTTAGCCGGGCTTACTGCAAAATTTTATCAATTATTACTTTGCAACTTTCAGAATGCTTAATTTTTAGTATCTTAAACCAACCTTCGGGTGCTTGTAATTGTTACTTCAAATGTCGGGCTAATAAACGTTTTGCAGGTTTTTATCCGACTGCCGGGAGCAATTCAATGCTATGAATTTAATGTAAGATGCAGACGAAAGTTTAAATTTTTATGCCATGGATTTTAAAACTTCTTTAGTATCGGAAACCAAATTAACGGGGATTTACCGTTTTTTTTGCTGGTGTTCCGGAGCGCGCTTGTATTTGTTAAAAAAATGCCCCACCGATTATAATGTGTTTTTTGGAATTGGGATGATAGTTTTTTTAACCGGTGTAATGGCTTCCATGAGCGGGAGTTATGCTTTTTACACGGTTTTCAATAATCCCTACCTGGCCCTGGCTTTCGGGATTTTTTGGGGAGTGTTGATATTCTTTTTTGACTGGTACCTGGTGGCCAGTTTACGCAAGGAAAACCGCATTTTTAAAGAGGTGCTGACTGCCAGTCCGCGGATTATCCTGGCTTTGTTTTTAGCAGTGGTAATTTCGCGTCCGCTGGAGCTTAAGTTGTTTGAGTCGGAAATAAACGGACAGATTGAAAAAATGAATCAGCAAAAAATTAACGATTATCAATCTATTGTAGGAACCGGCTTTACTGAAATTGAGCGCTTGCAAAACGAAAACAAGGCCTATCAAAATTCGATTGATGAGTTGTTGGAGCACCGGAATATGCTGTTTGAATTAATTGTTGAAGAAGCCGAAGGAAGAAGTCCTACGGCTAAATCTGGCAAAGGCCCGGTTTATAAGGAGAAAAAAGCAGAATACGACCGGCTAAGTAAAATTTACGACGAGGAAAAGGCCCGGCTTTATCCGCTGATTGCAGCCAATAATCAGCGAATAGAACAACTGAGCCGGCAAAAGGAGGCGCAATGGACTCAGGGGAGCGAAACCATGAAAAAGGCAACGGGTTTTTTAGCCCGGCTCGAAGCCTACAAACAACTTGGCAACGAAAATAAAGGAATTCAATATGCGGGTTTGTTTATTCTGTTTATGTTTATCTGCATCGAAACCGGACCCATGTTTGTAAAATTAATTTCGAAACGGGGAGCTTACGATGAATTGCTGGCTCTTGAAGAAATTCGTATCATGTCAGCTTCGGAACAGGAGATGGTGCAGTTGAATGAAAAAACCAAACGCCTGGTTGCTATCGAAAAGTTAAAAAGCAAAGCCCGTCTCAACGAGGAGTTGGAAAACAGTAAGGATTTTGCCCGGCAGGTAATGCTGGCTCAGGCCGAAATTGCATCGGAACGAATTAAACGCTGGAAAGAGCGGGAATTAAAAAAAGTGGATGATAGTCTCGACGATTACCAGCCTACAATAGATGAGTTGATTGAAGAGGCCCGCGTGTATATGAAACCTAATTAGTTTTTGTTTTCTTGGGAACTTCGATGTATTCAAAAGGCAGATCAACAACTTCCGACAATTCTTCGCCAACTTCTTTCATGTCGTCGTCGTTTTCGTCGAAATACCAGGCTACTTTTATGGGCATTCCTTTTTGGTGTATCTGATTTATTAATACCAGAATGTCGAGCAGGAATTTAGCTGACGACGAATTGAAATAATCGAATTTGAATTTGAATTCCAGCGGGTTCACTGGTTTTTCAAGTTCGGGAATTTTGAGCTTAAAGCTCTCGAGCCAGTCGATTATCGGCATGTAAAAAATTCTGACATCCTCGGGGCGGGAGCATCCAATTATCTCAAAAAGCTTATGGGTAAAATCGAAATGAATTTTTGGTGTTGCAGGTGTCTGTTCAATTATTAATGGATTCATATTTTAGTTTTTTGAGATAGTTGTGGCAATTTCAATTTCAAGAACAATAAACGAAGTCTTGTTTTTGGTTTCAACAATGTGGTAACCAATAGTATTTCGTGCACTACGGGCAATTTCTATCATTCCCAGTCCGGCTCCTCCTTTTTCCGAAATGCGTGCATTGGCTATCGATGTCCTGTACAGATGGTTTAAACCTGCTAAGTCGAGGCTGTTAAGTTCCTTAATGCGTTCAATTAATACCGGCGTTTTCTGCACAGGCATGTAATTGCCAATTTTCAGCATTAAAGATTCGGGAAGCTGCTGTAAGCTTAATTCTACGGCTTTATGCGCAGCATCTTTATGAGCGGGTGTTTTGTGTTTTAATGCATTTTCGAGACTCTCTACCAAAATAGCATAGAGCCGTTTTTGCACTACCTGTTCAATTTCCATTTCCTGAAGAATATCTTTAATTTGATTTAAAATTTCTTCAATTACCGGAAATGTCAGGTCGCCTTTAAATTCGAATATCTTATTTGTTTGACTTAGGGTCATCAAAACTGGGTAAATTTTGCCGAAAGCTACTAAACAAAATTGTATTTCAAAAATAAAAAGTTACCAGCCGGCCAATTTTAACCGGCTTTTTTACCTGCTGTTACGAGTAACTTCCCCGTTTAAGCATTACTATTTCTTTGTCGTTCAGGTATCTCCATTTGCCACGGGGCAGATTTTTCTTGGTCAGGCCGGCATAATACACGCGGTCGAGTTTTTTTACTTTATACCCCAAATGTTCAAACATACGTCGCACCAAACGGTTTTTTCCCGAGTGAATTTCTATGCCCACTTCACGTTTGTCGCCCGGGGTACAGTAAGTAATCTGGTCGGCTTTAGCCAGGCCGTCTTCCAGCTCCACGCCATCGTACAGAACCTGCAAGTGGTCTTCGTTTACCACGCGATCTAACGTAACCTGATATATTTTCTTCTTATTATTCTTCGGATGCGAAAGAAAATCGGCCAATTCACCATCGTTGGTTAAAAGTAATAAACCGGTGGTGGGTTTATCGAGCCTTCCTACCGAAAAAACCCGCTCTTTACAGCCGTTTCGAATTAAATCGAGCACCGTGTTTTTTGCCATGGGATCGTCGGTGGTTGTTATGTAATCTTTGGGTTTGTTAAGCAGAATGTAAGTTTTCTTTTCGGGAACAATGGGGGCATCGTTAAATTTGACCACATCGCCGTATTTCACTTTAGTACCCAGTTCGGTAACTACTTTACCGTTAATGGTAACCACTCCGGCGGCAATATAAGTGTCGGCTTCGCGACGGCTGCAAATTCCAGCTTGCGACAGGTAACGGTTCAAACGTACCTCATCAGTCTGTTTTATTTTACTTACTTGCTTTTTTACCGGTGCATCCGATTTGATGGTTTTGCGTTTTGTAGCAAATTTGTTGTTTTTTGGCTTACCTCCCAATGTAGGTTTTCTCCCGCGCTGCTTTTCCATTTTTATGCCTTGATTCTTAAATAGGCTACAAATATACGTCCTTCATTGGTAAAAAGGGTAATTACACGTTAATTAATTCGTAATTCAGGGTTCCCAGCCCAATTTTTTCAGCATGCAATAGACCTGCCATCCAATTGGTATTGGGATGTGCCATTTTAAACTTATCCAGATTACAATGGGATTCTTTTTCCGGGGTTTTGTTGGCAATGGCACTCTGGTTTAGTACCGGGGCAGCGGTAACCAAATCGGCACAGGCTTTATCCAGAGCTACCGGATCGAGCGAAGCAGCAATTCCAATGTTTGGAACCATGGGATAATCGTTATAGCCCCAGCAATCGCAATCGGGCGAAACATCCATTACAAAACTGATGTGGAGCGCGGGTTTGTTTTTTAGAATAGCGGCTGTGTATTCAGCTACTTTTTCGTTCATTAAGGCTGATGCATTTTCCCACACCACCTGGGCAGCATCGAACTGACAAATGGCAACACATTGTCCACAACCCACGCAGGTTTCGTAATCGATGAGCGCTTTTTTATCGGCATTTAGCTGAATGGCATTGTGGGCACAATTTTTAACACAGGCGTTACAGCCGGTACAGTTTTCAACTTCAATTTTGGGTTTAGATGTGGAATGCAAAAATAATTTTCCGGCTACCGAAGCAGCTCCCATGCCGAGGTTTTTAAGGGTACCGCCAAAACCGGCCATCTCGTGTCCTTTAAAATGAGTCATTGAGATAATGATGTCGGCTTCGGCAATAGCTGCACTTATGCGAGCAGTGCCGGTGTGGGTAAGGTTAACGGCAATTTCTTTTTGGTCGGTGCCTTTTAAACCATCGGCAATTATTATGGGGCAGCCAACCACGGCTTCGGTAAAACCGTTTTGGGTTGCACTAAGTAAATGGTCAACTGCGTTCGAGCGTTTTCCTGAATACAGGGTGTTTGCATCGGTTAAAAAGGGTTTTCCACCGGCTGATTTTACCTTTTTTACCACCTCGGCGGCAAAATTGGGGCGGATAAAGGCCAGATTACCTGGTTCGCCAAAATGGATTTTAAGGGCAGTAAACTTATCCTGAACGGGGAGGGTGCTGAATCCTGCCTTATCCATAAGTTTACTGAGTTTTTGCAACAGGTTCTGATTGGGCTTGGCTCGTAAGCTGGTAAAATAAACTTTTGCAGTGTGCATATTTTAAGATTTTGCCTGGTTTATAGCTGCAAATATATGGACAGTAGGTGAAATAAAAAAAGGACTGCCTTAGTTGACAGTCCCCAAAATATGCTTTATGGTTTTATTTACATTTTTGTGAAGTGTAATTCAACGTTATAAGTGCCGGTATCATCTGTTTCTGTGTCTTGGAAGATAAGTTTACTACCATCTTGAGTTACTGTCATGGAGTCAGAACCTTCGGTGATGGTTATTTTTGAGCCACTTTGTGTCCAGGTTCCTGTTTTAATCCAGCCATCTATATCATCATAGTAGTAAAAATCGCCACCTGCTTTAAGTTCAATTTGCATATACATTTCATACTCCTGCAAGTCGGCTTTAGTTTTAAACTCCAGGGTTATTTGATCTGAAGACATTTTAGCATAGGTAGTCTCATACTTACCTTCAGGAGCAACTTCATCTTCAGAACACGAAACAGCAGTTAAAGCCACTGCAAATACAAAAAGTAATAATCTGAATGTTTTCATAATAAATTTTATTAAGGTTAATTAAAAAAGTAAAGTAAGTACATATACGTTAAATTAGCAAATTTCATTTAGTAATACCCCCAATAAAAATTCCCCGCTACCTCATAAATTTATATCTTTGCGCCCGGAACAAAGAATTAATATATGACACTGATAAAATCAATCTCCGGTATTCGGGGAACTATTGGAGGCAGGCCCGGTGAGGGTCTTAGTCCGCTTGATGTGGTAAAATATACGGCTGCTTACGGAGCCTGGGCAAAGCAAAAAGCCGACAATAAAGATAAAATTTCTATTGTAGTTGGGCGCGATGCCCGCATTTCGGGCCACATGGTTGCGCAACTGGTAAATGCTACCCTGGTGGGTATGGGAATCGATGTGATTCACCTGGGCCTGGCCACTACACCCACTGTCGAGATGGCTGTAACCGACTACCAGGCCGATGGCGGACTGATTTTAACAGCCAGTCACAATCCCAAACAATGGAACGCACTAAAGTTACTCGATAACAAAGGAGAGTTTTTAAACAGTGACGAAGGCGAAAAAGTATTAACACTGGCCGACAGCGAACAGTTTGTTTTTGCCGAGGTTGATGCTTTGGGAACAGTTACTGAGGTAAATGACTACGACGACAAACACATTGCACACCTATTAAAATTGAAAATGGTTGATGTGGATGCTATCCGCAAAGCCAATTTCAAAGTGGTTTTCGATGGAATCAATTCGGTGGGGGGAATTATTTTACCCAAGCTGTTTAAAGCTCTGGGAGTTACCCAGCTTATTCCTTTAAACGACAAGGCTACCGGTAATTTTGCCCATACGCCGGAACCACTGCCCGAGAATCTGGTGCAGGTTTCAAAAGCCATGCTGGCTCACCGGGCCGATGTAGGTTTTGTGGTTGACCCCGATGTGGATCGTTTGGCTATTATAAATGGCGACGGAAGCATGTTTGGCGAGGAGTACACACTGGTTGCCATTGCTGATTATTTGTTGTCGCATACTCCCGGAAACACCGTTTCAAACCTTTCGTCGACACGGGCTTTGCGCGATATTACGGAGCAATATGGAGGTAACTATACTGCTGCTGCTGTTGGCGAGGTGAATGTGGTCGCTGAAATGAAACGTGTTAACGCGGTAATTGGCGGCGAAGGCAATGGCGGAGTTATCTACCCCGAATTGCACTACGGACGCGATGCTTTGGTGGGCATAGCCTTGTTTTTATCGCATCTGGCAAAAAAGGGAACTACCTGTTCCGACCTGCGAAAAACCTATCCTTCGTATGTTATCTCGAAAAATAAAATTGAACTGACTCCTGAAATTGATGTAGATGCTATTTTACTTGCCATGAAGGAAAAATACGCTCACGAAAAAGTTAACGACATCGATGGGTTAAAGATTGATTTTGCCGATACCTGGGTGCACCTGCGCAAGTCGAACACAGAACCCATTATACGTATTTATGCCGAAGCGAAAACCGAAATGGCAGCCCAGGAACTGGCTTTAAATATTATGGCCGAAATAAAAGAACTGGCCGCTTTGTAAATGGGACGAATTTTAGCTATCGATTACGGGAGAAAGCGCACTGGTATAGCGGTTACCGATCCTTTGCAGCTTATTGCCAATGGACTAACTACGGTTCCTTCGCACGAAGTGTTGAAATTCTTAAAAGATTACCTGCAAAAAGAGCCGGTAGAAGCCTTTGTGGTAGGTTATGCCAAACAGATGGACAACAGCGACTCAGAGTCGATGCAATACATAACACCCTTTGTTAAGCAATTGTCGAAACACTTTCCGCAGATACCTGTTTATAACATCGATGAACGTTTTACTTCGAAAATGGCTTTTCAAACCATGATTGACGGAGGGCTTAAGAAGAAACAACGGCAAAACAAGGCGCTGGTCGATACCATTAGTGCCACAATTATATTACAATCGTTTATGGAACAGAAAGCCCGTGGGCTTATTTAATTTAATATTGTCATGATTTTACCAATTACCGTATACGGAAACCCGATATTACGAAAACGTGCCCAGGAAATTAAACCTGATTACAAAGAACTTCCTGAGTTGATTGCAAATATGTTTGAAACCATGTACAAAGCCGAAGGTGTTGGACTGGCAGCACCACAGGTTAATAAAAGCATCAGGCTTATTGTTATCGATGCCACACCTTTTGAAGAAGATGAACCGGAATTGAAAGATTTTAAAAAAGCTTTTATTAATCCTGAAATTCTTTCCTTTGAAGGCGAAGAAGAAGCTTTTAATGAGGGATGTTTGAGTTTGCCCGGCATTCGTGAAGACGTGGAACGGCCCGGAAAAATTAAGGTAAAGTACCTCGACGAAAACTTTAAGGAGCATGTGGAAGAATGGGAAGGAATCAGAGCCCGTGTAATGCAGCACGAACTTGATCATCTGGATGGTAAGCTTTTTATCGATCGTATTTCGCCCATCAGACGTCGCCTGATTACCGGAAAGTTAAATGCCATAGCCAAAGGAAAAACCCTGCCCGATTACCGAATAATACCCAATAAGTAAAAAGCGCATCGGCAAACACACTATTTTTTCTTTTGCATCGTTTGTTTTTGGTTGAGTTATTTTCGAATTAGACAATATATAAATGTTATTTTAGAATTAATCTGTATTATGAAGGAGATTCCCGGATATGATATTGTTATTGGTACAAATGACACTTCACATTTTGTTCATGAAGCAAATAGTAAAAAAAGTGAAACAATTCCTTTGAGAGATTTTTTTGAAAATACAGAAAGGAAAAGAAAGTGGTCTATTGTAAATCCAGGTTTTGTACTTGGAAATGCCTATATGTATTTTGTATATGGACAAGAAAAAGGACTCTTAAATGACTTTTCTATTGATGCTTTTTTATCAAATATAATTATTACAGAAGATAAAAGTAAATATGACGATTGTATAGATAAAAGTGATTACCTCAAACGCAGACTTCGAAATTCTTTAGCGCATTGTAGATATAGAATTGAGATTAGATCGAAATCTCAAATAATTGAAAATGATGGAGATGTTTGGTTTGTTTTCAGTGATTCAAACAAAGGAAAAGATAAAATCACTTTTGAAATGTCATTTCCAACATTTGGGAATTTGATTGAGAAAGCTGGTCAACATACTTTGAATAATTTAAGGTAGATTTTATTGTAACAATAAAAAGAGACATCGTTTCTTTATTTTAATACTTTAGTGGTTTATAGATTCTTTATAGTTAGATTGATTGTCTTTTTGTAATAAAATAATTATTAGGATGAAAGCTGCAATACCTATTTTTAAACGTTTGCGAGTTGTGTTTTTTCTTTCATTTGTTGTGTTGGTTTCCTGCAACACCAACTCAAGAGAAAAATTGCTTAAAAATATCCGGCATGCTGAAGCTGAAATGAATGTTGCCAAAGCTTTTGACCGACAAAAAGGAAGTGAAATTATTGAAACCTATGTTGTTTTCGCTGAAACCTTTCCCGACGATACATTAAGTGCTTCTTTCCTGTTCAAAGCGGGTGAAATTTCGATGAATCTGCAATTTTCAGAACAGGCCATTGCTTATTTCAGTAAGGTAAGGGCCGATTATCCTTTTTTTTATAAGGCTCCGGAATGTTTGTTTTTGAAAGCCTTTGTTTTTGAAAACCAGTTGAACAATATAAAGGAGGCTGAAATTTACTACAAAGAATTTATTGCCAGTTATCCCAATCATCCTTTAACCGATGATGCCGTTGCATCGCTTGAATACCTGGGCAAAAGTCCCGAAGAATTGGTGCGTATGTTTCAGGAGAAAAACGCTGAACTTCAATAAGTAATTTCCGGCTACCTGACTCCATGCGTAGGAAGGTTTTTTTTGTTTGAATTGTGGTATTTACGTAATTTCGTAGAAACCATTTTTTAGACTCATGGAGTTTTTTAGGGCAAATCCATTTATCAGGCTGCTCTTACCTTTTATAGCGGGTATTCTTCTCCAATTTTACCGGCCTCAAAACCCTGTTTTTATTTACTTTGTTTTTGGCATTGCGGCCTTATTGTTTTTAGCTTTTTCCCGTATATGGCTTCCTTATCGGATGCATTATCTTAAAGCAGTTTTATTAAATCTTACCTTGTTGTTTTTGGGTATGCTGCTAAGCCAAAAAACTACTCAATCCGGTTTTGAATCGGGTTCAAGCAGCGAATCGGTTTGGTTTATTGGTGAATTACTTCAGATTCCGGTCGAAAAAGAGCGGGTGTTTTTTGCCCAGGTTGGCCTTAAGGGGCAACAGGTTCAGCGCGAATGGAAAGAGGAAGAGGGAACCCTTTGGGTGTATTTTGAAAAAGACTCTTCGCTGGCTGCCTTAAAAGCCGGACAAACCATTGCTTTTAAAGCGCCCATTGCCGATAAACCCAAACAGTTGAATCCTTTTGGTTTCGATTTTAGTCGCTACCTGAAGATAAAACAAATTGATTTTACCGTTTACCTGAAACGCGACGACTGGTTTGTGGTTTCGGACCGGGTGGAAGGATTGCGGCAAAAAGCGCTCAACCTGCGTGCCCGCATGGTGTCTTTATATGCTGATGCAGGCCTGAGCGGTGACGAGCTGGCTGTTCTTTCGGCCCTGACTCTGGGTTATAAGAACAAGCTCGATGAACGGGTGCGCAGCGCTTATGCGGGAGCCGGAGCTTCACATATACTGGCTATTTCAGGAATGCACATGGCCATTTTGTATGGTATTTTCCTTATGCTTTTTAGCTGGATGAAATTCTTTAGCAAAAAAGCCCGCCTGAAATACCTGCTGATTATTTTGTTGCTTTGGACTTACGCCTTAATTACCGGTTTGTCGCCTTCGGTGTGCCGCGCCAGTACAATGTTTACTTTTTTATCATTAGGTTATTTGTTACAACGGCGCCCTCAGGTTTACAATTCTTTGGCGGCTTCGGCCATGTTGCTCTTGTTGTTTAACCCGTTGTTGTTATTTGAAATAGGATTTCAGTTGTCGTATGTGGCTGTGGCCGGTATTGTATTCTTTCAACCAAAAATTTACCGGCTCATTTACCTTAAAAATAAATTCCTCGATTGGGCCTGGCAACTCACTTCGGTTTCTATAGCGGCACAGTTGGTAACTTCGCCCATAACGCTGTATTATTTTCATATGTTTCCGGTATATTTCTGGTTATCGAATATTGTAGTTATTGTTGGAGCCACGCTCTTGCTTTATGGAGCTGTTTTTCTTATGGTTTTTGCCAAAGTATCGTTCATAACCCATTTATTGGGTTCAGGACTTGAATTGGTGGTTGCCGGCATGAACCGCCTGGTTGAATTTGTGAATGCGCTCCCGGCTGCTGTTATTACCGATATTCCGTTCAGTACTTTAATGGTGGTGGTACTCTACCTGTTTATGGCCACTTTTTCGGCCTGGCTGATAACCCGAAGATTCAGGTATTTGCGCCTCGCATTGCTGGTGGTTCTTGTGGGAGTGGGGCAACGCAGCTGGCACCTTATGGAACAAAAGAAGCAGGTTTATTCCTGTGTTTATCAGTTGAACAATGCTTCGGCCATACAATTTGTATCGGGGGCAAAGTCGTGGTGGTTTTTGTCCGATTCTTTAAATCACAAGAAGATAGCGCCGGTGGTGAGCGATGCCAACCGTTTTTGGCGTACACGAATAAATAATTATTATTATTTGTCCAACTTTGATTCTACCATTAGGGATGAGGACTTTTGTTATCATAAAGGATTCTGGCTTATGGGAAACACCCGGGGATACATCAGTAAAGGCGATGGACCTTGGTTTGAGCCGAATAACGATACCTTACACTTCGATTATTTATTTGTTACCGCAGCCGACAGGTTTTCTGACAAAGAGCTGCCGGCTGGTATTGCATTTAATCAGGTAATTGTGGATGGTTCGGTTCCACCATGGGAAAAACCAGAGTGGTGTGCGTCTAAGGAAACCATTCCCTGCTATTTTACATCGGAACAGGGTGCGTTTATTCGTGAAAATCAGGTGTTAAGAATGAAATAAGTAAAATTATTGGTTGGATCGACCCGTTGAGGAGCCGGTGGATTAAGCTTTTGCAGTAAAATGTCCGGGTAATTTGAAAAAAATGATAAAGAATTTAGATTTATACTATGTTTGTAGCTTACTTTGCGGTTTTAATGCTTGAGTAAAAACGGTGTTTGCATCGGTAGAAACGAATTTTCAAATATAAAAAACCCGACAGCTTGCTGCGGGATGGGCATATAATTATAAGGACATGAGAATTATCATAGCAGGGATGGGCGCCATAGGAATGCATATGACCAAGATGTTATCCGATGGAAGTCACGAGATTATAGTTATCGATAAAAAAGACGATATGTTGCAGGAGGTGAGTACGCATTACGATGTAATGACGGTGCACGGCTCGGCAACTTCGTTTGCCGATTTAAAAGAGGCCGGTATAAAACGGGCCGACTTATTTGTTGCGCTTACCCATACGGTGGAGATAAACATTACCGCCTGCATGCTGGCCAAACAACTGGGAGCCAAAAAAACCATTGCGCGGGTCGATAATCAGGAGTATTTACTTCCGTTGAACAAGTCGCACTTTTACAATATGGGTATCGATTCCTTAATTTACCCGCAAAAACTGGCTGCCCGCGAAATTGTTAACCTCCTGAACGAGACCGGAACCACCGAGGTTTTTAATTTTTATGGAGGTAAACTTTCGCTTTTTGTTATCAAACTCGAGACCGACGCTCCCATTATCGGGCAGCGCTTACGCGATGTGGCGGTGAATCGTCAGGATTTGGTTTTTAGGGCGGTGGCCATTGCCCGTAACGGAAAAACCAGTATTCCGCATCCCGACGAGGTGTTTGTTGAAGGCGATTTGGTTTATGTTATTACCAATCAGCACGGCATTTCACAGATGATGGAATTTGCCGGGACCAAACGTTTGGCCTGTAATAACATCATGATACTTGGCGGAAGCCAGATTGGCGTGCGTACGGCACATATTCTCGAAAAGAATTCAAACATCAAACTTATTGAAATAGATAAAGAACGGTCGGAATACCTGGCCGATTACCTTACCGGTTCGCTGGTTATTAATGCCGATGGAAGGGAGATTGAAACCCTGAAAGAAGAGGGACTGGGTATGATGGATGTGTTCATCAGCGTTACCGGAAACGACGAACTGAATATTCTTTCGTGTATTCAGGCCAAAAAACTGGGCGTTAAAAAAACCATTGCTTCGGTTGAGAATATGGAATACCTGCATCTGGCCGAGACCATGGGAATTGACGCCATCATCAATAAAAAACTGATTGCGGCCAGTTACATTCTGCGCTTCACCATGACCGCCGATGTTCCTTCGTTCCTGTGTTTAACCGGTTCCGATGCCGAGGTACTCGAGTTTTTGGTAAAAGCCGATTCAAAAATTACCAAAGGCCCTTTACGCGACCTGGAGTTCCCCAAAGATGCTGTTATTGGCGGAGTTATTCGGGAGCGTTCGAGTTTTATAGCCACGGGCGACACCGAAATTCATCCGCAGGATCGGGTGGTGGTGTTTGCTTTGCCCACCGCCTTGCAGAAAGTCGACAAATTTTTTAATTAACCTTAGGAAAGTGCTTCCCAAATCATGATAAACAAACAAATAATTTTCAGGCTACTGGGTTTTTTATTGTTGATGGAATCGGTTTTTCTGTTTGTTTCCCTGTTGGTATCGCTTTTTTATGGCGAACACGACTGGTTGGCATTTGCCCTGGCATTTGCAGCTGCTTTTCTTACCGGGGGCAGCGCAGTGCTTTTTACCCGTAAGGCCGACAAGGCATTTGGCAAGCGCGAAGGATACATTATTGTGAGCCTGGTTTGGGTGGTGTTTTCGCTCTTTGGAGCCTTGCCTTTTATCATCAGTGGGGCTATTCCCGATTTTACCGATGCTTTTTTCGAGACCATATCGGGCTTTACTACCACGGGCGCATCTATTTTAAATAACATAGAAGCCTTGCCTCACGGCATTTTGTTCTGGCGCAGCCTTACCCAGTGGATGGGCGGCATGGGAATTATTGTGTTGTCGATTGCCATTTTACCGTTTTTAGGCGTGGGCGGGGTGCAGTTGTTTTCGGCTGAGGTTCCCGGCTTGTCGTACGATAAATTGCATCCGCGGGTACGCGAAACAGCCCAGCGACTTTGGATAATTTATGTGGGATTTACTTTAATTGAAACCGTATTGTTGTGGCTGGGTGGAATGACGCTCTTTGATGCCCTGAACCATTCGTTTACCACCATGTCGAGCGGGGGTTATTCGACCAAACAAGCCAGCATTGCTTATTTTACCAGTCCCTTTATTCACTATGTTATTGTGCTGTTTATGTTTATTGCCGGTGTGAATTTTACCCTGGCTTACTTTGCGCTGAAGCTCGATTTTAAAAAGGTATTCAGGAACGAAGAGTTTCGGGTTTATACGCTTATTACAATAGTTTTTACTGCCGTGATTGCCTTAAGGCTTTATCTGGCTGGTGGTATTGGCGCTGAGGAATCGTTTCGTACTTCGCTGTTCCAGGTGGTATCTATTATTACCACTACAGGCTTTGCTACAGCCGATTACCTTTTATGGCCTTCGCTTTTAATTGCTTTAATCTTTGTGCTGATGTTTATTGGCGGTTCGGCAGGAGCGACCAGCGGCGGGGTAAAGGTAATTCGTATTTTACTGATACTAAAGAACTGCTATTTCGAATTAAAGCGCATTGTGCATCCCAAGGCGATAATTCCCATGCGTTTAAACGGAAAAACCGTTCCTCAGCCCATAGTAAACAGTGTGCTGGCCTTTATTGTGTTTTACCTGCTTATTTTTATGGGCGGGTCGGTGTTTATGGCCGGCCTGGGCCTGGATATGGAATCGGCAATGGGTGCAGTAGCTTCGGCTTTGGGAAATATTGGCCCGGGACTGGGTTCTGTGGGTCCGGCCGAGAATTTTGCACACCTTCCGCATGTAGGAAAATGGTTGCTGGCCTTTTTAATGCTGCTGGGCCGCCTCGAACTATTTACTGTCCTGATTATTTTTGCGCCGACTTTCTGGAAGAAGTAGGGTTTGGGGGATTAGATTGCTGGAATTTAGATGGCTAGAATTTAGAGGTTAGAGTTTAGATTCTAGATTCTAGACGCTAGACTAAAGACGCAAGACACTAGACTAAAGACTCCAGACTTAATTCATTAATCGCTATTCACTTTTCACTTTTCACTATTCACTATTCATTGTTCTATTGTTCTATTGTTAATTGCTCATTGTTAATTGTTAATTGTAAAGACACTAGACTAAAGACTCCAGACTTAATTCATTAATCACTTTTCACTTTTCACTATTCATTGTTCATTGTTCATTGTTCCTTGTACTTTGGCTGTGAACTACGAACTGAAGACTGCCGACTGGTAACCCATTGCTCATTGTTAATTGCTCATTGTTAATTGTTTTATTGATGTTCCCGGAACTAGCTTCGATGTTCCTGACTAAAGCTTCGGTGTTAGCAACTAAGGCTCTTGTGTTCCCGACTAAAGCTCTTGTGTTCTCAACTAAGCCTCTTGTGTTATCAACTAAGGCTCTTGTGTTCCCGACTAAAGCTCTTGTGTTCCCGACTAAGGCTCTTGTGTTCCCGACTAAGGCTCTTGTGTTGTCAACTGAAGCTCTTGTGTTATCAACTAAGGCTCTTGTGTTCCCGACTAGGGCTCTTGTGTTGCCAACTAAAGCTCTTGTGTTCCTGACCAAAGCTCTTGTGTTGTCAACTAAGGCTCTTGTGATATCAACTAAAGCTCTTGTGTAACAAACTTAGGTTGGGGTACCTGCAAAACAGGCATTGGGGTTTGCTTGTTAAACGCCAATGCCTGCAAGTGCTGTACTTAGGCTAAGGAGCTGCTTATGCTTCGGGTGTGGTTTCGCCGGTAGCGGGTTTTGCCGTGCTACGAAGTTTTGCCAGGACCTTTGAAAAGGTAAATTGTTCTTTTTTCAGGGGTTCGTTACGGTAAAAGTTCGAAGCAATTTTACAGATGCTGATAATTTCGTCGTAAAGGCCATTGAAGGTAAGTACCCCCTCGTGGGTGAGTTCTTTGGTAGTCATCTTTAATGATTCCTGTAAGGTGTTGGCCTGACTGAAGGTGTTGGCATAGCCGGTAATCCGGTCGATGAGTGCCGGGCTCATGCCTTTTTCGGTAATTTTGGCCCGCAATTCAGGACTCAGGTTTGTTTTGAACTGAAAGAGCAGGTTGGTCAATGCTCCCTGGCTTTTGTTCCGCACATCGGGCAGGTAGGTAGTAAAGCCCAGGGTAAGGAGAATCTCGTCGCGGGTGGCGGGGTCTTTTTTAAAATCGGCATCGATTTGCGTTTTAAATAAGGAGAGGTCGCTCAGGGCCGGGGCCTGAATTCCGCTTACGCCGGAGGTTGCCGCGCGGAGGTCTTTATGAACATCGATACCCAGGTTAATTTGAAAGGCATTGTCGATGCGCAGGTCGAGATCGTCGGCATAGGCTTGGGTCCAGTTGGAGCGTACGGTTGACAATTCAGTCAGGTAGTTTTTAAAACTCTGGTTGATTGTTTTGCAGACGTAGAGTAATTCTACATTCTGGCAAGGATAAGTTCGTGTAGCCATAACTATACCATTTAAGTTAATACTAATAAAATTGAAGAACGTAAAAAAGACTACGAAAATTACAAAAAAATATTCATTATGAAGGGATTGGGGTGGAAAAATTTAGAGTTTAGACTTTAGAATTTAGATCCTAGACTCAAGACCCAAGACTCAAGACCCAAGACTCAAGACTCAAGACATAAGACCAAAGACCCAAGATTTAAGACTTAAGGCTCCGGATGGCTAAGGGGAAGTGAGGTTGGTGGTATACAAAGTTTGCGGTGCGCTGCACCTATACAAAATCATTCGATGAAATATTCCTATAAATATTACGGTGTGCTGCACCTGGATGGAATTACCATGGATGATGGTACAAATGTTAGGGTGCGCTGCACCTATACGAAATTGATCGGTAAACAATATCTACAAAGGTTACGGTGTGATGCACCTGGATGGAATGGTTTGATATTTTATTTGCGTATGTGACTTCGGGCAAAAAGCCCCTGGGAATGAATAAATGAATAGCAGCAGCGCTGCGGAATATTTATAGCAAGTGAATCGAGAAGGTTATTACGAGGTGCTGCGCACCGGAACAATTAATCGGGGAAAAAATTGAAAAGGCAGGCGTCGTTGTATTTGGTATCAATTGGTTCATATAAATATTACGGTGCGCTGCACCTAGTTCTTTATTTGTCCACGAACCCGCCTGAACGGACGGGCAGGTTGTCACAAATTAACACGAATCTGTTGCTGGCTGATGGGGAACCGTGTGTTGGCGCTTAGCTTAAAAATTTTATAGTAAAAACTAAGTGCCTGTGTAGACCTTCCTAAAAATGACTGTATCGAAAAACGTTGCTAAACTTGTTGGTATAGTCCAACGCATACCCGGTATTCCCGCATAAAACAATACTTTAGATTGTGAAGACCCTGTGAAATTGCCTCGGGGGGCTCTTTAAAATCCGATTGAAAACACTGTACTAAAACTACTAATCGACAGGTAGTTTCATGCTGACTGTGTTTTATCAAACTACCCTTTGATGCAAAGCGTTTGCAAGCAAGACTTTATTGGAGGGTAAGTGTTGGCACCAGTTCATTTTACTACCTTTTACTTTCTAGGTATTCATCAAATACTTTATCAACTTGTAATGCAATTTCAACTGTAAGATTATTATATGTTCGTTCATAATTCTTAATGTCTTCTTTGGTAGTATCCACAATTTCAATAAATTCTTCCGATACAATACCCAAGAATTTTTCTCGAAGAATTTTATCTAAATCATTAAAGGCTAGTTTAATTTTTATTTCTAATTCCATATTTAAAGTTTTTAATAAAATTATTTTCAAATAAATACTCTGGTTTTCAAAAAAATCAAGAATGTTTAGAAAAATATTTTATACTTATAATTGAAAGTAACTCTAAAGCAGTAATAATCACTATTGCAATAAATACCCAATTATCCGTAAATGGTGGTTTAAAGAAAAAGGATAAAACAAATTTTGAAATTCCGGTTAAAACAATACTTAAAGTTAGAAATATTTTAAAGCCATCATCAATTCTTGATACTGCTATGTAATAAAGTAATGAAAATGAAAGCGCAATACTTATTTCACTTATCAAAAACTTATCTGACACATAAGACGAAAGAAGTAGAAACAATGCCACATTAAGTATTAAGAAGAACAAGCCTGTGTATATTATTGATTTTTTCATATTTATTTAGGTATTGGAGGAGGAGTTTGATTAAAAAGTAACTTTATTTCTTCTATTTCAATAGCTTTTACCCAGTCCGGCAAACCTTCAGTCCAAGCAAGTGTATCTTGCTTTACTAAACCTTCTGATACTAACTTTGGCAAATCAGTATGAAGAAATGGCTGACTATGAACACCATTTACAACAAAAAAGAATTTCTTTTGATTTGGAATAGGTGGTGGAGTTGAAGGATTGGTATTTAAATTTGCTCCAGTTAGACTGAATTGATTTCCCATTGCATTCCCCAGACTTAAACCAGCTCCAAGACCAAGTCCAGCATTAATTATACCACCAGCAGAACCTTCATTTTCGGCAGCTTTTCCCATTACATCGAAACTCCTGTCCATTTGGTAAATATCTTTACCAACTGTGTTAACTTTCATTGCAAGTTCCTTAGCTTCCTTTAGTTTAATTAATGAAGTATCATCTTCTGGAATATTTATTGACATAAAATAGAAATTGACTATTTCAATACCATATTTTAAGAACTCTTCACTGATGCTATTTTTACATATTTCAGAAAGGTCGTCTAAGTAGGCTGCAATTTGTAAAATTGAAATTTTATTTTGAACTATTGCTTTTGTTAAAATAGTTGATGCAGAGCTTAATATTTTCCCTTTGAAATACTCAATGATTTCATTAGATGAAAATGTTTTAATCGTACCAATTATAGTGTGCAAAAAGCTCTTGGGTTCCACTATTTTAAAACCAAACTGACCGAAAGCACGAGCTGGCACAACAATACCATACAAAGGGTCTTCTAAATTTATTGGTTTAAGAGTACCCCATTTATTATCTAATTTTGTTACCAAGTTTACATACCAAACTTCGGCAGCAAATGGAGATTTATCTCCAAACGGTAAGTTTATTAACTTATTTAACAATGGAATATTTGCACTTTTTAAAGTGTACCTTCCTTCATTGAACTCATCACAAATAACCCCATTTTTAACAAAAAAGGCGTTTTGCGAATGGTTTACAATAAGTTGAGCGCCAAGCTTTAGATCTTCCGAGGGAAACTTCCAAACAAATTCAGTTGAGTTTCCATTATACTTTATTACTTCAATTAATGACATAATTTATTTTATTAACATCCAAAATTCAGATAAAATTAATACCGCAAAATAACTAATTCCTAAATTATTACTTATAAACACAGGTTGCTTTCGTATAGCCTTTTTTACAATAACATATATTGTTATAATCAGTAGCAAAAGAAATGGAATTAAAAAAGGATTATTTGAGAAATATGCATTTTTATTTAATGTCATTAAACCAATAAAGCTTCTGTACATACCAGTAGTTGGAGAAGGTATTCCAGTTAACTTATATAAAATACTTGGAGGAATTTGTTTTGAAAATGTAAAGTAAACATTCCAACAAATATAAAAGGTGAATGAAAATATTGCTAAAAATGCAATTGTTCTATTGAGTAATTCCCTTATCATCAGATTATTCTGCTTTAAATTGCGGCATTATAAATGGGAGCCAACATAATGGAAAACATAATAGCAATAAAACAAAAAATGTAATTACACCACCAAGGTTTAGTCCCATCATAACTGCCTTTCCATTACCCTGTTTTTTGTTAATATATACTTTCTGCATTTCTTCAGCTTCTTGATGATACTTTCTTTTGTACTTTTCAATTATTGCCATTATTTCATCATCTTCATTAGAAAATCTTGAAAGTTTATTGTATGCCATTTTAGCCTTACCTGACCAAGCAGGATGGAGAGATTTATTTACGTGAGCTTGTAGCCCACCTTCGAAAACATTAGTGTTACTTGTTGCATCAGCATTATTGTCACAAAAATAAAAAAACTCTAAAAGGTTTTCTTTATCATTAGGCATACTAAAGGTTGATATTACTGATGCTTTCTTAGTAGCATAGTTTATAGCAACCATACCTCCTTTTACTCCCCATTTATCAGCGGCTTCTTCTGTAGCTTGAAGTTTATTTAATCCCTCTAATTGCAGGCTTAATTTTTCTATAAATGAAGCACCTGTTATGCTTGTTTTAGATATTTCAAAGCCACAAAAACTACACTTAATTGCTGAATTAGGAATTGAATTACCGCAATTTGGGCAAGTTTGATTTTTTTGCTTATCATCATTTTTGCTTTTGCTTATTTTTTGAAGTTCCCCTTCGATTACCATTTCTAAAACATCAATATCCTGTCCAAGTTCAATGGCTTTTTTGTGTAGTATTTCTCTTTCTTTTTCAGATAAATCTCCATCTTGGAGGGCATAATCCAATAATTTTTGTAAATCAGGATGCAGCATGGCTTTTTAGTTTAAGTTATTAATCTTGTTCAATTATTTCATCAATGAATTTATCTAAAAGCAGCGGGTTTTCTTGAATTCCACAAATGTTTTTAGCAATAAGCAAATCTTTAAATTCCTCAACGTTCTCTAAGAATTCACTATTATTTTCAGATTTGGCTGTTTTTACCATATCTAAGAATGGTTTTAATTCTTCCTTAAATTTCAATTCTGTTTTCATAATCTTTAAATTTATAATGTGTCGGTGATGTCTTTGGTGCCAACGATCGGCCATATGGTCAATAAAAGATGGCGGCGCACAATTGTATCCGCCGTTACATAAATTGAGGGAGGCAGAAAACACCTAAATCCTCTGAAACCCTCATTGGTTATAACGCTTTGTGTACCCTTGTTTTTTTCGTTCTCCTTTTAGATTAATATTGTTACTTTTTATAAAGTTAAGTCTCATTTTTAAAGAGTCCGTCATTTTAGTATAGGTGTCATCATTTAATGATTTAATTAGGCAACTTTCCAATTCATTCTTAAAACCATTTTTTAATACGTATGAATCAGCGTATAATTCATCCTTATTCTTTTCTTCTTTTGTCCTTTGCTCCATATTGTTATAGTTCAAACCTTTATCTAAACAATCTTGTAGACTTGGGATTTTATCAATTTGGGGATTTCTGTTAAATATATGACCTAATTCATGTATAATCACAGATGCTTTTTCACCATCAGAAAGTTTGAGCCTATCGCATTCTTTATTATTAAACACAATTAAATCTACTTTGCAATTATTAAGAAAAAACTTTTGTGTTATTGCAAAACTTTTCCAGATTATTGAACTTATTAATAATGGATTTTTCAAATTCTTTATATTGTCGGAACATAGAAATGCTATTGAATTACAATTATAATCATCATGTTGAATATTATCCGAAAGTTTTTGTTCTACTATTGCGATAGGAGTTAATTGTTTGTCTGTCTCAAATATAAATCTCATAACCTTTAAGTTATCCGGACATATCTACTTGTAACAAAGTAGTGCAGAAGCCATAAACCTTTCATGCTCATTCAAGCTTTGAGAATCAATTATTGAATGACTTATACTTATTAGCTCAATACTTTTATCATTTTTTAAAAAATTATGTATGTCTTCTGTCAATAGTTTTATAGCATGTTCAGGAGCCAAATGGAATCTGGTAAATTCTTTTACTTTCATAGTTTCATATTTTTTAAATTTATACTAAATTTTTCAAATGTATCCGTCTATTGCGCTCCCATATTATAACACAACTACAAGTTACCTCACCCCACTTCTCTTTATCTACCCATATTTGGGGTAATAAACGCAGCTGTTGTTTTTAGCAGTATTGTAGCTGCTGGTTGTGTTTATGTTTTTACTTATAGCTTACCAAAGCTAGGAAATAATTTATTAAGCCGGGTAAGTTTGCCGTACTTTTTAATGAAAGAATGGACCTTACCGGCTGTTGGCTGGCTTTTAAGGTATAAAGCATTGTGCGCGGCACAGCATGTATGGGCACACTTTTATAGGTGTAAAGTAGTACTTAAAGTAACAAGGGTTTACAGGACTTTAGCTGAAGGCTGGTTGCGGTGCATGGTAGACAGGTATTCCATGGCAAAATACTGCTTGCATCGCTTTTTCTTCCTTGCTTCATTTTCCATGGGTTAAACCCCATGACTACCGAGCTTTAACCCTGGGGTTATTCGATTTATTTGGGGGCTGGTGAGCTAAGGAACAACGCTACGAGGGTTTTAAACCCTCGTAGCGTTTACTATATTGTCGCGCTGGAGCTTTTGCTAATCTGAGCCTGCAAACGGTGGGCTGAGGACTGTGAACTGCTCACTAATCCGGGGCTATTATTATGTCACCCCTTCGGGGTTTTGATGCTGATTTGCAGTTGTGAACTGCCAACTGAAAGCCGAGCACTGAATCACTGAATCACTGAATCACTGGAAAGTAGACACCAGACTCTTACTGATTACAATTCACTTATTGCTCATTGGCTGAAGACTGCCTGCTGAGGGCTGTGAACTGTTTATTGTTCATTGCTTATCGCCGCCACTTCTTTTTTCGGAAAAAGTAAGGATAGCGCCACACTTGCGACTAATACAAAAAGAATAAAGTACAACGAATGTACCGACTTAAATCCAACCGATTCGAGCCAGGTGTGAGCCAACAATTTTACTCCTACAAAAGTCAGCAGGATTGAAATGCCTATCTTTAGGTAATGGAACATATCGACCACATGAATCAGCAAAAAGAACAAGCTACGTAAGCCCAGTATGGCGAAGATATTCGAGAAGAAAACCACATAAGGGTCGCGGGTTACTGAAAAAATGGCCGGGATGGAGTCGGTGGCAAAAATTAAATCGGTAAATTCAACCATCATCAACACAATAAAGAGCGGAGTGATGTATAAAATTCCTTTTTTGCGGATAAAGAATTTGTTTCCCACATAACGGGGGAACACCCGAAAGCGCTTCGACAGGAATTTAACCAGTGGGTGGTTCTGCGGTTCTATCTTTTCTTCCTTATTACGATTTACAAACATTTTAATACCGGCATATACCAGGTAGCCACCAAAAACAAGCAGAATCCATTCGAATTTATGAATCAACGCAGCGCCCACAAAAATAAAGATAAAGCGTAACACAATGGCTCCCAGGATGCCCCAGAACAATACGGGTTTATAGCTTTCGGGTTTAACCGAGAAAGCGCTTAGAATCATTATTATTACAAACAGATTATCAATCGACAGTATCTCCTCAATTAAATAACCCGACAGGTAATCGATAGTCATTGTTTTTCGGTAAAGAGCCAGTGCTTCGGGATATTCAAGTCCTGATAGGTTGATGTGCGGCGTGTAGTCTTTTACAATGCGGGCCAGGTGTTCCATGGTTTCAATGCCATGCACCTTTTCGCCATGCAGGTAAATAAAGCCGGCAAAGGCTATGGACAAACTTACCCAGGTAATGGTCCAACCGGCGGCTTCTTTAAACGAAACAATATGGCTGTTGCGGCCAACTATCAGCAAGTCGAAGAGTAAAATACTTACAATAAATACTAAAAAAATGCCCAAAAAAAGGGTCTCGGTACTAAACATAGCAGGTACTTAAAAATTTGCACAAAGATATAAATTATTACTTCGTTTGGGCGACTTTCGTTTGGCTTGTGAAGAAAAATATGCTGATTGAAAAATACGCTGCAAGCTTGATTCCTACTACAATAATTGCTTTAGTTCCAGTAACGATTGTATTTCGAATACGGGGTTTTCATCATGGGGAAGACCTTTGGGATTAAAGTACACCGCATCGATGCCAAAACTTTGGGCCCCAAAAATATCGTTTTCCATATCGTCGCCAACCATCAGGCTTTCCTTCTTTTTTGCATTGACAGTTTTTAGGGCGTATTCAAATATTTTGGCATGGGGTTTTTGGTAACCGGCTTCTTCTGAGGTAATCATCTTCTCGAAAAAGGGTTCCAGTCCGCTGTGTTTTATCTTTACCACCTGAACTTCTTTAAAGCCGTTGGTTAACAGAAACAAACGATAGTTCTTGCTTTTCAGGTATTCCAGCACATCGATGGCGTGCGGGAAAAGAGCTGTCTTAAGCGGGCTCTCGCTGATGTAATCGTCGGCCAGTTGCTCACAAAAATCAACCTGGGTAAGGCCCATTTGCATAAATGCGTCGCTAAAACGTTTGATGCGGAGTACTTCTTTTTTTAGTTTTCCGTCGCGGTATTGCAGCCAAAGTTCCTCGTTAATTTGATAATAGATGGTTAAAAATTCGTTAAAGTGCGAAAGCAGTTGGGGGGCATAACGTTCAACCAAATTATAAAGGGTTTTTTCGGAGTTGGTTTCAAAGTCCCACAGGGTGCGGTCTAAATCGAAATAGATGTTTTTATATTTTTTTGAAAAGGTGTTAGGCATGGCGTTTATTTTTTTTGCTTTAACACAACTAAGTTAAAGTTGCGTTAAATGCGGTTTAAAGGAGGCAAATATCTGATTTTTTTCGGGAATTTTGGGACAAATGAACAAACAAATCCTTATAGTTGCCTGCCTTGGCTTAATTTCCTTTGCATCATGGGCTCAGGCTGATACCTTGGTGGTTCGTGTATCGGGCAGGGTGCGCTCGGGTTCGCCCGATGCGGGATTAGCCTATGTTCATGTGGTAAATCAGCGCACCGGTCGCGGGACCATTACCGATACCCTGGGTTTGTTTCATGTGCGTATTCGTAGCAACGACACCCTGATTTTTAAAAGTCTGGGTTTTGAAGACAAGCGCCTAGTTTTAAACGATTCTTTAAATAGCAACCTGCTTTTTGTTGAGGTGAACTTGCTGCCCACTTCGTACGAACTTCAGGTGGTCGATGTAATAGCCTTATCGCGCGAGAGTCAGTTTCGTTATGATTTTATAAATATGAAGCCCGACAACAGCCGCTGGGAAAATCAGCTTATTATTCCCGGGGTAACCAAAGAGAAATACCAATGGATTCGCGACGAAGAAAAATTTAATCCCAAAAAGAACTTTAGCGGACCCTTTTCGGCTCTTTACTATAAGTTTAGTGACGAGGGAAAAAGCCTGCAGAAACTTGCCGTGCTTTTGGAACAGGATGAGCGCGAAGAAGAAGCCAATAAGAAATACAGCCGCAAGCTTTTGGCCAACTTTACCGGGTATTCCGGCGATACCCTGAATAGCTTTTATACTTACCTGAATCTTTCAACCGAATTTGTACTTCAGCAGCATACATACGACCTATACCTCTTTATACAGTCACGCATTCCTCAGTTTGAGCAGCTTTACCCGCTCAGCGACAGCCTTCCCCGCTAAATTTCAGTTGTTTCCTTTCTTTCATCATTGTTTTCACATTATTTCGGTTGGTATTTTTTAAATTCAATAATTCATTTTAATATTGTTCTGTGGCAAAAAGTGCCGTATGGCTTAGTAAATTTTATTTGTAGTGCGTATCCCGAAATCGACAATTAAATGGATGGTTTTTAGTAGTTTGCTTTTATTGGCGGGCTCTTGTGTTACGGTCTACGACACCATCAGCAACCGGAACTTTGCACATCAGTATAATCCGGGGCAGGCCGTATTAAATCCTGAGTTTAAAATTTACCGTGTTACAGCTGACGAATACCGGCTTTATGTCCGCCTGTTTCCTGGTGAATTTACCTACGGAACCAATAAACACGACACCTTACCCCATGCATCGGTAAGTCTTTTTTATCGGATTACCGAAAACTATGAATCTGTTGAAATTATTGATAGCTTGACCCACAACCTAAGGTTTGCCAACCGAAAAATGCCTCAGTTCATCACTTTTCTTCCCTTAAAACCACTAAGTCCGGGAAGGTATGTTATGGAAGTATTTGTTAGCGATAGGATTGGAGCTGAAGTTATTTCAAAAGTTATTGAGTTGGATATGGAATCAGCCGGGACTGACTACGAATTGTTTTTATTGTCGGCAAAGGGTTCCCCAAAGTTTCAATCTTTTGTAAGCACTACCGATACCCTTAGAATACGATGCGAGCGTTGGAAGAACAGTCCTTTGCAGCTTACCCGCTATGCCTTGGATACAGCTTTGCCCGCCGCACCCGACGATGCTTTTGCCACAAATGATCTTCAGGCAATAGCTGATAGTTCCTGGACTGTGAGCCGACACGATACCGTAGTGTGGAGTTTTAGCGAGCCGGGAATTTATCATTTTTCGGGAGGGAATGAACTCCAGGGCAGTAAGTTACTATGCGGTCCTGATTTTTATCCCGAAGTAAAAACGGCCCGGCAGCTTTTACGTTCACTGGCTTACTTGGCAACACCTCAGGAAATGGCAAATCTTTGGAAATTAAATAATCCCAAAGTAGCGCTCGATACCTTTTGGCTGGCCCGTACCAAAGGCAATGGCAATGATGCACGGGAACTGATACGGGTTTACTACAACCGGTTGCAACTGGCCAATTATTATTTTGGCGGAAGCAAAGAAGGTTTTTTAAGCGATCGGGGCATGTTATACCTTATATTGGGAGCTCCCAATGCGGTACGAAAAACAAATAAAGGCGAATACTGGAACTACGGCGGCAGTGCGAAAGATGGTCTGGAATTCTACTTTTATAGAAAAAGTCATCCGGTATTCGGAAACAGTTATTATTTGGAACGAAAAGACAGTTATACGCGTGTGTGGAAAGAAGCCATAAAATCGTGGCGCGAGGGAACTGTTTTTTCATTAAATTATTAAGTTATGTACAAGCAAAACAAACAAAGTAACGACGATTTAATATTTGGAATCAGGGCTGTGATTGAAGCTGTGAACGCCTCGAAAGATATTGACAAGGTGCTGATTAAGCGCGGGCTGAAAGGCGATTTGTTTAAAGAACTTATGGATGTACTTCAGGAGGCGAACATTCCTTTTCAGTATGTGCCCGAGGAAAAGCTAAACCGGGTTACGGGTAAGAATCATCAGGGAGTAATTGCCCAGATTTCGCCCATAACTTTTTCCGATATGGAGGAAGTGATTGCAGGTATTTTTGAACAGGGCGAGATACCCTTTCTTTTGGCTCTCGACGAAGTTTCTGATGTAAGGAATTTTGGGGCAATTGTCCGCTCGGCTGAATGTGCAGGAGTTCATGCCCTGGTAATTCCTGAAAAAGGTTCGGCACGCATTGGTTCCGATGCGGTTAAAACATCGGCTGGCGCCTTGTTTAAAGTACCCATTTGCCGGGTTCCATCCTTGAAAAAAGCTTTGCAATACATGCAACAGAGCGGAATAAGCGTATGTGGAGCTACTGAAAAAGCTACCGATTATTATTATGCCGGTGATTTTTCACTGCCGGTTTGTATGGTTATGGGTTCTGAGGATACCGGACTTAGTCCTGAGGTATTGCGCATTTGCGATTCCCTGTTGAAGATTCCTATTTTAGGAAGCATCCAGTCGTTAAATGTTTCGGTAGCGGCTTCGGTATTGCTTTACGAGGTGGTGCGGCAACGAATAAATTCCGGCGAATAATAGCAACTTATTTTTTGATTTATGGGCAAAAAAGCGATAAAGGTTGGTGTATCAGGCTTCATGCTTTGGCTGTTGCTTTTGGCACAAACCGCTTTTGCCCAATTCTACAACGGTCACCAAATGACCTTTGGAAAAAACCGGGTACAATACAATAAATTTTACTGGCAGTATTATCGTTTCCCGAAGTTCGATACGTATTTTTATGTTGGAGGGAATCAGCTGGCGCAATACGTTGCCCGTGTTGCCGAAGAGGAACTGACCCGGATTGAATTCTCACTTGAGGAAGTTTTACAGCGGCGCATCGTTTTTATTGTTTACAACAAACACAGCGAATTCAGGCAAAGCAACATTGGTTTAATTACCGGAGCCGATGAGTACAATATTGGTGGGGTTACGCGCATTGTCGACAACAAAGTGTTTCTGTATTTCGAAGGCGATCACAACAAACTTCGGCAACAAATACGCGCATCCATTGCTCAGGTTTTGCTGAATGAGATGCTTTACGGCGGTAGTTTTCGCGACCGGGTTTCGGCAAATACCGTTTTGAATTTACCGGAGTGGTTTGAGTCGGGATTGATATCGTATCTGGCCTACGATTTCGATTTTGAAACTGAAGCGGCTATCAAAAATGCCGTACTCGAAGGGAAAATCCAAAAAATTCACCGGCTTTATGGCGATGAGGCTAAAATTGCAGGTCATGCTTTTTGGCGCTATCTTTCAGAGCAGTATGGCGATGCCATTGTTTCGCAGTTGGTTTACATGACCCGCATCAGTAAAGATGTGGAAACCGGTTTTTTGTATGTTTTGGGCATCCCGCTTAAGGAAATGATGCGCGAATGGTTTCGCTTTCATCAGGCCAGATACCGGAATGAAGTATTGTACCGCGACAGTCTTCCTGAAAAGGCAGAACCTTTGGTAAAAAGGGCACACCGGCAAAAGGTTTACGGGCAGCTTAAAATGTCGAGTAATGGCGAATATATTGCTTACACCACCAATTACGAAGGGCAGTATAAAATTTACATTTACCATACCCAATCCCAAAAAACCAAACGTATTTTGCGTCTCGAAAACCGGCTGGAACAATTGGTCGATTATTCGTATCCCATTTTACAGTGGCATCCCGGTGGGACGGTTTTAACTTACCTGATTGAGCGGAAAGGGCATATCTGGTTGCATTATTACAATGTGGAAACCGGGGAGGAGCAGGCACGCGAGATTTTTTACGTAGATAAGGTGCTCGATTATCATTTCAGCACTTCGGGTCAGGAGATTGTTTTTTCGGCTGTAACGAATGGATTTATCGATATTTTCCTGTTTTCGGTTGTAGCTTCAACTTTTAAACGCTTAACCAACGATTTGCCCGACGATTTGCATCCGCGTTTTGTCAATGGGACTGATGCCATTCTCTTTGCTTCGAACCGCAAAACCACAGAGCTTAGCGTTTCGAAAGACAGCCTGATGGAAATTGGAGAAAACCTCGATTTGTTTTTGCATTCTTTACAAGGCGATAATCAGGAATTAAAGCGATTGACCGATACCTGGCGCATCGACGAAAGCCATCCGGAGCCTTATGCCATCGATAAGTTTCTTTACCGTACCAACCAAAACGGAATATACAACAAAGGCTTTTTACGTGTCGACAGTACCATCAGTTTTATCGACACGGCCATCCATTACCGGCAGTTTACTCAGGCTTTTCCGCTTACCAATCGTCGTTTTGGTGTTTCGGCGTTTAGTTACAATCCGGTACAAAACCGCTTTGCTGAACTTTCGGCAACGCCCGATCGGGCTTCGTTGTTTTCGTATCAACCTTCGGCTTTAGTACCCGCCGACACTTCCCGATATAAAAATACCTGGTTTAAAAACTACTATATAGGCAAAAGTCAGTACGATAGCTTGTGGTTGGCCGAATTAAACCGCTTTGAGGTCGATTCGGTTTTTTTGGAGAACCTTCCCCTCTTTTTGAACGACACCCTTATCGATATCAATCATTACATTTTTGAAAATGAAAAAGATGAGTTTCTACAGCTGAATAGCAGTCCCGAAAAGGAAAAGAAGTTCCAACTGCCCAAACAGATGGTGTATTTTACCAATTTTTACTCCAATTTACTGGTAACCCAGGTCGACTTTGGTTTTATGAATCAAAGCTATCAGGCATTTACGGGCAGTGCTTTTTATTTTAACCCGGGGGTAAATATTCTCACTAAAGTGGGAGCCATCGATTTGTTCGAAGATTATAAAATTACCGGGGGCATCCGCTTCTCGGTCGATTTTGAGTCGAACGAATACCTGATTAGCCTGGAGCATTTAAAATACCGGCTCGATAAGCAATACATTTATCACCGGCAGGTTTTCGAAAGTTTTACCGAAACCGAGTTCGCCAAGATTTTTACCAACGAGTTTTTTGCGGTTTACAAATACCCGCTTTCGCAGATTCAGGCTTTCCGTACCACGCTAACCACCAGAGTCGATCAAAAAGTATATAAAAGTCTCGATAACACCAGTCTTTACCAGGCCAACGAGCATAAATTCTGGGGAGGATTTAAGGGCGAATACATTCTCGACAATACCCGTAGTCTGGGCTTAAACCTTTACGATGGTACCCGCCTTAAACTGTTCGGCGAATATTACAATCAGTTGGGAGCTGAATCCAACACGCATCTTTTTGTGGTAGGTGCCGATGTCCGAAATTACTTACCCATTTACCGGGGAGCTATTTTTGCCAGTCGTCTGGCTTACAGCACATCCTTTGGTAATTCGCTGTTGATTTACTATCTGGGCGGCGTAGATAACTGGATGAATTTTTCGAGTAAAACACCGACTTTCGATAACAGTACACCCATTAATCAGGAAAAGAACTGGGCTTATCAGGCGGTAGCCACCAACATGCGGGGTTTTGTGCAAAATGTACGCAACGGAAACAGTTTTGCGGTTGCCAATTTTGAATTGCGCTGGCCTTTGTTGCGTTTCTTATTTAACCGGCCCATAAGCAACGATTTTCTGAATAATTTTATGGTGGTGGGTTTTTCCGATGTGGGTTCGGCCTGGAATGGATTCAATCCGGTAAATGCACATAATGCTTACGATTACGAGGAAATAACACAAAATCCGATACGGGTAGTGATTGACCGCAAACATTCACCCCTGGTTGCCGGAGTGGGTTTTGGTCTGCGTTCGCGCTTTTTGGGTTACTATGTGCGTACCGATTGGGCCTGGGGAATTGATGGCGGACGCGTGCTTCCTCGGGTGTTTTACTTATCTTTGTGTACCGATTTTTAATTAACTGCCATGAATGTAAAAGAACAGATTCAAAACTTAGCAAATACTTACGCCGAAGAATTCGTAGCCATCCGTCGTAAACTTCATGCCCATCCGGAATTGTCGTTTCATGAGCACCAAACGGCTGCTTTTGTAAGTCAGCAGCTTACCGAAATGGGAATTGAGCATAAAACAGGAATCGCACAAACCGGTTTGCTGGCTGTTATAAAAGGGGAAAAGGGTACAGGTAAAACTATTGCATTGCGGGCCGATATGGATGCTCTTCCCATTGAAGAGGAGAACAATTTTCCGTTTAAATCGCAAAATCCTGGTGTTATGCATGCCTGCGGACACGATTTGCATACCTCGTGTTTGTTGGGAACGGCCAAGATTTTAAATCAGCTTAAGTCAAATTTCAGTGGAACTGTACTGCTGGTTTTTCAACCGGCCGAGGAAAAACTCCCCGGCGGCGCCAAACTGATGATGGAAGATGGCTTGTTTGATGAGTATATTCCGGAAGTAATAATTGGTCAGCATGTTTATCCCGAATTACCTGCAGGCGAGGTTGGATTCAAACCCGGGCAGTATATGGCTTCGGCCGACGAATTATATATTACCCTAAAAGGCAAAGGTGGTCATGCAGCGTTGCCGCATAACACAGTCGATACGGTTTTAATGGCATCGCAAACGGTGGTTTCGTTGCAGCAGGTGGTTAGCCGCTTTATTCCTACACAGGTTCCCGCTGTGCTTTCCATCGGGAACATTGTTTGTAAAAGTGCCATGAATATTATCCCCGAAACCGTACGTCTGGAGGGAACTTTCCGAACTATGGATGAGGATTGGCGCTATAAAGCTCATGAAAAGATCAGGCAGATTACTGAGTCAGTAGCTCAGGGAATGGGTGGTACTTGCGAAGTGGATATTCAGGTAGGTTTTCCTTCGGTTTACAACAATCCGGAATTGACCCTGGCCATGCAAAGCGAAGCCCGTCAGCTCCTGGGAGAAGAAAAAGTACATGATTTGGATATCCGGATGACGGCTGAGGATTTTGGCTGGTATGCACAAAAATATCCGGCTTGTTTTTATCGCCTGGGAGTGGGGCATACCGATGGAACCGTTTCCGGCGGATTGCATACGCCTAATTTCAATCCCAACGAAAAAGCCATAGAAACGGGCATGCAGTTGATGAGCTTTTTGGCTATTAAGGCTTTGGAAATATAAGGAATAGTGACTTTTTATTATTCGTATTTGGCTACCAAAGGCATGCGCCGGCCAAAGCCAAAAGCTTTTGATGATACCCGCAAAATGGGTGGAGCCTGAAAGCGCTTGTATTCGTTCCGGTTAACCAGTTGCAATACTTTTTTTACCACCTCGGCGTCAAAACCCTGAGCAATAATTTCTGATGCGCTGAGTTTTTGTTCAATGTATTGAAATAAAATGGCATCGAGCAAATCGTATTCAGGCAGGGAATCAGAATCTTTTTGGTCGGGTCGCAATTCAGCCGATGGAGGTTTGCTAATGCTGTTTTCGGGAATAATTTCCTGGTTTCGGTTAATGTATCGGGCCAGCTTAAAGACATCGGTTTTATACACATCGCCTAAAACTGAAAGTCCGCCGTTCATATCGCCATAAAGTGTTCCGTAACCAACCGCTGCCTCACTTTTGTTGCTGGTATTTAACAGTATATGCCCCATTTTATTTGATAGTGCCATTACCAGCGTTCCGCGAACCCGTGCCTGAAGGTTTTCTTCGGTAACATCGGCGCTGTAGCCTTTAAAAAGTTCCGAAAGTCCGTTTTCCATAGCATCTACCGTAGCCTGAATGGGAATGGTGTGGTATTTTACCCCCAGATTTTCGGCCAAATCAACCGCATCTTTTATGGAGTGGTCCGATGAATATTTTGAGGGCATCAGCAGTACATGCAGGTTTTCAGCTCCCAAAGCTTCGGTAGCCAGAGCAAGTGTTACGGCCGAATCAATGCCACCACTTAAGCCTAAAGTTGCTTTGGTAAAATTCATTTTTGAGAAATAATCGCACAATCCCAATACCAATGCATCGTAAATGTCGGCAATGTAATCGGTAGGGGTGGTTTCCGGTGCCGGATAAGCACTTGTTTTTAAGGCATCTGTATCAATCAGTAAAAAATCTTCCTGAAAGCGTTGTAGTCGTTTTATAATAGTTCCCTGAGCATCCAAAACCATGGAATCGCCATCGAAAATTAATTCGGTTTGCGCACCAACCTGATTTACATAAACTATGGGTAAGTTGTATTTTTGCGCATTCTCAACCAAGACCCGGGTGCGGATTTCGCCCTGGTTGTACGAAAAAGGAGAAGCTGCTATGTTAATGATTAAATCGGGTTTTAACTTATTGAGTTCGCTCATGGGCGATTTTTTATACAAGGCTCCTTTTGCGCTAACGTAAGCTGAGGGTTGTTTGTCCCATAAGTCTTCGCAAATGGTAAGCGCAATACGAGCGCCTTTAAATTGTAGTAAGTTGTGATTCTGACCCGGTTCAAAATAGCGGTATTCATCAAAAATATCGTAAGTAGGCAGCAGGCTCTTATTCACAATGCTTTGAATTTTACCATCGGCCAGCAGGATGGCCGAATTAAACAGCTTTTTTCCCTTGGGTTCCGGATTCAGCGTGGGTGCTCCGACAATTGCAGCAACTTTTGTACAATTACTGGCAATATACGAAAGGGTTTCGTTGCATTTAAGTAAAAAATCGTGTTGTTCCAGTAAATCGTGCGGGGTATAACCACAAATACTTAGCTCAGAAAAAACAACCAAATCGGCTTGGGCTTCTTCGGCTTTTTTAATTGTAGCAATTATTTTATCGGCATTGGCGGTAAAGTTCCCTACATGATAATTAAGCTGTGCGAGCGCGATTTTCATTCTAAATAAATTTATTAGCCATTTTGTTGGCTGCGGATGATTAAGTTATTTGCCTTGGTTGAATTCAGATTTTTTTGGAAATGCTTTAAAACAAAAGCCCAATTTTCAGGGTAAAACTTCTTAGGTAGGCGCTGTCGTCAACATCGCTGTTTTTTGTTACATCAATAAATCCATTGGTGTATAAAATTCCCAGAGTGATGGCCGTGTTTTTCGAAAAATAATAATTGGTTCCGGCGCCAATGTTGTAACCCATGTTAAAGAATGCAACTTCATCTTTGCTGCCGGCACCATCTTTCGAAACGGCAATTTGATCTGTTGCTCCTTCAATATTGGCCGATGCCCCAACGCGCAGATGATTGGTAATACCAAACTGTGCGTAATAAACAAAGTAACCAATCTGGTTCGATTCCATGCGGAAAGCCAGCGGGATATCAATGTATTGAATCCGGTATTTAATGGAGCTTCCGGGGTCGAGCGCCAGGGTTTCGTCGCTTGTTTTAAAACGGATGGAATCGTCGTAGGTAACGCTTCCCCCTGTATTGTTTATAAGCACTCCGGTCGTTATACTGTATCGATCGGAAAAAAAGAAATCGGTTTGCATGCCAAAACTAAAACCCATCTGCAGGCCGTCGCCCTTAACACGGGTAACATCGGAAGTTAACCACGAGAGTTGTGGGTTTGCGGCGAGTCCCATTCTTACTTTTTGACTGTAAGCGCTGCTTAAAATCAAGACAAAGGCAAATAATAAGGTAAGCTTCTTCATAATACAATGATTCATGGTTAAAACCTGGTTCAAAAATCGCGATAAAGATAAATAAAATCGCTAAGCCTGTTTATCTTTGTGCAAAACTATGGAAAACTCTTTAGACGATGAATAGAAGAATTTTGTTGCTTCCCTTTATGTTCTTATTTTTTTTATGGGGATGCCATAAAAATAATTGGGACATTGATATTTCAAAAATTGAAACCAATCAGCATTTTGAGCGTTTTGAACGCGATTTGTTTCAAACAGCTACCGACAGTATTTGGAAAAAAGTTCCTTTTTGGGAAGAAAAATACGGGGCTTTTTTCGAGGCTTACAATCACCGGATAATCTCCATTGGAGGAACTAACCAGTTGGACTACGACGAAAAGCTGGCCTATTTTTTAACCGATCCATACATCGTTGAAGCTTATAAGGAGGTGCAGCAGGTTTTTCCCGATTTGAGTTTTAAAAACGAATTGGCCGATGCTTTTAAACGCTTTCATTACTATTTTCCCGAGCATACCATTCCAAATATTTACACCCACATTTCGGGGTTTAACCAGAGTCTGGTTGTCGATTCTGCCTACATTAGCATTAGTCTCGACAAATATTTGGGAACCGATAGCAAATTTTATGGAATGTTACGCACGCCCATGTACCTGAGGTATTCCATGCGGCCCGATAAAATTAGCAGCGATGTAATGCTGGCCGTAGGACTTACTGAATTTGCGTATGGGCATAATCCTGACAATTTGATTAGTCAGATGATTTATCATGGAAAGATTCATGTTTTTCTCGATGCCATGCTTCCTCACCTGGCCGATACGGTAAAATGGGGAATGCCTGATGTAAAACTCCGTTGGTGCGAAAAAAACGAAAGACAAATGTGGATGTATCTGATAGAAAACAAACTTTTATTTTCGTCCGATTACAAAGATATAAAGCGTTATATCGACGACGGGCCTTTTACATCGACTTTTTCAAAGGAATCGCCTTCGCGTACCGGCCGTTGGCTGGGTTACCAGATTGTGAAATCGTACCTGAAGCAGCATCCTGAAATTACCTTGCAAGAGTTGATGCAACTGAGCGATTATCAACAGGTATTAAGCGATTCAAAATACAAGCCGTAAAAAAGCAATTAGATTCGGAAGTTATGGAAGGTTCGAAGCTTGCTGAGCAAAAAAAAGCCTTACGAAAGCAGATTAAAGCGCTTAAAAAAACATTGCCCGAGTCGCAAAGGCTTGAAAAATCAGCTAATATTTTTAAGCAGGTTGAGGCGCTTGAACTTTTTCAAAGTGCCAACACTGTTCTTGTATACTGGTCGATGAACGACGAAGTTCATACCCACGATTTTGTATTGAGCTGGTGGAAGCAGAAAACTATTTTGCTGCCTGCTGTTGATGGTGATATTTTGCGTTTGAAAGTTTTTACCGGAATGGATTGTCTGAAAGATGGTGAACTGATGCAAATTCCGGAGCCTGTAGGACCCGATTTTGAAGCAATTTCGTCCATCGACTTAATTATTGTGCCGGGCGTAGCTTTCGATAAAAACAATTATAGAATGGGCCGGGGCCGCGGGTTTTATGACAAATTACTGGCAACTACGGCAACTACAACCCTTGGAGTTTGTTTCGATTTTCAATTTATAGCTGAAGTTCCTGTCGAAGCTCATGATAAAGCCATGAGCCGGGTTATTAAAGCATAAAAAAAGAGGCCGCAGCCTCTTTTTTTGTTTATTCGTGAGACTTAAATTTCATGAGTTTGCAAAATGAAATTTTCTAGTCGAACAATGCCGCTGAAAGCGGGAGCGAGGGTAAATAATCTGCTTCTTGAGGCGATAATAAGAAATTTTTTTGTAGATACCCCGTCTGCTTGCAGCGGGGAGCATCATTTTATCCTTTCGGCAGGCCTTGCTATTTTCAAAGCATGGTTTCCAACAGGACTTACCTGCTTGCTGTTGCTTAAGTGCGATTTGGGTTTTGCCGCTTTGGTAGCGCTGAAATCCATTTCCCAGATACCAATCCAATCGACCCACATTTTTGAATCGGCGCCCACAATAAATCCAAATTTTTCGCCAAAATCACCGGTATAATCGTAGCTTCCCAAATATTGTTCATTCATAAACACATAATATTTACCAAAGAATTTCCGTACCGTGAGTTTGTTGTAGGTTTCAAAATTCACCTGATTTGTTGAATTCCAATCGGTTGGTTGCAGCCAACTTCCGGTTTTAGAATCGCCTATTATGTAATAATCAATTCCTTCGTATTGACTATACCGGTAATAATTGTAATTAAAAGCATCGGGGTCGAGTGCCCAAAATATACCATCACCCTCGGTGGACACATCGTATTCAATTAAAATAAGGGCTTCCATATCGTAATTGCTTGTTGTCTGTGGCATTTCCACTGCATTGGTCCAGAATAAATACAGGTTCTCGGTTAAAAAGTTAGTGAGTTTGTAATGGTTTTCTTCAATTACCGTAGTATATTCTGAGTTCGATTCTTCAGCCCAGTCTCCTTTAGTTTCAAAATCGTTATAATAATAATCGCTCCACTGAATGGGCATATCATATACGGTGGGATCATAGGTAGTGGTTCCTACAAGTAAGGGAAGTGTAACCGTATTTGATAAATTACCGTTAATGGCGGTGAGTTTTACATTATAGATGCCTTCGGTTTCAAAGCTTATGCTGGGCGAAGTTTCTTCAGAATCAGTAATGCCATCGGAATTGAAATCCCAGCGATACGAATCGGCATTTTGCGAACAATTGTCAAAGGTAACCGATTGATTTACCTCTGCCGGATTCGATGAAATACTAAAACAAGCCAAAGGTTCCTGATCAATTACAGTAATGGTGCGACTGGTAATGTCGTTCAGCGAATTGTTATAAACTGCTAACACCACCTCATATTCTCCGGGCTGGTTGTAAGTATGTGTTGGTTCAAATACCGATGAATTGGCTCCGTCGCCAAAATCCCAGGCATATGTTTTGCCATCTTTTGAACAGTTCTGGAAACTTACCGTTTGGCCCACTTCGATGGTTGTTTCAGGCGAGAAAGTAAAACATGCGTTTGGTTTTACAAGATCTTCGTCAGGCAGGCAAGCTACAAATGCAAGATTGATAAGTAGGAATGCCACCAACAGGGAGGAGTAGTTTTTGCTCATGTGGTTTGTTTTTTATGATTAGGTAAAAATTGTAACATAAATTATACCATAATTTTGTTAAATCGGGATAAACAGGTACAATTACAACAAGCTTTTTTTTTAAACGCTGATTTTATGATAGCGATTCCGGTAGGCTGCAGGGGTTAACCCGGTAACTTTTTTAAAGGTGTTCCGAAATGCTTTGCTGTCGTTATAGCCTACTTCGAACATCACTTCGTTAATGTTTTTTATACTCGATTCAAATTGCCGTTTGGCCGTTTCAACTTTAACCCGCTGAATATATTCCAAAACCGAGTTGTTGGTAGCTTTTTTAAATCGGCGCTCTAAGCTGCGTCGCCCAATGGCCAGATTTTCAGCGAGCATTTCAACAGTTATGCGCTTTTCAGTATTTTGTTCAATGAATTGCTGTGCCTGCCTTACCACTTCGTCGTGGTGGTCTTTTTGTCCGGTAAATAAGGCAAAAACCGATTGTCGGTTTCGATTAATATCGATGGCAAAATATTTTGAGATGTAAATGGCTGTTTCTCTATCGGTAAATTTTTCGACCAAATGAAGCAACAGGTTCCAATACGAATGAGCACCTCCACTGGTGTAAATCCCATGTTCATCGGTAACAATTTGCCCTTCCTGCATAATTACATCGGGAAACATGTTCCGGAATTTATTGGCAAAACTCCAGTGGGTTGAACATTTCATGCCGTTTACCAGGCCGGTTGAGCCCAGCAAAAAAGCGCCCAAACAAAGCGAGGCGAGTTCAGCTCCTTTTGCATATTGTTTTATTAGCCAGGGAATTATTTTTTTATTGGTTTCCAGGGCAACCTGCAAATCGCCAAATAGCGCCGGAATTATAATCAAATCGTAAGGAACAAAAGGACTTATTAATTGGTCGGGTTGTACTAAATAATTTCCCTGGTTGAGTTTTATTCGTGGTTTTAATCCAACCAATGTTAGTTCAAACAAGGGTTCCAAACCATTTTGCATGCGGTAATTATTCACTGCGCTAAAACAATATTGAGGATCGGCTATAGCCTGAATTACCGAATGTTCAGGAACCAGAATGGCTATCTTCTTCATAATTCAACTAGTTAAAAAGACTGATGATTTGGGCTTTCAGTCAGATTTTTCAGCATACTAAAATTCAACTAGACTTGTCGCATACTGCCGTTTATTTGTCGTTTATATACACGCTAAGGTAAAAAAATCCAGCTTAAGTTTGTTTGGTCTAAATTAAAATTCGAGTAGTTTTTACCACTTCGAATTTCTAAAACAGTTTAAAATAGTAAACTTAAAGCCTATGAAGATGAAAACAAAAAAAACCGTTGGTTGGATTCTAACCGCATTAGTAATTATTTTTTTCTTATTCGACAGTCTTGGTAAACTTTTCGGAATGGATGAGTCGGTAAAAGCAACAGTGGAGCTGGGTTATCCGGCCGATAAGGTATTTATTATTGGTCTTATCTTGTTGGTAAGTACTTTTTTATATGCAATTCCCCGAACTTCAATTATCGGAATTGTTTTACTTACCGCTTATTTGGGAGGTGCTGTTGCAACTAACTTTAGGGTTGGCAGTCCGGTATTTAGTCATACACTTTTCCCGGTTTATATGGGCATACTTGCCTGGGCCGGTTTGGCTTACCGAAATCAAAATCTAATTAAATTTATAAGCAATAAACTTTAATACCATGTCGTTTCAAGCGTATTTAGAAAACATTCAAAAAAAGAGCGGAAAATCTCCGGATGACTTTATCAATCTGGCTACTCAAAAAAGTTTTCTTGATAAAGGAAAGTTAAAGTCCGATGTAAAAGCAGGACAAGTTGTGCAATGGTTAAAAGATGACTTTGAACTGGGACACGGCCACGCTATGGCAATTTATGCCTTGTTTAAAGGGAAGAAAAGTTGATTGTAACAAATTTAAATCTACTGTCATGGAAAAACCCCAAAAACCTGTAATTACCCTTATAACAGAAGTAAATGCTCCGGTACAAAAAGTGTGGAACTATTGGAACGATCCCAATCATATCGTTCAATGGAATGCAGCATCGGACGATTGGCATACGCCAAATGCCACCGTTGATTTAAAAGTTGGCGGAAAATTCTGTTCCCGCATGGAATCAAAAGATGGCAATATGGGCTTCGATTTTGAAGGCATCTATACCGAGATTATTCCCTTTGAAAAAATTGCCTATGTAATGCCTGACCAACGAAAAGTTCAGGTTGTTTTTGAAGCGCAAAACGGACATACCCGGGTTACCGAATCGTTCGATGCCGAAAGTGAAAATTCGTTGGAACTGCAACAACAAGGATGGCAATCGATACTAAATCGTTTTAAAAACCATGTGGAATCCCTCGAAAGTAGTAATGCATTACATTTCGAAATTCAAATTGATGCTCCGGCTGCAAAAGTTTATCAAACCATGTTGCACAAAAAGCACTACAATACATGGACAGCAGCATTTAATCCCTCGTCGCATTATAAAGGTTCCTGGGAACAGGGTTCAAAAATTCTTTTTGTTGGTTCCGACGAAAATGGAAAAGAGGGAGGGATGGTGAGCCGGATAAAAACCAATATTCCCAATCAGTTGGTTAGTATTGAGCACCTGGGTTTGTATAACGAGGGAAAAGAAATCTTAAGCGGACCAGAAGTTGAGGTATGGGCTGGCGCAATTGAAAGTTATTTGTTTAAAGAGTCCGATGGAAAGACTTTGCTCCAAATTTACTTAACCAAAATAAACGAAGAGTTTAAAAAACACTTTGAAAGTATGTGGCCCAATGCATTAAAAATATTAAAAGAACTTTGTGAAACGAATACCTTAAACAATTAAGTTATGGCAACTGTAAGCATTTATTTAAACTTTACAAACAAAACTGAAGAAGCTTTCAACTTCTACAAAAAAGTTTTTGGAACCGAGTTTTCGGGCGAAGGCATTATGCGATTTAAAGATATTCCTCCGGCAGAAGGAATGCCCCCATTGCCCGAAAAGGATTTGAATCTGGTGATGCATGTGTCGCTGCCCATACTGGGCGGACATTTACTTATGGGAACCGATGCACCGGAGTTGATGGGTTTTAAAGTTGTGCAGGGAAACAATGTGTATATAAACCTGCAGCCCGATACCCGAAAAGAAACCGCCCGTTTGTTTTCAGCTTTAGCTGAAGGAGGAATAGTGGAGCAGGAATTACAGGATATGTTTTGGGGCGATTATTATGGAAGTTGTCAGGACAAATTTGGCGTCCATTGGATGTTTGCTTGTGCCGAACCGAAAAGTTAAGGAAAATTTGGACTTTTTGTAAAGACAGAAACCCAAATAAATAATGTTATGAAGACTTATGTGGCACTTTTACGTGGGGTGATGCCCACAGGAAAAAATAGGGTTCCGATGGCGCAACTCAGAAGCATACTTTCCGATGCCGGATTCGAAAACGTACGAACCTACATTCAAAGCGGGAATGCACTGGTCGATACCAAATTATCGGCAAAAGAAGTTGAAATGAAAGTGCATGAGTTGATAAAGCAACATCTGGGTGCGCATATTTCGGTGGTGGTGCGCACAGGCAAGCAATTACAAAAAGTTTTGGATGCAAATCCTTTTCGCGATGGATTTGATCCTTCGCGTGTTTTTTATGTGCTATTTAAGAATAAGCCGAGTCCAATTAAGGTTGAAGAATTTTGTGCACAGGATTTTGGAAAGGAAAAACTGGCGATAGAAAAGGATGCGGCTTACCTTTACATGCCCGAAAATGCAGCCCGATCAAAACTTTCAAATAACCTTTTGGAGCGGAAACTTGAGATTACCGCAACCACCCGAAATCTGAATACCATGAAAAAACTCGTGGAATTGAGTAAGTAATAAACTAAAAAGAGATCAAAACTTAAAACCTATGAATCCAATAATTTATCCTTGCCTTTGGTTCAATGGAAAAGCCAAAGAGGCGGCTGAATTCTATTGTTCTGCTTTCAATAATTCAAAAATCACTTCAGAGAATCACCTGGTGGTTAATATTGAATCGACTCAACAAAAGTTTATGCTCCTGAACGGAGGTCCCCAGTTTAAGTTGAATCCTTCCATATCGTTTTATGTGCTTTGTGATAACGAGGAGGAACTTGATAAAGCCTGGAACCTGTTTTTGCATGAAGGGAAAATATTGATGCCACTCGATAACTATGCCTGGAGTCAAAAATACGGGTGGATTCAGGATCGCTATGGACAGTCGTGGCAGTTAGCTCTGGGAAATATGGAAGATGTTGGACAAAAATTTACCCCTTCCTTATTATTTACCGAAGCACAATGCGGAAAAGCTGCTGAATCCATCGGATTTTATACTTCGGTATTTGAGAATTCCAAAGTACGGGGAGTCCTGCGTTTCGAAAAAGGAGAATCGGAGCCCGAAGGTTTGGTTAAGCATGCACAGTTCAATCTGGGTAGAAATGTTTTTATGGCCATGGATAGTTCACTCGAGCATGGTTTTGAGTTTAACGAAGCCTTATCGTTTGTGGTTGAATGCGATACCCAGGCCGGGATTGATTATTTTTGGAACAAATTATCTGCAGTTCCCGAAGCTGAGCAATGTGGTTGGCTTAAAGACAAATTTGGGGTTTCGTGGCAGATTATTCCCTCAGTTCTGGATGCTTTAATGCGTGACCCGCTTAAAGCACCCAAAGTAGTAGAGGCATTTATGAAAATGAAAAAGTTTGATATTGAAAAACTAATTCAGGCTGCCGGGTAATTATTGCCAGAGATAAAAGAAAATAACTTTGTACTTTATTTTCCTTATCTCTGGCAGCTTACTTTCAATTATTCCAAATCCGGAACAGTCCAGTTAATCCATTTTTCAGCATCAAAAAACAGATTGCCGTCGGTTTTCATAATGCTAGTATTTTCACTTTCAATATCCAGTAAAAACTTTTTTACATAAACAGCCACTTCAGGTTGTTGAGCAGCAGGTAAACCGCAATGGTCGCTGTGGCCAACCTGAGTGAAGCCCATATTATCAGGCACTCCCAGCGCTTCCCAAACCATGTGTGCTGCATTTCCAGTGGTCCAGGTGCTTAAATTGCCCAGCCAGGTCATCGAAGTGTTTTCAACAAATAAAAGTGCGCGTGGTGCACACAAAGCTGCAATCATGTGGTGATCGAAAGGTAGTTTTGTTGCCGAACTGCTGAATTGCGAAAAGTTTTTACGAAACCAAACATTTTCGGTAACAATTTGTGAAAGTCTTTGAACGCTTGAACCTTGAAAATCGGAAACACGCCAGCTGGCAGCTCCTCCGGAACCCGATTCCTGTGGAATGGTTAAAGCGATGCGTGTATCAAATGCTCCGGCTGCTAAAGCACCTTTTCCATTTCTTGAACAACCGGTAACTCCCAATCGGTTCGCATTAATATTGGCTTCGGGAGTTTTTTCCAAAGCATCAATCAGACGACTTATTCCCCACGACCAGGCCATTATAGCTCCGGCTGAATGATCGGCACAGAAGAAATCGTAAAATTTTCCTTTTCCACGCGAACTACCATCAACTTGTTGGGCAATTTCGTCACTGGGGAAATTTATGATGGCAACGCCCATGTTTAACAGTTCTGTATTATTCAAAAATGAATAGTTCATTCCAATCATAGCCGGATATGGAGCGCTTCCGGTATTTGGATAACTTATGGTACAATTAAACGAAATGCTTTTTCCATTTCCATCGACTGTAATGGTGAGGATGTTCCCGTTTAATTTGGCTGTTGTTGCTGAATAAGGGGTACAGGGTTTGTAGCCGTATTCAAATTCTTGGGCTAAAGCCGAAATTTCAACTTGTCGACAGGTAAAATCGGCTTTACTGGTAACCGGAGTGCCATCAAAGAAGGTAAATGGATCGGGGAGGAATTCATTGGCCGGTAGCGATAAATAAGTGGGCATTGCCGGAATAGGGCAGGCACTTTCGTTACAATAGTAATTATCATCGTCCGGGGCACATGGAATGCCTTCCTGGGTAACTCGTACGCTTTTTGAATCGGTTAATGGAGCGGTAATATTCAGTACAGCCACTCGGTTTTTTGAGGTGCTTGCTGCTTCAATATTAATGTTTATGGTAGCATCGTTGGAACCTGATGTTGGATTGATGCTTAACCAGGGCTGAGGGTTGGTAATGGTCCAGTTGGTGTTCGAACTAAGCGTAAATGTTTCATCTCCACCTTCAACTCCAATTGCAAGAGTAGTTTTCGAAACTTCGAGGGTGTAAATACTACCATTTTGAATGGCTTCGATGGTTTGCAGGGTGTCGTTGTTGGTCATAACAAGTATTGATGCAGTTCGCCTTGCGGTGTCGGCATTGTGCAACGCAGTAAGGGTAATGCTACCGTCGTTCGATCCGGTTTTTGGAGAAATATTAAGCCATTCGGCTGAGCAATTTACAGTCCAGCTGGCTTCCGATTTTATTGTAAAAGTAGCTGTACTGTTTTCTTCAGCTCCAATATAAATAGCCGAGGCCGATACAGAAAGTGCCCGGTTTTGTTTAACTGTAATGCTTTGTGCATCTAATCCTTCGGCTGTTACCGTAATTAGCGCTGTACGTGATGAGGTGTCGGTGTTTGTCTGGGCTGTTATATAAAGGGTTCCATCATTGGTTCCCGATGTTGGGCTTAAACTCAACCAGCTTTCAGAACTTGAGGCGGTCCAGTTTGTGTTCGATGATATAGAAACGGAATCGCTTCCTACAAAATGCGAGTCAAAAATTAGAGAGTTTGTGTTAAACTTTAACTCAGGAACAAAGATGTCTTTTTCGCTACAACTTACTGCGTTGAAAATTCCAAAAGCGGCAAGGGTAATTAAGGAGAATCCTAAAAATATTTTATTTTTCATTGGACTTGATATTTTATTAAAGTTTTGATTATGTATTTAGTCTAAAATTTTATTTAATGCTGGTTCAATTACTTTCCTAAAAATACATTTCCTTTTCTATTCAGAGGTGGTACATTTTGAGCACTTTGGTATAAAATTTTTGCACTTTGGAGTTTTTAATCCTTGTTATTAATGAGCTTATAGGGAAGAAATTGGGTTTTTTGGTGGAAAAATATTTTGGTTTGTTGTTTTTAGCTTGTGATTACAGCCCCTGCAGATGGAATTCAATTTTTAAGAAATTTTTTTATCCTTTCTTAAAACAAATTCGATTATTTGATGTTTATTAGTAAATGAGAATAATTCTCAATAACAATAAATTCTCTTATGAAAATATCTCCCGATTCAGTTCGTGAAAAAATTATCGAAAAAGGATTAAAAGTTACTCCGCAGCGCATGAGTATTTTAGAGGCTATTTATAGCCTCAATAACCATCCGACTGCCGATCAGATTATTGAATACATACGCAAGCAGCATCCGAATATTGCTACCGGAACGGTTTACAAGGTTTTGGACATGCTGGTGCAGAATAAGCTGATTAAAAAAGTTAAAACAGAGAAAGATGTAATGCGCTACGACGGTGTTTTAACCAATCATCATCATTTGTATTGTGTGCAATGCGATTATATCGAGGATTTTGAGAATGAAAAACTCGACGAATTGTTAAAAAGCTTTTTTGAGCAGCACGCCATCGATAATTTTATTATCGACGATATCAAACTTCAAATAAATGGAAGTTTCATTAAGCATAAAACAAACAATCACAAATAAAAAACTATAATTATGAGTAATCAAATTAACTTAGATGCAGCCTATGCTGCAAAAATGAACGAAAAGCTCAATGCTTACCTGAGCAATGTGCAAATTAGTTATATGAATGTTCGTGGATATCACTGGAATATTGTGGGTAAACAATTCTTCCAGCTGCATGCCCAATTCGAAGAACTTTATAACAGTTTGAACGAAATGGCCGACGAAATTGCTGAGCGCATTCTTATGCTCGAAGGTAAGCCGGTTCATTCCTTCTCAAAATACATAAAACTGGCAAGTATTCCTGAAAAAGAAAACATTACTTCGGCCGAAGCCACCGTTAAAGAGGTTATTAGCGAAACCAAAGAATTGCTGAAGCAGGAACGTGAGATTGTAAAACTGGCTGCCGAAAACGATGACGATGGCACCGTTAACCTGGTATCGGGCTTTATCGATGCCCAGGAAAAAATGATTTGGATGTATAATGCACTATTAAAATAACAATTAAAAACAATAAGATTATGGAAGAACATAATGAACAAAAAGTTTATGCCATGCCACGCATTGGCGAACCAGCACCAGAGTTTAAAGCTGTAACCACTCAGGGCGACATCAATTTCCCGGCCGATTACAAAGGCAGTTGGGTAATTCTTTTTAGCCATCCGGCCGATTTTACTCCGGTTTGTACCTCAGAGTTTATGACTTTTGCCAGTATGGAAAAGCAATTTAACGAAGCCAACTGTAAACTGGTAGGTCTTTCTGTTGATGGTTTATACAGCCACATTGCCTGGTTGCGAACCATTAAAGATAAGATTGAGTACAAAGGAATGAAAAACGTTGAGGTAATGTTTCCGCTAATTGAGGATATTACCATGGAAGTTGCCAAAAAATATGGTATGATGATGCCGGGCGAAAGCAACACAAAAGCTGTTCGCGCCGTATTTGTAATCGATCCAAAAGGAATTGTGCGTACTGTTTTGTATTATCCGTTGAGTTTGGGTCGCAACTTCGACGAACTGTACCGAATTGTGATTGCATTGCAAACCGCCGACGAATTTAATATTGCTACTCCGGCCGATTGGCGTCCGGGTGACGATGTGATTATTCCTACTGCGGGTTCTTGCGGAACGGCTAAAAACCGTATGGATGGTAAAGAAGAAGGTCTGGATTGTAAAGACTGGTTCTTCTGCACTAAAAAGCTGGATAAGGACACCGTATTGAAAAGAGTTCTTAAAAAATAAGCACACCTGACAATTGTGGGTTTTTAATGTAGCGGGCATTCTGGTTTTAAAAACCAGTGCCCGTTTTTTTTAATAGCATGCAATAATAATTGATTCCCTATCTGCGGGTTTGTTAAATATTGATAACTTTGGGTTCATTCAAATCAGGTAATTAAAAGTTAAATTAAGCAAACATGAAAATCTTAAGTGAGTTTAAGACTTTTGCCATGAAAGGCAATGTAATTGATATGGCAGTCGGTATCATCATTGGTGCAGCCTTTGGTAAAATTGTGACCAGTTTAGTAAACGATTTAATTATGCCGCCTATTGGATTATTGATTGGCGGGGTAAATTTTTCCGACCTTAGTATTGTTATGAAAGAGGCCGTTGGCGAAAATCCGGCGGTTAGCCTGAATTATGGCAATTTTTTACAGGTTGTTTTCAATTTTTTGATTGTTGCCTGGGCTGTATTTCTACTGGTTAAATTCATGAATCATGCCAAGCGTAAGAAAGAGGAAGCTCCCAAAGCTCCCCCGGCTCCATCGAATCAGGAAGTTTTATTGGCCGAAATTCGCGATCTGTTAAAAAAGGAAAGCTAATTTTAAGAGCTATCCTTTTACATAAGGGTTACTGCTTTTTTCTTTACCAATGCTGGTTTCAGCTCCGTGCCCCGGAAAAACCCGGGTGGTATCGGGTAAAACATAAAGCTTTTCTTTAATGCCCGAAATTAGTTGCTCATAATTTCCGCCGGGTAAATCGGTGCGGCCAATGCTGGCATCAAACAATATGTCGCCACAAAAAAGCAGACCATCGGGAGCATGGTAAAATGCTACTCCTCCTGCTGAATGTCCGGGCACATGAATTACTTCCAATTTGGTTTCACCAAATTGAAAAATGTCACCATGAGCAATCAGTTGTTGGGGCATCGGTGGTTCTTCGTCCATTTCAAGACCGTAGGCAGCACAGGTAGCTTTGTACCGCTTAATCCAGGGCACTTCGTCGGCATGGCAAACCAAAGGAATCTGATACTTGTCAGTCACGTATTTTGCTCCAAAAAGATGGTCGAGGTGATTGTGTGTTTGTAACAAAGCTATGGGTTTCAATCGGTTTTGTTCAATAAATGCATCCAACTGTTCGTGTTCATATTCCGAAAAGTTTCCTGCATCAACAATTACGCATTCCCGGCTATCGTCGTAAAGTACATAGGTGTTTTCCTGAAAAGGACTGAATACAAAGGATTTGTAGTTCATATTTTAAATAGTTTTAAAGTCTGTTTTATCTTTTTTCGTAAGTTGAAGTCTGGTAATTATTCCCAGTGACACCCTCTTGTTATTCTTTGTAATAGCATAACAACAAAATTATTTATCGGTTATAAATATCGATACTTTTTTTCAGGTTTCGCGGGTTTATGCTGCGATCCCAAGCCAGATATTTTATTAACAAACCTGAAATACCCAGCGATAAACCAACCAGCTCTATGGTAACCTGTGGGTCTTCGCTTTCGGTAACTTTATTGGTGAACGCAATAAAACTGACTCCTGTTACCAGAAGACTGGAGTACAAAAACGCATTTCCTTTTTTTCGTGTTTTGTTCCAGTGATTCAGCGCCGAAATTGCAAGCGGATCATCGGCCATATCGTTTTTAAGGCTGTAATAATCGAGATGTTTTAAGTCGCCAAAACCTTTGTTGTAATAATATTTGGTGTGTGGTAACGATGCTCCCACGCCAAATCCCCCCACACTTCCATAGGTTCCATGTCCTCCAAAACCCGATGTTCCGGCATATCCATAAGTCATTGCGGTTGCATTGTAGGTAGTACGCTCGTACAAATTAATACGTCCTTTTCGTACTCTTCGCGAAAATGATGAAGTAGAAAGCCCTTGCAATTTAATGGTATTGGCAAAAAAGCCCTCGTCGTTCGAGTAGAATTTCACTTCGTGCGCATTAAACTTATTTCCATCGATAAGTAAATGGGGATTACCGAATAAAGGTTCCTTTAAATCGATGGTTTTTCCGCTGATAATGTTTCCTGTAAAAAGATACAAATAGTTCCCTTTAACGGTCGATGAGGAATCTTTTGGATTGGAAAAATCTGCTGAATATTGTTGCCCTGAATAATTGCTGCTTTTATTGTTCCAAATCATCGAATCAACCTGAGTAAGCGGCACCACGCGATTTTCGTTTTTCTTTAACCCCAGAATGCGCACCGAAACAAATTGCGTGTCGATGGCAACAATGGTGCAATTGAGCTTTTCGCCATTGTTTAAAAATAGCAAATCCTGCGACCAAAGATTCAGGTTCAGCCCAATAAAAATCAAACAAATGGATAAGCGCATAGTGATAAACAATTAATTCATCCGAAGCAAAAATAGCGTTTATTTGAGCGATACAACAAAAATGCAAATCAAAACTTAAATACTGCCTCAATTAAAATCATAACATTATTTTTGCAGAAAAAAACTTGTGATATATCCGGAGAACTTTGAACATAAAATTGATTTTGTAAAGGTACGTGAGCTGGTAAAAGAGCATTGTCTTAGCGAATTGGGAAAAGATTTGGTTGGGCAGATGCGTTTTTTAGATAATTACAGTGCTTTGCATCTGCGTTTGCTCGAAACTCAGGAATTCAGGCTCCTGCTTGAATCGGGCGAAGAATTCCCAACCGATCATTATTTCGACCTTCGTACCGCTTTTGCCAAGATGCGGGTTTCCGGCACTTTTTTAGAAACCAGCGAATTGTTTAATCTCCGCAGAGCCTTACAAACGGTAAAAAGTATTTTGCGCTTTTTTAAAAAGGACGAAAGCGCTGAAAAGTACCCGCATCTGAAAGCCATTGCTGATAAAGTTACCGTTCATGCTTATGTTACCGATGGTATCGACAAAATTTTAAACGGACAGGGAAAAATCCGTGATAAAGCTTCGCCGGAACTGGCCCACATTCGCAGTGAATTGGCATCAAAGCAGCAGGAAGTTTCCAAATTGATTCACCGCATCATTAATCAGGCCCAAAAAGAGGGCTGGGTCGATGCAGATGCTACCCTGGCCATGCGCGACGGGCGTTCGGTAATTCCGGTTCCGGTGTCGTTCAAACGCAAAATTTCAGGAATTATTCACGACGAATCGGCCACGGGAAAAACCTGTTATGTAGAGCCGGCACCGGTGGTTGAAATCAATAACCAGATATCAAGTCTCGAAGCCGATGAACGGCGCGAGATTGTGCGTATTTTGAAAGATTTTACCGAAACCATCAGGCCTTACACCGACGATTTGGACGATGCCCTTATGCTGCTGGGAATTATGGATTTTATCCGGGCCAAAGCCCGTTTTGCGCAGCGTATCGGGGGTACAATGCCCGATGTAAGCGACACCCGGGTTTTACAGTGGAATCAGGCTACGCATCCCTTACTTTACTTGTCGTTTAAAGAAGAAAACCGTAAAGTAGTTCCCTTAAACATAAGTCTGAACAGTACCAATCGCATTCTTCTGATTTCGGGGCCCAATGCCGGTGGAAAGTCGGTTTGTTTAAAAACGGTAGGGTTGTTACAATACATGCTCCAATGCGGTTTGCTCATTCCGGTTGAGCCCGACAGCAATGCCGGATTGTTTAAGAATATTTTCATCGATATTGGGGACGAGCAAAGTATTGAAAACGATTTGAGCACCTACAGTTCCCACTTGCTAAGCATGAAGCATTTTTCGCGTAATGCCGATGCGCAAACCCTGGTTTTAATCGACGAGTTTGGAACCGGAACCGAACCCATGTTGGGTGGCGCTATTGCCGAAGCGGTTTTAAACAAGCTAAATACCGATAAAGTTTTTGGGGTAATTACTACCCACTATACCAACCTGAAGCACTTTGCATCGTCGCAGGAGGGCATTGTTAATGGGGCCATGCTTTACGATACGCAAAAACTGGAACCGCTTTTTATGCTCGAAATGGGCAAGCCGGGCAGTAGTTTTGCTTTTGAGATTGCCTATAAAATTGGCTTGTCGCAAGAAATAATTGAAGATGCCAAATCGAAAGTAGGCGAGGATCAGGTACATTTCGACAAGCACCTGCGCCAGATTCTTCGCGATAAGCGCTACTGGGAAAACAAAAGAGAAAACATCCGGAAAATTGAGCGCCGGCTCGAGGAGATGATGGAAAAAGAAAAGCAGGAACTGGCCAAAGCCACTGAGTTTAGTAAAGAAGTAAGTGAGAATGCCCGTTCTGAAGCGCAAAAACTGCTGAACGATACCAATAAAATTATTGAAAATACGGTCCGAAAAATTAAAGAATCACAGGCCGAAAAAGGAAAAACCCTTGAAGCCCGTAAGGAACTTAACAGTTTTAAAGAAGAAGTAGTTGCTGTAAACAGTGCCGAACAGGAACGCATTCAGCGTAAAATGCAGAAGCTTAAGGAACGCGAAAACAAGGTAAAAAAGCCAAAGACAGAACAAAAAACTGAACAGCCCGAAAAGAAAAAACTTGTTCGCGAAAAGCCTTTTACCATTGGCATGCCTGTGCGCATTAAAGGGCAGACTTCGGTTGGTGAAATTATGGAACTGGGTGACAAAAACGCTGTGGTGGCTTTTGGAAATTTACTTACAACCGTTGCCATTGCCAAACTGGAAGCTTTGGAACAACAAGAGAAGAAAAACATGATGCGCCAACCGGGAGGCAGTGCAAAGTTTAAGCAGGCTTATGAGCTCAATCAGCGAAAAATGGCTTTTAAACCCGGACTCGATGTGCGTGGCAAGCGTGCCGACGAAGCCATTCAAACAGTACAGGATTTTATCGACGAAGCCATTATGGTGGGCGCGCACGAAGTAAAAATTTTACATGGTAAAGGCAACGGAATTTTAAGGCAACTCATCCGCGAATACCTTTTTACCGTCGATTTGGTCCGCAAAGTCGAAGACGAACATGTGGAATTTGGGGGAGCCGGAATTACCGTTGTAAAACTCGGATAAACAAATTAACTGCCTGCTTTAAGCAACTAAAACAGAAACAGTATCTTAAACCCGTGCTTTGATTTTTAGCTGTCAGTCCGGGTATCATTTTCCAAAACAGGAAACGATACAAAAAATGTAGTCCCTTTTCCATATTCCGATTCGAACCAGATGGAACCACCAAATTCTTCCACAATATTTTTTACAATAGCCAGCCCCAGTCCGGTTCCGCTGCTTTTGGTGGTGAAATTGGGCTGGAACATATTGTTCTCAAACTCTTTCGAAATACCTACGCCGTTGTCGTTAATAGCAACCAGAACCTGTTTGTTTTCCTGACTGATTTTTAAATGTACTTTTCCCTGTTTGCTTTGGGGAATAGCCTGAATGGCATTTTTAATCAGATTATTGAACACTTGCAGCATGCGCTCGTTGTCGGCTTTAATATAAATGGCCTCGTGGGTATCAAAATCAAAATCGACTTCAACATAGCTGCATTCTTTAAACAACTGGGTGCTTTGCATCAGTCGTTCTACCAGATTTACTTTTTCGGTTCTCGGTTGCGTCATTTGTGCAAATTGTGAAAACGCCGAAGCAATGGCCGATAGGCTGTCGATTTGTTCAATCAGGTTGCTGGTAAACCGTGTGAGCCGTTGCTCAAAATCGGCATCCCGATTAATCCATGAGCGTTCCAGCAGTTGGGTACTCAGTTTCATGGGTGTAAGCGGGTTTTTAATCTCGTGGGCTATTTGTCGGGCCATTTCGCGCCAGGCTGATTCCCGTTCCGATTTGGCCAGTAGTTTGGCGCTCGAATCCAGCGCATCGAGCATGCGGTTGTATTCATAAACCAGTTGGGCAATCTCGTCGTTGCCCCGATAGTTAATGCGTTCGTTCTTTTTGCTCAAATCGATTTTACTGATGCGATTCTGCAACATCCGCAGGGGTTCGGTAATGCGGTTCGACATGTAAATGGCGATGGCAATTCCCAGCATGATAAGAAAAGCGTAAATATTAATTACAGCCACCACAACACGCAAAAGTTCCTGCCGAAACACCACTTCTTTGGTAAAATAAGGCAGGTTAATGTATGCCAGTAGTTTGCGGTCGGCTCCCACAAAGGGCAGGTAAGCCGAATAATACTCCAGTTTGCCGATGCGCTCTTTATGTACCACCCGGGCTTTTTTGTTAATTACCATTTCGCGGTAAGCGGTGGCGTGCATCTTGGGACTGGTTAGTTTTTTCTCAAAAATCTCGTTTCGTGAGGTCGATATCAAATAACCTTTGGTGTCGTAAAGATTGATGTCGGTGTAGAATACATTCGAGAATTTTACCAGTAACGATGCCAGGTAATCCTCATCAACTTCTTCGATGGTATTGATGTTCGAAAGTTTGTGCTCAATCTCGATGAGCACACTCTGCATTTTTTCGGCCAGCAAATCGTTTTGGGTGCGTTCGTATTGCTGATAAGTGTAAAAAACAGTGGCTCCACCTATAATAATTAGCGACACCAGCAAAAGGGTAATTAGCGAATACACAATTTTATTCCGGATGTTGAATTGAAAATCGATGATGGGCGTGAACCGGTTTCCCAATATTAACAGCACAGTCACCAGAAACAGCAGAAACAGGAAAATGTAGGTAAACGAAATCACCACGTTGTAAAACTTAACCGTAGGAAAGCTTACCAATACGGCATTTTGCCCGCTACGGTACAAAAGATGGTCGTAATCCTGCTCCTGGAATACTGAAAACTCATCCGGGTTTTGTTGGTAAACCGATTGATCCAGGGCGTAAGGATAGCCTCCGGAATGTTCAACAAGCTGGTTGTTGATATATTTGGCAAAACTTAATTCGGTATAAGAGTTGTAAAGGCCCAGGGGCTTCTCCAATAATAACTCCGGGTAGCCCAGCACTTCGAAATTGGGTTTCGAGAGGAGTTCAATAAATAGGGTAACATCTTCCCAGCCATTTTTAAGATGAACGGTTGTTTCAACGAAATAATTGATGCCACCTATACGGTTTTTCAGATGATAAAGCCCGGGAATGGCTGTTTTTGTGCCATTCTTACTTATCAGGGTATCGAAAAAACTATGACAATGCGCCCAACGCTCATCGCTTCCTTCAAGGAGCACACTATCGGTTGGATTGCAGAGCGTAAGCTGAAAGTTATAACGCCCCAGGTAGCCGGTAAAGTAGTTTGAATTCAAATATTGAATCAGTTTCTCAAAATCGAACCATTCTTCCTGAAGAATGTCAACCAGCGTGCTGTCGCTGTGCAGCGTTTGCAGCATTTCGCCAATAATTACTTCAGCTACCGGATCCTGCTCCCGAGCCAGGTTCACTGCCAGTACTTTGCTTTCTTCGATGCGTTTGCTGTGGTTTTGAACACGTATAAAATAAGTGGCATAAGCCGAGAAAAGTGCAATCAGAACGATAACCATGCCAAAGCGTGGGTTGTATTTCTGTCGTATCCAATACCAAAAAACAATCATCAGGGCAAAAAAGAAAGCAGGAACCAAAGCCTCTTTTTGATTAAAAACATACAATATGGGAACTGCAAGGGCCAGTATAAGCAGCATTCTTTGTAACCAGCGGGCAGGCGATACCTGACCCTGTAATTGATTGGCCGCCTTGTCGAGTAGCAACACCAGGCCTATGAATAAGGTCATTAGAATGAAATAGCCAATTAAGCTAAATACCGATAGATTTAAAATATCGTAAGCTTCGTAATGAAAGTTGGAATCGATTAGCAGGTGATGAAAAAGGGTGTGTACCAAAACTGTATAGGCAGCTATAAGTAGCAGCCAAAACCATCCGGTGAGGCTTGCCTGCCGGGCCGGTAGATTTTTTGCTGGTACAAGCTCCACTTTTGCATAGAAAACAAACAGCAGGTAAACAAGCAGGCTGATGGTTATCAGCAAGTCGCCCAAAGAGGGGAAAAGGGCCGAAAAAGCAAAGTACTGGGGTTGAAAAACGGGCAGTGTGCCAAGAAACGAGGGGAGTTGTAAGAGCTGCATTATGGCACGCAACACGATAAGCACAGCACTGAACACAAGGAATTTATTCACCGAAAACTTTTGGTCCTTAAACCTGTCGCGTATAAAGAGCAGGCCAAAAGCCAAAGCTGTCAATAGCATAACAATAGCCAGCCGGGTTTTGCTTTTATGTTCGCAGGTTTTATCGTTTTGCAGACTAAACAGGTAAGCCCCTTCTTTACTGTAAATGGCTTTGTCCTGGCTGCTGTCCACCGTCAGGCTCATTGGGCATTTTAGTTTAAACGAAGGATGAAAAGCGTTTTTCAGGTACTCATTTTCATAGGGATAGCTGTTTTGTACATGAACCAGTGCTATCAGCAGCAAGTCGTTTTGTTTTCGGGTGCGAACCTCAGCCCAGGCATTGCCCAGGTTTTGAAAATTGGTTCGATACCACAAGGTATCGTTGGGGAGTACCAGGGCGTTGTGGGTCCAGTACCAAAGCTTGTTTTCTTTAAAAACGTAAAAGGCCAGTCCTTTGTCCTTATACCAGTTGTCGATGGCGTAGCTGTTTTGGTTTACCCACGAGTGGAGCGTATTGTTTTCAATTTGTTTAAAAAGCGTATCCATCCACTGTTCGGCCTGATGCTCTTTCTCAATAAGTTGTTGGTTAAAGGCATAAGCTACCTCGGCAGGTTCGTGTAATTGCATTTTGCTTTGGCTGACTAACCATCCGGCCAGCGCAAAAAACAGAAACAGTAAAGCATATTTGTTGCCCTTTATAAAGGCTGCTGATTTTATTTTATTCATGATGATACGGTTCTCCTTTTAGTATGGTGTGTGCCCGGTAAAACTGCTCGCAGAACAATAAGCGGATTATCTGGTGCGAAAAGGTCATCTTCGATAACGATAATTTAAAGTCGGCTTTTTGATAAACCTGCTCTGAAAATCCATAGGGCCCGCCTACCACAAAAATCATACGCTTTTTTCCCGAAAGCATCAGGGAATTTATCCAATTCGAGAATTTAAGCGAGTTAAACTCTTTGCCCCCCTCGTCTAAAAGTATCAGCAGGTCGCCGGAAATAATTTTTTTAAGTATCAGTTCGCCTTCTTTTTCTTTTTGCTGATCCCGGCTCAGGTTTTTGGCATTTTTCAGGTCGGGAATCACCTCCAGGCTAAAAGGCAGGTATTTCTTAATGCGTTTGCTGTATTTATCGATGCCCTCGCTGACGTAAGTTTCGTCGGTCTTTCCAATAACAAGTAAAATGGCTTTCATAATTGCTGGAAGTTCAAATAATGCCTGTAAAGTTAATGCAAACTTGCATAAATTTTGTAGCTTTCCAAATCTCATTAATTTTGCAAGGCGCAAGTATAAAGTGGAAATTTCAGAAATGTTTTCAAATAAAAAAAGTTTTTGCATCAAAGTTCGCGGAGGTTTCATCCTGCTTTTTTTGATTATCGGGCTCGGGGTCAACGCACAAGCTCCCATCGATTCGGTGTTTAACCGGCAGGTTGAAGATGCGGTTCGCCTGGCCGATGCAAAAAAACTGGCTGGCTTTTTCCATCCACAGGTTGAATTGGTTTTGCCAGGCAATCAGGGCATCTACAGCAACCGCCAGTCGCAGTTCCTGCTCGAGGCTTTTTTTAAGGAACAGCCGCCGCTTGCCGTGCTGCACGAGAACCAAAGCGCCAATGGAAACAGTTACTTTGTACTTTGTGAACTGAAAACCCGGCAAAAAAACTACCGTTTCTGCTACCTTGTTAAAAGTGAGAACACACAAAATTTTATTTATCAATTTAGAATCGAAGAAAAATGAACGATACGGAATACATGAAAGACTTTATTGCCTCGGCTTTGCGCGAGGATGTCGGGGATGGCGATCATACCTCGCTAAGCTGTGTGCCAGCCTACCAAATAGGGAAAGCCCGATTACTGGTTAAGCAGGCCGGTATTTTAGCCGGTGTTGAGGTAACCCGTATGGTGTTTGAGCAGTTCGATCCCGGCTTAAGGCTCACCGTATTTAAAAACGACGGCGATGCCATTGAAGTGGGCGATGTGGTGTTCGAAGTCAGTGGCAGCGAACTTTCCATTTTACAAACCGAACGCCTGATGCTTAATTTTATGCAGCGCATGAGTGGCATTGCCACACAAACCAACGAATACGTTCAATTACTCAGCGGATTAAAAACCCGGGTGCTCGACACCCGTAAAACTACGCCCGGAATGCGTGTCTTCGAGAAAATGGCTGTTCGGCTGGGCGGGGGCGTAAACCACCGCATGGGGCTTTACGATATGATTATGATTAAGGACAACCACATCGACTTTGCCGGGGGTATAAGGCCGGCTATTGAACGCGCACAGGCTTACCTGCAAAAGCTTGGTCGCCAGTTGCCCATCGAAGTGGAAGCCCGCTGCTTTAGCGAGATTGACGAAATACTGCGCATTGGGGGCATCCAACGCATCATGATTGATAACTTTACCGTGGAAGATACCCGCGAAGCCGTGCAAATGATTGGTGGCCGCTTTGAGACGGAATCGTCGGGAGGCATCACCAAAGAAACACTCAGGGCCTATGCCGAATGCGGTGTCGATTACATTTCGGTGGGTGCGCTTACACACCAGATTATGAGTCTCGACCTGAGTTTAAAAGCGGTAAAGTAAGGGGATGAATAAACACCTGCTGCCCTCGTGGGTTAAACGCCGAATGAATTTATGGCTTGAGCGTGCCCGGCGAATTTCGTTACCGGGCCTGCAAAAGGTACCTGTTTACGATGTGGGCGTATTCTACGTCAACGGCATTGCCAACGGGGCGCTTGGCGTGAGGGCTTCAGGTATTTCATTCAACTTTTTTATGTCGCTCTTTCCCAGCATCATCTTTTTGTTTACCCTGATTCCCTTTGTGCCGCTACCCAATTTTCAGGACGAACTAATGCGTTTAATCCAGGAGGTACTGCCCAGCAATACCTTTCAGGTGGTCGAAAGTACCATACTCGACATTACCACAAAGCGACGGCTGAGTTTGCTCTCCTTTGGATTTTTGGCTGCCCTTTTCTTTAGTACCAACGGCATATCGGCCCTGATTGCTTCGTTCAACGCATCGGCCAATGCTTTCGAAAGCCGCTCGTGGCTCAGTATGCAGTTTATTGCCATGGTATTGGTAGCCATACTTTTTGGTTTAACCACCGTGGCCACCGGATTAATTATCTTTGGAAAGGAAATCCTAAACCTTTTGGTTGCCAACGGAAGCATGCAAAGTGGTTTGTCGCAGGCCCTGTTTGTAGGTGGTCAGTGGCTGGTAATTCTTTTATTTATGCTGTTTAGCCTGTCGTTTTTATACTATTATGCCCCATCGAAGCGTTCCAACTATCAGTTCTTTTCACCGGGGGCTATTATGGCTACCCTGTTAATTACCCTGCTTACCCTTGGGTTCTCGTATTACCTGGGGCATTTTGGCAGGTATAACAAGTTGTATGGCTCCATTGGTACCCTGCTGGCCTTGTTAATCTGGCTTAATATGAGTTCCTTTGTTTTGCTCCTGGGGTTTGAGCTGAATGTGAGCATTCGCAATGCCCAACTGGGACTGAAAAAGGATTTGGAGCTCTCGGATAGTTCACAGGACTACGAACGCTTTTATCCGAAGCGCGAAGATTTGTTAAAAGATACCTAATGCTTTAAAATATTGCTTATGAATACCCTGAAACCCCTGCTAATTGTTCTTGCCCTGTTTGGCTGTCTGAACAGCCGGGCACAGATAACCGAGTTTGGACTGGCCTCGTTTTATGCCGATAAATTCGACGGACGCATCACGGCAAGTGGCGAAACTTTTGACCAGCGAAAACTAACTGCGGCGCATCGCACCCTGCCCTTTGGAACCACCGTTAAGGTAACCAATCTGGAGAATAAAAAAACGGTTCGCGTGGTTATTAACGACCGCGGGCCTTTTATAAAAGATAGGGTTATCGATTTATCGAAGGCGGCTGCCGAAGAACTGGGTTTTATTAAGGAAGGAGTGACCCAGGTTAAACTCGAAGTGTTGAATCTAAATTCCTCAGACAAAGCGGCTGCGCCTGCACCCAAACGCCAGGTGGTAATCAGCCGGGCTGCATCCGATAGCCGTTCACAGGGCTCAGACCAGGCTTCATCGGTGGCCAGCGAAGGACTCGAGTATTATTCGCTTAAGTCGCAGCTTACCGTGCCCTCGGGTTTTGGTATCCAGGTGGCCAGTTACCAGGAAGCCGCCAACCTGATGAAACTCTGCGACGAGTTGCAACAAAAAACAAACAAGGAAATTATTGTGCAGGTAAGTAAGCAGGGCGATAATAAATTGTACCGGGTAATTCTGGGTACTTTCCCTTCGCGTGAGGCAGCCGGCAGCTATCTCGACAAGTACAAAAGGCAGTTTCCCGGCAGTTTTGTGATGGCCTTCTGAAAGCCTTATAAACAGGGGCTCTCAAGCCGCAGTGCAGCAAACTGAAATTTCCTAAGCAGCGGACAAACTTTTCCTGCGCAGCAAATGAAAATTTCCTGCGCAGGAAATTTTAATCAGCACAGCAGCTATTTTTTACCAGCACCCTAAGCAGGGAACAAACCCGGCTATCCCCAAAGGGGCTGCATGCTTTCCCACAAGCGTTCAAATTCGCTATGGTATTGCTTAACAATGTCGTAGTTGGTGGTAACCAGTAAGTTCTCCTGGTTGTGTTTGGTAGCGGTGTAGGTCCAGTTAAAGCTGCCGGTAAAAGCAGTTCGCCGGTCAATCAGCCCAAATTTGTGGTGCATGTGGTAGCGCGAGTCATCGGTTTTGATGGCTATGCCCTCGTGGCTCAGGGTTTTAATGCGCGAGCCCTTGTCGTACTGTTTCTGGTCGTCGGTGAGCAGGCGCACCCTTACGCCACGGCGATGGGCTTTACCCAGTTCGGCTGCCAGCTCGTAATGGCTTATGGTAAAAATGCACAGGTCGATGGTTTGTTCGGCGCTTTGAATCATTCCCAGAATGGTTTCGGGAATGTCGGTACCCGGACTAAAAAACACCTGATGAAAGCGGTAGGTATGTTTTTCAATAAGCAGGTAACAGTTCTCGAGCCAAAAGAGGGCATCGTGCGCCGTTCCGTTGAGGCTCATCTTTTTGGCCTGGTTAAACAGCCAGGCTTTTAGGTTGCCGCGCTCGGCACGGTTCAGGTGGTTCAGTGCAAAAAGTATTTCCCCGGGAATGTCAAAGGCAGCGGTAGCTCCCTGTTGTGCTACCATATAGCCAGCTACCTGTTCAAAAGGCCTCATGGGGTGCCGCTGATAACTGTAACCATAAGCATCCCCGAAAGGTAACCCAGGCATCCGGCCAGTAGGCTTTTATGAATGGCTTTGCGTTGCGAACCCTCTTCGAAACCCATCAGCAGGTATTCGTCCTGCGACGGTAAATGGGCTGAATTTACGTAGCGCTTACCCGGTGTAAAGTACCCGGCCAGCGACACATAAGCCACAGGGATTAAAAATCCGACAGGCAGCGAGGCCTGTACTCCTCCAAGCTCAATGTCGGGCGAGGGGGTAAAGGCCCCCAGCATGCCCGAAACAAAACTTCCGGCCAGGAGTAACTCGTTCGTGTTTTTTTGCCGGGCCAGGTGAAGCCCGGTAACATACTGGCGCATCTGGTTAACATCGAGGGGTTCGCCCAATTCGGGCTGCGGTTTATAAAACACGGTTTCGCCGGCACTTTTGCTTTTTACCGAGAATATCTCGTCGGTGTAGGCTTTCCGGGTTTTGCCCTTTAAGGTGTGATAAAATATGGCCTGGTTCAGCGGATCGCTCGTATCGGGGTCGGGAGAAAAACCGGAAATGGGAAGCTTCTTTCCGTTCATCAGCCATAGGGTATCGCTTTGAGCCTTTGTTCCAACGATTACCAAAAGGCTGAGCCCAAGAATTACAAGTATGCGTTTCATATACCTAAATTTTGTACGATCCAAAACTAACGATAATTAATGGCTTTGAAAACACCTGTACAATTTTTTAGCGGCATGGCAGTGGCCGGGTGGTGGCCTGGGGCATCCGGGAGCAAAGCTGAAATATATCAGTTGGCATCTTGCTTTGAAACATGTTAATATTTTAGGCAATAGCTTATAAATGCTTAGTAAAAGATTTAATTTTACCGCGTCAATTTTTTTAGAGTCAATAAAAATAAACTAACAAAACTAAATACTTATGCCAATTCATAACTTCCTGACGCGCCATTTAGGACCGCGCCAAAGCGATGTGGACGAGATGCTTGCCCGCATTGGAGTGCCGTCGTTAGAGTCTCTGATTGATCAAACCATTCCTTCCGACATTCGTTTAAAAGCGCCGCTTGCTATTGGAGCGCCCCTGTCGGAGTATGAATACCTGAATCGCATTAAGCAACTGGCCGCAAAAAATAAGGTGTACAAAACCTACATTGGCCTGGGTTATTACCATACCATAACCCCCTCGGTAATTTTGCGCAATGTGTTCGAAAATCCCAGCTGGTACACTTCGTACACACCCTATCAGGCCGAAATTTCGCAGGGAAGGCTTGAGGCTTTGCTTAACTTCCAGACCATGGTGATGAGCCTTACCGGGATGGAAATTGCCAATTCGTCCTTACTCGACGAATCGACAGCAGCTGCCGAAGCCATTATCATGATGTACAACAAGCGCGATAAAAGCTTTGTAAAGAATGGCGGCTCTCAGTTGTTTGTCGATGAAAAAATATTTCCGCAAACCCTCGACGTACTGATAACCCGTGCCGAACCTCTGGGAATAGAAATAATTACCGGCGATTACCAAAACTTTGCGTTTACCGATAAGGTTTTTGGTGCCGTAGTTCAGTATCCCAATGCCGAAGGTTCCATTGAAGATTACCGCGCATTTACCGAAAGAGCCCATGCCAACAACAGCATGGTTGCCGTGGTTGCCGATTTAATGAGCCTAAGCATTTTGGTGCCTCCGGGCGAATGGGGAGCCGACATTGTTTGCGGAAGCTCGCAGCGCTTTGGAGTACCCATGGGTTACGGTGGCCCACATGCCGCATTTTTTGCTACCAAAGATGCCTTTAAGCGCAGCATGCCCGGACGAATCATCGGTGTATCGATCGACCGGAATGGAAACAAAGCCCTGCGTATGGCCCTGCAAACCCGCGAACAACACATCAAGCGCGAAAAAGCCACTTCGAACATCTGTACTGCCCAGGCCTTACTGGCTACCATGGCGGGAATGTATGCCGTGTACCACGGACCCGAAGGCTTAAAAGGTATTGCCCATCGCATTCATTACCTTACCGGCCTGCTTAACGAAGGCTTGCAGGCTATGGAGGTAAAACAGCTGAACGAGAATTTCTTCGACACGCTGTACCTTATTGTACCCGGAAAAGCCAATGCTTTAGCCGATGCTGCCCGTGCTGCACAAATGAACTTCCGCTTAATCGATGCCGATAAGCTGGGAATCAGCCTTGACGAAACTACTTCGCTTAGCGATGTTAATAACATACTTAAAGTAATTGCCGGAGCGCTAAATAAAAAACAAGTGGAAGTCAGCGAAGCACGCGAGCTGATTTATTTCGACGAAGCCTTATTGCGCAATACACCCATACTGGAAGAAAAGATTTTTCATGCTTACCGCTCCGAAACTGAGTTGATGCGTTACATCAAAAAACTCGAGCGGAAAGATATTTCTTTAACCCACGCCATGATTTCGCTGGGCTCATGTACCATGAAACTGAACCCGGCTACTACCATGTTGCCCTTGAGCTGGGCTGAGTTTGGAAGCATGCACCCCTTTGTTCCCAAAGATCAGGCTCAGGGTTATCAGGAGCTGATTGGCGAACTGGAGCACGATTTGGCTGAGATTACCGGCTTTGCAGCCGTGAGTTTGCAGCCCAACTCGGGTGCAGCAGGCGAATATGCCGGATTGATGGTGATTCGTGAATACCACAAATCGCGGGGTCAGGAGCATCGAAACATTGTACTTATTCCTGCTTCGGCTCACGGAACAAACCCTGCCAGTGCGGTTATGGCCGGCGGTCAGGTAGTGGTGGTAGCCTGCGACGAAAAAGGAAATGTGGATTTGGCTGACCTTAAAGCTAAAGCCGAGGCTCACAAAGATAAGCTGCACTCCTTTATGATTACCTATCCTTCGACCCACGGCGTTTTTGAAAAAGAAATCCGCCTGATGATGGATATCATTCATGAAAATGGTGGATTGGTTTACATGGACGGAGCCAATATGAATGCTCAGGTTGGTTTAACCAGTCCGGGTTTTATTGGAGCCGATGTATGCCACCTGAACCTGCATAAAACCTTTGCTATTCCTCATGGCGGTGGCGGGCCCGGCGTAGGACCCATTGGCGTAGCCAAACACCTGGTACCTTTCCTTCCGGGACACCCCGTGGTTGAAACCGGAGGTAAGCAGGCTATTAAAGCGGTTTCCGGAGCACCTTACGGCAGCGCCATGGTATTGCCCATTACCCATGCTTACATTAAAATGCTGGGTGGCGAAGGATTAACCGAATCGACAAAAATAGCCATACTGAATGCTAATTACCTGGCCCGCGAACTGAGCGAGAATTTTGGTATTTTATATACCGGAACCGGCGGTCGGGTAGGTCACGAGATGATTGTGGATTGCCGTCATTTCCGCCAGGAATACGGGGTAGAAACCGTGGATATTGCCAAGCGTTTGATGGATTATGGCTTCCATGCACCTACTTTGTCGTTTCCGGTTCACGAAACCCTGATGGTAGAACCTACCGAAAGCGAGAGCAAGGAAGAGCTCGATCGCTTTGTGGAAGCCATGAACAGTATTCTGGAAGAGATTCAGGAAATTAAAAAAGGTAAGGCCGATGCGATGGATAACCTGCTAAAAAATGCACCGCACACGGCCCTGGAATGTACCGACGACAATTGGGAACATCCTTACAGCCGTCATCGGGCAGCGTATCCGCTCGACTGGATTACCCACAACAAATTCTGGCCTTCGGTAGCCCGTGTCGACGACGGCTATGGCGACCGGAACCTGGTTTGCTCCTGTGCACCTATCTCGGAGTACCTCGATTAAGAGAAAAAAGCGGTCAAATCCGTTTAATCATAGCGCAATAAAAAGCTGTCCCGGTTCAGGGGCAGCTTTTATATTTTATCAGCCTTTATATGCCAAGGCATCGCCTGTTAGCACTGGCGTTTATCCAGAATAATGCGATGAATGGAAAAAGGACTTAATAACGTGAGTTCACATAAGAATATTCATCCCCCTAACCCCCTTCAAAGGGGGACAGCCCCATCTTAGAAAATAAAATAATTTGGAAAATGTGTCCCCTTGAGGGGACTTTAGGGGTGAATTCAATTTCTTTTTAAATAATTTTCATTCTGTTTTTTTACATCGAACTCACGTTAATAGCTATCGGGCATAACAATCCATAGGACAATATATACTAAAATGCCCGGGAACCCGGCACTGAGAATGCTTAAAAGTACGTAGAGAATCCGCACGGTGGTGATGTCCCAGCCCAGCCATTCGGCCAGTCCGGCACACACGCCGGCAATTACTTTGTGCCGCGATCGTGTTAAATGTGGTTTCATGCCAATTAATTTAAATTAGTTAGTAGTGAGAGAACATCCGCTGCCGGGCAAATGTTGTTTGCCGTTCCATTAATTTTCCGGAAACAAATGTTGCCTTGTAATACGCTTATCGATGGGAAAAGTAACTATATGGGATAGAAAATTTTTACCGCCAAAGAAAATGAATGCTAAATTTCTTCGTTTGGGAGAACATAAGTTTTGATTGGTAAGGCCTTGGCTGGTTCAGCCGAAGCGCTGCTCCGATAAACATTTTGGTGTAATCCAAAATATGTTTTTATTTGCCGTATAAAATTCTAAAACATGGATAAATATATTGAACATATCGCCGGGCAACTGGCAATTACTTATCATCAGGCAAATGCAGTAATTGGTCTTTTAAACGAGGGGGCCACGGTTCCTTTTATCAGCCGCTACCGGAAAGAACGAACCGGCGGACTCGACGAAGTATTTATCCGCGAGATAGAATTGCAAAATAAGAAATTCGAAGAGCTGGAAAAGCGTAAGGTTACCGTACTTGAAACCATTAGCGAACAAGGCTTGCTTACCGACGAGTTGGCGCGAAAAATTACCGCTACCTTCGATCCGGTTGAACTGGAAGACTTGTATTTACCTTACAAACCCAAACGACGAACCAAAGCTACTGTTGCCAAGGAATTGGGACTGGAGCCGCTGGCCAAACAACTAATTAAACAGGTTTCAGGAGCTGTTGAGGATCTAGCCCTGGCTTATGTTAAGGGTGAGGTTCACACTCCGGAGGAAGCTCTGCAGGGAGCACGCGATATTATTGCCGAATGGGTGAGTGAAAATCAGCAGGCCCGTCAGAAATGCCGCCGGGTATTTGAGCGCGATGCCCTGATTGTTTCGAAAGTAATTAAGGGGAAAGAAACCGAAGGAATTAAGTACACCGATTATTTTGAGTTTTCCGAGTTGCTTAAAAAATGCCCTTCGCACCGTATGCTGGCCATGCGTCGCGGCGAAAGCGAAGGCTTTTTGAAGATCAGCGTGGAGCCCGAAGCCGAATCGTGCCTTACTTTGCTCGAGGAGCAGTTTGTTCGTGGTTATACACATTCGTCGGAGCAAGTCCGGCTGGCCGTAAGCGACAGCTACAAACGCCTGATTCAACCTTCGCTCGAAAATGAATTTAAGAAACGCTATAAAGAAAAAGCCGACGAAGAAGCCATTCAGGTTTTTGCTTTAAACTTGCGACAACTGCTTTTGGCTTCGCCCTTGGGGCAGAAGCGAATTCTGGCGCTCGATCCGGGTTTCCGGACCGGTTGTAAGCTGGTGTGCCTGAACGAATATGGCGACTTGTTGCACAACGAAACCATATATCCTCATCCTCCGCAAAACGAAAAAGGTACGGCCACCAAAAAAATTCTTTCGCTGGTGAACTCCTATAAAATTGAGGCCATAGCTATCGGAAACGGCACAGCCAGTCGCGAAACAGAGGCTTTTATCCGCCACATTCGTTTCGACAACGATTTGCAGGTGTTTATGGTAAACGAGAGTGGCGCATCAATATATTCGGCTTCGCCCATTGCCCGCGAAGAGTTTCCCGACTACGATGTTACTGTGCGTGGCGCAGTTTCCATTGGTCGCCGCCTGATGGATCCCCTGGCCGAACTGGTTAAAATTGATGCCAAATCGATAGGGGTGGGGCAGTATCAGCACGATGTGGATCAAAACAAACTAAAGGAAAACCTCGATTTTGTGGTCGAAAGTTGTGTAAATGCTGTGGGCGTTAACCTGAATACAGCCAGCAAACACCTGCTGAGCTATGTGAGCGGACTGGGACCCAAACTGGCGCAAAATGTGGTCGATTACCGTAAAGAAAACGGAGCTTTTAGCTCGCGCAAAGAATTGAAAAAGGTTCCCCGAATGGGCGATAAGGCTTTTGAGCAATGTGCCGGCTTTTTGCGCATTCCCAATGCTAAAAACCCGCTCGACAATAGTGCTGTGCATCCGGAGAGTTATGCCGTGGTCGATGCCATGGCAAAAGACCTGGGTGTTGCAGTGGGTGCTTTAATTGCGGATGAATCGGTACGCAAACAAATAAAACCCGAAAAGTACGTTACACAGTCGGTTGGTTTGCCTACTTTGAACGATATTCTTAAAGAACTTGAAAAGCCGGGCCGCGACCCGCGTTCCAAAGTAAAAGTATTTGAATTTGCCGAGGGGGTTAACACGGTAAACGATTTGTACGAGGGCATGGTACTTCCGGGAATTGTTACCAACATCACCAATTTCGGAGCCTTTGTTGATATTGGCGTACATCAGGACGGCCTGGTTCATATTTCGATGCTGGCCAATCGTTTTGTGTCGAACCCGTCGGAAGTGGTTTCGTTGAATCAGCATGTTAAAGTCAAAGTGGTATCGGTTGATAAAGAAAGAAAACGGATTCAGTTGTCGATGAAAGATGTTTAATCCATTTTTTAGAATAAAAAAATTATCTTTGAGTTGGCATAAATAATAAAACCATGAACGTTAAGGCAATACTAATTTTATTATTGATATTTACAGCAAGCCGTGGGTTTTCGCAAAGCGAACAGCGATCGCAGGTATACGACTTGTTGGGTCAGCTAAGCAATGCAAAAGAAGATACCGTTAAAGTTAAAGTATTAAACGAGCTTTCGGAAGCATTTTTATCCGAAGAACTTGAAAAATCGCTTGAATACGCACGCAGTGCTGCCCGCTTATCGGAAAAGATACTTTTCGTAAAAGGACTGTCTGATTCTTACTATAATTTGGGAAAATGCTTCTATTATCAGTATGCCTTCGATAGCATCGCCCATTATTACGAAAAGAGCCGGAGGGTAAATCAGATGTTTCCTGAAAACTCATCGAAATTTGAGGTACTAATGGGTTTGGTGAGTCATATTCAGGCCGATTACAGCAAAGCCATTAAACACTACACCGAAAGTCTGCAACTGCTTAAGCAGCTCGACAATAAAAAGGATATGGCCTATTGCTACAACAATATAGGGGCAGCCTTTTATAATTTGTATAACTACGAAAAAGCACTCGAGAACTACTATTTAAGTATGGCTCTAAACGAGGAGCTGGGATACCTGGATATGGTGGCAACTATTTATGCCAATATTGGAGGAATTTATGAGGATCAGAAGAAATTCGATCGGGCCATGGAATCCTATAAAAAAGCCAACAGTTTAGCCACCGAAATCGATGCCAAATCAATTATTGCTGATACCTACAGAAATCTGGGTGGTATTTACGATGAACGCAAACAGTTCGACTCAGCCATGATGGTTTATCAGAGTGCCCTGGATATTTACCTGGAGCAAAACGATTTGCGCGGAGTAATTGGTATCTATAATCTTTTTGGACAGACCTACCTGCGCAAATCGGATTATGTGCCGCAAAACGAGCGCGAAGCACTGTTTGATAAATCCATAGAATACTACAATCGAAGTTTAAGAATAAACCTTAGGGAATTGTCCGAAATTGAAGAGCAGATTGTCTCTTATCAAGGCTTGGGCGAAGTTTCGCTTAACCGGAAGAACTACCCAAAAGCTATTTCTTACCTGCTTAAGGCTAAGACAATGGCTGAAGAAATTGAATCGCTGGTGAATCTAAAATCGACCAACGAGCAATTGAGCAAAGCTTATGCTGCTGTAGGTGATTACAAAAAAGCTTATCAGAGTTTTTTGCGTTTTAAGGAAATAAACGACACCATTCAAAGCGACGAAAACGTGGAGCTGCTTACCCAAATGAGTATGCAGTACGAATTCGACAAACAGCAAAAAGAACAGGAATTTATTCAGGCACAAAAAGACCTCGAATACCAGCAAAAACAAAAGCGTGACCGACTGGTTCGTACCTTTATTTTAATTGGTCTGCTGGTAGTTTCCGGCTTTTCGGTGCAGGTATTTCGAAGCTACAAGCGTAAAATGCGCGACAACCTGTTGCTTGAAGAGCAGAAAGCCGAAATTGAAAAACAAAAAGAGGAAATCACCGATAGCATCAAATACGCCAAGCGAATTCAGACCGCTATTTTACCGGCTCCTGGATTTGCCACAGAGATTCTGCGCGAGCATTTTATTCTTTTCCGCCCCCGCGATATTGTTAGTGGCGACTATTACTGGATGAATAAGGTAGGAAACAAAGTTATTGTGGCTGCTGCCGATTGTACCGGTCATGGGGTTCCGGGAGCATTTATGAGTATGCTGGGCGTTTCGTTCCTTAACGAGATTGTAAATAAAAACAATACGGTTCAGCCGCATCTTATACTAAACGATTTGCGCAGCCAGGTGAAACGTACCCTGGGGCAAACCGGAAAAGAAGGCGAAGCCAAAGACGGAATGGATATTGCCTTGTGTGTAATCGATTTTGAAGCCAATAAACTGCAATATGCCGGCGCTTATAATCCGCTGCTGCTGTTCCGTAATGGGGAGCTTATTGAAGTAAAAGCCGATAAAATGCCTATTGGAATCTATATTCGCGAGAAAGAAAGCTTTACCAATAACGAAATTGAGCTCCAACCCGGTGATACTTTTTACATTTTTTCTGATGGTTATGCCGACCAGTTTGGCGGGCCAACCGGGGGTAAATTCAAATCGAAGCCCTTTAAGGAACTGCTGTTGAGTATTCAGGACAAGTCGATGGCCGAACAACGCGAGATACTCAATACCACCATCGATGAGTGGCGTGGCGAGATTGATCAGATTGACGATATCATCGTTATGGGTGTTCGGGTTTAATAGTTCGAATCGAAACCTGCTTTTTTTCAAGCAATTAAACCTTTGCAGGTTCCTATAATTACAAAATGAGAGCGGTTTGGTAAAAACCATTATTTTTGTGCTCTCAAAAACAGCATAAACTATGGTTGCACTATTTAGGAAAGAAATTGCAGGATTTTTCAGCTCCTTAACCGGCTACATTGTTATTGTAGTATTTTTGCTGGCTACGGGGCTTTTTATGTGGGTCATTCCGGGTGCCAACAATGTACTCGATTACGGCTACGCCGATATGGATACTTTTTTTGCTCTGGCGCCCTGGATTTTTATGTTTCTGATTCCGGCAATTACCATGCGTTTATTTGCCGACGAAAAAAAATCGGGAACCATTGAACTGTTGATGACCCGCCCCATAAGCGATTTGGCTATTGTTACGGGAAAATACCTGGCCGCTCTTACCATAGCAGTAATTGCTTTGCTACCCACTTTTATTTACTTTTTTTCGGTTTATCGGCTGGGAAACCCCGTGGGTACAATGGATGTTGGCGGAACCTGGGGTTCGTACCTGGGACTGTTTTTTTTAGCGGCCGTTTATACTGCCATTGGCCTGTTTTGTTCTTCGCTTACCGATAATACCATTGCAGCCTTTATTCTAAGCCTGGTGCTGGTTGTTTTGTTTTTTTATGGTTTCGATGCGGCAAGTACTTTGTTGGCCAACCGGAGTGGTGAATTTTTTCTTCAGGGACTGAGTATTCACCGGCATTACCGTTCAATGAGCCGGGGTGTGATAGACACCCGCGATGTGGTTTACTTTTTGGCTTTAATAGCGCTGTTTGTTCCCCTGACGCGATTTAAACTACAAAGCCGTAACTGGTAAAACAAAAAATGAATTTATGCAGCTAAGCACTTATAAAAAAGAGAGTTATTTTCAGTTAATTATTGCAGTAGCTTTTATACTGCTGGTAGGGTTTATTGCACAATTTGTTTTTACACGCATCGATTTAACAGCCGATAAACGCTTTACCCTGTCGGAACATACCAAACAGGAATTACAAGCCATCGACGATATTATTTACCTTCGGATTTATCTTGATGGGGAAATGCCAGCAGGATTCAAACGCCTTCAAAATGCAGTGCGCGAAATATTGGACGAATTCAGGGTTTATGGAAAAGACAACATTCAGTACGAATTTATCGATCCGTCAGAAAACTCAGACCCTAAGGCCCGGAATGAGCTATTTAAGTATTTGTATGAAAAAGGACTGCAACCTACCAATTTGCAGGTTAAAGAAAAAGATGGAAGCAACTCCCAAAAGATAATCTTTCCGGGAATGCTAATGTCGTATCGGGGAAAGGAAGTTGCTGTTAATGTGTTAAAAAATTATGCAGGTTATTCACCCGAAGGAAACCTCAATTCTTCCATTCAGGCTTTGGAGTACGAGTTGGCTTACGCCATGCACAAACTTACTACAAAGCAGGCTCCAAAAATTGCTTTTATCGACGACTACGGAACCCTTTCGCTAACCGAAGTGGAAGACATTGGAACCACACTCTCCGATTTTTATGAGGTTTACCGCATGCGAATTAATGAGTACCCGTACAGTTTGATTGATTCGTTGGGGAACAACAATTTTAAGTTAATTGTGATAGCCAAACCACAAAAAGCTTTTTCTGAAAAGAATAAGTTTCTTATCGACCAGTTTATTATGAACGGAGGTTCGGTGCTGTGGCTTATCGAGCAGGTTGATGTAAATACCGACAGTTTGGCTTATACGCGCTCAACTGTGGCTTTAAGCCGCGAATTGAATCTCGACGATATGCTGTTTAAATATGGGGTACGCATTAATTACAACCTGATACAGGATTTGCAATGTGCCACCATTCCGGTAAATACCGCTTTGGCCGGACAACAGCCTCAGTTTGCTCCTGCACCCTGGGTTTATTATCCTTTAATGAGTCCTGTGAGTGCTCACCCCATTTCGAAAAACCTTGATGTGGTAAAATCAGAATTTGCCAATGCCATAGATACGGTTGGGAACGATGGAAATATTAAAAAAGAAATTTTACTTACTTCGTCGAAGTACAGCCGGCAGGTAAGCGTTCCTGCACTTATCGATTTATCAATGATTAGCGAACGTCAGGATCCGGACCGATTCACAAACTCATTCCTGACCACCGGAGTTTTGCTTGAGGGAACTTTTCAGTCAGTTTTTACCAATCGGGTGCTTCCTTTCGATGCATCAGTTTATGGAAATAAAACAAAAACCTTAAGTCAGGAAACAAAAATGATTGTTATTTCCGATGGTGATATCATCCGTAATTACAGCCAGCGAAACGGAAATAAGCAGGAAGCTTTGCCTTTGGGCTACGACCGTTTTACCCGGCAAACATTTGCCAACAAAGAGTTGATGCTCAATTGCATCAATTACCTTTGCGATTTGGAAGGGTTAATGGAAGCGCGTTCAAAAGAATACAAATTGCGGATGCTCGATAAACCAAAAATTACCCAGGAACGATTATTCTGGCAAACAGTAAATTTGCTTTTGCCTGTTTTGCTAGTTGTTTTGTTGGGAATAGCTTACCATTATTACCGGAAAAGAAAATATGCTCAGGTAGCATAATAAATCGCTTTTTTTATTTAATGGCATGAATAAAAGAATCATACAAATAATTGTAATTGTCGTTTTAGCGCTCTTGGCTTTGTTTTTACTACTCCGGCCTACTGTTGAAACCAATAACTATAATTTGCACAATTCTACAAAGATTGATACAGCACTTGTCGATAAGATTGTTTTGCACGATGGGGAAACCAGGCACTTGCTTTTAGAGCGTAATTCAAACAGTTGGCTGGTAAATGAACAATTTAAGGCAGAATCCCGGCGGGTAAATTTGCTGCTGGCTGCATTAAAGCAATTGGTAATTAAATCGCCTGTTTCGCTTCAGCTTAGGGATTCTATTGTCAATCAATTGCGAACGCAGGGGGTTATGGTTGAACTGTATTCAAAGGGTAAGCAGCTTCACAGTTTTTTTGTAGGCGCTTCGGTTGCAAGTACTACGGAAACTTACCTGATGATATCTCAGGCTAATGAACCCTTTTGGGTTGAATTGCCCGGTACAAGCGGTGATTTTTCGCAACGCTTCTCCAGTCAAGAAACTTATTGGAAAGGGCAACTGGTTTTTAATTACGACTTAACCCAAATTGCTTCGCTTACCGTTCAATACCCCAATGAGCCGGAAAATTCGTTTAGATTAGCGCGCAATAAAAGTGAATTCGTTTTATTCAATCTTTTGAATCAGCAAGCAGTTGTTGGTATTGATACGCTCGAAACAGCGGTATTCCTTAATGAGTTTCGGTTTAAAAGGTATCATGCAAAAGTAAACAAGCGCTCTGAAAATGAACTTAAAGAAGTTTTAGGCAGTGAACCTTTTTGCAGGGTATTGGTTGAAACTACAGCGGGACAAAAACAACACTTTGCTTTTTATGAGAAACCGGGTCAGGGAAAAACTGATATCTTTGGGCAGGAATTGAAAATTGATCCGGATTATTTTTATTTACAAACGGGAGTGGATGAATTGTTTATTGGTCAATATTACGAATTTGACCCCATTTTAAGGAGCTTGCAAAGTTTCTTAAAAGAATGAGCATATAAATCCATAATTTAATTTAATTTTTAATATTTTTGGTTACTCGATAAAAAAACAAACAGATATGAATTTTATAGTTTCAAGCTCATCAATGCTGCATCATTTACAGGCTGTTAGCCGTGTAATCAGTTCAAAAAACACCTTGCCGATTCTCGACAATTTTCTTTTTCAGCTAAAAGACGGGGCTTTGATTGTTACAGCTTCCGATCTGGAAACCACCCTAATTACCACCGTGCCGCTCGAAAGCTCCTCCGATGAGGGTGAAATTGCTATCGATGCCAAACGGATTACTACAATTCTTAAGGAATTTCCGGAGCAGCCTTTAACATTTAATATCGATAAGGAATCGCTTACGATTGATATTGTTTCCGAGAATGGTAAATTCAGTATCATGGGTCAGCAAAGTGCCGATTTCCCGTCTTTACCCGAGATGAAAGGCGATGTGAAAGCTGTTTCGCTTACTGCCGAAGTATTGGGTTTGGGTTTGAGTAAAACTTTGTTTGCCGCATCCGACGACGAATTACGTCCGGTAATGACCGGTATTAATGTGGAACTGTCGCCCGAGCATTTAACTTTTGTTGCATCCGATGCCCATAAATTGGTTCGCTACCGCCGTACCGACATCAAATCAGATGATTCTGCTTCGTTTATTTTGCCCCAGAAACCAGCCGGACTGTTAAAAAATATTCTTCCGAAAGACGATAGTGCAGTAAACCTGCAATTCGATCAAAAAAACGCCATGGTTGAGTTTAATGGTTACAAATTAATTTGCCGTTTGGTCGAAGGGAATTATCCAAATTACGAGGCAGTTATTCCTAAAGACAATCCAAATAAATTGGTTATCGATCGACTCGATTTCTACAATTCATTGCGTCGGGTTTCGGTATTCTCCAACCAGGCAAGCAATCTGATAAAATTATCGTTAACTGCAAATCAGTTAACCGTTTCAGCTCAGGATATCGATTTCTCAATTTCAGCTCACGAGCGCGTAAAATGCCAGTTCGAAGGCGACGAAATGGAGATTGGATTCAAATCGTTATTCCTTATCGAAATTCTTGCAAACATAGCCAGTGCCGATGTGGTAATGAATCTTTCTGATCCAACACGTGCCGGTATTTTGGTGCCTTTTGAAACCGATTCAGAAAACGAAGACGTTTTGATGCTGCTAATGCCCATGATGATTAACGGATAACTATTCGAAAAATAGATAAATGCAAAAAGCCACGTTTCAGCGTGGCTTTTTGCATTGTTGGCGCGGCAAAAATAATAATGGCACGTTCTTACGGGCTAAAGTGTTAAAATAGCTGATATTTTATATCTTTATGAGCTGAAAAGTTCAACTTAAAGAAAACGAAATAATTATGTTGAAAAAAGCACTGGCTTTTGTTTTATTTACTATAGTTGGGTTACTGCCCTTAAAAGCACAAACCGATATTGAACTCATGCTTACCCAGAAGTACGCTGAAAACAGTTTCCGCGATGGCGATTACGAGTTTGCACTTGAGAATTACCTGATACTTTATGAAAAGGACAAGCGAAATATTGAACTGAATTACCGGATTGGAATTTGTTATACGGAAACTACCATCGATAAATCGCTGGCAATTCCTTACCTCGAGTTTGTGGTGGGTCACAACAATTATCCGGTACAAAGTTATTACTACCTTGGGCGAGCCTACATGTATAATTATAGGTTTACCGAAGCCGTTGAGGCTTTATATGAATATAAAATGATTGGTGTAGCTGAAGATAAGCTAACCGAATCGGATAGGTTAATTAAAATGTGTTACGATGGGTTGGAACGTATGAACTACCCGCGAAATGTGGTGTTTGAACGCCTCGATTCAACCATTAACACCATCTACGACGATTATTATCCCTTTATTTCAGCCGACAATTCAACCTTGGTTTATACTTCCAGAAGTACCTATGTCGACGATTTTGAAGATTACATAGCCAATGTTTTTTATTCCGACAATCGCAAAGGTAGTTGGGAAAAAGCAAATCCATTGCCGGTAAATACTTACGATAACGAAACAGTTGTCGGGATGCAGGCCAATGGCGAAAAAATCCTGATTTATGCCGATGGCGATTATTTTACCCACGATGTTAAGATGGTAAATCGCAAAGGAAATAAGTTTAGCGATGCCTCCCGCTCAGAATTACCAGCCGATTTGAATACCGATGGGGTTGAAATGGGAGCTTGCATTTCGCCCGATGGAAATAAGCTCTTTTTTGTCAGCGACAGGCGTGGCGGCCGGGGCGGGCTCGATATTTATTACTCACGCAAAGGTGCTTCCGGTCAGTGGGGGCCTTCGCAAAATCTGGGTTCAACAATCAACACCGAATTCGATGATAATTTCCCGAGCCTTAGCCCCGATGGAAAATCCTTGTATTTTGCTTCCAAAGGACATAGCGGTTTTGGTGAATACGATATTTTTCAATCTTTATATATCGATTCTACCAATACCTGGACACCTCCGCGTAATCTTGGATTCCCCATAAATACACCGCTCGATAATACTACTATTTCATTTTTAGCCGACGGGCAAACGGCCTATGTTTCGGCTAACCGAAAAGAAGGATTTGGAAAGCTTGATATCTACAAAATTAATTTTGGCGACGAATCGCAATCCATAATCCTGATGGGAACCGTAATGATTGGTACTCCGGCCAATGCGGTGCCGTATTCCGAGGATTTTCTGAAAGCTTATGCCACCTTGTTCGATAATTTTGGAAATATTATTGCTCAAATCCCGGTTCAAAGCGAAGGTGGAGCATTTTTTGGAGCCTTGTTCCCGGGAACATACCGACTCGAAGTTAAATTTGAAGGTTATGAGCGGGGTCACTCCGAAGAGTTGGTAATAACATCGGCCGATACTGATGGTGTTTTTCGTACCATTTACCTGACACAATAAACTTTAACAAAGTGGATGTATATCCGCTTTTTGAAACCATATGAAATCCATATTATGAAGCATCTTAAACCGGTTTTTCTGCTGATTTTAATTATGGCTGTTTCAATAAGCGCATTTGCTCAGAAAGAGGAGCGCGATGCGAATTATCATTTCAAATCGGAAAGTTATGCCGTTGCGTTGAAACTCTACCAAAAGCTTTACGATAGCGATACCCTGAATGCCAACAATACTTACCGGCTGGGTTTGTGCCATTTAAACAGCAATCAGGAGCCTTGGAAAGCACTTAAATATTTGCTAAAAGTAGAATCACAGTTTCAGCACGATGCCCAGTTTGCCTTTGAATTGGGAAAAGCTTATTTGTATAATTATCAGTTTGATAAAAGCATTGCATCCATTCAAAAGAGCATGCTTTTGGAGCCCAAAAAGAGTGAGTGGTTGCAGCTTTGTAACCAATGGATGCAAATGGCCAGTCAGGCCAAAAAGCAGGTAAAACATCCGCTCGATGTTTCATTCATTAATTTAGGATCAAAATTTAATTCTGAAATGGACGAACTGAGTCCTGTAATTTCGCCCGATGGGGAATTGCTTTTTTATACCAGCAATCAGGATTACGACCACAAATTTATGCTTTATACCAACAATGTTTACTATGCCGAAATTGATGACGGAATTTTTGAAAAAGGCCGTAAACTGGCAGCAGTAAATTCCATCGACGATGAGTTTGTAGCCGGTTTTTCACTGGCAAATGACAAACTTTTTGTTCAAATGGCCGGTTACGAGGCTTTTCAGGATATTATGTATTCCGACAGAAACAGGAATAGCTTTCGAGGAAAAAATTTATTAAACGAAAGTATAAACAGCAAAAGTGGTGAATTTGCCGCTTACGAAACAGCCAATGCCGATACGCTCTATTTTTCGAGTAATCGTGATGGTGGACAGGGAGGAACTGATATTTATTACAGCCTGAAATTGCCTACCGGCGATTGGGGTGAACCCCGTAATTGCGGAACCAGCATCAATACTCCATATAATGAAGATTTTCCGGTTTTGAGTCAGGATGGAAATGCCCTGTATTTTTGTTCCGACAATCCAAAATCGATGGGAGGTTTCGATATTTTTAAATCAGCTATAAATGTTAATACCCGTGAGTTTAGTACCGCCAAACAATTGGAATACCCGCTAAACGATGTGTTTGATAATACAACCATTGCTTTTTCACCCAATCAGCGCTATGCTTATGTTTCAGCTTTACGACCCGACGGATTGGGTTTTGCCGATATTTATCGGGTAATCTTTAATAATGAAGATCCTTCGGTAAAAATAATTCAGTTAAAACTAAAAACAGGAACAAGCGAAGCTATGACCGATTTAACAAGCCTCGATTCTACCATTGTTGTTACAGCTTTTAGCAAAGGAAAAGTGGTTTTTGGAACCTACAGATACGATTTTTCGGGTCAACAGGCTACCATAGCACTGCCACCAGGTTCTTACACGCTTGTAATTAAAGGAGCTTCCATCGAAGATTCGGAATTTAAAATTTCAGTTCCCGATATTCCCAGTGGAGCAAAAATTGAACACCGCAATTGGTTGGTAAAAGTCAAGGAATCATATTTACAATCTGAAAAACAATAAAATGCAATTAAATTTAAAACGCCCCATCGTATTTTTCGATCTCGAAACAACAGGCATCAATGTGGTTACCGACAGGATAGTAGAAATAGCTTACCTGAAGATTTTTCCCGACGGAAAAGAGGAGGAGAAAACCCAGCGCATCAATCCAGAAATGCCCATACCGGCTGAATCGACTGCTGTACACGGCATTAGTGACGACGATGTAAAAGATAAACCAACTTTTAAGGAGTTTGCTAAAACTTTTTCGAAAGTGCTTGAGGGCTCCGATATAGGAGGTTTTAATTCAAATAAATTCGATATTCCCTTATTGGCCGAAGAATTTTTACGGGCCGATGTCGATTTCGATTTTATGAAGCGACGTTTTATCGATGTGCAGGTTATCTTCCATAAAATGGAGCGCCGCACTTTATCGGCAGCCTATAAATTCTATTGTGGAAAAGAACTTGAAGGAGCTCATGGTGCAGCCGCCGATACCAAAGCTACATACGAAGTGCTTAAATCACAGCTCGATATGTATCAAAACGCCGACTTTGAAGACAACAACGGAAAAGTTAGCAAACCCATTGTTAATGATATTGAAGCGCTGGCTGAATTCTCGTCACACAATCAGAATGTTGATTTTGCCGGACGCATTGTTTATAACGATAAAGGAATTGAGGTTTTCAATTTTGGAAAATACAAAGGCGTTCCGGTTGCCCAGGTTTTTGAAAAAGATCCGGGTTACTACGGCTGGATGCTCAACAGCGAATTTCCTTTATATACTAAAAAGATTTTAACACAGATTAAATTGCGTGGAATGCAAAAATAATTATTGAAATTATGAAGATACTTGCCATTGGCCGAAACTATGTGGAGCATGCCAAAGAATTAAACAATCCCATTCCCGACGAGCCGGTAATTTTTTTAATGCCCGAAACAGCACTGATTCAAAAAAACCAGCCTTTCTTTTACCCCGATTTCTCGAACGATATTCATTATGAAGTGGAATTGGTTTTGAAAATTAATAAGCTGGGAAAAAATATTGAAGAAAAATTTGCGCATCGCTATTACGATGAAATAGGAATTGGCATCGATTTTACAGCCCGCGACCTGCAACAACAGCTTAAAAGCAAAGGTTTGCCCTGGGAAAAAGCCAAATGTTTTGATGGTGCCGCTCCATTGGGAAAATTTATTAGCAAGGACCAATTGCCACCGGTAAATAATATTTCGTTTACCCTCGAAAAGAATAGTGAACTGGTTCAGCAGGGCAACTCAGGTATGATGATAAATTCTTTTGATGCCATAATTGCCCATGTGTCTAAATTTTTCACCCTGAAAATTGGTGATTTAATTTTTACCGGGACACCCGCAGGAGTTGGTCCGGTTAAAATTGGCGATAATCTGGTAGCAAAAATTGAAGGTAAAGAATTGTTAAAAGTTCCGGTTCGATAGTCTCCAATTAATTTTCTTTCAGCAACTCTTCTTTAACCCATTGGTATTCGGGTTCAATGGCTGCTATCTGTTGATAAACCTTACGGGCATCGTCAGTACACCCCATAGTTTTTAAAGCATTGGCATAGGCGGTGTATGCCCATAAGTAGTACCATTGGCGGGTTTGTTTGTTTTGCTCCAACAAACTGATTGTTTTTTTATAGTAGGATAAGGCTTTTTGTTTATCGCCCCCAACCCATTTTGGCGACCAGAACAAGAGGTTGGCGTATTCAAAATTGGTTTGTGGATTATTGGGAGCTTTTTTGAGCGCATCGTTAATAATTGTCTGACTTTCGGGACCAATAAAAGGAGCTTTCCATGGATTTAATCCCAATTCAAAACCAATAAACGCACCTTTTAAAGCCTGGTAACTTTGATTATTAGGCTTGCTGTTGTTTAGTAATTCTAAATAATAGCTTCCGCTTTTTAATGTAGCTTCCGCCTGTTCTTTTTTCCCCTTTCCTAAGTAATAGCCAATAAGTCCATAGCTAGCTATTACAAGTTCTTCGAGCAGCACTTCTTTTTTCGATTGTTCATAATTTGACTTAAGTTCATCAATGGATAATGCCCACGATTTCATATCGCCTTTTATATAAAACTGGTAAAACTTCTCCGTCTCGGATCCGAATCCCTTTTTTTGATGGGTGATTATTATGCTTATGAAGAGTAATGCAACTATTTTATATTTCATGTTGTATTTTTAAAACTCAAACAAGCCCATTTGTATTTTGGTTTTATAAACGGACTAAATAATTATTAATGATGCAATTTGTGCGATTAGTTTCGATTTATTGTACATTTAGGGTATGAATTTACCGGATTTACATTTTAAGAACACACCTCAATTTCTCGATGGAGAAGTGGTAATTTTAGAAACCATACAGCAGATTATGAAAGATTTTGGCATGTTTGGTTTGGAAATTACCTTTTCGGGCAATATAGCGAATGCGTATCACGAAATGCATAAACAATTGGTTCAACAGGTCGATGGATTAATGATTCACGATTCCGGAAGGCTTTATGCCATTTTATATCAGATTGATATCAGCAATAAAGCCTTGCAAAAAACACAGAATGAGGCACCTGAATTGTCGTTGGTTGAGGTAATTGCGCATCAGATAATTGAGCGGGAATTAAAAAAAGTTTTAACCCGCAGGTATTTTAAATCGATATAAAGTTTTAGGCATAAAAAACCCTGACTTGACGACAGGGTTTTTTACTATAATCTGTGGTGAATCTTATCTTTTAATAACAGCTTCTTCCAAAAGAACTTCGTAGGAATAACCGTATCCAAAATCTTTATCCAAAACCAGCGTTCCTTCAAACGTATGGGTTTGGCCAATCTCAACACCTTCTTCAAGCGAAGTAATGGTTAAATCGTAGTTACCGTCGCTTTCGGTGCCGTCCTGAAGGTGAAACCAGTTTTTGTCCATAATGCCATAGTTTACTTTCACTATTTCGCCACTTACGGTAACTTTCTGGCCTTCGTATTTTTTCTTATTGCTGAATAATTCTTTCAGTGTAATGGCGCCTTCGGCAGCATGAACATGAACTTCTTTTTTGTCAAGAACAGGAGCACCCGGAATTTGGGTGGCATGTGCCGGCATGGCTTCAGTTGCTTCAATAGGCTCTTTGCTTAAATTCTGAACAAACAACACTGACTCAAATACCCGATCCAAATCTTTACTTTTGAAGTCCTTCATCTCCATGGCTTCGCTAAAATAATAGGTTTCGCCCATAAAAGCTTCAATTTTAGGAACTGCAATCCAGTAAACATCGCCTTCTTCGTCAACGCTCAGGTAAGTATAAGCATTGGCCTGAACAACTTCTGCTACGGTAACTTTATGGATTCCCGGAGTTTTTTCCGACTCATTTTCTGTGGCATTTTTGCCCGGACCTTTACAACTTCCAAGCAGCACAACCGATGCAATTATTAATAAGTGAATTAGGTTTTTCATACGATACATAGTATTGATAAATGATTTATAAACGATTACCAAAATAACTAACTTAATTGGTAATATGCAAAAATTTACATAAAACAATAGGTTATTTTATCGATGATGTTCAACAGCTTTGCCGTTGATGTAAACAGTTCGAATTTGGCCGGCTTAATAAATATATAACCCCGGCAATAAAATTCCGGGGTTATGTAATTTATAGCTTATTTTAAATATGAATTACTTCGTCGTAGGCTGCTGCTGCAGCTTCCATTATGGCTTCGCTCATGGTTGGGTGTGGATGAATCGATTTTATCAGCTCATGCCCTGTAGTTTCCAGTTTTTTGGCCACCACCAGCTCAGCAATCATTTCGGTCACGTTGGCACCAATTAAATGGGCACCCAATAATTCACCGTATTTTTCGTCAAAAATAAGTTTGGCAAAACCTTCTTTAGCACCGGCAGCACTTGCTTTACCCGATGCAGTAAATGGAAATTTACCTACTTTAATCTGGTAGCCGGCTTCTTTGGCCGCTTTTTCAGTCATACCAACTGAAGCCACTTCGGGTATGGTGTAAGTACAACCGGGAATATTGGAATAATCTACCGGATGTACATCGAGTCCGGCAATTTTTTCAACACAGGCAATACCTTCGGCCGATGCTACGTGAGCCAGCGCAGGTCCATGTACAATGTCACCAATGGCATAAACGCCTTCGATATTTGTACGATAAAAATCATCAACTTTTACTTTGCCTTTTTCCAGTACAATGCCCATTTCTTCAATTCCAATGCCTTCGATATTTGGAGTAATACCTACTGCAGAAAGCACCACATCGGCTTCGTGGTGCTCTTCGCCTTTTTTGGTTTTGATGGTTACTTTGCATTTTTTGCCCGAGGTATCCACTTTTTCAACCGATGCATTGGTCATTACTTTTATGCCGGCTTTTTTGAACGAGCGTTCCAATTGTTTCGAAACTTCTTCGTCTTCGTTGGGAACAACGTTTGGTAAAAACTCAACCAGGGTAACCTGAGTTCCAATGGTGGCATAAAAATAGGCAAACTCGCTGCCAATGGCTCCAGAACCAACAACAATCATGCTCTCGGGTTGCTTGTCAAGGGTTAAGGCTTTGCGGTAACCAATAATTTTTTTCCCGTCTTGTGGAAGGTTGGGCAGTTCTTTTGAACGGGCTCCGGTAGCCAGAATAATGTGTTTGGCTGTTACTTTCTTTTTTTTGCCTTCGGCATCGGTAACTTCAACCGTGTTTTTAGCGGTGAGTTTTCCAAAACCGTTTATTACTTCAATTTTATTCTTCTTTAAAAGGAATTGTACGCCGCTACTCATTCCGTTTGCTACGTTGCGACTGCGTTCTACCATCTTGGTAAAATCAGCTTTGGGTTCACTGCTTAGCGACACGCCATAATCGGCAGCATGTTTGGTATAATCAAAAACCTGTGCGCTTTTTAAAAGGCTTTTGGTGGGAATACATCCCCAGTTTAGGCAGATTCCACCAACTTCAGCTTTTTCTACGATAGCGGTTTTCAATCCCAGTTGCGATGCCCGAATGGCCGCTACGTATCCGCCGGGGCCACTTCCTATTACTAAAACATCAAAGTCCATAAGGTATTTTATTTTATTGCTACAAGCATTAAAGCTTTAGCTTATTAATTAAAAATTGTTGTTCACCGTTAATAACAGGCTTTTAGCGGTTTTGTTTACGCGTATTTTTTTCGATAACTATTTTTGCAATTTTAGCTAAAAAGAAAATACTTGAAAGTGTAAATATGATGGATGCCCCGGAGGGAATTCCAAGCCAGAAAGAGCCTGCCAATCCTGTCATGGTTCCTGCAAAACTAATGAGAATGGAATAGATGATAATGTGTTTAAAGTTGTTTGAAAACAGGTTTGCTGTGTTCTGGGGCAAAGTAAGCATGCTCATTACCAAAATTATTCCGGCAACTTTTATATTGATAACAATGCCCAGCGCAATTAAAAGAATGAGGGTGTAATTTAAAAAGTTTACCGGGGCTTTTTGCGATTTGGCAAAATTGTCGTCGAAGGCAAAAAATAAAATGGGGCGGAAAAAAAGTACAAAAAAAGCTATGGTAATTGCAGTTAATGTTCCCATTATCCATAATTCCGTGGTGCTTACAGTTAAGATGCTTCCAAATAGATAACTCATTAAATTTGGGGTGAATCCCGGGGTAATGTACACAAAAATAATTCCGATAGCCATACCCAACGACCATAGAATTCCAATGCTGGAGTCGTTTCGGATGTTGCCGTTTTTGGTTATCCATTCAATTCCCAAAGCCGAAAGCAAGGCAAAAATAGTGGCGCCCAAAAATGGTGGTAATCCCAAATAAAAAGCCATTCCAATACCTCCGAACGAGGCGTGCGTAATTCCACCTGAAATAAATACCATGCGCTTGCTAACAATATAAGTGCCCAGTACTCCGCAAATAATGCTCGAAAGTAAGGCAGCCAAAAGTGCATGGTTGATAAAAGTATATTGAAAAAGTTCTAAAAATGCATTCATAGTTTATTATTTATGTGGGGCCAAAACCTGATGGGGCACATCGCCATGAGTAATTAGTTTTATCGGGCAGTTGTAATGAGCCAATTGTTCGGGTGTTATTTTGCTCGATTGGTGATAGTGTACTTCAGAATTTACACAGGCGATAGTTTTTACATGACTCGAAATGGTTCCCAAATCGTGCGAAACCATTAAAATAGCAATCGTTTCGTTTAATTTTCGCAGCCACTCAAACAATTCGTGCTCAAACTGATTGTCGACAAAGGTGCTGGGTTCATCCAAAATTAAAAGTTCGGGCTGGTTCATTAAAGCGCGACAAAGCAAAACCCGCTGCATTTGTCCGCCCGAAAGCCGCCCGATTGCTTTATTTTTAAGATGCGTAATGCCGGCTTGTTCCATTAGGTTTTCGGCATGGGTTTTATCAGCCGCAGTAAAGCGCTTGAACAGACCTTTTTTTCCCGCCAATCCGGAAAGCACCACATCATAAACAGTGATCGGGAATTCATTATCGAGCGGATTAAATTGGGGTAAATAGCCAATCTTCGACGACTTTATATGATAAATGATGTTTCCTCCCCAATAGGGAATCAAGCCCAGAATGGTTTTAATCAAGGTGGTTTTTCCTCCTCCGTTGGGCCCAATTACACCAATAAAATCGTTGCTGTTGATGCTGAGATTCACATTATTCAGCACTTTTTGCGACTGGTATCCAACCGATAGATCTTTTATTTCAATTAAGGTTTGGCTCATGTTTGCTTATCCTTTTTTTATTTGACTAATTGTAAACAAGTAGAATGGCTTTTTAAAGCTGTTTATTAGATGCATTTGCTTTTACTCTTGTTTTCCAATCATTTGAAAAGCTTCGCCAAACTCCTTCATGGTGTTAAACCAGTCGTAATCGAGCGGGTTCATGCTTACCACGCTGCCGTTTATTTGCTCGGCAATGGTTTTTGCCTGCGCATTGCTGAATTCTTTTTGTACAAAAACTATTCGAATGTTTTTTTCGTTAGCAAAGTCGATAATATTTTTCAGTTTATCGGCGGTAGCTTCTTTGCCGTTGTGTTCAATCGAAACCTGATGCAATCCATATTCTTTGGCCAGGTAGGTCCAAACCGGGTGATAAACAATATAGCTGGTTCCATTGGCTTGCTTTAACTGTTTGTCTAATTGTTGATGCACCGAATCGCATTGTGTTTTAAAACGATTCAGGTTTTGTTCCATTTCATCTTTATAATCGGGATACAATTCAGATAAAGCCTTAAAAATATTATCAGCCTGTATTTTTACCAGATTTGGCGATAACCAGATGTGCGGATTGTAGGCATGATGATGGTGGTCGTGACCGGCATCTTCGGCATGTTGGTGTTCGTGTTCTTCAGCTTTCATTTCCCAGGCTTCTTCTGAAATAAATTCAACACCTTCCGATGTGTCAAATACTTTCATATTGGGGCTTACCGATACCAGTTTGTCCATCCAGGAGGTTTCAAAAGTAATTTGTCCAATTAAAAGGTAAGCCGATGAATTCGATAAAGCTTTCATTTGAAGTGGTGTGGGTTCGTAGGTGTGCGGGTTGCCTCCGGGTGGAATCATTACATTAACATCGAGCCAATCTCCGGCTATTTGATCTACAAAAAACTTTTGCGGAATTAAACTTACGGTAATAATTGGTTTTTGCTCGGTTTTTGTTTTTTGCTGGCAACCGAATCCTGCCAACAGAAATAAGGCTAAAATGGCACTTAAAAAATGTTTCATTTGTTGTATTGTTTTAATATTCAGTTAGTTTATAAAGGTGGTATTACCAACCTTTCTGGAAGTTCTGTTCGCTTACAATTGTGGTAATATGTTAACCAGAAACAAATGTAGTAATAATTCTCATTGACAATTGACGCTGCAATTTGTTTTAGGTAGGGTGTATTGTTTTTTATTCCCGATTAGCTTACTTTCGGTTCAGTAAATTTTTAGCATCAGTTAGCAACCAAAAATGGATATAAACATCTATGGTGCATAAATAGCAAAATCAAATCTCATGAAAAAAATTCTAAGCTTTAGTTTAATTCTTATTGCTTTTTCAGCAATGAGTCAGGATAAAATAGTAAAATTAAGTGGCGAAGAAATTGTTTGTATGGTTACGGAGATAGCCGCAGCCGAAGTAAAATATTATTATGAAAAGAATCCCAGGATTATTTTTGGAATTGATAAAGCCCTGGTCGATCGGGTGGAATTTAGCACCGGCGAAGTAATAAAGATTGAAGGGAATACTTTTGATAATACGGAATATTATACCAATCAGAATAGTAGGGCTTTAAAGTTTAACTTTTTATCGCCATTGGCTGGTAGCACTGAAATCACTTATGAACAAAACTACAAACCGGGCCAATCGTGGGAAGTTGCTTTAGGAATTGTGGGACTGGGTGTCGATCAGATGGATATTAATCCGAAAGGAGCTTACGGAAAGTTTGCCTATAAATTTATTCGTACTCCCGATTTTTATATGCAACGCATGCATTATTCACACATTTTAAAAGGAGCTTATATTGCTCCGGAACTGGCTTTCCGGTATGTAAAATACGACCGATGGGATTGGTATACTTACGAAACCCGAACTTCCACTGATGAGTTTGCTTTTGCCTTTACAATTAAATTTGGTAAGCAGTGGGTTTTTAACGATGCTTTTATAGTTGACTCCTATTTTGGGCTGGGCTACGGTTTGGGTAACGATAATTACGACACGCTTAATTATGGTTTTATCGTTGGAAATGAAGATTTTCCCATGGCTGTAACTGCCGGACTTAGAATTGGATGGGCGTTTTAATTCATCAGTTAATCAATTATTCCCATTTGCTTCATTAAAAAAGATGCATTCATATTTTTAGTAAGACCGGGCTGCAATTTATAATCGAATTGCAGCCCGGTTTTTTTTTAATTAATAGGCCTTCAGAAAAAATAATTGATTTCCAATAAAATTTTTTTTCGCCCGGAATGGCCTGAAATAGCGGATTACTTATAAGAGAATGTATTTATAAGTTAAAAAACTTAAAAATAAGTTGCATAACTTAATATTAAGTTGTAGGTTTGTATTGCTGATTAATTAAATTCAATAGTGATGATTACTTTAACTAAAGCCGAGGAGCGAATAATGCAGATTTTGTGGAGCATTAAAAAAGGATTCATTAAGGATATTCAGGATGAATTTCCTGATCCGAAACCTCCTTATAATACCGTTTCGACTATAGTTAGGGTTCTTGTAAAAAAGGAAATAGTATCTTTTAAGAAATATGGGAATACCTACCAGTACTATCCGTTAATTACCAGGGAACAATACAGCCAGGGGCAGATGGGTAGGTTGGTTGAAGACTATTTTAACAATTCGTTAAAAAAAGTGGTAAACTTCTTCTCCGAAAACAAAAACCTCAAAGTTGAAGAAGTAGATGAGGTTTTGCGAATGCTCGAAGAAATTAAAAAGAAAAAAGACAGTTGATTGAACTTAAACCATTAGTTAAAACATGTCGACCTTTGTTTTATATTTATTGGAATCGGGTTTATGCCTTTCGCTGTTATACCTGATTTATCTGGTTATCCTGAAAAACGAAACCTATTTTACCTTTATCAGGATGTACCTTTTGTCGAGTATTCTGTTTGCCTTGTTTGTGCCATTGGTGCATGTTACCTTCTTTTTCGATGAGTCGGAATACATGGAGGAAACATTTGGAGGTATCGGAAAAATCAGGAGTTACTATACCGATTTCCTGATGTCGTCGGAATATGACACCTACAATAATAAATACAGGCCTTATCAAGCAGCTGTTTTCGAAAGCAATTTTAAGAGCGAAAGTTCAGGCTTAGTTTCCAACACAGGAAATTGGCCGGTTGACGATTCGCTTGCAAACAATGTGTATGCTAAAAAATCCTTTGCCTCTTGTATAAATCTGGTATCCATGGTAATTTGGGTTTATGCAACGGGTGTACTGATTTTTTTATTCCGGCTTGGAGTTCTGTTTTTCTGGCTTTTTAAAGCGGCCCGAAACAATCCGGTTCGGAAGCAAAAGGATTATCGGCTGGTTTTAATGAATCAGGATATTCCTCCGTTCTCTTTTTTTCGCAACATTTTTATTAACAAGGAAACACCCGAACTTTCCGAGTTCAATCAAATTCTTGCTCATGAGCAAATACATGTGAAGCAATTTCATTCCTACGATTTGTTATTGGCTCATGCGATAAGCGTTTTTCATTGGTTTAATCCTTTGGTTTGGCGACTTCAAACGGCAATTAAAACAACTCACGAATACATTGCCGATGAGAATGTCGTAAAACAAGGATTTGAATTATTTGATTATCAGTCGTTACTATTGAAGCAATTAATCAGCATACGCTCAGTAGCGTTGGTAAACAATTTCAATTTAATTTCCATTAAAAAACGAATTACAATGATGACAAAATCCAAATCAGGGTTGGCAGCAAAGCTAAAGGCCCTGCTCATAATTCCCGCAGCAGTTGCGGTCTTCTTTTTATTCGCACACACAACCATTCAAAGTCCGGTAATGAGTTTTACCAATTTTTCTATGGATAAAACATCAAAACTTGATGGACTCTGGCAAAATGCAAGCGACGATGCTTACGGAAAATTGTTGCTATTTAACGGCAACAGCTTAACAATTTTGGAAAGTTCGAAAAGCAGTAATGTTATCGATTTGACTGTTGAAATTACAGGAAAAGCACTGTTGCTAAAAAACTACGGTGGGCACAATGAAAAAATTCCTTTTGAGTTAACTCAGGATAAGCTAAAGCTATGGTGGAGCGACAATTCAGTTAGTGAATACAAAAAAACACCTTACAAAAACTCGTCGCAGGTTTTTCTTCCGGAGGCTTTTAAAAGTATAAATCTTCCTCTGGCATCCGAATTACAAATTTTAGAAAGGCCGGAATTGATTTACAATATTTTTATTGATGGCAAGCAGTATCACGTCGATGGAGTTTCCTGTAGTTTGCACAATCTGGAAGCGGTCCTTATCGAAAGGATTGGAAAGTTTAATGTTTTAAACCGACCTTATGCAACAGCGGCTCTTTATGTTGATGCAGAAAGCCCGATGAAGCCTGTTTACAACTTGTATCAGGTTTTGCGGAAGCTGAAACTCTACAAAATTGCCTACCGTTCGATTCCGACTCAAAACATCAGCCTGCTGCAATATCATGCTTCTGCTTTAACTCAAATGTTACCTCCATCGGAGAAAGATGGCGCAGTAATGCTCGATAAGGATAAGGAAGCTCATCGGGTATTTGAATATGCTGCGTCGGACGATCCCAATCTGGTAGCGCAAAGTTTTGAGCAATTTATTAAAAACCGGAACGGAGATTATATTGCGGTTTACTCATGGGATAATGCTACCCGCTACGGCGATTACCTCAAATTTATAAATATGGCGTTCGAAGTAATTTATAAACTCCGAAACGACTATTCTATGGAGAAATACCAGGTAAGCTACGCCAATTTATCGTCGGTTATGCAAAAAGATGTGCGGAGTAAATTTCCCATGCGCATTACGCAAACTAATAGAGATGAAGAAAAATAGCCGAAGACGGAAAGTTTGGGTTTCTTTGTAACTTTTAACACAAAACACAGTTAATCAATTATTCCCATTTGCTTCATTAAAAAAGATGCATTCATATTTTTAGTAAGACCGGGCTGCAATTTATAATCGAATTGCAGTTCGTTGTTTTTTATGGCCACTTCAAAACACAGGGCTTTAAAAATATCAGGTTGCTGTTCGGCTAAACGAGCCAGTTCCAAATCGTGTGTGGCAACCAAACCATAGGCTTGTTTCGAGGTTATTTTTTTTACAAAACCAATGGAACCTTTTCGCTTGTCTTCAGAATTGGTACCGCGCAAAATTTCATCGAGAATAATAAAGAGTTTTTCGCCTTTATCCAATTCCTGAGTTATTCGTTGCAGTCTTTTTAGTTCAGCAAAGAAGTATGATTCATTTTTCATCAGCGAATCTTCGGCCCGCATACTCGAATGCAAGGGCAGCGGAGTAAAACGCAGTTGTTTGGCACAAACCGGTGCACCGCATCCGGCCAATACCAGATTGGTAGCAATGGTGCGTAAAAAAGTACTTTTTCCGGCCATATTAGCTCCGGTAATAATCGCATACCGGGGACTTTGATTAAGCGAGAAATCGTTGCAAATGCGTACCTGAGCCGGCAATAGCGGATGCCCTATTTGTTGGGCTTCAAATTCAAAGTCGGCTTGCGATAATTCTGCATAGATGTAATCGGGGTGATTGAATGCAAAACCGGCCAAACTATATAAGGCATCAAAATAGGACAGGGTTTCCTGCCATTTTTCATAATCGGGCTGATGGCTTTTTTGCCAGCGTTCAATGCGGAATAATAAATTCCAGTCCCACAACAACAGCGAATTTAAAATAAGGCCCACAATCAAATTATTCCGATTGTCCAACGCATCGAGCAATTTGGTAAGCTGCTGTATTTGCTTGCTTGCCGGAATTCCCCGGTGGAAAAGATCGGCTTTTAGTTCTTTTAACAAGGGAGCTTCGGCTTGCACCGATTCGCTTAAACGCAATAATTGCAGCATCTTTTTTAAGCTGTTGTGACTTTTGTTTAAAAGTACATAGGCTTTGTTAAAGCGTTTAAACTTACTGCCAACCAAAGCCAGGTTAGCCAGAATTAGATACAAAACCAGTATTCCCGGAAAAACGCCTCCAATAGCAAGTCCGATTAGGCTTAAATTTAGAATTGGAACCAACCAAAGATAAACGGCTGCCCACTTCTTGTAATCGAAAAATGAGGGTAATTGTAACCAGTTTTTTATAAACTGATCTTCGGTTTCATCAGTTTTAATCAGGGAGCCATAAGCTCTGAAATGTTGCCGTAAATCAATTTGTGGCGCTAATTCATGTATCGCTTGTTGATGTTTTATGATGCTGACTGTGGGCAATGGAGTTTGGCTTAACCAGCGAGCCAGCTTTTTTTCACCACCAATACTTATGGTTCGGTTCAGGTATTGAAAAAGCGAACCGGAACCAAACAAATCCATGTCGTAGGAGTATGGGTGGCTGTGATCAACAAAGGCATCGCCTGCAGGAAACGACTGATAATTTCCTTGCAAACTGTCCAGTTCCTGCTGGTTAATGTCGCATAGTTGTTTAAGAAAATCACGCTTATCTTCAATGCGTTTATGCCATTTTAAAAGCACAAAGAACAAAACCACCAAGCTTGAGCCCATAACAAGACCAAGGGTCAGATGAATAGTAATGATATAAAACCAAGAGAATGCCAGCAATAAAAAAGCAAGTAAACGCAACAGCGACACCGTGCCGTGTTTTTGTTTTACTTTTTTTAACGCTGATTGAAAATTTCCGAGCCTTATTTTATAAACCGACATGAATTTAACTGTTGTAATTAATGTTTGGTGGAACCATGTTCATCGAAAAGCAATTTCATGTCTTTGCGCTTCCCGTTTTCGAAATAATCTTCAGGAATTATTCTCCAGTTGCTGGCTTTAACCGCATCAATGGTTTGTTCTTTTTCAATCCATTTCATCAGGTAATAGCGCAGGTCGTATGGTGTTGAATTAATCAGTCGCTTCCGAAGTTCATCGGCCGAAATTCCGGCACCTTCGGTTAAATGTCCGCCACCGCCATTTCCGCGATACGAATTAATAGCAACGCTATAGGTTGAATCAGCATAAAAAGTAGTTCCGTTGGTAAAACCAAGAATCTTTACCCGCTTGCCTTCCGGTTTGCTTACATCTACCAGGTAATCAATTCCCGAAGCAGACGAAAAGTTATAATACTGATTACTTAACCGGTAGTATCCCTCATCGTTCTTTTCCATTTTTATCAGATGGTCGTTTGTACTTTTCATCTGATTAAACCAAAGTCCAAATGAAAACTCCAGGTACGAATCGATTTCGTTGCCACTTAGTTGCATGGTGTAAAGCAGGTTCTCATACTTGTATAGTTTAAACAAATCGCTCACATAAACCGGACCCTGGTTTATTCGTGTCCGGAACGAAAGGGGCGAAGTAAATGAAATGTCGGCCTGTGAAACTTCCAGTTGAACTTTATGTATCAAATCGATAAAAGCACTGTTTCCAAAATAGGCGTCTTTTGAATCGATGTGGTGCGAAAAGGTTCCAATTTGACGCGAAACATAGGTTTTAACTTTGTTGAATGGTTCAGCAAATTGGGCCATAAAAAGAGAGTCGGGTGCGTATTGTTCCACATCAACAATACTGGAGTGGATGGTTTTGTGGTATTTTTTTTCTTTTTTATGGTAAGTAAACTGAATTCTAACCGATGCAACTGCTCGTGCATGGCTTCTTGGATCGAGCAGAATAACGGTATCGCCGTTTATATTTACAACTTTTTCGTTGTATTTTTTATGGTCGTGTCCGGCCATTACTATATCAAATCCCGGAACCTGTTCGGCTACAAGTTTTGTAGCGTTTTCATTTAAATGAGTAGAGCCTTCTGCATTATTGTAGGTGTGATCAACACCAGCATGAAATAATCCGATAATTAAGTCAGGATTTTCATTTTCCTGAATTATGGGAACCCATTTTTTTGCGGTTTCAATCATGTCGGCAAACTCAATACCGCTCCATAACGATTCAGGCAACCAATTGGGAATTCCGGGGGTAATCATACCCAATACAGCAATCTTAATTCCCTGACGCTCAATAATGGTGTACGCATCAAAATACGGTTCGCCGGTTTTGGTATTTATGGCATTAGCTGCCAGGTAAGGCATTTTAATTTCTTTCCTGAAGCGGTCGTACACCGAATGTCCGGTTTCAATGTCGTGGTTTCCAACAACAGCCGCATCGTATTGCATAAAATTAAAAATGTCGGCTCCCAGGTGACTCGAAACCGTATCTTCAAAATTGTAATAATACACAGTGGGTTGTCCCTGCAGGTAGTCGCCGTTGTCGAGCAGTACAACTCCATCGGGATTATTGCTTCGAACTTCTTTTACATAAGTATATACACTGGCCAGCGAATTGGACATTTCCTTTTGTTCAATAAAATCGTACGGAAATAATGTGCCGTGAATGTCAGTGCTTTGAATTACATCGATTGTAACTTCAGCGGGTTTTTGAGAACATGATGCTATAACTAAGGATAACATCAATACATAAATGAGTGTCTTACTTACCTTCATAGGGTTATTTTTTATTTTAGAACGCGAAATTTACAAAATAAACCTTTAGCAGCCCACTAATTTTTTCATCTATTGTTTAAGCTGTCCAGTCTTCTTTCTTGTTTTTGCGTCATTTTGTAATTCACCTCGGCAGTTTGGTTACAAAAGCTAACAGAATATGAGCAGTATCATAAAAAAATTAAGAATAACCGCATGGTAAACTGGGGAATAGTATTATTTTTGCGCCGCAAAACATCGCTTTAAAACAATATTATAAAACATATTTTATCGGTATTGAGCCTGATTTTTAAAGTTGATGAGAATCTAAAAAAATAGAATTAACGAATTTTAAAATATAAATAGTTATACAGATGATAAAAAGCGCATTACAAATTGCACGGGAAGATTATCAGCCAAAACTTCCGGAATCGTTAAAGGGTGCTGTTAAAGTAGTTGAAGGAGCAAAAACGGAGTCAGTTTCTGACCAGAAAGAAATCGCAGGTTTGTTTCCGAATACTTACGGAATGTCCTTGCTAACTTTTGAGTCGGGCACTAAAAAAAGCTATCCAGCCATTAAAGTTGGCGTAATTTTATCGGGTGGACAAGCTCCGGGCGGACATAATGTTATTGCCGGATTGTTTGATGGATTAAAAAGCCTGAATGAGGAAAGCAAACTTTACGGATTTTTAGGCGGACCTTCGGGATTGACCAATAATTCTTATATAGAATTAACAAAAGAAGTAGTCGATCATTACAGAAACACCGGAGGTTTCGATATTATTGGTTCGGGTCGTACAAAACTCGAAGAAAAATCGCAGTTTGATAAAGGAGCTGAAAATTGTAAGAAATTAGGAATCAATGCCCTTGTTATTATCGGAGGCGACGATTCAAATACAAACGCTTGTGTTTTAGCTGAATATTATAAGGGTATCGATGCAGGAATACAGGTTATTGGCTGCCCAAAAACCATTGACGGAGATTTGAAAAACGAAATGATTGAAACTTCGTTTGGTTTTGACACCGCCTGCAAAGTTTATAGCGAATTGATTGGAAACATTCAGCGTGATGCAAATTCAGCCAAAAAATACTGGCATTTTATAAAGCTAATGGGTCGCTCTGCATCACATATCGCTTTGGAATGTGCCTTACAAACCCAGCCAAACATTGCGCTGATTTCTGAAGAAGTTGAGGCAAAAAAACAAACCCTTCAGGAAATTGTAAAGCAAATTGCTGAGGTAATCGCTATTCGTGCAGCCAATGATGAGAACTTTGGTTCGGTGTTGATTCCCGAAGGCTTAATTGAGTTTATTCCGGAAATGAAAACGCTGATAGCTGAGCTTAACGATATTATGGCTCATAAAGAAGAGGAATTTGTAAAAATTGAATCGAAGTTAGAGAAACGCGAATTTGTTGCTACGGCATTATCTACTGAATCGGCCATTGTGTATGGCAGTTTGCCAACCGATATTGCCGATCAGTTGATAATGGATCGCGATCCTCACGGAAATGTTCAGGTTTCACGCATCGAAACCGATAAATTGTTAATTGAAATGGTGGAAGCACGCTTGAAAAAACTGCGCAAAAAGGATCGTTACGTTGGTAGTTTTGCTGCACAAAACCACTTTTTCGGTTACGAAGGTCGTTGCGCTGCACCATCGAATTTTGATGCCGATTATACCTATTCTTTAGGTTTTACCGCAGCTGTATTGATTGGCGAAAGAAAAACCGGTTACATGGCTTCGATACGGAACACTACCAAACCAGCCAGCGAATGGATAGCCGGCGGGGTTCCAACCACCATGATGATGAATATGGAACGGCGTCATGGTGCCATGAAACCAGTAATTCAAAAAGCTTTGGTCGATTTGGACGGAGCACCTTTTAAAACCTTTGCTGCGCGCCGCGACGAGTGGGCTAAAACCACCAGTTACATTTATCCCGGTCCCATTCAGTATTTTGGTCCCGCACAGGTTTGTGATGCCCCAACCAAAACGCTGGCACTGGAAAAAGCTGAATAAAAATATACGAACTGTCAATTGCATACAAGGTGTTTCTTTCGGGAAGCACCTTTTTTTTGAACTAATAAAAAGATTTGCTAATTTTTGGGGATTTTTAAAGGTACAAAACCAACAACTTCTTCATTAAATCAAAGTGCTAATTTGCGGGTTTAATAAAGGATTTCAGTACTCGACTCAAAAACAGACATAATGCATAAAAATTTAATTTTATTAGTATGAAAGACGCAGTTGCCATTTTATGTGCCGGCGGTCCGGCACCGGGAATTAACACAGTAATAAGTTCAGTAACCAAAATATTTTTGCAGAATGGTTATGATGTGTTGGGAATTCACGGAGGTTACAAAAGCTTGTTTTCAAACGAGCCGGAGTTCGATTACCTCGATTTTGAATTTGCCGATTTAATCTATAGCCGTGGAGGATCTGCATTAAAAATGAGTAGGTACAAACCCAAAGACAACGAGTTTAAAGACGATTTCTTTCGTCGGCATAATGTACGCTTGTTGGTTACCATTGGGGGCGACGATACCGCATCGACAGCCAATCGTTTGTCGAAATACTTAAAAGAGAAGGAATTAGACATCAGCAATATACACGTTCCAAAAACCATCGATAACGACCTGCCTTTGGATGAAGGAACACCAACGTTTGGCTACCATTCGGCAAAAGAAGAAGGCGTAAGGCTGGCAACCACCATTTATGAAGATGCCCGAACCAGTGGAAACTGGTTTGTTGTTTCGGCCATGGGACGCGAAGCCGGTCACCTGGCTTTTGGAATTGGAACCGCCTGTCATTATCCCATGATAGTTATCCCCGAAATGTTTAACAAAACCAAGATGAGTTTTGAAAAAATTACCAAACTGGTCATTTCATCGATGGTAAAACGCCGAATAATGGGAATCGATTATGGCGTGGCAATAATCAGCGAAGGCGTTTTCCATTTTATGAGCGAAGAGGAAATTATAAATACCGGTGTAAATTTCACTTACGACGAACACGGTCATCCGGAATTGGGTAATGTAAGTAAATCGCACATATTTAACATGTTGACTCAACAGGAATTAAAAAAGCACCGTATTGTAGCAAAAAGCCGGCCCAACGAGTTGGGTTATGAATTGCGTTGCTGCCGCCCAATTGCTTACGACTTGAATTATGCAACCCGCCTGGGGCTTGGGGTTTTTCAGTTATTTGTTAAAGGCCACACCGGTTGTATGGTAACCGTAGGTTTAAATGGCGACATTAAACCTTTGTTTTTAAAAGATGTAGAAGATGCTAACGGAAAAGTTAAGCCAAGGCTGGTAAACGTTGATTCAGAAAAAGTACAGCTTATTTATCGCAACAACCTGCATTACATTACCAAAGCCGACTACAGGGCGGCTAAAAAATATGTAAAAGATCCCGAAGAATTCGATTTCTTTAAAATTCTGAACTGGGACGAGTAAAAAATTGAATTTTTCAATACATCAAAGCCGCCATTCGTGCGGCTTTTTTGTTTTATACGCCTTTCGGTAAATCAATCCATTAAAAAATCAGCTAATTTGTTGAATGGCATTGCATAATTCCATAAATTAGTACCTAATTGGCATGCTGGCAATTCATTAATATAAAACTCTTGTATTATGGTTAATCATTCGTATAAAGGGACTATTGCCATTTTAACCGGTGGTGGCGATGTACCCGGATTAAATCCGGCAATAAGGGCAATTACTATCCGCGCTTTACGCGAAGGATACCGGGTTTTGGGTTTTCGCAGAGGCTGGGCCGGGCCCATTAATATTATTCGCGATAAAAAAGTCGATAATTCCCCCTTTGTTATTGAGCTTACCGAGGAAATTGTAAACCGTGCCGGACGAACCGGAGGTACTTTTCTGCATACCTCACGAACAAGACCCAGTCATGTTAAACTAAACGAAATGCCCGAGCATCTGAAGGAAAAATACACCGATGCAAGTAATGATTTAACCGCAGAAGTGATTAAAAACTTTGAATTTCTGGGGATTGATTATTTAATTCCCATAGGTGGTGATGATACGCTGAGTTACGGTGTTCGGCTGTATTCCGAAGGAGTAAAAGTTGTTGCCATTCCAAAAACAATGGATAATGATGTGCCAGGAACTGATTATTGCATCGGATTCAGTACCTGCGTAACACGAACCATAAGCCTGGTAAATAGTTTGCGTACTTCGGCCGGCTCACACGAACGCTTTTTAATTATCGAAGTTTTTGGTCGCTATGCGGGTTTTACGGCTCTATTACCAACCATGGCCGGAGCAGCCAATCGGTGTGTCATTCCTGAGTATCAGTTCGATTTGGACGATTTGGCCCGTTTGATGGTTGAAGACCGAAATTCCAGTTCGAGCAAGTATTCTGTTTTGTTAGCTTCTGAAGGGGTAACTTTTAAAGGAATGGACAGTATGTTTTTTTCGCAACAAAGTACCGATGCTTATGGTCATAAAAAATTAGGTGGTATTGGACAGATAATTGCCGATAAGGTAAAAGAACTGGCTCCTAAATACAACAAGGGGCGAACCATTAATTACATCAGTCAAAACCTGGGTTATATGGTTCGTGGAGGCGATCCGGATGCCATGGATTCGATTGTTCCCATGGCTTATGGTAATTTGGCGCTCGATTTAATATTAAAAGGCATTCACGGACGAATGGTAATATTACAAAACGGACGTTACGATAATGTTCCGCTCGAAGTAGTTACCGCAAGTAAAAAACGGGTCGATGTAGGCCAGTTTTACAATACGCAACGTCTGCGTCCACAATACAATTCGTTCGAGATGAAGCCAACCTTTATAATGACCGGAGGTTAGTTGTTTGTAGCAGCTAAACTATTAAATCGCGTAGTTGCAATGTTTGTGCAGTTTGATTTTTTTATTGTTCGCAGCAGTGTGATTAACTGACTATTCTTAAGTTAGATAGCCAGATGTATCACTTTCTTGGTTTCAAAAAAAGCTTCGTCAAAAAAGTCAGCAATGGGGTACAGGGTCAGTTTTTTTTCAAGTCCGGCAATTTCATCCTGAAAGTCGCCGCCTTTTAAATAAATGATTCCGTTTTTCAGGCTGTTAAACTGCTTTGAATCAATATTTTTTCGGGCAATGGCCTGAAACTTGTCGAAACGGGTAACGGCCCGGCTTATAATAAAGTGGTATTTCTTTTTTAAATTCTCAACCCGAATTTGTTCTCCTTTAACATTGCTAAGGTTTAAAGCCTGGCTCACTTCATTTACCACAGTAATTTTTTTTCCAATGGCATCAATTAAATGAAATTGAGTGTCGGGAAACATTATGGCCAGCGGAATTCCCGGAAATCCGCCACCGGTGCCCACGTCAAGGACCTGAGTGCCGGGAGCAAACGAAATAATTTTGGCTATAGCCAGCGAGTGCAACACATGGTGTAAATAAAGATTCTCAATGTCTTTTCGCGAAATCACATTTATTTTTTCGTTCCATTCGGTATACAGTGCGCCTAATTGGGCAAAAGCATCCAATTGCTGAGCACTTAAGTTGGGAAAATAACGGCTAATAAGAGAAGGCATAATAATTGGTTAAATGGAGCCGTGTTTTTTTTGCAGAATTCCGTAAAGTAATTCGCGGGCTCTAAAAAGTTGTGCTTTAACTGTACCAATGGGAATGTCGAGTTCAGCGGCAATTTCTTCGTACGAGAATTCCTGAAAATAGCGCATCTCAACTAATTGACGGTAACGTGGTTTCAAGTTTTCAACCAACTCGCGCATCAGTACTCGTTTCTGATCTTTTATCAGAGCCTCTTCCGGATCGGGTTGATCAGATTGAATCGACAGGGAAGTCTCTTCGTTTATTCCGTTGGTAAAATTATTGCTCGAATCGGATGAATTGCTATAAATACCAATCTGCCGGGTTTTCTTTTTTCGTAAAAAGTCGATGCAATTGTTCGATGCTATTTTGAACAGCCAGGTGCTAAACGCAAAGCTCGGCGAATACTGGTCGATATTTTTAAAAGCTTTGCCAAAAGCCTCAATAGTGAGATCTTCTGCATCGCTTTTGTTGTTAATCATCTTAAGAATCATGAAATAAATGGCATCCTTATAGCGGTTCATTAACTCAGCATAAGCATGTTGATTGCCCTGCTGAGCAGCCTGTACCAGCTCAAAATCTTTTTGAGCCTTTTCGGAAAAACCTGGATTTACTTCCATTTACGATTGCGCTTGTTTAGTTGGTTTGAAAATATGAAAAATAAATTAAATATTGGTAAAATAATATCAAGTACCGGTGTTAGTAACCAAAACCCTTTTTCGCTCAATTTGTTCATGCCCAATTTTATAATTAGTAGTTGTATAAACAATCGAAAACCATAAATTCCTGCAATTATTTCGGGAATGAAATTTACAAAAAATAAAGCAAGCAAGCCAACATAAAAAATTAAGCGCGAAAACACTTCGAGCATGAGAAAAAATTTATCGCCAAACTTATAATATTTGCCTGTGGTTAAATGCCGTTTTTTTTGCTTAACCCATTGCGAGAATTTGGTTTGAGGTAAGGAGCGTGTGAAACTATCTTTTGACAGCACAATGGCCGTATTCTTTTTATTGGCATTTTCGTTTACAAACAAATCGTCGTCACCCGAAAGCATTTTGTAGTGTTTTAAAAACCCTTTACCTTCAAAAAACACCTTTTTGTGGTACGACAGGTTTCGACCTACGCCCATATAGGGACGTCCTGATCGGGCAAAACCCAGGTATTGCAAGGCAATAAATAGAGTGTCGAAGCGAATGATTTTATTTAACAAGCCTTTTTTCTTTTCATACCCACCATAACCTAATACAAATTGCTTTTTGTGCGTATAGGTCTTATTAATTTCGCTCAACCAGTTCTCGCTTTCGGGGAAGCAATCGGCATCGGTAAAAACCAGGTGCTCGTGGCTGGCAGCTTTCATCCCAATGGTGAGTGCCAGTTTTTTTCCGTGCGAGAATTTTCGGTCAGGCTCTATGGTGGTGTGTTTTAGTTGTTTGTACTTTTGTTTCAATTCGGCCAAGACAGTTTCGGTATCGTCTTCAGAACAGTCGTTTACAACAATTACTTCAAATTCCGGGTAATTTTGCTCAAGAACTTTTGGCAAAAAGTTTTTCAGGTTTTCAGCCTCGTTGCGGGCGCAAATAATAACCGAAAGTGGTTCTTTTTCACTTTTGGTCGATTTTTGTTTCCAAAAAACAGGCCTCAGATAAACAAAAAGATAATAGTACAATTGTATGAACAAAGCAAGGCCAACAATGGCTAAAACAATCAACTGCTCAAAGGAAAATGTCTGAAGTAAATAGCTCACAAGTTTTCGGTTTTTTAAAGTGCAATAATACTAAAATTTTATGGGGGCATAAGCAAACAGCGGGGACTGATTTTTAGAAAAATTTTTCTTTCTTGTAAGAATAACCTGGTTTGTGGAGGTAGTATGAGATTAAAAAAACAAAAGGAACCTTTAGGCTCCTTTTGAAAAAATTATTAACTAAAATTAGTTATTGTTTTCTGAAATATTTGGCCTTGAATCGGAAGGCAACACCAACCAAGGCTATCATCACCGGAACTTCGACCAGCGGTCCAATTACAGCGGCAAAAGCTTCGCCGGAATTCATGCCAAAAATTGAAATGGCAACTGCAATGGCTAATTCAAAATTATTGCTGGCTGCGGTAAACGACAGGGTGGTGGATTGTTCGTAGTTGGCGCCAACTTTTTTACTCATAAAGAACGATAGTACAAACATTACCACAAAATAGATGAGCAGCGGAATGGCTATCAGAACCACATCGAACGGAATTTTTATAATGTACTCGCCTTTTAACGAGAACATAACCACTATGGTAAAGAGCAGCGCTATCAGTGTAATGGGGCTGATTTTTGGTATAAATTTACGGTGGTACCATTCTTTGCTTTTTACACGAGTTAAAACAAAGCGGGTTAAAAATCCGGCAATAAATGGAATTCCCAAATAAATAAATACACTTTCGGCAATTTGGCCAATAGTAATGTTTTCAACGGCATGGTTGGTGGGGACGCCAAACCAGCCCGGAAGTACAGCAATAAAAACATAGGCATAAAGCGAGAAAAAGAGTACCTGAAAGATGGAATTAAAAGCAACCAGTCCGGCAGCATACTGGGTGTCGCCTTTGGCCAGATCGTTCCAGACTATTACCATGGCAATGCATCGGGCCAGACCAATCATAATAATTCCGTACATGTAAGGTAAATTGGCGTTGTTCTCGCCGGGGAAAAGTTTAAAGAAAGCAATTCCCAAAGCAAACATCAATACCGGGCCAATTACCCAGTTTTGAATTAGAGATAAGCTTAAAATTTTATAGTCTTTGAAAACATCGCCCAGTTCCTCGTACTTAACTTTGGCCAGGGGCGGATACATCATTAAAATTAACCCGATGGCGATGGGAAGATTTGTGGTACTTTCGGGCGATGGTTTTAATGATTCCCAAAAACCGGCAATGGCCGGAAAAAAATATCCGGATAAAACTCCAATTGTCATGGCTAAAAATATCCAGAGCGTCAGGTAGCGATCGAGGAATTTAAGTTTTGGTTTTGATGGCATGGCAGTATACTTTTTTTTTGATTCTTAACTTTTAAGTTTTCGCAAGTAATTCTCGATTTATTCAGTGGGCTTTTTTAGCACTTAGTGTAATTGAATATATTCCCGAATTTTCGGATAAAAACTCCTTAATTTCGTTTTCATCCAGATGCTTAGCCAATGTTTTTTCGGGAATTTCAATTTTGCGTTGTTTGTGTATTTCTATCGACTTAAAACCGCTTTGTTCAATAATTGCCAGATAATCGTCCATAGCTATGGCGCCGGAAACACAACCGGCATACATTTCAGCATCGGCGCGCAGTTTTTCAGGCAAGCTTCCTTTCAGAACCACATCTGAAACACAAAAATGTCCCCCGTTTTTTAGTACCCGCATTATTTCAGCAAAGGCTTTTGCTTTGTCGGGTACCAGGTTTAAAACGCAGTTCGACACCACAACATCGTACGAGTTTTCGGGCAAAGGCATGTTTTCAATATCACCTTTTACAAACGAAATGTTTTTGAACCCGGTTTTTTCAAGATTTTTGTTGGCTTTCTCAACCATCGAATCGGTAAAATCAATTCCGGTAACTTTTCCGGTTTCTCCAACAATTGTGCGGGCAATAAAACAGTCGTTTCCTGCGCCAGAACCCAAATCAAGCACGTGGTTTCCGGGTTTAATTCCGGCATATTGCGTAGGTAACCCGCAGCCCAATCCCAAATCGGCCTCCGGATTGTAACCTTCAACCTGCTTGTATTCATCCCCAATCATGCTGAATTCCACATCGCCGCAACAACCCGACGAACCGCAGCAGGAATTTGAATTTTCAAGGACACTTTGTTTTGCAATGGCTCCGTATTTTTCCTGAACCATAAGTTTTAAGTTTTCCGCTTTCATTGCTGTGTTGTTAATTAATGTTAATAGACTTAAATTTTGATAATTAGGCTGAGTTTAACCCGATATTATTGGTTTGCTTTCAGGTTTTCAACATAAAATTTATAAAAGGCCCCTTTTATTTCGTTGCGCACGCGGATAAACTCGCTCCAGATAAACTCATCGGTTCCTGTGGCATGTGAGGGGTCGTCGAATCCAATATGCAAGCGGTGTTTTACTTTTCCGAGAAAAGCGGGACAGTTTTCGTTGGCTCCGCCACAAACGGTAATTACATAGTCCCACGCTTTATCCAGGTATTTTTCAACCGAGTCGGAAGTGTGGTGACTAATGTCGATGCCAATTTCGGCCATGGCTTTTACGGCTTTTTCGTTGAGTTTGCCTGATGCTTCAGTTCCTGCCGATTGTACTTCGATATTTTTATCGAACGATTGTAAAAAACCATGAGCCATTTGACTGCGGCAACTATTGCCGGTACATAGAATTAGAATTTTTTTCATTTTTTGCAGTGGTAAAGGGGTGAATCAATTGTTTGTAAAAAATTAGTTAAAAGTTGATTAACGTATTTTATTTTCTCAGGATTTAAGCAGTAATTTGTTTTTACACCGTTTATATGGCCCTGAATTAATCCGGCATCTTTTAATTCCTTAATGTGCTGGTTTACCGTGGTTCGACCAAGCGGTAAATCGTCAGAAATATCTCCGGTGATGCACGATTGGGTTTCGGCCAAAAATTTCAGAATCTGTAAACGCGCCGGATGCGCAAGTACTTTAAAATAGTTAGCTTGTTCTATCAGCGCTTTTTCGAATAATTCAGTTTTTGATTGTACCATAGTAATTTTATTTGACGCAAATATACGTCAGATATTTTTAATGACGTAATAATACGTCATTAAAAGCTGTTAATTAATTGTTAAGTTATTTATTATGTATAAAATCAATTGTATAGTAGTGGTTTATGAATGCTGCGTTGGTGAAATGAGGAAGGATTTTCTGTTTTTTCAATGCTGATATTACTTATTCCGCACCTTAAGTTGGCAAATGCACGACCCGCTTAATACTTTACTTTTATCGTTTATTACCGGGAGGTGGTTTCGTTCCCATTCTACAATTCCACCTACCAGATTATAAACTTTTTTAAATCCTGCTTTCAGCAATTTTATGGCAACTTCTTTACTACGGATACCCACAGCATCGGCTATCACTAAAGTAGAATCGGGAGGTATATCGTTAAGCCAATTCTCAATTTCGGTATACGAATAATTTAAAAGATTAGGCACATCAAAAAGTTTAGAACGCATGTATTCCGGTCGAACATCGATGAAAATTGTATTTTCTGCAGGCAGTTTTAAAAATTCGCTTCCGGTAATATGGTTCAATCCCTTAATTTTTTGAGCCATGTTTTGATTTTATTTAGATTGCACCATAAAGTATTCCCGATATAGTTGCCATTACCACTACCAAAGCCACATAAACCAGCGTTTTTTGGGTTCCCATTACGTTGCGGATAACCAACATATTTGGTAACGATAGTGACGGACCAGCCAATAGTAAGGCCAAAGCAGGTCCTTTTCCCATGCCGGCGGCAATTAAGCCTTGTAAAATTGGAACTTCGGTAAGTGTGGCAAAATACATAAAGGCGCCAACTATGGATGCAAAAAAGTTAGCAAAGATGGAATTTCCGCCAACTAACCATTGAATCCATTCGTTGGGAATAATTCCGGCGATTGCCTGACCATCGTGCGTGGAACCAAGAAGAAAACCTGCTGTTACTACTCCAATGGCAAGCATGGGCATTATCTGTTTGGCAAAATCCCAACTGGCAAAGGTCCATTCGCGGTTTTCCTGTTCGTTTTTGTCGTAAAGTGTAATGATGCTCAAAGCAGCAATGGCTACAATCATGGGTACCAGTGGAGCTAATTTTGCATCGGCAATAAATGTATGGGCTAAAAATGCTGAAACCGCAATAGCTAAAGCTGAAAGTAAAACCCAGAACCATTTTATTTTTAAAATTTTTACCAGCGAATAAGCCAATAAAAGTCCAAAGAAAGCGGTGATATGCCATTTGTACAACCAGATGTAAAACCACGCGCTGCTGGTATCATCAGCTGAGGGACTTCCCCAGTTAGCAAAAACCAAAATAAGAACCAATACAAAAAAATGAAACGAGGTTTGCCACATGGGGCGTTTTTCGGGAGGAACCTGAATGTGCATTTGAGCTTCTTTCTTTTCTTTTTCTTCTTTCCTGTAAATTAGCGACATGGCAAGCCCAATAACGATGCTAAAAACTACTGCACCAATAATTCGGGCAATGCCCATTTCAATTCCTAAGATGCGCGCAGTTAATATTATGGCCAGAATATTAATGGCCGGACCCGAATACAGGAAAGCTACTGCGGGTCCCAGTCCGGCTCCGCGTTTGTGAATACTCGAAAAAAGCGGCAGAATGGTGCAACTGCAAACAGCCAGTATGGTTCCGGATACCGATGCAACGGTGTAAGCCAACCATTTTTTTGCGTTGGCACCAAAATATCGTAAAACAGAACCCTGACTTACAAATACCGAAATTACTCCAGCAATAAAAAATGCGGGTAGTAAGCATAGAATCACATGTTCGCGGGCGTACCATTTTACCAAATCGAATGTTGCTGCAATGGCAGTATTGAATCGGGCGCTCTCAATTGGTAAAAAAAAGGCTATTCCAAAGAGTGCTATTATCCACAAGAGTATTTTAAATTCTTTTTTGTTGTCCATGAATTTGATTTATAATAATTTTTATACTGAAAATCAGACAAGTATCTTGATGAAAAATATTTTACAGGAAGTTTGTTATAATGTAGTAAAGGCCAACTCCAATAAAAAGAACCGAAATGACTCTTCGGAACCAGATTTCAAAAGTTTTTATGCGTTTGTAAAGTTTTCCAACTCCTGAAACAGTATATGCCAGTAACCAGGCAAATATTATGACAGGAATTCCGGTTGCAATGGCAAATACCAAGGGAAGGTAAAGTCCCGATACACTGCTGACAGTCATGGGAATTAGCATTCCAAAATACAAAACCCCGCTATAGGGACAAAATGCTAAGGCAAATAAAATTCCCAGAAAAAGCACTTCCCAATAATTGCTGGTTCCTTTTTCCTGATATCGACGGGTGAGGGAGCTTACTCCCGGAAATTTAATTTTTAGCACATCGAGCATGAGTAAGCCAAACAGCACCAAAAAAGGTCCGATAATTTTCTCGCCATATTGCTGAAACCATCCTGATACTTTGAATTGATCGGCTCCAATATAAATAATGACAGCCAATAAAGTGTACGACAAAGCCCGACCCAGCGTATAAACCAATCCATTTATAAAAACCTTTTTTCGGTTTTCCACATCCTTACTGATAAATCCAATGGCAGTTATATTTGTTGCCAAAGGACAAGGACTTATGGCTGTCATCAGCCCCAATAAAAAAGCAGTTGCTAAAGGTAACGAGCTGTTGCTCACTAATTGATGCAATAGTTCTTCCATGTTTTGATTGCTAAAATAAAAGGTGTAAAATGCCCTGAATTACAAAGAGTTCAAAAAAATTTATTCCCGAAAATGCTAATTAATTATCGATAGATTAAACTGAACTTATTGTTTTAGTAAAGGCTCAATTTTTTCTTTTAGAATCTCTTTTAATTTTTCAGGATTGTTGCGGGCATGCATAAACCCTTCGTTGGTCAGGTTTATTCTTGTTTCGCCCGAAACCACCAATAAAGTTTGTCCTGAAATTTCAAGTTCCTTACCTTTTGATTCACCATCGGCTTCATCCAGGTTGTAACTGGTAAAGCTTACTTTATCGTTGAACAATTCGTATAGCGCACTTTTTGAAACAGTTTCAACAGAATTACATGTCAAACAGCGACGTGAATAGTGAAAATAATAAACATTTACTCCCTGGTTCGAAATGCTTGCCGTTTGTTCAGTTCCTTTTGTAGCATTGGTGCATCCTGAATTTGCGCTCAGGGTAAGCACGGTTATTAGTGTCAATAATAAATAGCGCATGGGTTTATTTGTTTTGGGTTATAAAATCTTTTAATTCATTCATCGAAGGCACACGTCCCGACACAATTACTTTTCCGTTGATAACCAATCCGGGTGTGTGCATAATGCCATAATTCATTATATTCATAATGTCTTCTTCTTTTTCAACAATGGCATCAATACCCAATTCGGCCACTGCCGTTTTGGTAGCTTGTTCCAAACTTTTGCATTTGGGGCAACCGGTGCCTAAAATTTTTATTTCCATACCAATGGGTTTTAAGTTTTCAAAGTTCATAAGGCAATTTTTATTAAGTGTTTGTTCGTTATTCGCAAAAAAACGAACAACTGTTTTAAATTTTTTTAAAGATTAAAGAACGATTTAAATAATTCCCGGGCTTCGGCCCAATTCTCTTTATTTACACAATATTTTATTTTTGGAGATTCAATTTCGCCCTGAATTAGTCCGGCATCTTTTAATTCTTTTAAATGTTGCGACAGGGTAGATTTTGCAATGGGTAATTCTTCAGTTAAATCGCCACTATAGCAGCAGCTTTGTTTGCTGAGCAATTCCATAACATACAGGCGCACCGGATGCCCCAGTGCTTTAGCATAGCGGGCGGTTTTTTTCTGTGTGTCGCTTATTACGCTTCTTACTTCCATTGCTGTTCGTTAAATTGCGAACAAATATACGTGTTTGTTTTAAACATCACTATTTTATAAGCAGAAAAAACTAGTATTTCATAAGTATTTTAAAAGTTAGTTTTTACTTATCTTTGCCACCCTTAAAATAAGATTATGGATTTCAAGTTGTTAAAAACCGATGCCAAATCATCGGCCAGAAGGGGAGAGCTAACTACGGACCACGGAACCATTCAAACACCTATTTTTATGCCTGTGGGAACCGTGGGTTCGGTAAAAGGAATTCACCAGCGTGAATTAAGTGACGATATTAAAGCGCAGATAATTCTGGGAAACACGTATCATTTGTACTTACGTCCGGGAATGGATATTATGAAGCAGGCCGGAGGTTTACATAAATTCATGAATTGGGACAAACCCATTTTAACCGATTCAGGTGGTTACCAGGTTTTTTCCCTTTCAGCAAACCGTAAATTAGTAGAAGAAGGAGCCAAATTCAGTTCACACATCGATGGCTCCAAACATATTTTTACACCCGAAAGTGTTGTCGATATTCAGCGTGTAATCGGAGCTGATATTATGATGGCACTCGACGAATGCCCGCCGGGAACAGCCGATTATAAATACGCCAGCAAATCGCTCGATTTAACCATGCGTTGGTTGCACAGGGGAATAAAACGCTTTAAAGAAACCGAGCCGCTTTACGGGCATAAGCAAACTTTTTTCCCGATAGTTCAGGGAGGAGTGCATCCGGAATTACGGAAAAAAGCGGCTTACGAAATTGCTGAACTGGGCTGTGAAGGAAATGCCATTGGTGGGCTTTCGGTTGGAGAGCCTACCGAAGATATGTATGCCATGACTGAAATAGTAAATGCTATTTTGCCTAAAGATAAACCCCGCTATTTAATGGGCGTAGGAACTCCGGTAAATATTCTCGAAGGAATTAGCCGTGGAGTTGATATGTTCGATTGTGTAATGCCCACGCGTAATGGACGCAACGGCATGGTTTTTACCAGCGAAGGCATTATGAACATGAAGAACAAGAAATGGGAGAACGATTTCTCACCCCTCGATCCTAATGGCACTTCTTTTGTTGACAGTTATTACACCAAAGCCTATTTGCGACATTTATTTGTTTCAAAAGAATTGTTGGCCATGCAGATTGCTAGTATTCATAACCTGGCATTTTATCTTTGGTTGGTCGATACGGCCCGTACTAAAATTGAAGATGGTACGTTTACCCAATGGAAAGAGCAAATGGTAAAGAAATTAGATAGAAGGTTATAATTTTAATTATAAATTTGGCGCATTAACATAAACCAATTTGAAAAAGCTAGATCGCTACATAATTCTAAAATTCCTGGGGACATTCTTTTTTTCTCTCCTGCTTATAATTGTTATTGTCGTAATTTTCGATGTATCGGAAAAAATTGATGACTTTATTGAACGTGATGCCCCTCTTAAGTTAATTGTGTTCGATTATTACTTTAATTTTATACCTTATTTTGCCAATCTGTTTAGTGCCTTATTTACCTTTATATCAGTCATATTTTTCACATCAAAACTGGCCGGGAATTCTGAAATTATTGCCATTTTAAGTAGTGGAATCAGTTTTCGCCGGCTTATGGTTCCTTACCTTATTTCAGCTTTAATACTTACCCTGTTTTCGTATATGCTCATAAACTGGATAATTCCACCAGCCAACGAGCGCCGACTTGAGTTTGAGGAGAAATACATCAAAAACCGTTATCGGTACGAAGAAAAAAATATTCATCGCCAGATATTGCCCGGAGTATTTATTTACATGGAAAGCTACAATAACTTGTACAACATTGCCTATAAATTTTCGATGGAAGAATTTCAGGATGGCGTATTAAAGTCAAAACTACTTTCCGATTATGCCCAGTGGGACACCTCAATTAACAAATGGAAAATTACCAATTACACCATTCGCGAAATTCTGGACGGGCGTGAAATTATTAGTACAGGCAAGCAAATTGATACCACTATAAACATGCATCCTTCCGATTACAGCCGACGGATAAATGTTGTTGAGGCCATGAATTATAACGAGCTAAACGATTTTATTGAAGAAGAGAAATTGCGTGGTTCCGATAATGTTACGCTTTGGCAATTGGAGAAATATGAACGCTTTGCCTATCCTTTTTCTACCATAATTTTAACGGTAATCGGAATGAGCATCTCATCGCGAAAAACCCGGGGTGGCATTGGAATGAATGTAGGGATAGGTATATTTTTAGCCTTTACTTATATTATGTTTATGCAGGTTTCTACCGTTTTGGCTACCAATGCCAATGTAAATCCTTTATTAGCCGTTTGGATTCCCAATATTGTATATGCACTCATTGGTTTTGGACTTTATATCAGGGCCTCACGATAGTGTTTTTTTCTTATAAAAACAACGGCAAATCTCAGTTTTCTTTCGGGTCGGGTAATTAAAAAATGTTTAACTTGCAGGCCTAAATTACACAGGTAAGCAGAATTTGTGCATTTTTAAAAATTGCCTGATTCTATGATGTTTAACCAAAAAAACTAATTATGTCGTTGAAACAAAAAACGCGTGAACTCTTAAAAAGAAGGGAGCAAGTGCAACTTGGGGGAGGCGAAAAAGCAATCGAAAAACAAAAAGCGATTGGTAAGCTTACAGCCCGCGAACGTATTTTATCTCTTCTCGATCCCGATTCTTTTCATGAATACGATATGTTTGTAGCTCATGAAGCCCGTGATTTCGGGATGGAAACGAAAATACTGCATGGCGATGGGGTAATTACAGGAACCGGAACAATTTATGGTGCGCCTATTTGTATTTATGCCCAGGATTTCACCGTGGCAGGAGGTTCACTTGGATTAATGCATGCCCGGAAAATTACCAAAATAATGGATCATGCGCTAAAAATGCGCGTTCCTCTGATTGGAATTAACGATTCTGGTGGAGCCCGTATTCAGGAAGGTGTAAACTCACTGGCGGGTTACGGCGAAATATTTTTCCGAAATACCTTATCGTCGGGAGTAATTCCCCAATTGTCCGTAATTCTTGGTCCTTGTGCCGGTGGTGCGGTGTATTCTCCGGCACTAACCGATTTTGTTTTTGTAGTCGAGAATATCTCAAAAATGTTTATTACCGGACCCGAAGTTATTAAAACTGTTTTAGGCGAAGAGATTTCGATGGAAGAGCTTGGGGGAGCAAAAGTGCACAGCGAGATTACCGGAAACGCTCATTTCTTTGCCAAAAGTGAAATGGAGTGTTTTGAGCAGATTAAAAAACTAATTACTTACATACCCTGGAACAATGGCCAGAAAGCCCGTCCGTTCCCACCCAAAGAGCCAAAATCGGAATTTAAAATTGATAAAATTGTCCCCAGCGATGCTTCACAGCCTTACGATGTGCGCGATGTAATTCGTTCCATTGCCGACGATTCCGACTTTTTTGAAGTAATGACCGATTTTGCCCGCAATATTGTAATTGGTTTTGGCCGGATTAATGGTGAAACCGTTGGGTTTGTAGCGAATCAACCGCTGGTTTTAGCCGGAGTGCTCGATTGCGACAGTTCCGATAAAGCCGCACGTTTTATCAGGTATTGTAATGCCTTTAATGTTCCTTTGGTTACGCTCGAAGATCTTCCCGGCTATTTGCCAGGTGTTGATCAGGAACATGCCGGAGTTATTCGCCATGGAGCAAAAATTTTGTATGCTTATAGCGAAGCAACCGTTCCAAAAATTACGGTTATTCTGCGTAAAGCCTATGGTGGTGGATACATTGCTATGAATTCGCGCCACTTACGTGCCGATTTTGTATTTGCCTGGCCAAGTGCCGAAATTGCCGTTATGGGACCTGAAGGAGCTGCAAATATTATTTTCCGTAAGGAAATAATGGAAGCAGAGAATCCTGAGGAAATGCGAAAACTTAAAGTGGAAGAGTATAAGGAAAAATTTGCCAATCCTTATGTAGCTGCTGCAAAAGGTTATATCGACACGGTTATTGAACCATCGGAAACCCGTAAGCTTTTGATTCATGCCATCGATGTGTCAAAGAACAAAAACGATGGACGTCCAAAGAAAAAACACGGAATTCCTCCATTTTAAATCTATGGCTATGGCAAAAAAAGAAAAATATGAAGTACTCTGTATCGATGGTACAAAGTATAAAACTACCTTAACTACCAAGTTTAAGAACAGAGTAAGCTGGGAAGCCCCTGACGAAAAACTGGTTAAAGCCTATATTCCGGGAAATATTCCAAAAATATATGTTACTCCGGGCCAAAAGGTAAAAGAGGGCGCAAAGTTACTTTTACTTGAAGCAATGAAAATGAAAAACATAGTAGTTTCGCCAATTTCAGGAACTGTGAAAGTTATTCATGTTAAAGAGGGCGACCGGGTTCCCAAACAGCATTTATTAATTGAAATAGAATAAGAAAAAAGGTAGCCTTGCGCTACCTTTTTTTATGCTATAACTGGCTTGTCCAAACAAAATAGTTTTCCGGGAAGTGTTCTTTAAAATTTAAATCCTTATTAAAAATTCCGAACGATGCCGAACCGCTTCCTGATAAGGAAGCATATACAGCACCCAGTTTATAAAGCGTTGTTTTTACCTGTTCAATTTCAGGTAATTGTTTGTAAACTGAGAATTCAAAATCATTTACTAAGTTATTCCGCCAGCGTTCAACAGGCTGTTTTATAGTTTCCTCCACAGGTGTTTCAGGTGTTTTTGGTGTAACAAGACTATATGCTTGTTTGGTGTTAATCCCAACTGGTGGAATTACCAATGCAAGAAATTGGCCTTTTAAATCTAGCGGAATTTCACTCAATAATTCGCCACGACCTTTTGCCAGCGCCGGTTGGTTTTTAATAAAAAACGGACAATCGCTGCCCAGCTGAGCCGCATAATTTTCCATTTGTTTGTTCGTAAGTTTTAAGCCATACAGTTGGTCGATTGCGGTAATGGTAAAGGCACAATCGGCTGAACCACCTCCCAATCCTGCTCCAAAAGGGATGTTTTTTTCCAGATGAATTTGTGTTGGAGCCAAGTCAAAATCGGCATCAAGTAAATTAAAAGCCTTAACAATCAGGTTGTTTTTCGCTACTCCATCAATGGCTAATCCCGACGCGGTAAACACCAGCTTTTCTGTACCGGCACTGTTTTCATTTTTTGAAAGTGTAATTTTATCGAAAAGCGGAATGGGATACATTACCGTTTCAATGGAATGAAAACCATCGGGTCGTTTATTAACAATGCTTAAACCCAGGTTTATTTTGGCGTTGGGATAGACTATCATTTTTTTTCAACAAAAATATAATTTTGGTTCATAAAGTTGTGTGTTATTTTTTAATAAATATCCTTCTATCAACATAGGGTGAACGGCGTTCTTTTTCTACCTTTGTTTTCTTTAAAAAATGGAAGCGAATAATGGCAGAGAAACGGAATTACAACAAAAAAACAAGCAACGATAAGCTGAGTACCGATTTTGGAAAAGTTCCGCCACAGGTGGTTGAGTTTGAAGAAGCCGTGTTGGGTGCACTTATGTTGGAAAAAGATGCGGTGCACACTGTGGTCGATATTTTGAATCCCGATTGCTTTTACAACGATGCTCACAATAAAATATTCAAAGCCATTCTATCTTTATCGCTTGAGCATAAACCCATTGATATTCATACCGTTGCTCAGCAACTTAAAATTACCGACGAAATTGATGAAGTGGGCGGCCCCTTTTATCTGGCTCAGCTAACCAATAAAGTAGCATCAACGGCACACCTTGAATACCATGCCCGAATAATAGCGCAAAAATTTATTCAACGTGAATTAATTCGCGTGGGTTCCGATATTCAACGACGGGCTTTCGGCGAATCGGACGATGTGGCCGATATGTTGGACCAGGCGGAGCGCGATTTATTTAATATTGCCGAAGGAAATATTAAAAAAGAAGTATCGCGTATTGATGCAGTTATCCGCGATGCCATTCATCAGATTGAAGAAGCAGGAAAGCGCCCCGATGGTTTAAGCGGAGTTCCCAGCGGTTTTACCGAGCTGGACCGCATGACTTCAGGCTGGCAAAAATCCGATTTGGTAATTATTGCTGCTCGTCCGGCCATGGGAAAAACAGCCTTTGTTCTTTCGATGGCCCGGAATACAGCCGTTGATCACAAACGGGCCGTAGCTGTTTTTTCGCTCGAGATGTCGAGTGTTCAGCTGGTTAATCGTTTAATTGCCAGCGAAGCTGAGTTGGCAAGCGATAAGATTAAGAACGGTAAACTGGCTCCCTACGAATGGACCCAGTTGGAAACCAAAATCAGGAATCTGGAAGATGCGCCCATGTTTATTGACGACACGCCGGCCTTATCGATATTTGAATTACGGGCCAAACTACGTCGCCTGGTAATGCAGCATAAAATTGAATTGGTAATTATCGACTATCTGCAGTTGATGACTGCCGGAATTCAGGCCAGTCGTGAGCAGGAAGTAAGTACCATTTCGCGGTCGTTAAAAGCCATTGCCAAAGAATTAAATGTACCCATAATTGCCCTTTCGCAGCTAAACCGTTCGGTTGAAATGCGCGCCGGTGATAAGCGCCCGCAGCTTTCCGATTTACGTGAATCGGGTGCCATTGAGCAGGATGCTGATATGGTTTTGTTTATTCACCGTCCCGAATATTTTGGAATTACCGAAGATACCATGGGGAATTCATTAATCGGTTTGGCTGAATTAATTATCGCAAAACACCGTAATGGTGCAGTGGGCGATGTAAGGTTGCGATTTAAAAAAGAATTTACCCGCTTTACCGATGTGGAAGAAACCTTTGGTATTGCTGATTCGGTGACCAGTGGAATGACCTTCGCTTCAAAAATGAATCAGGAAGCTGAACCTGCTGTCGGTTCAGGACTTCAGTCGAATGCCGGATTCGAAAATGCCGGACTCGACATTAATAACTCATTTGAAGAAGCCGGCGAAGCACCTTTTTAGCATAGGTTTGTTTTATATTCCATAATGAAAAAATTGCTTTATGAAAACAAACGGTAACATCCAGGCATCGATAAACACAGCACGAAATTTCTTTTTAATCGGTTCTGTTCTCTTTATTTTTCTTCTGGGAACATTCGGTTCAAGCCGGGCCGCATCTATTCTTATTCCTATGGACGATGCTCAAACCAATCACCTGAAAGCTTATGGAATTACTTATTGGGTGCTTCAAAATGAGATGGAAGCATTTTGGTTGTTGAACTATCGGGGCGGAAGTTTTATGATGGCTTATCACAGCGATATTGAAACCGAATGTGTAGTTCGGGGAGTAAGCTACGAGGTTATTGCCGATGTGCAGTCGCAACAAATTCTTGCTGATATTTCGGGCGAAGATGTAAATATGGATGCCCTAAAATTGGAAAAAGCCCCTAAAATTGCTGTTTATAGTCCGAAAGATAAACTCCCCTGGGACGATGCGGTGACTATGGTTTTAACCTACGCTGAGATACCCTATCAGGTAATTTACGATGGCGAAGTAGTTAGGGGAGAATTAAGTAAATACGATTGGTTGCATTTGCATCATGAAGATTTTACCGGGCAATACGGTAAGTTTTATGCGGCCTACAAAAATATGGCCTGGTACCGGAACCAGGTTTACAATGCGGAGCAAAGTGCCCGCGAAATGGGTTTTGCAAAAGTTTCGCAATTGAAATTGTTTGTTGCTCAAACCATCCGAAGCTATGTGAGTGGGGGTGGTTTTTTGTTTGCCATGTGTTCGGCAACCGATTCGTACGATATTGCCTTGTCAGCTTCGCATACCGATATCTGTGAGCCAATGTTTGACGGCGATCCGGCTGACCCGCATATGCAGGAAAAACTGGATTTCTCCACGACTTTTGCTTTTCATAATTTTGAATTGAGTAAAAGCCCGCTCGAGTATGAGTTTTCAAATATCGATGTAACCAATACCCGCAAAGTTACTGAGCCTGAAGATTACTTTACCTTGTTTGAATTTTCGGCTAAATGGGATCCCATTCCAACCATGTTGTGTCAGAATCATACGAACTTAATAAAAGGTTTTATGGGGCAAACTACGGCTTTTAATAAAGAGCTTATTAAGCCCAATGTACTGGTGATGGGAGAGTTTAAATCGGCAGGCGAAGCCAGGTATGTACATGGCGAACTGGAACAGGGTACCTGGACCTTTTACGGTGGACACGATCCGGAAGATTACCGGCATTTTGTTGGCGATGAACCTACCAACCTCGATTTGCATCCGAATTCGCCAGGTTACCGCTTAATACTGAATAACGTACTTTTTCCGGCTGCAAAAAAGAAAAAACTTAAAACCTGATTCACTGGCTGAAAAGTTAGCGTTTCCCGATCCATCCGAAAAGATAATTTTATAAGCACCCATTCACAAACGTTTAAAGCCCCGGAAAAAAAGGGAGTCGATCACAAGTGTTAATTGCTCGCCCAAAATATTTTTGAGCAAATCACAAGTATTATTTGGTTGCCAAATCTTTTGGTGGAGTAGATCACAAGTATTATTTGCTTGCCCAAAAATTTTTTGAGCAAATCACAAATATTATTTGCTTGCCCAAACATTTGGTGGAGCAAATCACAAGTGTTAATTGCTCGCCCAAAATATTTTTGAGCAAATCACAAGTGTTAATTGCCTGCCCAAGCTTTTGGTGGAGCTTCTAACAAATGTTAATGGCTCCGCCAACGGAAAAGGAACCAGTTAACAAATATTAATTCATGTTGTTTGGTTAACGAAAATCATCCCATTAAACCCCACAAGACAATCTTTGGTCCGTTGGAACAGAGTAGGTAATTCCATGGCCGCAGAGCGGTTCCGGTTTTGGATGGCGGAGAATGAAATAGGCTTAATTAATCGACCCTGAACCCTAATGTATAAAAAAGAAATTGTCCCAAAAGTAATGCGCATTTACCAAAAACATATAAGATGCAAGTAAGCTTCAAAAGAGGAACGCTCCTGTCTGACCGGCTGACAGGAGCGTTCTATCCCATTTAATTTGAAAGTAGAAGGTTTAAATCTTCTGCTTTTTAGACCCCTTTTTTATGTTCTTTAAATCAGTTATTTTATTTCCCAGGTGTTGCCTGTGGTAAGCAAATCGGTCATATTTTTAATTTTAGCCGATTGTTTAACCTGTTTAATCTGATTTGTCATGTTGTCGTCGTAAGTAGGTGCATTTACTGAACGGATAACACCCAATGCAACCGGAAATTCAGGATAGCGCATATTTGCCAGTAAAAGGTGTATTCCCGGGTTCAGTTCGTATGCGTCGTGAACCAACAAATCATCAATGGTATATTTTCCGTCGTTCAGGTTAACAATTTTAAGCTTAAGCCCATCGAGAATAATACCTTTATCGCGGTTTTTACCAAAAATCATGGGTTCGCCATGTTTCAGAACTATGGTACGCTCATCTTTTTCTTCTTTATCAACTAAAGCAGCATGAGCCCCATCGTTATAAATTACACAATTCTGCAAAACTTCAACCACCGAGGTTCCTTTGTGTTTTGCCGCTTCAACATAAATTTCGGTCGATAGTTTTATGTTGATGTCAATGGTCCGGGCAAAAAACTTACCCTGGGCACCAATTACCAGTTCACCTGGATGAAATGGAGGCTCAATGGTTCCATAAGGCGATGTTTTAGTTATAGAGCCGGTAGGCGAAGTAGGTGAATACTGACCTTTGGTTAATCCGTAAATCTCATTATTGAATAGAATCAGGTTGATATCTAAATTTCGACGGATGGTGTGAATAAAATGGTTTCCACCAATGGCCATGGCATCGCCGTCGCCGGTAATCTGCCAAACACTTAAATCGGGATTGGCAACTTTTACACCAGAAGCAATAGCAGCACCCCTTCCATGAATGGTATGAAATCCATAGGTATTCATGTAGTAGGGAAAGCGCGAGGAACATCCAATTCCTGAAATTACTGCAACTTTTTCGCGTGGCAATTCCAGTTCAGCCATAGCTTTTTGGATGGAATTCAAAATGGCATGGTCGCCACAACCCGGGCACCATCTGATTTCCTGATCGCTTTTGAAGTCTTTTGGGGTTAATTTATAAGTTACTTCAGCCATAATTACAATTCCTCCAATAGTTTAGTAAAGGTATCTTTAAGTTCAACCACAGTAAAGGGTTGTCCTTGCATTTTATTATATTTTTCGCAGGTAAATCCGTCCACATTAACCTTTAAATGGTCGGCCAACTGACCCAGGTTCAGCTCACAAACAATTTTCTTTTTGTATTGCGACAGCACTTCGCTTGTGTTTTTTGGTAAGGGCCATAAGTAATGGAAATGAACAAAAGCTATTTTTTTATGCTCTTTCCGTATTTGCTTAACAGCAGAATAAATATGTCCAAAAGTTCCTCCCCAGCCAATTACCAAAAGGTCAGCGTCTTTATCACCGAGTATTTCGAGTTCGGGAATATGGTCGGCTATTTTTTTGATTTTTTGATCGCGAAGTTCAGTCATTACTTCATGATTTTTTGGAACATAAGAAACGGTTCCGGTAAGATCCATTTTCTCAAGACCGCCAATTCGGTGTTCCAGTCCAGGCATTCCGGGTATTGCCCATTTTCTTACCAAAGTTTCCTTATCGCGCAGGTAAGGTAAATAATCGGTATCGTTCGGATTGGCCATGGGAACTTTAATTTCCGGAAGATCCTCCATTTTTGGTAAACGCCAGGGTTCTGAACCATTGGCCAGAAATCCGTCGGTTAATAGAATTACCGGAGTCATGTGCTCCAGGGCAATTTTACAGGCCATAAATGCATAATTGAAACAATTTGATGGCGTACTTGCAGCCATAACCACCAGGGGAGCTTCACCGCTTCGTCCGTGCAGAGCCTGTAATAAATCGGATTGTTCGGTTTTGGTTGGCAACCCGGTTGATGGTCCGCCCCTTTGAACGTTTACAATTACCAGTGGCAATTCAGTCATTACAGCTAAACCCGAAGCTTCAGTTTTTAAAGCCAAACCAGGTCCTGAGGTGGTGGTAACCGCTAAATTTCCGGCAAAGGCAGCTCCAATAGCTGTTGAGATTCCGGCAATTTCGTCTTCGGCCTGAAAAGTTTTAACTCCCAGGTCGCGACGTGCAGCTAATTCCTGTAGAATTTCGGTAGCCGGAGTAATGGGATAGGAGCCGCAAAACAGGTTTAAGTTCGATTTTTCGGCACCGGCAATCAGGCCCCATGCTGTAGCAGTGTTTCCACTTATATTGCGATAGGTTCCCGGAGTAATTTTAGCAGGCGCTACTTTATAGTTTCTTGGGAGCGCCTCAATGGTTTCGGCAAAGTTGAAACCTGCACGTAAAACTTTTTTGTTCGCTTCAACAACTACAGGAACTTTTTTGAATTTATCTTCAAAAAACTTTTCGGTGTAGGATAAAGGGCGATCGAACAACCAATAAACAATACCCAGGGCGAACATATTTTTAGTTCGCATGATGCTTTTTTGGTCCAGCTGAAATTCGGCTAAAGCTTCTTTGGTAAGTTCTGAAATGGGCGCTTCAATAAAATTGTAGTCTCTTTTGTACAAAGCAATTGGATTGCTGTCGTAGCCGGCACGGGCTATATTTTTTTCGGTAAAAGCGTCGATATTTACAATAATGGTTCCTCCCTTTTTTACCCAATCGAGATTGGCTTTTAATGCCGCGGGATTCATTGCAACCAGCACATCGGCGTAATCACCCGGAGTGTTGATTTCCGATGCACCAAAATGTAATTGAAAACCTGAAACACCACCAACGGTTCCTTGCGGTGCTCTAATCTCTGCCGGATAATCGGGAAAAGTTGACACATCGTTTCCAAATAAAGCCGATGTGTTAGAAAATTGGGTACCTGTAAGCTGCATACCATCTCCGGAATCACCGGAGAATCGGATAACTACTTCATCTTTTTCAAGTGTAACTGCCTTTTTGCTCATGGTAACATGTAATAAATTTTTAACAATTTTTATTGAACAAAGTAAGTCAAAAAATGGTTACCTTCTTCGTGTTTATATTGTAGAACATACCTAATATTAGCTTTTGAAAAACACGCTATTTTTCAGGACTTCACAATAAAATATTACTATGTTTGTAATTACATTAGGAACATTCTGTTAAATAGGATATCATATTTGTAATCATGGCTTTAATAAAGAAAGTTCGGGGTTTTACACCGGTATTTGGCAGCGATTGTTATTTTGCCGAGAATGCAACCATTGTGGGCGATGTAATTATGGGCGACGAATGCAGTGTTTGGTTTAATACCGTGCTGCGAGGCGATGTAAATTCCATTCGAATCGGGAACCGGGTAAATATTCAGGATGGTGCGGTTTTGCATACACTTTATCAAAAATCGGTAATCGAGATTGGCGATAATGTTTCCATCGGGCATAATGCAACCATTCATGGGGCAACCATTAAAAACAATGTACTTATTGGCATTGGTGCAACGGTACTCGATCATGCTGTGATTCACGAAAATTCTATAATTGCTGCAAATGCTTTGGTTTTAAGCAATACGGTTGTCGAACCCAATAGTGTTTATGCCGGAATTCCCGCAAAAAAAGTAAAAGACATTGAACCGGAGCAAACCCGGGAGATGATTCACAAAATAGCGAACAATTATAAGATGTACGCCAGTTGGTATAAGGAGGAGTAGCTAAATTACCGCAGTACGAATTGTTTTTCCCGTAAGTTTTTCAATTAACTGATCGATTGTTTGGGTATCACCCGATGAAAAGAATTGATAGTTTCCCTGAGCGTTTTGCGTATTCTCAAGTTGATTAGCTAAGAGTAAGTTTTTAGTTCTTTCGGCTATTGCCGGTGCCGGATCGATTATTTGAATAGTTCCGGGAATTATTTGCTTAATGGCGGGTATTAAAAACGGATAATGGGTGCATCCCAAAACAATTTGGTCGGCATTGGCCTCAATCATCGGAGTCAGGTATTTTTTAAGCAGACAAAAAGCTTCCGTAGATTCTGTTTGGTTCGATTCTACCAGTTCAACCAATCCTTCGCCAATCTGAATAAGTTGATCAACATGTTGTGCATATTTCTCGCTGGTTTGTTTGAACAGGCGGCCTTCAAAAGTTCCTTTGGTGGCCAGTATACCAATTTTTCCCGTATGGGTGTTTTCTGCTGCAGGTTTTACAGCGGGTTCCATTCCAACAAAAGGCACGTCGAATTTTTGGCGCAAAACCTCAATGGCCGATGCGGTAGCTGTATTACAGGCTACAATTATGAGTTTGCTGTTTTTTGATAAAAGGAATTCGGTATTCTTTACCGATAAATCGATGATTTCTTCCGGCGATTTTGGTCCGTAGGGGCAGTTTAAGCTATCGGCCAGGTAAATAATATCTTCCGTTGGCAGTAGTTTGGAAACCTTGTCCCAAACCGATAAACCGCCTACACCAGAATCGAATATGCCAATAGGGTTATTGTTCATGCTATCAAAAAACAAAGACCATCAACAGTAATTGATGGCCTTGTTAATTGTATTATTATATTTTTATTGAATTCCAAGTTTTGCTTTTACCAAAGGTAAAATATCGATGCTGGCATCCGAAAAATGAAGGATTACACCGGTACCCACATCAAAAACATAAGTAAAGCCTTGTTCTTCGGCAACTTCCTGAATTGCTGTACGTGCCTGCATAATGATGGGCTGAAGTAATTCATTTTCTTTTTGAGCCAAATCCTGTTGTGCTGTTTGTTGAAAATTCTGGATGCGTTGCTGCATCTCACCCAATTCAGCTTCTTTGGTTTGGCGAATCAGGTTCGACATGGAATCGGCATTGGCAACATAGTCCTGGTATTTTCTTTCGAACTCAGTTTGCATTCCGCTAAGGGTGCTTTCCAATTGTTTGGCATATTTTTCAAGATCCACTTTGGCTTTCTCGCGCTGTGGCATTTGTGAAAGAAGCTGGTTTGAATCGATATGTCCGAATTTATATTGTGTTTGAGCCTGCATGCTGTTCGAAAAGCTTACTGCCAAAACAAGTACGGCTATTGCTATTAATTTTCTCATCTGTTTTTAATATTAAAAAATGGTTTTATTTAAAATGCGAAAGCAAAGATATAAATTAATTCTTAAATCCGAGTTTTTCAAGCACCTCGTCGCTTTTGTCGTATTTTGGGTCGGAGAATAACATGCTGGCTCCTCCGGCGGCATCGAAAATAACGGCATAGTTACCTTCGGTGGCAATCTCTTTTACGGCATTAAAAATGTCGTTCTGGATGGGTTCAATCAGTTCCTTTCTTTTTTTGAATAAATCGCCTTCAGGTCCAAAATATTTTCGCTGCAGATCTTTTACTTCGCGTTCTTTCTGAATAATTTCTTCTTCACGTTGCATTTTCATTTCTTCAGTAAGTAAAACTTTTTCAGCCTGATACTCTTTGTATAGTTTTTCTATGTCAGCGTATTTGGCTTCAATTTCACTTTGCCAGTCTTTACTCATTATGTCAATCTGGTCTTGTGCCGACTCATATGTAGGAATACTATTCAGAATATAATCGGTGTCGACAAAGGCAAATTTCTGAGCACTTAGCATAAAACTCATGCTAAATAGTAAAACAAATAAGGTTACCTTTTTCATAATGCGTTATTTTTAGTGGTTTAAAACTGTTGTCCAATGGTAAAGGCAAACTGGCCTTTGTGGTGTTCGGTACCGTTAATGTCGTAAACCGGATCGAAACCATATCCATAATCAATTCCCAACATACCGAACATAGGCAGCCAGAATCTTAATCCGACACCTGCTGAACGATAAACTGAGAACGGGTTCATTTCTTCAATTTCGTGCCATGAATTACCGGCTTCAAAGAAAGCCAGGGCATAGATGGTTGCCGATGGATTTAATGTTAAGGGATACCTGAGTTCCAATGTGAATTTGTCGTAAACATTGGCTTGTGGACTAGCGGTAAGCGAACCCCGGTTATTGCTTCCGTTATCGTAACCACGCAAAGGAATTACATCGGTTCCATAGTAATAGTTGAAACCCGACATACCGTCGCCACCCAACTGGAAGGTTTCAAAAGGTGAATATCCCAAACTTTTATTGTAGGTTCCTAAATATCCGAATTCTATATTGGTGCGTAATACCAGTTTGTTTACAATTTGGGTGTACCATTCCGATTTAAACTTCCATTTATGGTATTCAATAAATTTATATCGCTTGGCATTTGTTTGATCCTTGATTTTTTCATCAACTACTTGTTGTTTCGACATGTTTGGAATCTCCCCATCGTACGAAGAGTTTTCGATGGCTTTTAATTCCAGTGCACTCAGTTCCCAGAAATTATCGGGTTTAAACCACGAATAAGGTGGTGTAACCTGCAGGGTTAGCGAAATGTTTGAACCACTCCGTGGATACAAAGGCTGGTCGACCGAATTCCGGCCAAAAGCTGTGGTAAAGTTAAAGTTGTGCGAGGTTCCGTCTTTAAATTCAAAATAGTAGTCAAAGTCGTTCAGCTTGTAACGCTGATAACTCAATTCGTTGTATAGGGTAAAATAGTTATCGGGCCAGTTTAAACGACGTCCCAAACCAACCGACATTCCGGAAACTTTCATGTTTTGATCGGTAGCTCCGGTCCACATATTTCCTAAAGTTCGTACCGAGTGATAAGCTGATATTGACAACGAATTGGGTTTTTTACCACCCAACCAGGGTTCAACAAACGATAAACTGTACGACTGATAAAATTTACCGTTGGTTTGCCCGCGTATCGATAATTTTTGGCCATCGCCTGTGGGAAGCGGACTGTACGAATCCAAATCAAAAATATTCTTAATACTGAAGTTGTTAAAAGTTAAGCCAATGGTACCAATAACCATTCCGCCACCCCAACCTCCAGAAAGCTCAATTTGGTCCGATGCGCGTTCTTCAACAACGTATTCAATATCAACGGTTCCATTGGCCGGATCGGGAACGGGTTTCACATCCAGTTTTTCCGGATCGAAATAGCCCAGATTGGCTAATTCACGATTGGTACGGATAATATCGGCACGACTGAATAATTCGCCGGGTTTGGTGCGAATCTCGCGACGAACTACATGTTCGTTGGTTCGTGTGTTTCCGGTTATTATAATTTTATTGATAGTTGCCTGTTTTCCTTCGTAAATGCGTATCTCCAAATCGATAGAGTCGTTTTCAACCTGTACTTCGACAGGAACTGCCGAGAAAAATAAGTATCCACGGTCGAGGTAAAGCGACGAAACAGCATCTTCATCGCCAAATAAACGTTTGTCGAGTACACTTTGGTCAAAAACATCGCCTTTTTGAATTTTTAATTCGTAATCGAGCAGTTCGTTCGGATATTTTGAATTACCGACCCAGCTAACGTTTCGGACAAAATATTGATTCCCTTCGTTAATTTTTAAATAGAGGTTTAAGGTTTTTTCGTCGTGTTTGTAAACCGAGTCAATCTCAACGGAAGCATCGCGATACCCTTTTTCGTTGTATTTGGCAATAATTTTTGCCTTGTCTTCTTCGTAAGTACTCTCAATGTATTTCGACGATTTAAAAATGTTGTACCAGGTTTTTCGCTTGGTATCTTTCATAGCCCGTCGGAGTTTTGAATCGGGAAACACTTCGTTACCTTCGAAATATATTTCGTTAATTTTTATCCGGTCATTCTTTTCCACGTTAATGGTTAAATTAACTGAATTGGGCATTAACGAGTCTTCTTCCTGAAGTATTGAAACCTCGGTATTGTAAAAACCTTTATCGATATAGAATTTTTTGATTCGCGACTTGGCTACGTTCAGTAAATCGTCGGTAACCTGGCTGCCACGTACCATTTTCAGTTCGTCGCGCAAATCGTCGGTTTCGGCTTTTGATACGCCGTTAAAAGTAAATTTCGACAAGCGGGGACGTTCTTTCAGGTAAATGTCGAGATAAATAAGGTTCCCTTCAATTTTTGTGACACTGATTTCCACATCGCCAAAAAGGCCATGTTTCCATAACTTATTAATGGCTTTGGTAATCTCGTCGCCCGGAACCTCAATGGTTTCGCCAACTTTCAAACCTGAAAGGTGTACGAGAACATTTTGGTCGAGGTACTTTATTCCGGATATGCTTATGCCGCCAATCTCATACGTTTTAGGTTTAGCGTAATCAATTTTTGCTATTCGGGATTCTATGTTTTCTTGTGAAAGTAATAGGAGGCTGGTAAAGGTGGTTAAAACTAAGGTTAAAAGCGTTCTTCTCATTCCGTAAGGTTTGTACTGCTATAAGTTTATATAATTGATTAGTTATTCTCAAGTTGTTCGCTGGTTAAACCAAAGCGCCGTTCCCGGTTTTGGTAGTCAAGCAATGCTTTGTAAAGTTCTTCCTTGTTAAAGTCGGGCCAGAGCACATCGGTAAAATATAGCTCAGAATAGGCCAGCTGCCACAAAAGAAAATTACTGATGCGCTGTTCTCCACTGGTTCGTATCAATAAGTCAGGGTCTGGTATTCCACGTGTTGTTAAATTATTTGTCAATAGTGTTTCGTTAATATCAGCTACCTGAATTTTGTTTTCTTTTATTTGTTCCCCAATAGCTTTTATTGCTTCAATTATTTCAACTTTTGAGCTATAACTCAAAGCCAATGTCAGGGTCAATCCGTCGTTATGTTTAGTTTTATCGATTGCTTCAGCTAATTTAAGATTGGCTTTAGCCGGCAAATCTTCGAGCCTGCCAATAGCATTTAAACGAATATTATTTTTTAAAAGTGTGCTAATTTCGGAATTAATGGTGGCAATTAGTAATTCCATTAGGGCATTAACCTCTATTTTGGGGCGATTCCAGTTTTCGGTTGAGAAAGCAAAGAGCGTTAAATATTTTATGCCCAATTCGGCACAGGCCTCTGAGCTTTCACGCACACCATTAACACCACTTTTGTGCCCAAAAATCCGAAGGTTTCCTTTTTGTTTTGCCCACCTTCCGTTGCCATCCATAATAATGGCTACGTGGGTGGGAAGTTTATCTTTTATTAATTGCTCTTTTAACGACATTTATGAAAAATTTGCCACAAATTTAGTCAAATGCGGGACATTTTACCCGATAATTTATTTTATATGACAAATAAATTCCATAAACCGAATACCAATCGTTGTTTCCGGTGTATCCATACTGTTTAAATACATTGCTTTCTCTGGGTGGAGTATAGGTGTAGTCGAGGTTGTCGGTGAATGTTTTGTTCATGGTAATGTTAGCTCCGGCCATAAAATTTTTGTAAAGATTGAATTTGATTCCAAGCCCAAATGGTAAGGTCGGAAGAAAAGGTGATGCGCCATTGGGGTAATACATAAAACCCAATCCGGCAAAAATATACGGTGTATAATCGTACTTGTTGTTTGCCGCAAGAAAGTGATTGAAATTGTATTCAAGGCTCGCATTTAAATCGTAGAAAGTGTTGTTAAACGAAGTTGCCGTACCCGGATTCAGTTGAGTAAAAACATCATCCGGCTTGGCTTCAGCGGCCAGTGAACCGTATTGAACTTGCCCTTTTAATGAAAAACGTTTATTGATGTTGTGTTTGTAGAATGCGCCAAAAGCCAATTTACTGTTTATACCCGGCATTTTATTCAGATCGCCCAGATAGTATGAGCCACCCAATGTAAGACCTACTTCAGCACTTTTTTGAAATTGAGCAAATGCAGGAGCAGAAAATGAAACAAACGCAATGAAAAATATAAAGAAATAATACCTGAAAGTCATAAAAAGGGTTTTTTGGGCGTTGGTAAGCTACCTTCGTTTAAAGCGGGGTAAACCTTTTTTATTCGATTTTAATTTTTTGATGTAGTTTACAGTAACAAACTGGTACTGGTCAGAACTTAAAAGACCATTTGCACCTTGTGCTAAATTATCCAGTTTGTCTGAAAGCGGGAATCGCAAACCAACTTCAAGGTTTAAATAGCTAAGGTTTGAAAGTCGGGTTTTAAAACCAATTCCGTAGGGAATTACCGGAGCAAAATTAATGTAGTTTTCTGTCGGAACACTTACTCCATCTATTTGCGAATATTGCCCCACACTTAAAATACCGCCTGCTCCAATAAAAAGATAGGTTGGTATACTGATGTTTTTTAAGCGATTTTCGCCCAATACTTTATATACGGTTCGTTTCTTTTTTTCTTTAATAATCTGGTATTCGTACCTAAAGGTAATTTCAGTAAAAAAAGTATTTGCTTTTCTTCCTAAGGTATAAAAATCAGGATCGTCAACCGGATCTTCAGCATAAAGTTGGCCCAGGGCTAAGTTGGCACTTACATATTGCTTGGGTTTAAAGTTGTAGCGTAAACCTGCATTTCCATAAGCTCCAACGGTATTAAAAATTCTAACCCAGGCTAATTTCGAGGGATTATTTGGTGAGCCTACATCCGACATCAGATTGGTTCCGCCTAAACCATAATACAGCTCGTATTTATGTACTCCCCACGACTGAGCAGAGGAGGATGTGTAAATTCCTGTAATAAAAAGAAGTATGTACAGCTTTTTTATTTTCATGATGGTAAAAATACGAAAATTTGCAAATTACAAACCGATTGTATTAAAATTTTGGCAAGCCATTTCGTCCGGTGCGTAATTTATAACTTATGGTTACTAACGAAAACATATAGAAATCATTGTATTTTGCATCACCTCTTTGATCGGCAGCTCCATAAGTTACAAAAGGCAAGGGATCGGATTCGTCGTTTGTTTGTATGCTTTTATCGGCCATCCGATAGGCTAATTCGTCTTGTGTACGGAGCCAGGTGGGGTCAACATAAGTTGTACTTACATCGTCGATATAGTCGGTAAAAGTATAGCGGGCTCCAAATTCTGCACCAATGCTAATATTTCGGCTTAGGCTGTATTTAAAACCAATTCCGAAAGGGATGGCAAATTGAAAGCGGCTGTATTTTTCGCGTCCCTCAACCAGTCCCTGACCTTCAGTTCCCAAAGGTTGTAAAGCCACCCATTTATTGGTTCCTTCGGGGCCATCATCTAATCCTTTGGGATTAAACCAAAAGCCGGAAACTCCGGCAAAGAGGTAGGTGTTTATGGTAAGGTAACGAAGCGAAAATTTTCGTCCGCGGCGTAATGAATAGCGATGGCTTGCCGGTTCTTTTATTACCGAATATTCAAACTGTGTGGCAAATTCAACTATTGGAGAGCGAAACGACAGGTTTCGGTCTAAACGGTATTTGTCTTTCGATTTATCATCGCTCCCGCTAACCCAACCATACGATACGGTAGCTTTTACTGCTAATGGTTCTAGAATTTTATAGCGGAAACCGGCACTAATTAACGGTCGTTGAGCGGTAAAGTCGTAATCGCTGATAAAGTGTGAAGCCTCGGCACCACCACCTAAATCGCCCATAAACGTGGTTATGCCTAAACCACCTACCAATTCGTACCGGGTTCGTTTCCATCGGTTCGACTGGCTATGGCTTAAGAGTGGTAATAAGATTATTCCTGTTAAAAATAGCAGGGTTAATTTCTTCATATATGTTCTTTTTTCCTGGAAAATCAGCTTTTAAAAATGAAAATTATTGTGTCCGGTCAAAAATAACAATAATTTTTAGATTGCGCTTGTAACCACTTTAAATTTTGAGATTTGACCCCATATCATAGGATTAACCGTTTAATTTCTTTTGTCAATGCCCCACATTAATTTGTTCCTGATAGTTTTGTAAAAATGCTGATTGTTTAATTTAACAAGACTTACATTGGTTTCAGCTTTTTTTACCCGAACTTCAAGCTTTTCTTCCATAACGTAGGAGCGGGAATCGAGTGAAAGTAGAAATTTACTGTCGCGACTTTCAATTTTTAGTGAGATTTCGTGATGGTTTGGAATTACCAGTGGCCGCACCGTTAGGTTGTGCGATGCAATGGGAGTTATGATAAAATTATTCGATTCTGGTGTAACAATTGGTCCTCCAACGCTCATGGAATAAGCCGTTGAACCGGTGGGAGTAGCAATAATTAATCCATCGGCCCAGTATTGGGTTAGAAACACATCGTCAATATAAGCCTGAATAGCTATCATGCTCGAGGTGTCGCGTTTGTGAACGGTTAAATCGTTTAAGGCAAAGGGAAGGGTAATGTTTTGTTCCGGGAAAAGGTTAGCTTTTAGTACACTTCGTTCTTCGATTCGGAACTCATTTTTATATAAAGCTTCAATGGCTTCAGGAATTTCACCGGGCGAAACATCGGCCAGAAAACCCAGTCTGCCTGTATTTACACCCAGCAGGGGAATGTTTTGTAAATTTATGGCCGATACAGCTTCTAAAAAAGTACCATCGCCACCAATGGTGATTAGGTAGTCTAAATCGGCAGGTATTTTTTCTGATTGTATAATGGCTTCAGCAGGGACTTTGTATTGTTTTTGAACAGCTGAAAACAGTTCGTAAAAAAAAGGATGAATCCAAAGTTGGGCATCTTTTTCAATTAAGGTTTTAACCAGTTGATTTAAAACAATTTTGCAATTCTCAGTTACCTGGATGCCAAACAATCCTATTTTCACAATTGAGGGTGTTTTATGTATAACTAATATTTACGATGCGAAGATAACATTTTTTATTGCCCTAAAAGGCCTTTCCGAGGTGAATAAAAAATCCATCGGGACCATTGGGATTTACCGAATATTCAAAGCGAAATACCTGATCGTAATAGGTAACCAAATCGATACCCAGACCAAAACTGTACAAATACTGGTTGGGAAGTTTGTTCGATGGATCGGGCGAAACATCGTAAACATAACCATGGTCGAAAAACACATTGGTGTAAAGTGCGTAATGTATTTTGTTGAACTTTGACCAGTTCCACGATTCAATTACTTTTACCCGTGTAGGAACCAATTCGTATTTTAAAAATGCCCGGTTAATAATATAGCGTTGACCATCAATCAGGTTGTATTCAAACGAGCGAAGAAATTCATCGTAACCCAAAGCTCCTTCGATAAAATAGGGTTGTTTCTCGCGGGTCGATAGTTTTATTTTACCACCTGTTCCTGTATACCAGCGTTTGTATATTTTGAAATAGGTATAAGCTGAAGTTTGGAAATCCCATATATTTACCTGATCGGTATTAAAAAGATTCAGCCCTTTTCTGGAGAGCATAAAAGTTACGTTGTAGCCTGTTAAAGGATAGTATTTATAATCTCTTTTGTCGTGATCCATTATGTAGGACAGAGAAAAAAAGCGAAGTTGGTTTTTATAATTTCCAAAAAAATTGGGATTCAATGATACAATGGTGTCAGCTACCGAAGCTTTAGTATAGTTTGTACTTAATTTGTGTACCGTGTAATGCTTGTTTCTAAAGTAATAGGTAAAATTATAGTTCTGATGCGTTAACATGTAGTCGGAGAAATTGCTGTATTGCTGAGGTTTGTCGTTAAGGGTAATGTATTGAACCTGTTTTTGCCTGAAATAGGTTATGTCGGTTGTTATTCCATGTTTTTGGTTTTTTGAAAGGTAAGGATTGTCGTAATATATCTGGAATTGTTCTTTGTATCCCAGGCGGAATTTAGCTTTAACCGTTTCGCGCTTGCCTCTGAAATTGTTTTTTACCAGCATCAAACCATAGTTAATACGCGACCAGTCTTTTTCATTTAAGAAAGCACTAAAATTTCGATCGGCATGTTCAAAAATTACGTAAGGCCATAAATACCAGCGTTCTTCAAGTAAAATATATACCGACATGTGTGTGGGAGATTCACGAAAAGTATTTATATACACATAATTAAAAAGTGCGGTGTTTAATAAATTCTCTTTCGATTTTTCAATAAAATAGGTAAAATTTTCAATAGCAATGGTATCGCCCGATTTGAACAATAACTCGCGCCGGATAACTGGCTCTTTGGTTGTTTTGTTTCCGGCAATAACGAGTTTTGCAACAATAACCCGGTTGGTATCGGCAGGTAGCGCTGTGCTTTGAGCTGAACCCACCAATACAAAAAGTAATAATATTAAAAGCGTCGGTATCGGTAATATAGAATAGAATCTCACTAAGTGTTCAAATATTTTAGGAATGAATCGAGCCGCTCCTTTAGCATCACATCAATTTCTTTGCTTTCGGCATAGGTGGCTTTTATTTTGTAGCTGTATCGTTCAAATGTTTGAATTACAGCCGATATATCGGTTTTATTTAGTTTTAGGGTAATCTCAACAAATTCGTTGGTGGATGTGGTTTTAACATACAAGCTTAGTATTTTAACATCGTTTCCTTCAACAATTTGTGCAATTTCGCTTAGCGAATAATCGTTGGTGCGTAATTCCAAAACAATAATTCCGCCCGGATTATTTGCCGACATTAAGTGCGAAAATTCCTGTGCCAAATCGTTAATGGTAATTATGCCAAGGTATTTTTCATCGCTTGTTAAAACCGGAATCACGGTTAATTTGTATTTGGCAACCAAAACCGCAGCTTCGTAAATGTGCTGTTCTTCAGTAATAAAAGGCCGAGGCAACGAAAGTTCATGATCCATAACCCGCTTGTCGGGATTATTCATATCGAAAATGTCGGTTTCCGAAATCAATCCAAGATACTCCTCATCGACTACAATGGGCAAATGCGAAACCCGGAACACATCCATCCAGTTCAAAGCCTCGCTGGCAGTGTCGTTTTTGTGTATTGCAGGTACTACATCCGAAATTAAATCAATTGCAATCATTTTTCTTTACTTTTATTTTGAGGCTCTGTAAAAATAGAGAAATTTGAACATTATTATATTTTTGTTTGATAAATATGACATTTGTTGCGATTAATTTGTTTTACAAGCTATGGCGAAACTAAGTTTTAAGAAATATGGTGCCGGAGAGCCCCTGATAATTTTGCATGGGTTGTATGGCTCATCCGATAATTGGGTATCTGTTGCCCGCGAATTAATGGATTTTTTCTCGGTTTATGTTCTCGATTTGCGGAATCATGGCGATTCGCCACACTTGCCGGAACATAATTACCAGGTAATGACCGACGATTTGGTTGAGTTTATGAACGAGCACCAGATTTATTCGGCCAATATTATTGGGCATTCCATGGGCGGAAAAGTAGCCATGATGTTTACGGCATTAAATCCCGAACGGGTAAAAAACCTGGTAATTGTCGATATTAGTCCGCGCAGTTATTCTTCTGATTCGGGCGATAGCCAGATAGCCGATCACCAAACCATTATGAAAGCCCTGTTTTCGGTCGATTTGCAAAAATTAAAAAGCAGGGGCGACGCCGATGCTCTTTTAGCAAAGCATATTAAATCGAAACGAATCAGGCAGTTTTTGCTAAAAAATCTGCATCGGAATAAGGACAAAAGTTTTAGCTGGAAAATTAATCTCGATGTGCTTTACCAAAGTTTGCCCCAGGTTTTGATTGGCATTGAAGACGAAGCTTCCGGTTTGGATGATTTTCGTTATGCCGCTCTTTTTATCCGTGGCGGGCAATCAGACTATATTCGCGAGAAGGATGAAATGCTTATCAGCGAATGGTTTCGTAATGTAAAAATTGAGACCATTCCATCGGCAAGTCATTGGGTGCATGCCGAAGAACCTGAAACTTTTTTGGCTCTGGTAAAAAACTTTTTGCTTTAGTTACTTATTGCCGGATTGGCAATTTCAATGGGCAGCATTTCTGTTTCCTGTTCGCCATTAAGTTTAAGGTAAAGCTTGCAGATGGTAACCACATCTTTTTGGCAGTAATCGGCAATTTTTGCCAGGTTTTGCTCTTCCCAATAAACCTGATTTACCATGCTGCCGTCAATCTGGTCTTTTGGCGAGGGAATATCGAAAATTGCAGCCAGCAAATCGAGTGAAGTGTAATGTTTTACATCGCCAAATTTCCAAAGCTCCAGCGTATCGATGTGTTTAATTTCCCAGGGTTTTTTGCCTGCATTGTCGAGTAGTTTGGGCAGGCTTACGCCGTTTACCAACATTCGGCGCGAGAGGTAAGGAAAATCGAATTCTTTGCCGTTGTGGGCACAAAGCAGGTGTTTGTCTTTGTTAAAATGCTGGTTTAATAAAGCCGAAAAATTGGTGAGTAATTCTTTTTCGTTGTGTCCGTAAAACGATTTGATGCGAAAGATACGTTCCCCGTTCTTTTTGGTAATGTATCCGGCCGAAATACAAACCACTTTTCCAAATTCAGCCCAAATAGCTGCTTTTTCGTATAATTCTTCGGCTGTTTTCGACTCTTTTTCCATGTGCCAGCGCACTTTTTTTGCCCAAAGTTCTTTTAAACGATCGTTTAAATCGCTAAAATTCTTTTGCTGCGCTGCAGTTTCGATATCAATAAAAAGAATATTTTCTTCTTTTATTTTATCGGCCATGTCAATTTTCTTTTTGCAAATTGAGCTTGATAATGGTTGTTAAAATGTCAATTGCCACTTTATTGTGCCCACCTTGTGGAATTATCAGGTCTGCATAACGTTTGGTGGGTTCAATAAATTGCAGGTGCATGGGTTTTACCGATTGGTGGTATCGTTCAAGTACCACATCAACGGTTCGTCCGCGCTCAATAATATCGCGGTTTATAACCCGTATTAAACGGTCGTCGGCATCGGCCGAAACAAATACTTTTATGTCGAACAAATCGCGTAAGGCCGGGTGTCCCAGAATTAAGATTCCTTCAACAATAATTACTTTTCTTGGTTTTACCGTTTTGGTTTCTTGGGCGCGGGTACAGGTTAAGTAGCTGTAGATGGGTTCTTCAACCGATAGCCCGCTTTTTAACGCATGTACATGCCGGGTTAGCAGGTCGAATTCAATGGCATCGGGGTGGTCAAAGTTTATTTTCTGTCGTTCTTCAAGCGGCAGGTGGCCATTGTCTTTGTAGTACGAATCCTGAGTTACCAGGGCAACTTCGTCAGCAGTAAGGCTCGACATAATTTTTTTTACTACCGTTGTCTTTCCTGAACCTGTGCCTCCGGCAATACCAATTACAAGCATGTTTATTTGTAGGTTTTGTGTGATAAATTGTGTGCTGCAAGATACAACTTTTAACTTTTAGCGTTCTCATTTTTTATAAAAAAGCTGTTTTGCCCTTTTTAAGAAATAGTTTATTAATTCATTCGTTAAATAATTGTTGCCTGATAAGGGATTGCTATTTTTGTATCGAAAAAATCATTGACACCATACGAATGTTTAAAGTAAAATATCGAAATGAACGAATTATATCCATTAAAATTTGAGCCTGTTTTTAAAGAGAAAATATGGGGAGGTAAGCGTCTGAAAGAGGTTCTGGGAAAAGATGTTGGAGCGCTTGATAAGGTTGGCGAAAGCTGGGAATTGTCAGCATATGATGGAAGTGTGTCGGTGGTAAGTAATGGTTTTTTAGCCGGAAACGATTTGCTGGAGCTGGTTGAAATATATATGGGCGATTTGATTGGCGATAAAGTTTATGCGCAATTTGGCATAAATTTTCCGCTGTTAATAAAGTTTATCGATGCCAACGATTACCTTTCGGTTCAGGTGCATCCCGACGATGAAATGGCCCTTGAGCGACATAATTCGTTTGGAAAAACCGAAATATGGTACATTATGGATGCCGAAGATGATGCGGAGCTTATTATTGGGTTTAATCAAAAACTTGATAAAGAAAAATACCTGCAGGTTTTTAATTCAGGAAAACTGGGCGAAGTTTTGCATCGCGAAAAAGTGAATAAAGGCGATGTGTTTTTTATGCCGGCGGGTCGTGTTCATGCAACCGGACCCGGAATTTTATTTGCCGAAATTCAGCAAACTTCTGATTTAACTTATCGCATTTACGACTGGGACCGGGTTGATGCTGATGGAAATAGTCGCGAAATGCACACCGAACTGGCTGTGGATGCTATTGATTTTGAGCAACCCGAACAACTAAAAACAAGGTATCGACAGGAAATAAATCAACGAAACGAGGTGCAGTCGTGTAAATATTTTACCACCAATTTATTAAAACTGAATCAGAAAATTGTGCTTAATTATGTATGGCTCGATTCGTTTGTGGTTTTTATGGGTATTGATGGCGATTTGGATATTCATTTTTCACCCAACCAGGCCCCGGTTCGTTTGAGTAAAGGAGAAACCGTTTTAGTACCGGCCCTGATTGACGAAATTACTCTACAGCCACTTACGCCTGAAGCCAAAGTACTCGAAGTTTATGTGCCTATGGAATAAGCATTTAAAACATTACCAGAATCAATACGTTTAGCATTAGGTAAGCAACTAAAAATTAGTATATGGACACCAGAAAATTTCTTTTTTCTTTATTATTTCTACTGTTTTCAATTTTTGCTGTTAAGGCTCAGGTGAGTGAGAAACTCGATGCCTTTAATAGTGTAAAGGTTTTTGGAAAAATTGAAGTTCGGCTCGAAAAGGCCGACGAAGCATCCATTCTTTTGGAATCGGGTACTTTTGATGTGGAAAAAGTAAAATTCGAAGTTAAGGATTCTACCCTTGAATTAAGATTGCTTTATGAATTTCCTCCCTCAATTAAAGTACAGGCTACGGTTTATTTTACCGACCTAAACGAGGTGGTTGTAAATGCAGGAGCTAAAGTATATAATAAAGGTGAGATTGATGCAGCGGATTTTAATCTGGAAGCAAAAACCGGATGTGAACTCGATTTGCTGATTAAAACCGATTCAGCAACAGTAACTGTTAATAAAGGAGCTTTTGTACGCTTAACCGGAGTTAGCCGCTCGGTAAAACTAAAAACGGCTACCGGAGGTTCATACATTGCCACCGAATTGGCTTCTGAAAATTTATATGCAAAAATGATTGGAGGAACTGCCGAGGTAAATGTTACAGAAAAACTTAAGGCAAAAGTAATGTTTGGCGGATCGTTAAAATATTTACAACAACCCCGGTTTATCGATAGAAATACACTTTTTAAAGGAACTATTGGTATTCTTGAACCCTTTTAATTTATGGAAATACAAAAAGCAGAATTTGTAATTAGTAATACCGATTATAAAAAGTGTCCGGAAGCAAACATGCCCGAGTATGCCTTTATTGGGCGTTCCAATGTGGGAAAATCATCGTTAATAAACATGTTGGCCAACCATTCCAAATTGGCCAAAGTATCGGGGCAACCCGGTAAAACGCAGTTAATTAATCATTTTATTATCGATAATAAATGGTATTTGGTCGATTTACCCGGCTATGGTTATGCCAAGGTTTCAAAAACAATGCGCACCAAATGGCAAAAATTTATTCAGGATTATTTGTTGATGCGCACCAATTTATATTGTGTGTTTGTGTTGCTCGATTCGCGCCTTGAACCGCAAAAAATTGATATGGAGTTTTTAGAATGGCTTGGAACCAATGGTATTCCGGTGGCATTGGCTTTTACCAAAGCCGATAAATTGTCGAAAACTGCTTTGGCAAAAAATATTGCTGTTTATAAAAAAGAATTGCTTAAACATTGGGAACAATTACCCCAATATTTTATCACCTCGGCCGAAACCAAATTAGGTAAAGATGAATTGCTTGGGTATATTCATCAAATCAATACCGAAAATCCCTGGGTGGCTCATTAAACGGATGGTTTGACTCGATTGTCAGTTAACTTTGTAAAGTGTTTGACATTCAGACAGAAATGTGGAAATCATTTTGTTTATTACGCGATAAAATGTTTTTAGAATTAAACAACAGTAAATAACTTGTTATTAAAAAGTTAAAAAAAGTGCGGTGTGTCTTATTTATTTTATAATTTTGTGCCGTGTTTTAGTAATCTTAAAATTCAGAAAACCAATTCGTTATGTCTCTTACGGCTCCAATTAAACTTTTTTCCGGTACGCAAACCAAATACCTTGCTGAAAAAATTGCCGAATGTTATGGCACAAATCTAGGTAGAACTTCAGTACAACGTTTTAGTGATGGGGAATTCCAACCTTTGTATGAAGAAACGGTTCGCGGTTCCCATGTTTTTATTATTCAATCAACGTTTCAGCCATCTGATAATTTGCTTGAATTGTTATTAATGATTGATGCGGCCAAGCGGGCTTCGGCTTACAAAATAGTAGCTGTAATTCCGTATTTTGGCTTTGCCCGCCAGGACAGAAAAGACAAGCCCCGGGTTTCCATTGGAGCTAAATTAATTGCCGATTTGCTCGAAGCTGCCGGTGTATCAAGAGTAATGACAATGGATTTGCATGCCGACCAGATTCAGGGATTTTTCAATATTCCTGTCGACCATCTTTATGCTTCGTCAATTTTTACTCCTTACCTGCGCTCACTAAATCTCGATAACTTAACCATTGCCGCTCCCGATATGGGTGGTACCAAAAGAGCCTACGCTTATTCAACTTATCTGGGAACACCCGTGGTTATAAGCCATAAAAGTCGCTCAAAAGCAAACGAAATTGGCGATATGCGCGTAATTGGCGATGTAATGGATAAAAATGTGGTTATTGTCGACGACATGGTTGATACGGCAGGAACCATTACCAAAGCAGCAAGTATTATGATGGACAGCGGCGCCAGAAGTGTCCGGGTTATGGCTACACATCCCATACTTTCGGGTCCGGCTTATGAGCGTATTGAACGTTCCGACATTACTGAATTGATTGTTACCGATACCATTCCACTAAAAAAGCAATGCGATAAGATTACCGTGCTGCCGGTGGCCGATTTATTTGCAAATACAATTAAAAGTGTTTACAATCAGCGGTCAATCAGCTCAAACTTTATTTTCTAGAAAAAACTAACTTAAGATAGTAAAGCATCTTCGATACTATTTGAAGATGCTTTTTTTAATTTATTTTTTGATCAATTCGGTTTTTAATCGATTGAAATTTATATCTTTGCAGCCGCAAATTTTAATTGTCTAACGTGTAATGGGGGACTTGGTCTCAGGTAGCACATAAAGTTTTTAGAACATGAAAACCTTTGATTTAAAAGGAAACAAACGGACAGAGCTTGGTAAAAAATCAACTCGTGAGTTAAGAAAACAGGAATTAGTTCCCTGTGTATTGTATGGTGGTGCTGAGAATATTCACTTTTCAGTGGTATCTAAAGATTTCAAGGATTTGGTTTATACCCCAAATGTTTATTTGGTAAACCTTGACATTGATGGAAAAAAATTCCGTGCAGCTATGCAAAACATTCAGTTCAATTCAGTTTCAGATGAGATTGAGCATGTAGATTTTCTTGAGATATCTGACACTAAATTAATGAACATCCAGATTCCGGTTAAACTTACAGGAGTTTCTGAAGGTGTGAAGCAAGGGGGTAAATTGATGTTGAAAATGCGTAAACTACGTGTTAAAGGTTTCCCAAAAGATTTCCCTGATACCCTTGATATCGATATTACAGCATTGATGCTTGGTAAATCGATTAAAGTTGGTGAGTTAAGCTTCAAAAACCTGGAATTATTAGATCCTAAAAATGCCGTAGTAACTACAGTTCGTCTTACCCGTAGTGCTATGTCAGCAAAACAACAAGCTGAAGGAGCTAAGTAATCGACTAACAAATGAAATACCTTATTGCAGGGTTAGGAAATATTGGACAAGAATATTCCGAAACTCGTCACAATATTGGATTCAAAGTATTGGACGCTTTAGCCGAAGCGTCCAATACTGTTTTTAAGGACGGTCGTCGTGCTATGGTGGCCGAAATAAAACACCGTGGGCGCATTTTAGTGCTCATAAAACCAACCACTTACATGAATTTGAGTGGTAAGTCCATTCATTACTGGCTTCAAAAAGAAAAAATACCTATTGAAAATCTACTGGTTGTAACCGATGATTTGGCTTTGCCTTTTGGCAAAATTCGAATCCGGGCCAAAGGAAGCGATGCCGGACACAATGGTTTAAAAAGTATAAATGAGTTGCTTGAAACCGACCAGTATGCCCGTTTACGCTTTGGTATCGGGAATGAATTTTCAAAAGGTCAGCAGGTCGATTATGTTCTTGGAGCCTGGGACGATGAGGAACTTAAACAATTGCCCGAGCGCATTAAAATGTGTACCGAAGCCATTCTGGCTTTTCCTACCCTGGGTATTCAGCGCACCATGAATTTTTATAACAACAAGTAGATTCTTAATCGAACTACTTTCTAGGGGTTTGCTTTGCACGATTTGCAGTAGAGCTGTTTTACTTCTTCGTTTTCAAGAACCAGCAAGGTGAAATGTTTCCCGTTGAATAAGCTGCAAAAACGTTCCGGGTTCAGGTATTGAGCTTTACGTATGGCATAATTGAATTGGGGCGTATGCATTGTTTCCAGCTTTTGACTACACAACGACAAGTAAGAATAGACCAAATTTTCGGTAGCCTTCGGATGACTCACCCAAGGTTCAAGTGTTTGCAAAGCACTTTCAATATCCTTGTTTTCAATGTAAAGTTCAGCAAACTTCATCGAATTTTCCATTCCCTCACTTTGCAAACCGGTAATTTCTTTTATTTTTTCAATGGCTTTAGCTCGCATTGATGCAGATTCTCCTACAGAATCGATATAATTAATAATGCTGAATTGATGTTTCAGGTTTAATCCGTCAACCGTTTTTTTTGTTAAAGGTGTGTAGTACAAACGGTCGATGCGTGTTTGCAGCAGAGAGGCGGCTCTCAAATCACTAAGCGGTTTTTGTGTAATTTCAAGGTAAATATCGTTAAAGGCAATGTATTCGTTGGCCGGATCGAGCTCATGCAGTTCTTTTACCTGCGTTTGAAATTCTTCGTCGCTTAATTGTTGTGTGGTGTATTGCAGCCAGACAAGGTTCATTTTCATGCCGGCATAATCTTCAGTGTCGGGAATCACAAGTTCCGACAGTACTTTAGGCTCATAACGCTGGTTTAAAACCTGTTTGATAATGAATTTTTGAATGGAAAGTGCCAGTGCCCGGTCTTCGGCTTCAACAGCTTTGTTAAAACTGTGCAATACAAAGGGCCATTCGTTTTCCCCTTGAATATTGTGTATTATTTGAAGATCGATTAAAGCATAGCGATGGTTTTGTAGGTAAGGTTCCAGTTCATCATTCAATTGATTTTCTTTAATATACCGTTGAATTTCAGTTAAGGATTTGCTGGTCAGGTGCTGGTATTCTGAACTGTCGATGTCATTAATAAAATCGCTAAGGTTATACCCAGTAATTATTTCTGCTTTTATCGGTTTGTCCTGACTTTCTTCCAGTGCATTTACTATACTTTCGGCGCGTCTGATTTGCAACATGCGATTCTCTTTTTCGCCCCCTTCAACCGATGAATAGGCAGTTATTTTCATATTCAGAATGGTGAATTTGGGTTCGTTCAGAAGTTTAAGAAATGGTTCAATATCTTCAGAATTATAAGTGTATTTTTTGTTTTCGAATGGAATTTTAAACGAACGCATCATGGTGTCGGCAACCGGCTGGTAGGCAAACCTTGAATTAATGGTTATGGTATCGGCCAATAGTGCCAGGTTTTTTGTAAATCGACCCTCGGGCTCAATCAAAAAGTTTGGCAACAAAGTGGTACAAAAGTTTTTATTTTTAATTATCACCAGTCCCAATTCATATGTATCCGATAAATTTTCGGGCAAGGCTCCCAAAGGAGTTTTAAAGGCATACTTGTTTTCATCAACTGTAGCCAGATTGGTTTTGAATAGTTTTTTTGAATAGATTCTTTTGGTTAGCACTCCCTGGTTTAGCAAGTTGTGGTCGATAATATTCGGACCACTGCAGGGAAACTGCTCCTTTTGAATAATATCAATTGCCAGTCCGTCTTTTTTCTCGCTCAGGAGCTTTTGTAGCGATCGTACATCGTCAGTTTCAAGATAAATTATTCCTTCCTCAATCGTCAGGTTTTTTTGATACTCAGCTAAATTGTCAATTCGATATATTTTTTTACAGTTTCCATTTTCCGGTTCTTTCAGCCCATAGGTTTTTGTACTGAAGGGAGCCGGCAGTTGATAGGCCAATGTGGCTCCCTGATTAAACGATTTGTAGTTCCCCAGAACCAATGAAACATAAACCCGTTTTGCTACAGTGTCAGTTTTGGCGCCCACACCTGTTATTGGGTAAGCCAAATCTTCAATAAGAGCTTTGGTTTTTGAACTCGAGAACCAGCGAAAAACAATATCGTCGGCAAGTTTTGCATACGAATAGTTTGTAGTTCCTTTGGCAATAAGTGTTTTACCAGTCAGCTCCCTTCCGTGTTTTGAACCTCCATAAAAAGTAATCCGGTCTCCGGTAAGTTTTTTTTCTTTTTCATTTCTCTCAATGGCATCATCATTAATTTGTGCCATGTAAGCAGCCTGATCAACTGCTGCTTTTTTTAATAGTTCCACTTCGGTTTTTGGGTAAAGCCCTCTCGATTCGAGTACCGAATTAATTTCATCCAAAACCAGACGGCAAATAACTTCTTCAAATAATGTATCCAAAACGGCCGGGCTCATTGAGTGTATTTCGCGCCCAGCTATTTGGTAGTTTACATTAAGTTCCTGGGCCTTAATAGTTGTTGATGCCAATATTACAAGTAGTATTGTTTTTAAAACCACAATCCACCGGAAAGAAATACGAAAAGTTGTTTTTGGTAAGAAAAAGTTTCTGGTTTTGCTCAAAATAATGCTCATAAATTCGGAAACAGCTAGAATCTCAATTATAACTTTACAAAGCTAAAAATATTATGCTAATGCATTTGTTTTCCTGTAATCATAATACAACAGTTGAATATAGCGAGTTCTTAATTTTTGAAAATTTAATAAGTTGATTTTTCGATTGGGAATTTTATTTTTCGCAAGGGTGTTGTTAATACGGGCCAATCGAACTAATTTTGCCTTATTTGAATTTAAATTGCAAAGTTTTGAGTGATTCAGATTTACGTATCGATAAATGGCTATGGGCGGTTAGGGTTTTTAAAACCCGCAGTTTGGCAACCGAAGCCTGTAAAAAAGGGCGGGTGTATATCAATGGCGACGAAGCCAAACCCTCACGAATGGTGAAAATTGGTGATGTGGTTGAGGTTAAAAAACCACCGGTGTTATTTCGCTACACAGTTACTGAATTGCTGAAAAACCGCGTGGGAGCAAAGCTGGTAGCTAATTATATGGAAGATATTACCCCTGAACAGGAAGTAATTAAATTGGATATGATGCGACAAAATTTAGGTGGATTTCGTGAACGGGGAGCCGGTCGGCCAACCAAAAAAGAACGGAGGCTTTTAGATGATTGGCAACAAGGAGATTAAATGGCTTTGGTTTTCTTTGGTGTTTATACTGGTTTTGTCATGCGAACTGGAACAAACCAATTATCCGCCCGAACCTTTTATTGAATTCAAAGATCTACAGGTAATTGATTCAGGTAGCGTTCTTGGAAGTGCCCGTTATTTTAAAATTCACTTTTATTTGATTGATGGCGATGGGAATATTGGTCCAATCTATCATCCGGATTTCGAAGGAAAAAACTGTAATATTGAGTTGTTTTATAAATCGGGAGCCAATTACCAGCTCGACACCCTAATTTTGGATGATGCCCGTTGGTTCGAAATTCCCTATGTTGGCGATTTAGGGCAGGATAAGGCATTGAAGGCCGATATTTATATCGATTATGGCCCGTTTGTTGAAGCTCAACGCGAATACGCCAATTTCTTTTTAACAATTACTGTTTATGATATGGCATTAAATAAAAGTAATACCATCCATACCGACACAATAATTCTTGATAAATAGGGTTCTTCCTAAAGAATTGGTTTTTTCTCGGTTCAGTTCCTAAACTATAATTATATTTGAACCTTGTATCGAAATTTTAAAACAATCAGATTGTGAAAAAACGACTTTATATAGCCTCAGCCATTGTTCTGGGGGTTTTAATTCTAATGTTGATTTTTGGAAAAAGCGGCGAAGTTAAAGAAGCCTCCATTGAAGTAAGTGCTGAATCAGGGCCATTTAAGATTGAAGTCAGCACCACCGGTGAGCTTGAAGCTGAAAACTCTGAAAAAATTCTGGGACCTTCCGGATTACGAATGATTCGGATCTGGAACGTTAAAATTTCGAAATTAATTGCTGAAGGAACCGTTGTCGATTCGGGCCAGTGGGTTGCCTCACTCGATCGAACGGAAGCTACCGACCAGTTAAAAGACATTGAATCGGAACTTGAAGTAGCCGAAACCCGGTTTACTAATACAAAACTCGATACCACACTCGAATTACGAGGTTTGCGCGATAACCTGATTAACTTGAATTTTGCTCTTGAGGAGTCGAAAATTAAATTGGAACAATCAAAATTTGAACCCCCGGCAACTATCCGGCAGGAAGAAATAAACCTGGCCAAAGCGGAACGAAATTATACGCAGGCGCTCGAAAATTATAAAATTAAAGTAAAGCAGGCCAATGCCAAAATGCAGGAGGTGCAGATTAATCTCGATAAAACCATACGGCGAAAGGAAGCTGTAATAAAAGTTCTTGACCAGTTCGAAATTCTGGCGCCCAAATCGGGCATGGTTATTTACAACCGTAATTGGCGGGGCACAAAAATAAAAGAAGGCGACCAGATAAGTTCCTGGGAGCCGGTTGTGGCCGAGTTGCCCGATATGAGCAGTATGATCTCAAAAACCTATGTGAATGAAATTGATATCAGTAAAGTTGCCTCAGGTCAAACCGTAAGTATTGGTGTCGATGCCTTCCCTGAATTGAAACTCATGGGTGAGGTGATTAATGTGGCAAACATTGGCGAGCAATTACCCAATGGCGACGCCAAAGTTTTTGAAGTTACCATTAAAATTCACGGAACCGACAGCTTGTTAAAACCGGCCATGACAACCAGTAACTCTATTCTGATAGCTCAATTCGATTCGGTAATTCATCTGCCCATTGATGCCGTTTTTGGCAACGACACCATCAATTGGGTTTACATGAACGAGGGTTTACGCAAACTAAAAAAACAGGTAAAAGTTGGACAGGCTAACGAAAATCGGGTAATTATTGAAGAAGGTTTAAATGCAGGCGACAAGGTATTGCTTACCATTCCCGAAAACGAAGAGAATTTAAGCCTTGTATCTTTATAAATTTTAGAATTAATGGAACGTTACCTGAACGACATTGCCATTGCTTTTGAAGCCATTTTAGCCAACAAAATTAAATCGGTATTAACTGCTTTGGGAATTATTTTTGGTGTTGCCGCGGTAATTAGCATGCTGGCTATCGGTAACGGGGCACAGCAGGAGATTTTGGAGCAGATGAAAATGGTTGGCGTGAATAATATAATTATTCAACCGGTAATTGAAACCCAGGAAGTGGAAGCCGAAGAGTCGTTGCAACCGTCGAATAAATATTCACCCGGACTTACCATGAGCGATATGGAAGCAATTCGCGAAGTAATTCCGGTAATTCGCACCTTAAGCCCTCAAATTACAAAAGACACCTATGTAGTTCAGGCTGGTATCCGTCGAACAGCAAAATTACATGGAGTAGCCCCGGCATTTTTCGATTTATTTAATATTCAATTGCTTTCAGGAAGTATGTTTACCGAATACCAACAGTTGCATGGATTACCGGTTTGCATTATTAGCGAAGATTTGGCTATTCGGTTTTTTTCTTCAATTCAGGTAATCGGAAACAGCATTAAATGTGGTAATGTTTGGTTTAAGATTGTGGGTGTTGCCGAAAAACGCTCAGTAGGTGAGAGTACAGGCAAATTGGGTTTGAGTACCGGGCAGGATGTTATTTATATTCCGGTGCAAACCATGTTGCTGCGGGTTGAGAATCGGGCGCTGATAACTGCTCTCGATTTAAAAAGTAATGATGATGAAGAAAATAGGAACGTCATAAAACCTAATTATCATCAGCTCGATAAAATTGTGGTTCAGGTTGATGAAACAGAACATTTACAGCATACTACAGAAATTATTTCCCGCATCTTGGAACGCCGGCACCAGGGAGTGGTCGATTATGAAATAATAGTTCCGGAGTTGCTGCTTAAGCAACAACAACGCACCAAAGATATTTTTAATATTGTTTTAGGCGCCATTGCCGGAATATCACTGTTGGTGGGCGGTATTGGCATTATGAATATCATGTTGGCATCGGTACTTGAGCGCATTAAAGAAATAGGAACGCGAATGGCCCTGGGAGCAACCCGAAAAGATATTGTGGTTCAGTTTATTGCTGAATCAACCATTATTAGTATTTCCGGAGGACTGATTGGAATATTGCTGGGCTTTATCATGTCGTCCATGGTAACCCGTTTTGCCGATATTCTTACGGTGGTTAATCCCGGTTCGGTAATTATTGCTTTTGGAATTTCGGTAAGTGTTGGTGTAATTTTTGGTTACATGCCGGCTCGCAGGGCTGCTCAGCAGGATCCGGTTGTTAGTTTGCGTTCAGAATAATCATTTAATGTAATACAGTTGGGTATGAGATTTCATCAATTACAAATAATACTACTTCTACTTATTGTGAGCGCGTTTTTTGGCTCAGCTAAAACGGGAATGGCACAAAACAAGACCTTAACGCTGGAACAAGTGCTTACCCTGGCTAAAGAACAATCTCCCGATGCAGTATTGGCGAAGCATCGTTTTCGTTCAAGTTATTGGGAGTTTCGCTCCTACAAAGCCAGCCGGTTGCCTTCGCTGGCCTTAAATAGTACCTTATTGGGATTCTCCCGTTCATACATGCCCGTTTCGCAAGACGATGGAAGCACGCGTTACATTAGTGTTCAGGACAATACTTCGTCGGTTTCAGCGCAAATTAATCAGAATGTAGGATTTACTGGGGGCTATTTTTATGTCGAAAGTGGTTTGGCCCGATTCGATAATTTGGTTACCGATACCACTGTTTTTCGTTCAATTCCTTTAATGATTGGTTACAGCCAGCCAACTTTGCAGTTTAATCAGTTTCGTTGGGAAAAAAAGATTGAACCTTTAAAATACGAAGAAGCCAAAAAAGAATACATCAGGAAACTGGAAGAGATTTCGGAAAAGGCAGTAAATTACTTTTACGATTTGGCTCTGAGCCAGTTAAACGTTGATATTGCTGAAATGAATTACAATAACAACGATACAATTTTTAAAATTAGTCAGGGACGCTACAATATTGGAACCATTGCCGAGAACGATTTGCTGCAGAGTGAATTGGCCTTGCTAAATTCAAAATCGGATTTGGCTCAATCGCGAATAAATTTAGCCATCAGTAAATTTCGCCTGCGTTCCTTTTTAGGTTTTAACGATTTGGTTGATATTCAACTGGTACTTCAGGATTCAGTGCCTGTATTCGAGATTCAAACCGAAAAAGCCATTCAGCAAGCGGTTGAAAATAGCGGAACCATTCTTTCGCTGCAGCGACAAATATTTGAATCGGAACGCGATGTGGCAAAAGCCAGAGCTGAAAATCGTTTTAATGCAGAACTGTATGCCTCGTTTGGATTAAACCAGGCATCGGGTTATTTGTCGGGAGCTTATGAACGGCCCGAAAACCAACAACAAGCCAATTTGGGTATTCGTATTCCTATTTTGGATTGGGGACAGGGAAAAGGCCGCTACCGAATGGCGCAAAGTCAGCAGGAAGTGGTAAAAACACAGGTTGAACAAGCACGCATCGATTTTGAACAGCAGGTGCTGCTAAAAGTGATGCAGTTTAACGAGCAGGACGACCAGGTTTTAATTGCTTCAAAAGCCGATGAGATTGCCCGTAAACGCTACGAGGTTACCAAACAACGGTTTTTAATCGGTAAAATTGGGGTGCTCGATTTGAATATTGCTTCGCAGGAAAAAGACTTGGCGCAACGTTCTTACATTCAGGCTCAAAAAACTTACTGGACGTATTATTACAACATTCGTCAATACACCTTATATGATTTTCACCAGCAACTTCCCCTCGAATTCGATTTAAAAGAACTGGAGTATTAAATTGGTGAAATTTCTTAGTTATCAGAAATGTTTTCAGCAAACGCCGATGCTTCAGGTTTTAATGTAACCTGGAGTTCTTTGATGTTGCTTACTTTTACTTTGTGTTCTGAGGTTTTATAACCTTTAAATACAATTTTCACGGTGTGGGTTCCGGCAGGTGCTTCCAGTTCAAAATTTCCATCGCTATCGGTGTAGGTGCAAAAGGTAGAGTTTTCGATATAAACATAAGCAAATGCCACGGCTTGCGTTTTACCATTAGTGTTTTCCTGAACCTTTCCAAACACCCGGGTTGGACTGTTCTTGGCTAAAAGTGGAAAGCTGAACGATGCAAGAAGAATTAAGACGCTTATAACTAATTTTGTTTTCATAGTTTCTTATTTTGTTTTGAACAAAGAAACAGGTTTTAGATTAGCTGATTTTTAGCGGAATGTTAACAAAACATAAATTGTTTGTTTCAATAGTGAACTAAAAAAAGAAAAGCTTTCGGGGAGAAAGCTTTTCGTGTAATAATCAGGTAGTATTTATGATTTTCTTTACCAGAGGAATGGTATAACAACAAACAACATTTAACAACTATTTAAAGATTACGTACCTGATTAATTATTTATTATCAAAAACAATGCCAAAACATATATTTGCGTTGTTGGCTTTGAAATTCAATCGAAAAATGTCAATTAACTTGTAGATTAAACGCGATGAAGTTCAATTTGTTACATTTTAATTGATCTTTTTTTTCAACTTTGTTTTTTACAGGTACTGGTAAGCTGATTGTTGATATTAGCTGTTTTATGGTTTTGGTTTATACATCGTATGTTTTTCCTTAACCGTAAGTAACTATTTGTTAGTACATAAAAATTACATTACTTAAGAATTATAGTAAAAAACAATTATATATCATCAACCAGTAAAAGCAAAGTATTTATTAGTGATTCACCCAACTTTTCAGAACGATCGGGGGACCAGCCAAAAATCGGGTCCGGAATATTGTTGTTTTGTTTAAAAGGCATTTCAATGGTTTGTGATAGACATTTAAACTGTTCGCCAATGTTTTTTGAACAAATGGCCAGGTTGGCTTTTTTGGGTTCGTTTTTTGGATAACCTTCTACATCCTGAAAATCGGGACTTATCTGTTTCCAGGTATTTGAAAACTTTTCAGTTAAATGTTGCAGCTTTGCATCGTACGAAGGTATTCCTTCAATGCCTGAAAGAAAAACAAAAGGCAATCCTTCGTCGCCATGAATATCAAGATTGAGATCGACTCCGGTTTCTTCCATCTTATTTTTTATGTAGTAAACTTCCGGACTTTTTTCCAGACTTGGTTCAGCCCACTCGCGATTAAGGTTGATGCCTTTAGCGTTGGCCCTAAGATTTCCATGGATACTACCATCGATATTTATATTGGGAACCAAATAAAATACGGCCTTATTAAGCAACTGAATAGAAGCCGGATCGTCGCTGTCGAGCAGTCGGTTTATAAAACCCTGCATAAACCATTCGGCCATGGTTTCGCCCGGGTGCTGACGCGCAATTACCCAAATTTTCTTTTTATTTGGAGCTGGTTCACCGGCTATTAAAAAGTCGATGTCGCGGCCTTCGACTGTATTTCCGAGGCTGGTTAAAACACAACGTGGCGACAATTGTGCCTGATGAACCATATCGAGGTGTTGTTCGTAGCTAAATGGTGCAAAATAAGCGATATACACCGAATTGTATTTGGGCATCAAATCGATGGTTAATGTTTTTCCATCGAAGTTTGTTGGTACCTGAAACCAGGTTGCCCGGTCGTACGATGCCCGGGCGTAATAATTTTCGAATCCGTCGGGGAATGAAGCTTCACCGGCATTTACGATTTTCATTTTGCAGGGATAACCTTCGGCTCCCTGAAGACGAAAATAGAACCACTGAAAATAATCAGCATTAGTGTCTTTACGAATTTTTAATTGAATGTCGTTGTGGTCTTTTATGCTAAGCACTTCGATATTTCCACCATCAAAATTTGAACTTATTTTCACGAGAATACTATTTTGTTAAACGTTGTATTTTGACTACTTGCCTAAAGCGTGAATAATTTGTAAGCCAATAAACTCAACAATTTTTTATATAGTGAAGGTTTATTGTTTACCTACTCATTCATTTGGCTAATAGCTCAATGGTCAAATATAATAAATTACTTTACCTGTACCAATTTATGATTTGCTATTAAATGTAGCAACTGTTTGGCTATAATGAACAACTTTTACCTGTTTGTAATAAAAGTGAATGATATCGAGAAAGGAGTAATTTTCGCGTGCCATTTGCATGGCGCCTTCCTGCGAAAGTCCAACCCCATGTCCGTATCCACGGCCAATGAAAATAATGTAGTTGCCTTCAGGTTTAAACGAAAACCAGGTAGAGCGTAGCTTTAAATCTTCCCGTATCTTTCTTAGCGGAAGCGTGTCGTTTCCATATACATAATACCGGGTTCGTAAAGGCTGTTCAAAATATAAATTATCGATTTTTGCACTTTCTGAATCCATATCAAAACCATTGGTATTAAGGTAATTGAGCCAATCGGTAACCAACAGGGTGTCAGTCCAGAAAGTATTGCGTTGGTTTAAGCTGTAGGGATCTTCAGCCCCTTTCAGGTACGATTTTGACGATAGCCATACATCTTCAGAATTTAAAGTTTGTCCGCCGGAATTGGAATGAAAAGTTGCGGTAATTAACTGATTGGCAGTATCGGTAATTACCAGTCCGCTGGTATGCAAAACTGCTTGTTTTATTGATGGGTTTTTTAAGCTCATGCCTTTGTAAACCTGGTGATTCACATCGTCGTTTAACTGATAACTGTTTTTCCCCTGCCGGGATATTAATTCCAGCAAATACGTCCGACTGATAATGGCTTGCGATTTGTAAAACTCGTAAGGTGCATTCGGACCCGATTCTGCTTCAACAACTCCTGCCAGGTAACTAGCTATGGAGACTTCGTTTACAATATTTACTTTTTCTCCGCAAGTGCTTATATAAAAATCTCCTTCGTAGCTGCGTGAATCCAATAGTGGAACAGCAGGTTCAATTTTGCATGAATTGCTTCGTCCCAAACCCATAATATTCAGGTTTTTGTAATAGCCTAAATGGTTGTTTTGTTCCCATAGGGAAATGGAATCGCCAACCAGCATGAAATAAAGCTGATGGTTTTTCTTTACTTTAATGGGTTTGTGATTGTCGGCAATAATCTGGTATTTGCCTTCGATGGGTTCAATGGCAATTTTTTTTATATTTTGATGAGAAAAAAGCGCAACTTTTATTTGCTGTGGTTGAGCTTGTGCCCCAATTATCAGAAAGAAAATGAGCGAAAAGGTAAAACCAAATGAATTCATGAATTGTGATAAATTTTAAAATGAAATGCTTAGCCTTTTAAATCGTTATAAATTTGTAAGGCAGCTCTGTCTGAAGCTCCCGGTCCTCCAATTTTTTCTCTGAGAAGGCTGTAATCTGAAAGGATTTTATTGCGATATGTATGGTTATGTAATAAGGCATTGAGTTCTTTTACCAGGTACTCTTTTTTGAATGTTTTTTGCGTTAATTCCTGAACGGCTTCGTATTCTAGAATTAAGTTTACCAGCGACAACCATTTAACTTTAAGTATTTTCCGGCCAATAGCATACAAGAAATTTCCAATATTTGTTTTGTAACAAACAATCTGTGGAACGTTTAATAAACCTGTTTCCAATGTGGCTGTTCCTGAAGTCACCAAAGCAGCTTTGCTATGTTTTAACAATTCGTAGGTGTGGTTAAAAAGTATGGGTATGTTGTGAGCGCCCAGGTACTGTTTGTAAAAAGTTAAATCGAGTCCCGGAGCTCCGGCCACAACAAACTGATAATTGGGGAAAAAATGACTCACTTCGATCATTACCGGAAGCATCAGTCGTACTTCCTGCTTTCGGCTTCCGGCAAGCAGGGCTATTTTGGGACGTTCGTCAAGCTGATGTTCTGCGGTAAATTCATCAAAGGTTTGACTGTAGCTTTCGTGAGCAAAAATGGCATCGTTAACCGGATTGCCTACATAATTTACATTGAATTGGTATTTTTTGTAAAACTCGGTTTCAAAGGGTAAAATGGTGAACATCTTGTCCACATATTTTTTAATTAGTTTTACCCGATTGGTTTTCCAGGCCCATATTTTTGGAGAAATGTAATAATGTACTTTTAAGTTTTCTGATTTGGCAAACTGGGCAATCTTAAGATTGAATCCGGCATAATCGATTAATATTATTACATCGGGATTAAATTCAAGAATATCCTGTTTGCAGAATTTTAAGTTTTTAAGAATCGTCGGCAGGTTGGTGAGCACTTTTACAAAACCCATAAATGCCAGATCGCTAATATGTTTTACCGGAGTTCCTCCGTACCGGGCCATCAAATCACCACCCCAAAAACGAAATTGAGCCTCAGAGTCAACCGCCTGAAGCGACTTCATCAGATTGGAACCATGCAAATCGCCACTTGCCTCGCCGGCTATTAAATAGTATTTCATAACAATGAGTTTAAGACATGTATAAAACAAGCACCATTACTCCATAAAATAGCGACATCATTAGTACGCCACGAGCCTGGTTTAATTTATTGATGCGGCTCCAGTAAAAAAATAATCCGGCGCCGGGCATCAGGCTGACAGAAAGTATTTTATATAAAATATTGTAGGATTGGTAATGTTTAACTACCGAAATTAGCGAATTTAATCCGGTAGTATTATACGAATAAACAATGAATGCAGCCATTAGGATAAGGGGTAGCATAAGGCCAACAAAAACACCCAGCGAAACAGAATCTCTTTTTTGCATGGCTTATGAAATGCTAAAATTTAAGGCTTCCAATTTTTTTATCGATTCAAAATCGGTAAAATCGGTTTTAACGGGAACTATTGATGCAAAATTATTGGCCAGTGCCCATTCGTCGGTATCGGTTGAACCATTTTCGCCGTTGCTGAAATTACCGGTTAACCAGTAATATTCACCACCATGCGGATCGGTACGTTTGTCGTACTCTTCGCGCCAAACGCCACGCGCCTGGCGGCATACTTTTATGCCTTTAAAATCTTTTTTTGATAGTACCGGGAAATTTACATTCAGGCAGGTGTAATCAGGGAGACCGTTTTTAAGTACCTCGGTAAAAATTTGTTCACCATAGGTTTTAACCAGACTAAAATCGGCATCCATGCGATGGGAGCAAAGAGAAAAACCGATGGAAGGAATTCTATTTAAACTTCCTTCTATAGCTCCTCCCATAGTACCCGAATAGATAACGCTGATTGATGAATTGGAACCATGGTTAATTCCCGAAACCAAAATATCGGGTTTTCGGTCGGCAAGTTGGTTTAAAGCCATTTTAACACAATCAACAGGTGTTCCGTTTATTTTGTAGATGGTAAGTCCCTCGCTTTGCTCCAATAAAGTTGCGCGCAGGGGCGATTTTATGGTAATGGCATGCGACATACCCGAAACTCCCTGTTCGGGGGCAACTACAAGCACATCGCCATAAGGCTTTACCATGTCAATCAACTCTTTCAACCCCGGAGCAAAATAGCCATCGTCGTTGGTAACCAGAATCAGCGGTTTCTTATTAGTGGTTTTTATCATGTTGGTTCTTATCTTTTTAAATTTGTAATCCTTTTTTAATTTGGCACATAGTTTAAATCGGGTGCCGTATCTCAATTAATAATTTCAGACCGGGTCTGTTTCGTTTTTGCAAATATAGATGCTTAATTTTTAAATGCATGGTGCTGATCAATTAGTTTCGACCAAATTTTACACGAATTGCTTATTTAAAACAATTTGTTGAGTTTTTGTTTCGATTATGTTGCTTACAAACTCACCTGTCCGAAACATCATAAAATATTGAATTACCGTTAGGTTTTAGGCCCAAATTTTAAAAAAAACTTTACTTTTGTTGCTCGACAAAATAAAAAAAATAGGCATTTATGAAGATTTCTTATAATTGGCTGAAACAATACTTAAATATTGATTTAGAACCTGAAAAACTGGCTTCGTTATTAACATCGTTGGGATTGGAAGTGGGAAGTATGGAAACCTACCAATCAATTCAGGGCGGATTGCAGGGTTTGGTTATCGGTGAAGTTTTGACCTGTGTTCCCCATCCAAATTCCGATCACTTAAGTTTAACCACGGTCGATTTGGGCAACGGTGTACCCACTTCAATAGTTTGTGGTGCTCCCAATGTGGCTGCCGGACAAAAAGTTGTGGTGGCAACTGTGGGAACAAAACTTTACAACGGAGACGATAGTTTTGAGATTAAGAAATCAAAAATTCGTGGCGAAGAATCGCACGGAATGATTTGTTCTGAAGTTGAAATTGGCGTGGGAACAGCTCACGAAGGAATTATGGTATTGCCCAATGACCTTAAGAATGGTACTCCGGCCAGTACATATTTTAATATTGAAAACGATGTAGTTTTTGAAGTGGATCTTACCCCAAATCGCATCGACGCAGCTTCGCATATTGGAGTTGCCCGTGATTTAACGGCAGCATTAAAACAAATTCAATCCATCGATTATTCCTTGCCCGACGTTTCGGAATTTAAAACCGACAATAAGAATTTGCCGATTGAGGTTCGGGTTGAAACTCCCGAAGCTTGTATTCGCTATGCCGGAGTTACATTAACCGGACTTACTGTTAGCGAATCGCCCGATTGGCTGAAACACCGCTTAAAAGCTATAGGTTTAAATCCCATTAATAATGTGGTTGATGTTACCAATTACGTGCTGCACGAACTGGGTCAGCCTTTACATGCCTTTGATGCAGCTTACATAAAGGGAAATAAAGTGGTAGTTAAAACGCTGGAAAACAATACGGTGTTTACTACGCTCGATGAGCAGGAACGCAAGCTCGATGCAAACGACCTGATGATTTGCAATGCCGAAGAAGGTATGTGTATTGCCGGAGTTTTTGGTGGTGTTGAATCGGGTGTAACCAAGGATACCACTAGTATTTTTCTTGAAAGCGCCTGTTTTAATCCGGTTTATGTGCGTAAAACAGCTCGTCGTCATGGATTAAATACCGATGCTTCGTTCCGGTTCGAAAGGGGCGTTGATCCCAACATTACTATTTACGCCTTAAAACGAGCGGCTTTACTTATTAAAGAAGTTGCCGGCGGAACCATTAGCAGCGATATCGTTGATATTTATCCCGAACCAATTGCCGATTACCCGGTAACACTGCGTTTAAAGCAGGTAAAGCGTTTAATTGGTCAGGAACTTTCGCTCGAAGTGGTAAGTAAAATTCTGGAAGCCCTTGAAATAAAAATTGAGAAAGTTGTGGGCGATGAGCTTTTTTTGAAAGTTCCCCCGTATCGGGTCGATGTGCAGCGTGAAGCCGATGTAATTGAAGAAATACTGCGAATTTACGGATACAATACGGTTCCCCTGAGCGAGCAGGTAAATGCTACGCTTGCTTATGCCTCAAAACCCGATCCCATTGTACAAAAAGAGTTAATTGCCAACCAACTGGTTGCAGTAGGTTTTGCTGAAATGATGGCGAACTCATTAACCAAAGCAGCTTATTACGACAATTTGAATGGTTTTCCGAAAGAACAGACTGTTACTTTGGCAAATCCGCTAAGTCAGGATTTGAATGCCATGCGTCAGACCTTGCTTTTTGGTGCGCTCGAAGCAGTTGCTTTTAACAGCAACCGGCAGCATCCCGATTTAAAGTTTTTTGAGTTTGGCAATGTGTATGCATTAAATACCAATCAGGAAATACAAAATCCCTTGCAAAAATACATTCAGGGCGAACGTCTGGCGCTTTGTGTTTCGGGAAACAGATCTCCTGAATCGTGGATGCTTAAACAGGAACCGGTTAGTTTTTATTACTTGAAGCGAAACGTCGAAAATGTAATGGAGCGTCTGGGAATTGTAATGGAGAAGGTAAATTATCGTTACATTACCGATGAATTGTTTGCCGAAGCCTTGGTGATGGAATACAATAAAATGGAAGTAGCCGTTCTGGGTTTGGTAAACCGAAAAATACGCAAGCAATTCGACTTAAAACAAGAAGTTTATTTTGCTGAAATTAATTGGGATAAATTGTTGAAGGCTGTCCGCAATGTAAAAGTTGAATTCAAGGAGTTGGCTAAATTTCCTGAAGTTCGTCGCGATTTGTCGCTTTTAATTCAAAACAGTGTGAGTTTCGACGAATTAAAGCAGGAAGCTTTGCGAACCGAGCGTAAATTGTTAAAAGAAGTGTCGCTTTTTGATGTTTACGAAGGCAAAAATCTTGGTGAAGGCAAAAAATCGTATGCTTTGAGTTTTATTTTGCAGGACGAAACAAAAACATTGACCGACAAGCAAATAGATAAAATTATGAATAACATCATTCGTAATTTCGATCGGAACTTTGCGGCCACTTTACGCTAATTTCATGGGGCTTCAGCAAAAAATAGCAATCGTTAAAACCGATATTACGCAATTGCAGGTCGATGCTCTTGTAAACGCAGCAAACAATAGTTTGTTGGGCGGAGGAGGTGTCGATGGAGCCATTCATCGTGCAGCGGGGCCCGAATTGCTGAGCGAATGCAAAACATTAGATGGATGTGCTACCGGCGATGCCAAAGTTACTGCCGGTTACCGTTTAAAGGCTCCTTTTGTTATTCATACGGTAGGTCCGGTATGGCACGGAGGCAATAATGGCGAAGCAGAATTGCTGGCCTCATGCTATCGGAACGCTTTAAAACAAGCGGTTGCCAAAAAGTTAAAAAGTATTGCTTTTCCAAATATTAGTACAGGAATTTATGGCTATCCTAAAAGTGAAGCTGCCGAAGTTGCACTGACTGCGGTTAGCCGGTTTCTGTCGGAAGATTCCTCCATCGAAAAGGTTATTTTTGCTATATTTGATGATGAGAATCTGGAGATTTATCAGCAACTTAGTCGCAAATTTTAAAACAACATATTTTGGGTTATTTAAAAATTGAAGCTTCAGAAGATTGTCCGGATGTATTGATGGATGCCGATTTGGCAATTTTTCAAATTGCCGGAAATTCTACGCCTGAAGATGTAAACCGGGTGTATAAACCGATTATTGAATGGCTCGATAACGAAGGCAGTCATTTAGATAATTGCCAGTGCAAAATGTTTTTCAGATACCTGAGCACATCTTCGCATCACATGGTTTTTAATGTGTTGCGCAAGCTAAACGACATGTACAATCGGGGACGCCACATCTCGGTTGAATGGGCTTATGAGAATATCGATGAAGACATGTTGCGCCTTGGTCTCGATTTTGCTTCAATTCTTGAAATTCCTTTTGAATTTAGTCCCCGAAATTAATTGTTTATGATAACTATTCTAATTATTGTAGTTACTGCAATATTTTCTATTGCAGCCTTCAGCCGACCTGAGTTAATGTACCGATACAACCTGAATCCCTATCAGATTGTGCATCGCAGGCAATGGTACCGGCTTTTTACTCATGCTTTTTTGCACGCCAACTGGGAGCATTTAATAATTAACATGTTGGTTTTTTATTCTTTTGGACAAGCGCTGGAATACTATTTTCATCATTTTATTGGTACCAACAGCACCTTACTATTTTTGGTTTTGTATTTCGGAGCCATTGTGGTGTCTTCGGTTTTTACCCTGTTTAAAGAAAAAGACAATCCCCATTACAATGCCGTTGGCGCTTCGGGTGCCGTGTCGGCTGTAACTTTTGCCAGCATCTTTTTTGCTCCCTTAAGCAAAATATATTTTATGGCTATTGTGCCCATTCCGGGCATTATGTTTGGTTTGCTTTATTTGGGGTATTCGTATTACATGGGTAAAAAGAATATCGATAATATTGGTCACGATGCCCATTTTTGGGGAGCAGTGTTTGGTTTTGTTTTTCCAATCCTGATAAAGCCAAATTTGTTTTCACATTTTATTAATCAGTTATTTCCATAGATTTAATTATTGAGCCATGCGAAAAGTCTTGTTTTTAGATAGAGATGGCGTAATTAATAACGATACCGGCCACTATTACATTTACCGTCCCGACGATTTTGTTTTGAATGAGGGTTTTGTTGAAGCGATGCAAAAATTGGCTTTGGCAGGATACGAATTTATTGTAATTTCAAATCAGGGGGGGATAGCCCGGGGAACCTACTCCAAAGACGACGTTGAAAAGGTCCATTCAAAATTTTTATCCTTAATGGAAAATGCAGGAATTTCCATTCTTGAGATATATTATTGTCCGCATCATAGCGATTTTGAAAAATGTTTATGCCGGAAACCCGGTTCCCTGCTCATTGAAAAAGCCATGGCGCGTTTTTCTATCGATGCAAATAGCGCAATATTTGTTGGCGATAACGATAAGGATATTCAAGCAGCGCGGAATGCCGGAATACGCGGAATCCGAATTAAAAGCAATCAAAGTTTGTTAACCATTTTGCCGGAATTACTGCATGGCTAATGAATACAACATATGTGCGTTTAATAAACATTACCTGACTGAATCGGAGTTGCCCATTGGTTTGCAAAACCGTGCTTTTCGCTATGGCGATGGTTTTTTCGAAACCATGCATGCCAACGGCCTAAAAACCCAGTTTATAGCCGATCATTATCAGCGAATAATAAAAGCGGCAGCTATACTCGAAATGCATTTACCCGATTATTTTTCACTCGATTTTTTCGACAAACAAATCTCAGGTTTGCTATCGCGTAATAAATTATTTCAGGCGGCTCGTGTTAAAGCAGTCTTCGTGCGGGGAGGAGCAGGTTTGTATCTGCCCGAGCAAAATACGGCTGATGTTTTTATTGAAGCAAAATTTCTGGGAAAGGGGCCTTATGAAATGCCACAACAGGGATTGGTTCTGGGAATTTACGATGCTGTACCAAAACCCAATGTGCCCTATTTGCAGATAAAATCGTTGAACGCACAAATTTATATTTTAGCTTCCTTATTTGCTCAAAGTCATTCGTTCGATGATGTTTTATTGGTATCCGACGACAAGTATTTGATTGAAGCTACTTCGTATAACCTTTTTGCCATCCGGGGAAACGAATTGTTCACTCCTTCGTTAAAGTTGGGACCGGTGGAGGGAATCATGCGCAGGCAGATTCTAAAAGTTGCTGTAGGCATGGGTTTTCAGGTAAACGATGATGCATTTTTATTGGCGGACGATTTGCACCAAATGGACGAAATATTCCTTAGTAATGCTGTAAGTGGAATTCGCAGTGTAATTGGTTTTCAAAATCGCAGGTACTTTAAAAAGAAGAGTCAGTTGCTGCTTGAAAATCTTAACCGCCTGGCTTTTCCTTAATTCATTCCGGGATTGGTGGGTGCGTTGGCCCAAATAGAATAGGAATCGCCCATCTCATTCAGCAATTCTTTCCAGGTATTTTGATTGGCATGCATAATTTTTGACGACGAAATCGGGCTTACGATCCAAAACTTATCATCGATTTCCTGTTGTAATTGTTGAGGGGCCCATCCGCTGTAACCCAGATAAAAACGTATTTCGCTGGGTTTTATCATTCCATTTTGTATGTGTTCTTTAAGCAAATCGAAATTGCCGCCCCAATAAATTCCTTTGCTAATTGGCGTGCTTTCGGGCAACAAATCGATGCGGGTATGCAAGTAGTGGATGGTTTCGGGGTTCACAGGTCCGCCTACAAAACAGGGGGCGTTAAAGGTTGGAAAATCGGGAAATAACTCGTGAATGGGAACATCGATGGGTTTGTTTAGTATATACCCCAATGTACCTTCGTTTTCGCTGTGCTCTGTAATTAAAACTACCGAGCGTCCAAAATAAGAATCGGGTGAAAAAGGTTCCGAGATGAGGCATTTACCTTTTCCAATTTTGGCCAGGTAGTGGTTAATGTTAAATAAGTTAATCTCGATTCCCATACTTTGGTTTTTTTTGTTACCAATCTTAATCCCAAAGTAAATTTAAAATTATTTTGAATTAAACAAGGGCGCATTGGCTATAAATTTTACCATTTTATACAACAGGGTATCTGTTGTCGGTACTTTTCCAAAGGTTTTTAGCCAGATTATCCAAAGGGCCAGTAATAGGGGATACATTAAAACAGGCGAAACTGTATCGTGCACAAGTACCGTTAATTCAGGCTTTTGGAATTGTCCTATAGCTATTATTACTAAACGTAATGAATTAACCCAGGTAATAAGAAAAGTTCCAAGCAGTAAATACCATCCTTTATGCCATGCCGAACCAAACTGGAGAATTATAAAAACAACAAAAAACAAAACAATTCGATAACCCAGGCATCCGTAATCTATAATTAATCCGGCTGTTCCTTCAATACCCAGTGTGGTGTCGTACCAATAAGTTTGATAACCCAACCAATGCAATTGTTGATTGGTTAAACCCATTAAAAAATCGCGATAATATAAGGTGAAACGGGAATTTTCAACAGGTTCCGAAAAGAACGGAAAGTCGGAAAATAGGCTGGCAATTACCCAGGCAACCGTAAATGAAAAAAGATACTGTAGTATTTCTTTTATCAGGGAATCAGAAAGTTTTATCCGATTTATTGAGTTAAAGAAAGGCATAGAAAAGGATTATTTGTTTTCATCCTTCACTCTTTTTAACAAATATAAGGTACTGCCTATGAGCAGAAAAGTAAGTCCCCCGGATATTGGCGACCTGGTACCTCCCGTCGCGTCATCCGGATTGGGAGGAGTAAGGGCCTTTCCGCCGGAACTCCAACTATTCTGCTTCGAAAAACTACTTTTTTTAAAGTTCCCGCTTTTACTGGTCGACGAAGGCTTATCGCCATCGGCAAACACTAAACTTGGGAAAATAAAAAGAAATAATAAAGCAGTAATATATTTTGTTACTTTAACTCTCATTGGCTAATTATTCTGCTCAATCTGCAAAAGTGATAAAAATTATTTTATTGAACAACTACTTTTTGTGTTATTATATTTTTTTCAATGTGTATTTTAATTATATAGGTTCCAGCAGCTTGTACTTTAAATTCCTGTAAACCCATGCCATTCCATTCGTTGGTGCTTATTATGCGGCCTGTAATGTCATACAGATAAACCCTTGAACTTGTTTCATTTACTTGCCCGCTTTTTATGAAAATGGTTTTTTCACTGGCAAACGACCATATTTTTAAGTCTAAATTTTCTTCGTTAATCGATAGTGCATTTTTCGATAGTACGAGTTCAAAACGGTCTTCGATGTAGCTGGCTTCGCCGGCAATAAACATTTCGTAAGCACTTTCACGGAGGTTGGTGTAGGTGCTGGTGAGTGCATCGAATACGTAAATATAAACATCCGATGGAATGTTCAGTGTTTCAGTAAGTCGGAATGATACAAGACCTGAAGTTTGGTTTAAAAGACCCAATGGAAATACCAGTTGCGGGGTTTCATTTAGTTCATCCAGCTTATTGGCTGCAAAGGTATTTATGGCCAATTGATCGCTTACGTTAAGGAAATACACTTCAGGAATTTTCGGTTCGTCGCCCGTTAATTTGTAGGCATCGAAGCTTGAATCAAAATTATCGGTAGCATCGGAATAAAATACCAGCAAGGCATCACTTTTAAGCGAGTTGCCCGATGTTTCGATTCGAATTAATTGTTTGTTGGTTTCCACCTTCTTTTGCAAATTTTGACCATCTGTTACACGAACTGCATTACTAACTCCCAGTGAGCCATTTGCCGAAGCGTGTACGAAAAATCCCTGGCCTGCAGCTATTAATGGACTTCCGTTACCGGTTCCGTCACCTATGCTGGAATTCCATGTATCATAGGTTGAGCCATTGTAAACATAGGCCGTAGCATCTACATTAGTTAAGGTCCAACCACTATCAGCATCCCAATCGATGGTACAAGGGTAGGGGTTTCCAACCAGATTCCAGCCATAACTGTCATCACCCGGTGAGGAGTTGGTTACATTAATGCTTTGATTGCCATTATTAAAAGCACCCGTGAAATTTATCATTTGTGGACCATCATAGATATTGAAACCTTGCATCACTCCAAATGTAGAACCGGTATTCAGGTTTTCCCATGCCAATCCGGTTTCGTTGTAAGCATAAATATAATAGCCCAAAAGAGGCGTTACATTGGGTGAATTGATGGGGTATGAAATTAAGTGCCTGCTTAACGGAGTGGGGTTGTAGCGCTCCATGGTTGAAGTTCCGCCTACGGAAATGGTGCCGTCACCCGGGATAACCAAAGCTCCGCTTGCTCCACTGCCTGTTGGGCTTTCAAGTAATAAATCATGGGTTATTTCCAGGTGGCCTCCATTGGCAATGGTAATAGTTGCACCTGCTTCAATTACCATATCGTCAACACTATGCGATGAACTTAGTTCCGGATAAACACTTTGTCCTGTTGAAATGATTACGCTTTGCAGTGAAGTTGGAACAACTGCCGTAGACCAATTGCCATCTAAAGTCCAATCGTTGGTGGTTCCAATCCAGGTTGCAGTTCCCAATGTTGCGAAGCTAATTGGGTTGTCAGTAGTATCAACCGAATGATACAAGGTGTAAGTTTCTGAATTGTTGTACTCCAGTACCTTAAACCAATAGGTGGTTCCGGCAGTTAGGCCGCTTACAGTAACTGAAGTTCCAACACCATTGTAAACCACCTGCTCACCACTGCCACTGTAATAGGTATCGGCAAGGGGATCGAGGCCATCGTACACTGAAAAACTATTGGAAGTATTTATTACGGCAATACGATTAGCTCCATTACCATTGTCCCACGAAATGGCTATGGAATTTGAGGTAATTGTTCCACTTGAAATACCCGAAGCCTGCATGCTTGGTGCTGTTTTTAGCGTAGTTTGGCTGGCGGGGTTTCCGGTTCCGGTGTTTACGTTGTATGTTTCGAAATCCGTCGGATTGTTGTATTCAAACACCTGAACCCAGTAGGTGGTGTTTGCCGTTAGATTGCTTACGGAAACTGAGTTTCCTGAACCATTATAAACGGTATAATAACCTGAACTTCCCAGCTGGGTTCCTTTTGTGGTCCAATCGCTACTTGCTGTATAAGTTATATTATCAATTGGATTGTTTATAGTTCCCGCATCGCCTTCGCGCATAACAACCATACGGTTTTCTCCGTTCCCGTTGGTCCAGTTAATAGTAAAACCATCAGTAGCAAGCGAGGTAAAGTTAATTTCTGATGCCTGAATCGATGGAGCCCCTTTGGTTCCTGTGGTGGCAGAAGTTGTGGGAGCATCTGTTAATAAATAGTTAAGTGCTCCGGTATCATCGTATTCAAAGGCCTGAAAGTGGTAAGTCTCCGAGGCGAGAAGTCCGGTAATTCGCACGGTATCGGGTTGGTTCCCTGCGTAAACCACAAAATTGCCGGTGCCTATTTCAGCACCGTTTCCAAAGATAGCATCGGCTGTGTAAGCAATGCCATCGGTCGGAGTTGCATCTACAGCGCTACCATGTTTTGCCAGAATAATTCGTCCGGTTCCGGTTCCGTTGGTCCAGGCCAGCGAAATGGTGTCGTTATATACGGTATTTGTAAAAGCACTTACCTGAGTTGCAGGTTCTGCCGATAAAGTAAACTGTGAGGCGGAACTGTCAATAGTCGTTAAGTAATCAACAGCTGTACCCGAGTTGGTGTATTCAAAAGCACTAAAAAAATAATTTACAGGGCTTTCAGGAAAGGTAATGGCTTCAGTTGTTCCGGTTCCTTTATAAACCACATAATTTCCGGTTCCCAACTCATCTCCACTACTAAAAGTAGCATTAGCAATATATGTATCTGTTCCATCAGAAGGTATGACATCCACAGCGCTCCCTGCTTTGGCTAAAATAATTACACCGTCACCATTGCCCCGTTCCCAATTTACAGTGTAGGATGATGTTGTTAAACTGGTAAATGAAAAATTACCGGCTTGCAGGGTTGGTTCGGTTTTTATGGTGGTGGTGGAAGTTGAATTTCCTAAGGATGTTAAATAATTGCAGGTAGTTGCAGAGCCATTGTATTCGTAAGCTCTGAAATAATAGGTAGTATTTGGATTCAGATTGGTAATGGTGGCTCCGGTTCCACTACCGTTGAAAACTACATGATGATCGGTAGCATAAACTTCAGCCAAAGTAAAGTCATTATTGCCATTATAACTTGTACCGTCAATTGGATTTGTTAATATATCAGCGGCTTCCCGGGCAATAACAATTACATTGGAGCCATCACCTCTTGGTGACCAGTCCAGCGTAATCTGAGTAGCACCCACACCTGAAAAATTTATTGTGTTTGCCTGAGTAGTGGGTTCAGTGTCTAAGGAAAAGCGCGACATGGGATTGTCGGTTCCATCGGCAGTTTGGTAATAAGGAACTCCTGCGATATCGTTGTATTCAAATACCTTAAAAGAATAATTGGTGGCCTCTGTTAAATTGCTTACAATTACAGAACCATCAGCAGAAATTCCTTTGTAAACCACAAAACCATTACCAATGGGTGTACCGCTGCTAAAAGCTGCATCAGCTGCATAATCGGTTTCATCCACCGGATTTTCGCTTGCTGTAAACGAACCAGCTACAGCAACAACCAAAAGGCTGTCTCCACTGCCGTGAGTCCAATTTACCCGGTAGCTTTCAGCATCCAATTGGTCAAATGTAACATTACTGGCCTGGATAACGGGTTTTCCAACCAGGGTAGTCACGCTATCGGGGTTGTCGGATCCAATGTTAGTTAGGTAGTTTATAGAACTGCCACTGCCTGAGTATTCAAATACCCGGAACTGATATTCCGATTCCGGAGTAAGTCCGGTTACTGTTTCGCCAGTAACATCGCCCAAAGCAACCACAAAGTTTCCGGTTCCTATTTCAGAACCGCTTCCAAATATTGCATTGGCAGTATATGTAGTTCCGTCAACCGGCAGAGCTGAAAGGGTATCCCCTTTATAAGCCAGCACAATGCGTCCGTCACCATTTCCTGCTGTCCAGCTCACGTCAGTTTGGGTAGAGCTTGTATTTGCAAATGAAACAGCGCTGGCTTGTGTTGTAGGTTCATCTCCTGTGGTTGATTGTGTGGCCGGATTGTTGCTACTGCCATCGGTGTTTAAATAGGAAGTATAGGGTTCACTGTTGTTAAATTCAAAGGCTTTAAAAACGTATTCTGTGCTGGCTGTTAAACCGTCAACGGAAACTGAGGTTCTTGTTCCCGAATAAACTACGTACACGCCGGGAGCAATAGTTTCATCGCTGCCAAAGGTATTGTTGGCAGTATAAATGGTGCCTTCGGTGGGTGTTTCGGCCAGGGTGGTTCCTGCTTTGGCTACCACCAATACGCTGTCTCCGTTGCCACGGGTCCAGCTTAAATCAATAGAAGTATTCTGCACATTGCTAAACACTATATTATCAGCTTGCAATGTGGGAAGGGTTTTTGCACTAGCCGGATTGAATTCGGAAAAACCATCGGTTTTAAATAGTATTTCAGTTCCGCTATTATTGTAATCAAATATTTTAGCGTAATAAATGGTGTTGGCTTCCAGGTTGGTAACCGTAACTGTGTTGGTAGAGCCATTAAAAACTACATAGTTTCCTGTGCCAATTGGGGTACCGGAACCAAAAACCGGGTTGGCAGAATAATCGGTTCCGTTTGATGGTATAGCATTTACGGCAGCACCTTGTTTCATTAAAACAACGCGGTTTTCTCCATCGCCATTTGTCCAGGTTAAGGTAAATTGATTGGCTTGAATGTCCGTAATTTCAATGCCTGAAGCCTGAGTAGCTGGGGTGGTTTTAAGCGTTGACTGGCTGCCGGGATTATTGGTTCCCGGGTTGGTGTTGTAATCCGTTTCAGTTCCTGAATTATTATATTCACATACCATAAAGTAGTAGGTAGTTCCTAAGGTAAGGCCGGTAATATCGGCTGTTTCAGCTGTACCATTGTACAAAACAAAGGTATTGTTCCCCAGATTGTCTCCTCCGGAACCAAAGGCCAGATTGCCGGTATAAGTTGTTCCGTCGATGGGAAAATCAGCTATTGCACTGGCCTCGCGGGCAATAAGAACAGAACCATCACCACCACCGCTCGTCCAGCTTACGGTCATGGTGTTTTCTGTAATATTAGTGAAACTCAATTCAGAAGCCTGAGCCGGTTGTCCTTTAAGTGTAGTTGTGGAATTTGGATTTGTACCGGAAGGATAGCCGTCAATTTTATAGTCGGTATTTGCTCCAGAATTGTTGTATTCATATACCGTAAAATAATAGGTAGTACTCGGAGATAAATTGGTCACAGTAACAGGTCCTTCAGCGCCATTAAAAATCACGTAATTTCCTGTACCTGTGGTATTACCACTTCCAAAAACTGCATTAGCGGTATATGATGAAGCATCAGAAGGAGCTACTTCAGCATCGTATTCTGTGCGTGCTAAAACAATTCTGTTTTCGCCGCTACCATTTGTCCAGTTTAACTGTGCTGATGAAGCAGTAACATTTGAAATTACAATATCTGAAGCTTGAGATGTTGGTTCACCTGCCAGAGTTGTTTGTGAATTAGGATTGTTTGTAGCAGTTGTTGTGTTGTAAATGCTTGAGGTACCAGAATTGTAGAATTCATAGGCTCTAAATGAATAATTTGTTCCTTCAGTTAATCCTGTAATTTCAATAGATGATCCGGTTCCGTTGTATACTACATAAGCGCCGTCTATTAAGGTTCCTGCACCAAAAGTACTGCTGGCAGAGTATCCGTTTCCATCTACAGGATTGTTATTTATATCACCGACTTTTGCGAGAATAAGTACATTATCTCCGCTACCACGGATCCAATTTGCTGTCATCGAGGTTCCTGCTACCAAGGTAAAAGAGATTTCACTAGCTTGGGTTGAAGGCGGAGATCCGGCTACAATACTATTTGGATTAAATCCTTCAGAAAAGCCGTCAGTTTTATAGGTAGTTTGTGTGCCACTTCCAACATAGCCAAAAACTTTAAAGTGATAGGTTATACCCTGTGTTAATCCAGTTATTGTAACATTATTTCCTAATCCGTTGAATAGAACATAGTTTCCAGATCCAATATCATCACCGGAACCAAAAGTTGAAGAAGGATTAGAATAAGTAGAGCCATTTACAGGATCATTGTCGACTGCACTGGAAGCCTTGGCCACTAAAATGCGACCAGTTCCATCACCATTGGTCCAGCTTAAATGTACAGAGGTTTGCTGAATAGAAGAAAACACAATATTAGTAGCTTGTGTAGCAGGAGCTGTGTATTGCTTTGCATTATTTCCTGTAAATGAGACAAGGTAATCTTCAGAGCCTCCTGAACCATTAAACTCAAATGCATAATATTCATATTGGGTACCTCCTGTAAGGCTGGTTACAGTGACTGATGATCCAGTACCAATATAAACTACGTAATTGTTTTGTGAAGGAAAACCACCAACAATGGCTGAGCCACTTCCATAAGCAGCATCTGCGGTATATGAAACTCCATCAGAAGGACCCGCACTTACGCTTGTTTCTCTTGCAACAATAATAACACTTGCTCCATCTCCTCTTGTCCACGAGATAGTGGTTGAGTTGGAATTTATATTTGAAAATGAAATATTGGATGCCTGAACTGTTGGTTCCTGACCATACATGGTTTCAGAAAATAGGATGCTTGTTAGAAGGGAAACAATAAAACCAAACCTCTTCATATCTAAATAAGTTAATTAACAAATCTTATATACGCGTGGGTTCAAAAATAGTTGAAAAAATACATATATTTATAGTAAGACCTACTTTTTTGATAAAGCGAAGTTCTGAATTGACCAAAAATGCTGTTATCTTGCAATTTATTGTTTATGTTGCTTTTTTATTGGCTTGCATCAATTTGTTATTTATGTTTGTAGTTTGAAAATTATAATCCATGAATCGGAATTTTCGTTTATACTTTATGCTAATGCTTACTGGTTTGTTGTTTAGCAACTGTGCCCGTTACAAAACCACCCTATATTTTCAGGATACCTTTCAGCGTGATGATTCTATTGGCTTGCAGGTGAACCATAAAATTCCTGACGAAATTATTTTGCAAATTGGAGATAACATTTACATCAATATTTTTGGTGTGGAATTGGGCCAGACCGAATCGTTTAAAAAGTCGTCGGCAGCATCGTCGGGAACCTTTAACGAGTTGTCGCTTTTTATTCAGGGTTATCTGATTGATCACGAAGGGAATATTGAATTGCCGGTAATTGGTAAAGTGAATCTGGCCGGCCAGTCGCTTACTCAGGCCCGAAACACCCTGCAAAAAATTATGGATGAGTATTTAATTGGTGCTGTGGTCGATGTGCGTTTATTGAGTTACGAAATATCTGTTTTAGGCGAAGTGCAAAGACCATCGACCTACGCTTTCTTTAAAAAAGATGTGCATTTGCTCGAAGCCCTGGCCAAAGCGGGTGATATTTCGAATTACGGCAATGCTAAAGAAGTATTGGTGATTCGCAAAACAGCTTCAGGTTCGCAAACAGCTTTACTCGATTTAACATCGACCGAATTTATGGCCAGCGAATATTTTTGGCTTAAACCCGGCGATGTAATTTATGTGAAACCTTTGCGGGCAAAAATGGTCAGCATCAATTCACCCACAGTTGGAGTTGTGCTTAGCGGCCTTACTACCTTGTTGCTATTATTAACTTACATATCGTACTAAAATTATGGCTGAGTTCGACGATATTTACAAAGAGGAAACCATCGACATTAAAAAATACATTTTTAAAATTTTAATCAACTGGTATTGGTTTGCTCTGGCTGTTTTTGTTTCGGTTTCGGCTGCTTATCTCATTAATCGGTACAGCGACCGGGTTTTTCAGGTGAGTTCCACCTTGCTTATCCGCGAAATGGGTTCCAATTCGTATTACAGCGACGAGATGATTCAGGGACTCGACCTGTTTAAACAGGGAACCAATCTTAAAAATAATTTTGGCATTTTGCGTTCGTTCGATTTAAACCGAACCGTGCTCGAAGAACTCGATTTTGAGATAACCTACTATGGTATAGGTCGCATTCGCGATCCGGAATTGTATCGTCCCGACCGACTAAAAGTAAATCTCGATACCGAGCATTATCAGCAATACGGAGTTCCGGTTTATGTGACCATTTTATCGGCCGATAAATATTTGTTAGAAATTGAAGCGGAGGAACCCATCAGAAAGGAATTAAATTTTGGTGAACAATTTGAAACCGATTATTTTAGTTTTAACATCACCATCCGAAATCCTGAAAACTTTCATCAATCTACCACCGACAAATATTATTTCTACATCAATAACCTCGATTACCTGGCCAATCAATACCGAAACAAGCTGGGTATTGGTTTATTCGACGAGGAAGGAACTATATTAACCCTATCAACTACCGGCTATGTTGCTGAAAAGGAAGCCCGCTACCTGAATAAACTGGCCGAAGTTTTTATTCGTTCCGAGCTGGAAGAAAAAAACCAGATTGCCCTGAATACCATCCGCTTTATCGATGAGCAGATAAGCGCTGTTGTTGATTCACTCAGCGTGGCCGAAGGTAATCTACAGGCTTTTAGAACCGAAAACCGCATCATTGATTTGTCGCAGGAAGGAAAAACGCTTTACGACCAGTTTGAACGCCTGGAATCGGATAAAGCCGGATTGTTAATTGAATCGAAATACTATAAATACCTGCTCGATTACCTGAACAGCAAACGCGACGACGAACATGTAATTGTTCCTACTTCGGTTGGGGTACGCGACCAATTGCTGGTAAATCTGATAATGCAGTTAAACAGTTTGAATGCAGAGCGTGTGGGCTTGCAACTTCAGACCGTAAAAAGTAATCCCAAGCTCGACATTTTAAATTCAAAAACAGCCGAAGTCCGTAAGATGATCGATGAGAATGTAAAAAACCTGATTCAAACCAATCAGATTGCCATCGACGATTTGGCCCAGCGAATTGAGGTGTTAAATGTTGAGATTGCAAAACTTCCGTTGAATGAACGCCGATTAATAAATATTCAACGCCGATTCGATTTGAATGATCAAATTTATACCTACCTGCTCGAAAAGCGTGCGGAGTCGGGTATTACAATGGCTTCGAATATTCCCAGTGCCAAAGTACTCGATAAAGCACGTGTTGAGCAGGCTGCGCTGATAGCTCCCAAAAGTAGGCTGAATTACATGATTTCGCTGGTTATCGGCTTGTTTGTGCCTTTTATCATTATCATTCTTCGCGATTATTTCAACAATAAAATTTTATCGAAAAAAGATGTGGAAGAACGTACCAATGCTCCAATTCTTGGGGTTGTGGGTCATAACAGCAGGCAAACTGAGTTGGTGGTAGTTGAAAATCCAAAATCGGCCATTTCCGAATCGTTCCGAACCATAAAAACAAACCTACAGTATTTGTTGCTTAAAGAAGATGCCAAAGTAATTACCGTTACATCAACTATCAGTGGTGAGGGCAAAACTTTTTGCTCGTTAAATCTGGCCTCTATTATTGCCTTAACCGGAAAGAAAACCCTGCTGGTTGGAATGGATTTGCGAAAGCCACGGATTCACCGTCATTTTGACATTGAAAACACCATTGGATTAAGTTCTTATTTAATTGGCAAAGAGAAAATTGAAGATATCATTGTGCCCACATCTGTCGATGGATTATCGGTGGTGGTTTCGGGTCCGGTTCCGCCTAATCCGGCCCGTTTGCTCGAAACGCAGGCCCTTATTGATTTTGTAAGTTACGCCCGCGCCAATTTCGATTTTGTAGTGGTTGATACCCCGCCAATAGCTTTGGTTTCGGATGCCTTATTGTTTTCACAGTTTTCTGATGTTAACATTTTTGTTATCCGCCAAAACTATTCTCACAAAGATGTACTCGATTTGGTTAACGACTTAAACAATAAGCCAAATATTCCCGATTTTAACATTTTAATTAACGATGTAAAAGTGCCGGGTTATTACGGAAAAAAATACGGTTATGGCTATGGTTACGGTTACGGATATGGTTACGGATATGGCTATGGTTATGGTTCCGGTTCGGGCTACTACGACGATGAAGATGAGAATAAATCGCTTTTAGCCAGATTAAAACAACGGATTCAAAAGAGCTAGCACATGTCTTTTCATCCAAATTTTAATTTTAAAAAGTTGGGAATTCTACTTGCTGTTAGTCTTTTACTGACAGGAAATATATGGGGGCAAAACCATCGGGTTTCGGTTGAAGTGCCTGATATTCTCGTTAAAGGAATCGAGGTAGAACTGGTTTTTCTTACAGAACCCGGTGATTCGCTTTCGTTTTTGGATGTAAGTCTCGATAATAAAATCCATCGGGTAGATTTGATGGATGGGCGAGGTTCAATGAAGTATAAGTTTATAAAAAAAAGTGAAATTCAAATTCAAAGCCATCAGCTTAGTATTCCCGTAAACCCCATTCCACTCTGGCTTTCCATTCTTCCTCCCTTAATTGCTATTTTAATGGCTCTTATGTTTCGCGAGGTAATTACCTCGTTAATTACAGGAATTCTGGTCGGAACCTCAATTATTTTTACCTATCAAACAGATTCTGTATTACTTGGGATTCCGAAGGGGTTTCTGGCTATTATCGATACTTATATTATTGATTCCTTACGCGATCCCGGTCATATAGCCATCATTGTTTTTTCGATGATGATAGGCGGAATGGTAGCTATAATTACTAAGAACGGAGGAATGCAGGGGGTTGTAAATAAATTAACAAAATACGCCAAAAATGCCCGATCGGGTCAGTTGGTTACCTGGTTGCTGGGCATTGCCATTTTTTTCGACGATTATGCCAACACCCTGGTTGTTGGGAATACCATGCGTCCAGTTACCGATCGTTTAAAAATATCGCGACAGAAATTAGCTTATATTGTCGACAGTACAGCAGCTCCCATTGCTGCCATTGCTTTTGTTACCACCTGGATTGGTGCAGAACTAAGTTATATTCAATCGGGGATTTCGCATATTGGACTAAACTTATCGCCTTACGAAGTCTTCTTTAATTCGCTGGCCTATTCTTTTTATCCGGTTTTTACCCTGGCTTTTATCTTTTTTCTGATTCATCGGGGAGTCGATTACGGGCCCATGTATCATGCCGAAATTAAAGCGCGAATGGCTTCTGATGATAAGAATAATTCAGAGGGCGATAAGGGAGAAGCAACTTATACAAAACCCCGCTGGTATAATGCGGCCATTCCTGTATTTGTGGTAATTACCGGAACCATTACCGGATTATTGTATACCGGTTGGGATTCGCAGTTGGTAGCCAATTCCGAAGTTTCGTGGGCAACCAAATTATCAAGCATTATAGGAAATTCTGATTCGTACAAAGCGCTGCTTTGGTCGTCGTTATTGGCAGCCGGAGTTGCCATAGTATTAACGGTAGGACAAAAAATTCTTTCGCTATCTGAAACTATCGAAAGTCTGGTCGATGGTTTCCGTACCATGCTAACCGCAATTGTAATTCTGGTTCTGGCCTGGAGCATTGCTTTAGTTACTGAACACATGCATACGGCAAATTTTATTTCAAATTTGATTATCGAAACCAGTCTTTCGCCCGTGTTGGTTCCCCTTATCACATTTATTTTAGCTGCATTGGTAGCTTTTAGCACGGGTTCCTCATGGGGAACCATGGCTATTTTGTATCCGCTTTTGTTGCCCGCTACCTGGCTGATAACGCAGGAGTTTAGTTATACCCACGATAATTCGCTGGCTATTTTCTACAATGTGGTAGCCAATGTTTTGGCTGGTTCGGTTTTGGGCGACCATTGTTCTCCCATTTCTGATACTACTATTTTAAGCTCGCTGGCCAGTCAGTGTCCGCATATTGAGCACGTTCGCACGCAAATGCCCTACGCACTTACGGTTGGTGCCGTTGCTGCCTTTATTGGTGTGTTGCCGGGAGCCATGGGCGTACCATCATGGATAACTTTTCCGGTTGGAATTTTCCTGCTTTTTCTTTTAGTAAAGCTTATTGGCAAAAAAACCAATTCCGCCTAAATCAGTACAAGGTTGGGAATTTAAGCGGATTTGTTTCGTGCATCATACCGTAGATGGTTTCAAAAACATCTTCGGCGTTTGGATTCGAAATGTAATCGCCATCGGTTCCATAAGCCGGACGGTGGTCTTTTGCACAAAGCGTTTTCGGGGCGGCATCCAGATAGAAATAAGCTTTCTGATCTTCAAGTACTTTTTTCATCATATAAGCTGTGGCCCCTCCGGGAACATCTTCGTCAAAGAACACTACTTTTCCCGTTTTTTTAATCGATTCAACAATCATTTGATCCAAATCGAAGGGAAGCAGGGTTTGTACGTCAATTAAATCGACCGAAATATCAAACTCTTTCAACTGTTCCACCGCATCTTCGGCAATGCGCACACACGAGCCGTAGGTTACCAGGGTAACATCGTTTCCTGAATTTAGGATTTCAGGTTTTCCCAAAGGAATTTTGAATTCACCCAGGTTGTCGGGACGCTTTTCTTTAAGGCGGTATCCGTTTAGGGGTTCAATTACCAAAGCCGGATCTTCTCCTTCGAGCAGTGTGTTGTACATTCCGGCAGCCTGAGTCATGTTGCGGGGCGTACAAACGTAAATTCCACGGATGGAATTAATTACCATGCTTAAAGGTGAGCCCGAATGCCAGATTCCCTCGAGGCGATGACCGCGTGTGCTGATAATCAGCGGGGCAATTTGTCCGCCTTTGGTTCGCCAGCTCAAAGTGGCTAAATCGTCACTCATGGTTTGTAAACCGTACAAAATGTAATCGAAATATTGAATCTCGGCAATGGGACGCAATCCGCGCATAGCCAGTCCAATTCCCTGGCCGATTATGGTTGTTTCACGAATTCCGGTATCGGTAATTCGCAGTTCGCCAAATTTTTCCTGCAAGCCTTCAAGCGTTTGATTTACACCGCCAATTTTCCCGGTATCTTCACCAAAAATTACCAGGCGCGGTTCTTTTTCGAACAGCACATGGTAATTGTCGCGTAAAATTTCACGACCGTTTACCAGGGGCGAACTGTCGGAATAAAGGGCAGGAACTGCATCCACTTTAAGTGCCGATTTGCTGTGCTCATTATACAAAAAGGTACTGTAGCGTTCCTGGTTTTCAGCGTAATTCCGGCTAAGCCATTGGGTTAATTCAGCTTGCAAGTCTTTACGGATGGTGCAATCGGAACAAACGTGACGCAGTATCTTTTTTGCTGTGGCAAAATTGTCTTTACGGATGGGAAATGAAATGTTGCGCAATTGATTGGCATAATAGGCTACCTTATCAATGCCCTCGGTTTTACATTGGCAGCTGCGTTTTTCTATGATGGCAAGCAGCTTTTCTTTCTCCTCGATTATGGGTTCGGTAAAAGCTTTCCATGCTTTTTTTCGTGCCTCTTTGGCCACGGTTTCGGCTTCTTTTTCTAAAGTAGTCAATTCTGCATCACTGGCAATTTTTTCGTTTAGCAGCCAGATGCGCATTTGGGTAATTCCATCGTATGCTTTTTCCCATTCCAGGCGTTCTTTCGATTTGTAGCGTTCGTGTGAACCCGATGTGGAATGCCCTTGAGGTTGGGTTATTTCTTCGATATGAAACAACGAGGGCTGATGTCTGTTTCGGCACAGTTCAATGCCTTCTTTATAGGTTTTAATTAATTCGGGATAGTTCCAGCCCCGGGCTTTGTATATTTTAACGCCTTCTTTTTCAGCCGTGGGTTCCATTCCGGACAAAAGTTCTGAAATACTCTCTTTGGTGGTTTGGTATTTTTTTGATACGGATATTCCGTAACCGTCGTCCCAAACCGAAACAGCCAGGGGGATTTGCAAAACTCCGGCAGCGTTCAGGGTTTCAAAAAAATGACCTTCCGATGTGCTGGCATCACCAATGGTACCAAAAGCTACTTCGTTTCCGTTAACTGAGAACTTTTTAAGCGCTTTTAATTCGGGATTGTTTCGGTAAAGTTTCGATGCATAACCCAATCCAATCAAACGTGGCATTTGTCCGGCTGTGGGCGATAAATCGGCGGCTGTGTTTTTCGATTGGGTCTGGTCAATCCAGTTGCCTTCGTTATCGATAATTCGGGTTCCCCAGTGATTGTTGAATGAACGGCCGGCATTGCTGGGGTTGTTCTCAATATTGGTGTCGCCATACAATTGAGCAAAGAATTCAAAAGGTGTTGACATGCCTGTAGCGAACATAAAAGTTTGATCGCGGTAGTAACCCGAGCGCCAGTCGCCGTTTTTAAATTGCCGGGCTATGGCCAATTGGGGAATTTCTTTTCCGTCGCCAAAGATTCCAAATTTGGCTTTTCCGGTTAACACTTCGCGACGGCCAATAATACTTACGTTACGGCTAATGAGTGCCAGTTTGTAGTCGCTTAGAACTTCTTCTTTTGTCAATCCAATATCCTGTAAAGCTTTATTTGTTATGCTCATAATGTATTTGTTTTCGTCCTTAAACTTTTAAAACATTGAATATTAATGTTAAAAGATTTTTGATAGGTAAAAGTTACGTTAAATTTCGCTTGTAGAACGGTTAAAATTTAGGTTTGTTCATTGCAAAAAACATGTTTTGAAAGCATGAACTTTTTTTATCTTTGCAACACCATTTCAGATGACGTGGTTGATAATTTGGTTTTATTCATTTTAAAATTGAGGATATGGAAATTGTACTTCTTGCTATTGCATTGTTGGGCTTGGCGTTTTTGGGTATGGCATTTAATATTGTTTTCAGGAAGAAGCGTTTTCCGGAGACCCATGTTGGTCATAACAGAGATATGCGCAAGCTGGGGATAGTTTGTGCCAAAACCATGGATAAACTGGAACAGAAAAAAGTTAAAGAAGAATTGCGTTTTAAGCGTTTATCGGTGGTAAAAGAATAGTTTCGGCTAAACAATTTCAGGGTTTATTCCTTTACCAGGTATAACTTTAAAACAAAAAAGTATGTTTCAGATATTTGTTACCATAGCGATACTTGCCTTAGTAATGGGTGGCTTGTTTGCCATTACTTTAAGCCGGAAAGACGGACGCGAATTAAAAAAATCGTGTGGCTGCTCAATTCCCGGTCCCGATGGAAAAACGGGAAGTTGCGTCAGCAGTTGCGAATCGTAAGCTGAATTGAAATCTTTATAAACCCTTAGCGCAATATTTTATTGCGCTATTTTTTTTCTGCAAAAAATGCAGGGTATAAATTGAAACCGATTGAGGCCTTGTTAAATTACTTAAGTAACGTGAGTTCGATGTAAAAAAAACAGAATTAAAATTATTAAAAATGAAATTAAATTCACCCCTAAAGTCTCCGCCGGGGCGGATCACATTTTCCAAATTAATTTTTTTCTGAGAAGGGGCTGTCCCCCTTTGAAGGGGGTTAGGGGGATGAATATTCATATGTCGAACTCACGTTAAGCACCTATTTTAAAATTAGTCCGCACCTTTTTTGAAATTAGTCCAGACCTTTTTCAAATTTAGTCCAGACCTTTTTCAAAATTAGTCCAGACCTATTTTTAAATTGGTAAGTACCTTTTTTGAAAAGGTAAGAACCTTTTTAAATTTGGTAAGTACCTGTTTTAATTCAAAAGTATTTTACCTGGCAATAAGCTCTTTAAACTTTTCCGATGCATAGGTCTGCATGGTATTGCTTGAGTCGGCATAAATAAAATACACTTCCAGGTAATCGAGCTCCCTGCTTAGCGCAATGCTTTTATCGATGCCCATTACCATAAAGGCGGTAGCAAATGCATCGGCAGTCATGCAATCGTCGGCAACAACACTTGCGCTGAGTAAGCTGTGGCGAGCAGGATAGCCGGTTTTTGGATTGATGGTGTGTGAATAAATTACCCCGTCTTTTTCATAAAATTGCCGGTAGTTGCCTGAGGTGGCCATGCTTTTATTTTTTAGCAAAACCACATCCTGTAGTTCGCGATTGGTGGCATTAATATCTTCAATGGGTTTGTCGATTCCAATTTTCCATAAGCTGCCGCTGGCATTAATTCCTTTAACCCGAACTTCGCCTCCAATTTCGACCATGTAGTTTTGAATGCCTAGTTTTTCGAGATAATTGGCTGCCACATCAACGCCTTGACCTTTGGCAACAGCACTGGCATCGAGCATGGTTCCGGGGTGTTGCTTAATAATCCGGCGATTTTCCATTTTAACTTTTTCATAACCCACAAAGTGCATTAAACTGTCAATTAATGCGGCATCGGCTTTCTTCGATTCATCGAAACCAAAACCCCAGGCATTTACTACCGGAGCCACGGTTAAATCGAAAGCCCCATCGGTGATTTTTGAAATCTCCATCGATTTTTCGAAACATTGCATAAAGAACGAATCGGCAACAACGGCGGTGTCGTTTTTATTTATGCGACTAATGATGGAATTTGGATCGTACGTACTCAGCGAACGGTTAAATTCGTTCAAAAGCGCTTTCAGTTCTGGTTCGAGGTTGGTTTTGCTTTCGTAAGTAAAATGATAGGTAGTTCCAAAAACATACCCTTCGTTTTTTATGTAGGAAGGTTTTTGGGTACAGCTACTTATTAAAATAGGTACAATCAGGGCTATAAATAAGAATCTCATTGCAATAGGTTTTTATGGGCTTAAAAGTACAAAAAAAACCATCTACACAGTGTGAGATGGTTTTTTTCTATTTGTATTTTATGGATTATGATCCAAAATCGTCGAATGCTATCATTTCATCGGGAACACCCAGATTGTAAAGCATTTTGTTTACCGCATCGTTCATCATTGGAGGTCCGCAAAGGTAGTATTCAATATCTTCGGGTTCCTCGTGTTTGGTTAAGTAATTATCTAAAATAACCTGATGAATAAATCCGGTTGGTCCTTGCCAGTTATCTTCGGGTAGTGGTTCCGAAAGGGCCAGGTGCCATTCAAAATTTGGGAATTCAGCAGCTATGGCATCAAATTCTTCTTTGTAGAAAACCTCTTTCATGGAACGGGCCCCGTACCAGAAAGTAGTTTTACGTCCGGTTTTTGCCGTTTTAAACAAATGGAAGATGTGTGAGCGCATGGGAGCCATACCGGCACCACCACCAATAAACATCATTTCGCGTTCGGTTTCCTTAATAAAGAATTCTCCGTAAGGTCCTGAAATGGTTACTTTATCGCCGGGTTTGCGTGAGAAAATAAACGAAGAACAAATACCCGGGTTCACATTCATGAACTGGTTTTTATTGCGGTCCCATGGGGGAGTGGCAATACGAATGTTCAACATTACAATATTTCCTTCGGCTGGGTGATTAGCCATGGAGTAAGCACGGAAGGTAGGTTCCGGGTTTTTCATTTTTAAATCGAAAATGCCCATTTTTTCCCAGTCTTCACGGAATTTTTCGCCAATCTCCATGTCTTTAAAATCCACTTCAATTTTAGGAACATCAATTTGGATGTATCCGCCTGATTTGAAATCGAGGGTTTCGCCTTCGGGTAATTTAACCACAAACTCTTTAATAAAAGTAGCCACGTTGTTGTTCGACACCACTTCGCATTCCCATTTTTTGATTCCAAGAATCTCTTTGTGGACATGCATTTTAATGTTGTCTTTAACCTTTACCTGACAAGCCAAACGCCAGTTGTCCTGTTGTTCTTTACGTGTAAAGTAACCGGTTTCGGTCGGAAGAATGGTTCCGGCTCCTTCGTCTACCTGACATTTACACATGGCACAGGTACCACCACCACCACAAGCTGAGGGCAGAAATATTTTGTTGTTTCCCAGGGTGGAAAGTAATGTGCTTCCAGGTTCAACTACCAGTTCTCTGTCGCCGTCGTTAATGTTGATGGTTACTTCGCCACTGGGGGTAAGTTTCTTTTTGGCATATAATAAAATAGAAACCAGAAGTAACAGCACGAACAGGAAAATAGCTATGCTTGAACCAATGATTAATCCGTTGATTGCTAATATCGTCATAATACTATCTTTTTCAGTGTTATAATGTTATTCCCATAAAACTCATGAAAGCCAATCCCATAAGTCCGGTAATAATAAATGTAATACCTAGTCCACGCAAAGGAGCGGGAATATCGGAGTAACGAATTTTTTCGCGTATGGCAGCAATACCCACAATAGCTAAAAAGAATCCGATTCCTGAACCCAATCCGAACGAGGTAGCCTCGGCAATTGAGTTATAATCGCGTTCCTGCATAAACAGCGAACCACCAAGGATGGCGCAGTTTACAGCAATCAACGGAAGGAAAATACCTAACGAAGAATAAAGTGCAGGAGCAAACTTCTCAACAACCATCTCGACCAATTGTACCATGGAGGCAATTACTGCGATAAACATAATAAAGCTTAAGAAGCTTAAATCGACCGTGGCAAACTCTTCGCTTAACCACTTTAAAGCCCCTTCGCGCAATACATAATTATGCAACAGGTAATCGACCGGAACGGTGATTCCCAATACAAAAACTACGGCTAAACCTAATCCAAACGATGTTTTTACGGTTTTTGAAACCGCAAGGTATGAACACATGCCCAGGAAGTAGGCAAATACCATGTTGTCAATAAAGATTGACTTAACAAATATATTTACTAAATTTTCCATAGTGCCTGTTATTTATTTTCGATTAAATCGCTGTTTCTACTGCGGTGTATCCAGATAATAATACCAACCGTGATTAACGCCATGGGCGAAAGTACCATCAGTCCGTTGTTCTCGTAGAACCCACCGTTTTTAATATACCAGGCATCGGGTATTACATGGTAGCCAAAGATGCTTCCGCTTCCGAATAGTTCGCGGAAAAAGGCTACAATCATCAGAATTAAACCGTATCCTGCTGCGTTACCAACACCGTCGAGGAACGATGGCCAGGGTTTGTTACCCAGGGCAAAAGCTTCCAGGCGACCCATGATAATACAGTTGGTTATAATAAGACCAACGAATACCGACAATTGCTTACTTACATCGTAAACATAAGCCTTTAGTATCTGGTCGACCAGAATTACCAAAAGAGCGATAACTACAAGTTGTACAATAATCCGGATTCGGTTTGGAATGGTATTCCGGAGCAATGAAACAATAACATTTGCAGATGCCAGCACGGCCAAAACCGAAAGTGACATTACTAAAGCTGGTTTCATTTTTACAGTAACCGCCAAAGCTGAACAGATACCCAGTACCTGAACGGTAATTGGGTTCTCCTTGCTTAAAGGATTGAATATCAGCTTACGGTTCTTCGGTGAAAATAAAGGTTCTTTTTCACTCATGACTAATTATTTTGATTTTTTAGGAATTTCTCGTATAAACTCAGGTTGTCTTTTAGCATTGCCTCAAGACCTTTACTGGTAATGGTTCCACCTGATATAGCATCAACCCCGTGCAAGTCGCCGGGAGCCGCACCGCCTTTTACTACCTGTACTGAAACAAATTTACCAGACTCATCAAAAAGTTTTTTGCCTGTAAATGGGTCCATAAAGAAAGGCTGGTTAATTTCAGCACCCAGTCCGGGAGTTTCACCTTTGTGGTCGAAGTTGGCACCAAAGATGGTATTCATATCGCTTTCCAAAGCAACGTAACCCCAAATAGGACCCCAAAGACCTTTTCCACGCACGGGTAGCACGTATTTTAAACTTCCATCATCGTCGTGGCATACAAATACCGGTAAGTTTTTTTCTGCATCAGCTTTTGCCGATTCTTTGTGTAAGTCAACGGTAAAAGCATCGCCTTCGATGCGTTCGCCTGCTGAATTAACAATAAAGCTTTCGGTAATGTATTTCTCGTATTCTGCTTCAATGTAGGTGTTTTTATCAGCAGCATTGGCTGCATCCAAACCTTTGTTTACCGAAGTCAGAATGTTCGATTTCTTTTCAATTTCAACATTCTTTTGTTGCGGTTTTTTGAGAACAATGGCCGCACTCGAAAGAATGGCTGCCGCTATAATAACCATTATGGCGGCGTACATAAATGTATATTTATTACTGTTTGTGTCCATATTCTTAAGCTTTTACTGATGCACGTTTTAATCTTCTCTTAATATTGCCCTGAACAACGTAGTAATCAATTAGCGGAGCAAACACATTCAATAGCAAGATGGCAAGCATCATACCTTCAGGATAAGCCGGATTGAATACCCTTATAATAACCGCCATAACACCAATCAGGAATCCGTATATGTATTTTCCCCGGTTGGTTTGAGCAGCGGTAACCGGATCGGTTGCCATAAATACAGCACCAAAAGCAAAACCACCCATTAATAAATGGTAGTGTGCCGGAATTTCCATAAAAGGATTAACAGCCAGTGCGTTAAATAACAGTCCGGTGAGTAAACCACCAATACCTACCGATAGCATAATTTTCCAGCTACCCACGCCGGTATATATTAATATAAAGGCACCAATAAGTATGGCCAAGGTCGATGTTTCTCCAATGGAGCCCGGTATAAAACCGTAAAACATGTCGGCAGCACTTGGCAGGTTTTGTGTGTTTCCGGCAGCAGCTTCGGCTAAAGGAGTAGCTCCTGAAAAACCATCGGCTTTTTCTGAAATCCATACGGCATCGCCACTCATGTGTGAGGGGTAAGCAAAGAATAAGAATGCACGGGCTGTTAATGCCGGATTAAGAATGTTCATTCCTGCACCTCCAAAAGCTTCAACACCTATAATTACAGCAAAAGCTGTAGCTACGGCAACCATCCAAAGCGGAGTTTCAACCGGAAGGATTAAAGGAATAAGCATACCGCTTACAAAAAAACCTTCTTTTACTTCGTGTCCGCGCATCTGGGCAATTACAATCTCGATTCCCAAACCAACGGCATACGATACAATTATAATTGGCAGTACTTGTAAAAAGCCGTACCAAAAGGCAGTCCAGATATCAACACTCTGACCCAGCGATAAAAAATGCTGGTAGCCTGTGTTCCACATGCCAAAAAGTAAGGCAGGAACCATGGCAAATACCACAATTATCATCAGGCGCTTTGAGTCTTTATGATCGTGGATGTGAACCCCGCTTTTTGACGTTGTATTGGGAACAAAAAACAGGGTTTCGATAGCGTCAAAAAATGAACGGAACGGAGCAAGTTTGCCGCCCTTTTCAAAATTTGGCTTCAGTTTATCAAATTGTTTTCTTAATGATTTCATTCGAAATATATTTTCGTATTTATTACTATTCTTAATTTACAAAGCTTAGCTGGTTTCGCGGATCATTAAATCAAATCCTTTGCGTAGGGTTTGCTGAACCGGGATTTTTGATGTGCAATTGAATTCGCACAAAGCAAAATCCTCTTCGCCTACTTCATAAATGCCTAAAGCTTCCATTTGGTCTATGTCTTCAACCATAATGGCTTTTAGTAAATAAACGGGTAATATATCCATTGGGAGTACTTTCTCGTATTCGTCGGTGAAGACAAAAGGCCTCTCGCCACCATGCAGGTTTGCATTCATGCGGTATTCTTTACCAGGCATCAACCATGAGAAGAAGGTGCGTGAAGTACTGAATTTTTTGAATCCGGGTAAAGCCCAGCCAAAAAACTCGTAATGGTCGCCCTCGGGAATCACTGTAATTTGGTTGTGGTAGAATCCCAGGTAACCGTCGTTTACAATGCGTGTGCCGTTAAGCACGTTTCCGCTGATGTAACGCAGGTTTCCTTCTTTACTAACATTACCGTTTACGAACGATTCAATTGAAGTTCCCAAAACGGTTTTGTAGTAACGGGGTTTTTCAACTTCCGATCCGGTTAAAGCAATGGTTTTGCTGGCATCAAAAATACCTTTGGCAAATAAGCGGCCAATAATCAGCACATCCTGTGGGTTTACATGCCAGGCAACTTCACCTTTATTTATCGGATCGATGTGGTGCATTTGTATGCCAACGTTTCCTGCCGGATGTGGTCCTGCAATGCTGTTTAGCTCAACGCCCTTAACCGATGAGTAAATCTTGCTTACCGGGTAAGCTCCGTTTACGGTTAAGTGAATTTTTCCGGTGGTGAGCTTGCTAAGTGCATCGATACCTTTCTGGAAATCGGCTTCCTGATCGTTCAGTATAAAATCGTAGTCAGGGGCCAAAGGTGAACTGTCGAAGCCTGAAATAAAAATGGCTTTCGGTTGGTCTTGTGGATTGGCAATTACATCGAACGGACGTTGCCTGATAAAGGGCCACACACCTGATTCCAGCATGAGGTTAATAACTTGTTCACGCGATAATTCAGCTAAATTACCGGGGTTGAACGATACATAGTCCTGATTACCATCAGGCTCAATCACAAACTCCAGAATTTTCCTGCGCTCGCCACGAACCACACGCTTAAGCGTACCGCTTACGGGTGAAGTTACTTTTACCTCAGGCTTGTATTTGTTGAAAAATAACACTGAACCGGCTTGAACTTTGTCGCCCTCTTTCAATGCTGCCTTCGGTGTAAACGAGGGAAAATCGGTGGGTTTTAATGCAACTAAACTACCGTTTAATTTGCTCTGGATTAAAATCTTTTCGGCCTTTCCCTTTAGTGGGATGTTTAGCCCTTTACGAGTTTTTATTTTATGTGGCATATTGCGGTGATATGTTTAATAAAATTCAGACAAAGATAACCAAAAATGTACACTATGAAATAATTTGACCTGGGTCAGAATCAGGTTTTTGAATTGGTAAAAGTCATATTTTTATTGATCTAAATCAATTATAGTAAAAATGTAAGTGTGCTGCTTATCTGCCTAAAATAGCTAAAATGCTAACTATGTGAATATTTAACGTCAGATTGCCGGCAATTAATTTATTGACATAAATAATTTGGATTCGGAAACTTACTTTTTTTGATGTTGTAAAAAATATTTTGCAACAGATTTTACTTTGTTTGCTTCTTGTTTTTGCTGTCTTTTTCGATGAATGTGTAAGCTTACTTTTAATTATTGTATTTATTAATATATATTGCTGAAAAAATAGTAAAGAATGAACGCATTGAAAAATTTTGGAATTCTGCTATTAGTCTCGGTATTTTGTTTTTTTACTTTGAGTCAGGGTTTGGCACAAGCTGCTCAAAACAAGACGGTTTATTCCAATACAACAATTAAACCCTCAATAAAAACTTCGCGGGTGTTTGTAAAAGGAAACGAACAATCGTATCCGGCAATTGAACTGAATGGCGATGGACTTTTGCATTTCTCTTTCGATGATTTGAGTGCTGAAGCTGCCGATTATTCGTACCAAATTATTCATTGCAATGCCGATTGGACAGTTTCTGAGTTATTTTCCGACGAGTTTATGGATGGGTTTAACGAGAACGCCATTTACGATTATGATTATTCGGTAAACACAAAAGTTTCTTATGTTCATTATCGGGTCGATTTGCCTAACAACGAAGTGCAGTTTAAGGTTTCGGGAAATTATATTTTCCGGGTGATTGAATCAGATAAACCGGAACAAACAGTTCTTATGCTTCGTTTTTCGGTTTACGAACCTTTGGTGTCGGTTCAGGCTGAGGTTGAGCGACCGGTTGCAGCCGATATGCGTAATAATAGTCAGGAAGTGCGACTCAGTATTACCCATCATCAATTGGTTATAAACGATCCGTTTAACGAGGTGAAAGTAGTTATCTCGCAGAATAACCGTCCCGACAGGACAAGTTCCGATTTGAAACCGGCTTTTGTTCGTGACAACGAGTTGGTTTATGGATTTTCGGGACAACCGGTTTTTAGCGGAGGGAATGAGTTTTATATTATTAATTTTTCTGACATCCATCGGGGTGGACTTAATATAAACCAGCTTGAATATGTCGATTCCATGTATCATGTGCAGGTTAAACTGCACGAACGACGCAGTTATAAACACTATTTCTGGGAAGAAGATATGAATGGTAAATACCTTATCAACCTTAATTCCGGTTTAGATTCATGGAAATCGGCCGATTATGCCTGGGTACATTTTGATTTGCTAATGCCCGAACCTATGCTGAGTGGAAAATTATATGTTTACGGTAGTTTTAATCAATGGCTCTTACTTCCCGAAAATGAGCTGACTTACAATTTTAATACAAAAACCTATCAGACAAAGATGCTTTTAAAACAGGGCTATTATAATTATGTATTTGTTTATTCCGATACCTATTCAAAAACTATCGATGAATCGTTGTTGGAAGGTTCGCACTATGAAACCGAAAACGATTATTTGATTTGGGTTTACCATCGCGATTTTAGCCTTAATTACGATCGCCTGGTGGGTTATCAGGTAATTAATTCTAAATATAACTAAGTTTTATTCGTGAGCCAGTTGCCCGTCGAGTTCCAATTGATCGGCAATTTTTGCCATGCCCTGAATGGTGAGGGTAATAATTTCGGTTAAATCCATTTCCATCATTTGGGCGCCTTTTTCAATAATAGAACGATCGATTTTTGCAGCAAAGCGTTTATCGTTCCATTTCTTTTTCACCGATTTGGCAGTCATATCCAAAATACTTTTCGATGGACGAACCAGTGCCGAAGTGGTAACCAGTCCGGTTAATTCATCGATGGTGTAAAGCGTTCTTTCAAGCAGCGTTTCGGGTTTTATATCGGTACACGATTCCCAGGCGTGACTTAAAACCGCTCTGATATGCGATTCCGGCCACTTGTTTTCGCGCAGAATTTTTTCTGTCATTTGGCAGTGTTGCTCGGGATATTTTTCGTAATCCAGGTCGTGAATTAAACCAATAATTCCCCAAAGCTCTTCATCTTCGCCAAAATGTCGGGCAAAATGACGCATGGTAGCTTCAACGGCCAGCGCGTGTTTTATTAAGCCGGGAGTTTGATTGTAGCTTTGCAATAGCTCAAAAGCCTGTTGACGATTTGGTTCCATAAGTACCGTTTGTATGAAATGAAAATACCCATGGAAATAGTAATGCCTACTTCCATAGGTATTTTGCGTTTTTATTTTTTAAGTAATGATCCTAAAAGCTCATCCAATTCGTTCGGATGAACACCGCGTTTAACAATGTTTCCCTCGGGATCGATAAGAATGGCGTGAGGAATGCTGTTTACGCCATAGAGTTTTCCCACCGGATTGGTCCATCCACCAAGGTCTGAAACCTGCGACCAGTGCAGTTTATCGTCTTCAATAGCCTGAAGCCATTTTTCGCGATCTTTATCCATCGACACGCCCAAAATGGTGAATCCTTTGCTTTTGTATTTGTTGTGCATGGCAACAACGGTTGGGTTAGCCCTGCGGCAAGGACCACACCATGAAGCCCAGAAATCGATAAGTAAATAGTTTCCTTTAAAATCGCTCAAGTTTACCGGTTCTCCTTCGGGATTGTTTTGTGTAAATTCAGGAGCGGGTTTTCCGGGTTGCAGGGTGCGCAGGGTTTCTAACCGTTCGTGTAACTCTGCGGTGTATTTGTATTGAATCAGTTCGGGCGAAATTACATTGAGCAATTCTTCCAGTTCATCCATCTCGAGGTAGTAAACCAGCTCACGACGGATAATGTAAGGAGCCAAAACAGAAGCACCAGTGGCACTTATCCATTCTTTTACCCGCTGGTTTTTTGCGGCATCAATAGAGTCGTATTGTTGTTCGAGTTCTGCTTTAATGGTGGCGTCGGTTTCGGTTTTAAACAATTGATACACTTCGCCCAGCTGGTTTTCGAAAGGCTCTTTAATTTTCTGGTAGGCCAACCATTGGTTTTGGGTTTCTGAACCCGTAATTATTGCCTTATCCAGGCTGTCGATATGTGCTGTAATCTTAATTTTTGAGTTTTCGACAAACAGATTGATGTAGTTGCGTTCCTGACCCAACTGAATAATGTAATTGTCGGGGAAATCGACTGAGCCGGTAAAACGGAATTCACCTTTGGTAAATGTCGATGAGTCGAGTACTTGCATACTTCCGTTTTCATACACTTGCAGGTATACTTTGTTGGGTGTTTTACCCGCAATTTTTCCGTGGATTTGAAACTCGTTTGTTTTTGGTGCACTGCACGAAACCAGCGCAATAAGCAGTAAGGGGATTAATTTGTTCATTTAGGTTTAGTTTAAGAATTAATGTACATCGAATCCATGAATCATGTAAAATAAATGATCCAGGGTTTTAAAAATTTCTGATAAATATTCTTCGCAGGCTTTTGGACTTCCCGGCAAGGTATAAAACAGGGTTTGATTCATGGTTCCTGCTATGCTTCGGCTTAACAAAGCATTGGGTTTTTCGGCTCCGTATTTTAAACGAATCATATCCATAATGCCGGGAATCTCTTTATCCATGTGCATCCGGACGGTTTCCACCGTAATGTCGCGTTTGCCGATGCCTGTTCCTCCGGTAGTGATTAGCAAATCGGTTTTACCAATTTTACATTCTTCCAGAATTAGTCCCAGTTCGTCGGCATTGTCGGGGATTATGGTGTGTTTGATGGCGACTTTTTTATTGGCTTTATCAAAAAAGCGGTTTAGTTCTTCTACAATCAGCGGTCCGCTTTTATCTTCGTAAATTCCGCGGTGAGCACGGTCGCTTAGGGTAACCACCCGTGCTGTGAATAATTTGGGCAGATGAATTAAATCCTGGCCGATATAAAAAGTCTGATAATCTTCGGGCAGACAAAGTACTCCGGTGATACCATTAAATGCTAAAGTTTTTACCACCTGTAAATTACTCTCGGCTCCGGTAATGGCATCGAAGGGATTGAACGGTTCTTTATCGAAGGCGTCGAGAACCAGGATGGTTCCTACAGCAGTTTCGCCTGTAAATGATTTTAACACATCGGGTTCGGGTAGTAAATCTTCAAAAATCAATACTTGTTTCGACACTTTATGGGGCGAGGTAGAAACGTCATCAACCTCGACATGTTGCTTGTGGCTTGTAATCCGGTAAATGGTGTTTACTTTCACTGCGGTAGGCTTTTAAGTTGATATTATGAGCTTTTTATGTATTGAATACGGTCGCCGGGTTTAATGGAACCGCCTTTTATTACCTTGCAAAAGATGCCTTCCTTGGGCATTACGCATTTGCCAACAGCCTGAAAAATCTGGCAATCGTCGCCATGACATATTTTGCCAATTTGCGTAACTTCCAGTTCGGTTTCGCCAATTATAAATTTGTCGCCCGGGGTAGTTTTATAAAGCACAATTCCGCGGGTGGTAATGTTCTCGGCAAATTCGCCAAATTCAATGGGGCGTCCCAGTTTGGGTTCAAAATTACGGATGCTTTCCTCGGCCAGCAAGCTCACCTGCCGATGCCAATCGCCGGCATGGGCATCGTGGGCAACGCCTTTTTCGTTCAGGTCGATGCTCGGACGGGGAGTTTTTATGGTACCTTTTTTCTCTGAAATATTTACTGAAACAACTTCTATGTGATCAGACATAACTTATAGTAAATTAATAGTTGATAAAATTGAATGGGAACCGAACCATTTTTGAAAAACCCAAACCGGCTTCGTACATATCCTCGTCTTCGTTGGGGAAGTACCAGTTGATTATCAGCGATTTTTCTTTTTTAGCCAGTTCCTTAAAAAGTATCATCAAATCGAGTAACGATTTGGTTGATGAGGTATTAAAGTAAGTCATTTTAAAGTTTACAATCGTCTCCTGATTGGGTTCTTTCAAATAGTTTTCTATCCAGACAAAAACGGGTTCGAAAAATTTATGGGTGTTTTCAGGGATTGAAGTTCCTGTAAACCAGAAATGTTTTTGTGCCGCATCGAGTATTACTCCGGGAGTGTCCTGTGTTTTGTCGAGAATAAGAGGTAACATACTTGTATTATTTAAGACCTTAAATATATCAAAAAAGTTTTTGCCGGCTTACTATATTAACAGCTATTCAATTGTTTTTTGAAAATGGGAGTGCACAAAAAGTATATCCCCAAGATCTTCGTAGCCGGTAAATATTTTTTCTTTTTCGTGTTTAAGGGATTCAAGCCTGAATCCAATTATGGTAAATCCGGCATTTTCCGATTTCTCATTGATTAGTGTTTTTGATGAAATGCTTTCATCCTGGATCAGCACTTCAATATTTTTTTCTGTAATTGGCAGTCGGCCTTCTATAACCAGGTTTTTCATTTGTTTTTTTGCCTCTTCAAATTCCTGCTTTTTCACTAAATTGAACACTTTAATATCCGCTTTTCTCCAGTCAGGATGCCCCAGAATAACAAAGCTTAGCAATATAAGTAAATTTGCATTTTCGGTATCAATGGTTCTAATCCACAGGTGGATGCCATTTTTGTAGTTTATTTCTTTGCGGCTGCTGGCTAAGACCCCGATATCAAAATTTCCGGCAGAAACCAGTGAAATGTTATCGATTATTTCATGAAGGTTATCCTGACTGTTTTTGTCGAATTCAAAAATCACTAAATTATTTTCCATGCCTGAAATACCGGGTATCTGAATGGCTTGTGCTATAGCCGAGGTGTTTGAAGGCGAAATAATTGTATCGACATATAAATGACTGCCTTTCCGCAATACTTTATGTATTAGCTTGGTAAGTTCCGTTTCTGCCTGCAAATGCGTTGCTTTTGAGTAATAGCCATTGATATGATGCAGGTAGGTTCCAAAACCAAATTTATAGGATATCCAATCAAGCAATTTAAATGCATTCTCACGTTCAAAAGAACTTTTTGAGATACAAATAGCGCTGGGTCTCCACTCTTTATAGGAACCTTTATCCCTGTTTTTTTGAATAAACACATGGAGGTTTCTACTGAGTTGATAAACGGTATTGGCATAAATACCTTCTAAACCCCGTCGGTTTTTGTGATAGCTTTTAATGTATAAATACAATAATATCATTAGTGTAAAGGCCAGGAGTGCATAAGGGGTGCTGATTTTAAACATGACCCAAAACGAAACAATGAAGCCAATAAGCGATAAGAACCATTTTGATTTAAACGAAGGGCGGTAAGAGGGCGATGAGCCAAAATGATTTAAAAAGCTAATCAGGCAAAGCGACCCATAGGTAACCATAAAGAACATCGAAATAATACTGGCCACAAAGTTAACGTCACCTAGAGCCACAAATACAAAAGCAATTAAAATGGTGATTAGTGAAGCATTAAAAGGTTCATTGTCTTTTGTGCGTTCTTTAGCTAACCAGCGGTTCATTTTTTTTATTGGAAAAGCATTGTCTAAAGCAAGTGCCTGGAGTGTTCGCGGAGCAACCATTATAGACCCTAGTGCTGAAGATATGGTTGAGGCAGCCAGGCCTAACGGAATAATAAAGGCACCGCCAATAGCAATCTGAGCCATAATTAACTGATTGTTGGTCAAATCGTCGATGTTGGCCGAAAGGGCTAATTTGTAGACAATAAAGAAGTAAAGAATCATTCCCAAAAAAGTAGCCGCTGTAGTTCCTAAAGGAATTGATTTGGAAGGTTTTTTTAAGTCGCCCGAAAGACCCACGCCAGCTGTCATCCCGGTAAATGCAGGAAAAATAATAGCAAAAACAATAAAGAACTGATCCATGTTGCGCAATTCTGCATTTTCAAGACTAAAGCCTGAAGTGGTTGCATGAGGCGTATCGCCTAAAAAAAACAATACCAGGGAAACGCCTAAAATAGCAACCACATAATAGAGTGCTTTTACTCCCATGTTTGCTCCTTTTTTTAAAATTAAAACAGCTAGAACCAACATGGCCGGAATGCTAATGAATTGCCTTTGAAGTTCCATATTAAAGCGTTCGGCAATAAATTGAAAGAAAAAATCGAAGGCTTCAGTAAATGCTATCACATAAAAAGCCACACTGATTGCCTGCGACAGAAACAAAGCGATACCTATGGTAGCCCCAATATTTAAACCAAACGAACGGGAAATAATAAAATACTCACCGCCCCCTTCAACCCGCTTATTGGTTGCTAATTCTGAAATGGCCAGGGCGGTGGGAATGGTTACCAAATGGCCCAATAAGATAATCAAAATTACGCCCCAAAAACCTAAAGTACCTACGGCAAAACCAAATCTTAAAAAAAGGATGGCTCCTAATATGGTTGAAATGGCGGTAAAAAATACCGGTGCAGTTCCAAATTTTTTGTTGTTTGTTAAAGCGGACATAGTTTGTGTTTTGAATTTAGCAAATGTATTAAAATAATGCAGGTAAGCGAAAAGCTAACTTTCATTATTTTCCGGTTTTCGGGTGTTTTAAAGCGCAAAAAAATTAAGTGATAAAGAATGCAGTCAGGGGTTAATAGTTAAGCGGTTAGCCTTTTGTATCTGCAAATAATCGGAGAAACTATTGCATGCAGCTTCCCATTTAAGAGCGGCACAATTCCTTTATATTCTTTCCCGGATGCTGAATCAGCAGAAAACCTATTTTTTTGTTTTTTCAACCAGGTGAACAGCTTCAATCACCATCTCCTTATCCACAGCTTTGCACATGTCGTAAATGGTTAACAGAGCTACGCTAACTGCGGTCAAGGCTTCCATTTCGATGCCGGTTTGCCCGATGCATTTGGCAAAACTTTCGCAGCTAACGCCGGTGTCGCTTAACCGGGCTTTTACATCAAGTTTGGTAATCAGCAGTGGATGGCAAAGGGGAATTAGTTCCGAAGTTCGTTTTCCGGCCTGTATGCCTGCAATTTCGGCTATGGTAAGTACATCGCCCTTTTTAAGCTGGTTTTCGCGTATCAGTTCAATGGTTTTTGGCTGAAGACGAATGAACCCGGCTGCTATTGCCGTACGGGTTTGTTGGGGCTTGTGTCCCACATCTACCATATTGGCTTTTCCCTGCTGGTCGGTATGGCTTAATTCTTTGCTCATGGTATTTGTTTTCTAAAAATTATTATCCGCCAATGTTATAAAAGCTTCCTTTGTTATTTACTTTTCCGCTTTTGGGCTTTTTAAGCAATGCCTGATGGTAGGCTTCTTCAATTCCCAGTTCACGAATGTTATAGCCCTTGTTGCTAAACAAACAAGGCATAATGTTTCCGTTGGCAGTTAAGCGCAGCCGGTTACAGATGGCACAATTTCCTCCATCGCCACCCTCAACCACACTGAAAGTTCCTTTGGCCAAATCCATCTCGTGGATGTAGCGCACCTGCAAGTTGTTTTCGTTGGCAAATTTAGTAACCATTAGCGCATCGGGCTCCTGGCCTGAGTTTTTTACCACGCAATTGAGTTTAATGGGAGTCAGTCCGGCTTTTTGTGCCGCTTCAATGCCATTCAGCACATCCTGCAGATTCCCAACGCGGGTAATTTGTTTAAAGCGTTCCGGATCCAAAGTGTCGAGGCTGATGTTTACGCGTTGCAATCCTGCGTCTTTAAGCGCTTGCGCCATTTCGGCCAGATGTACTCCGTTGGTGGTCATCGATAAGTCGGTGATGCCTTCGATGGAACGAATCATCTGAACCAAATTAACGATACCTTTCCGAACCAGCGGTTCGCCTCCGGTAAGCCGTACTTTGTTAATGCCTTGTGAAACGCCGAATTTTATGGTTTCAACAATTTCGTCGAACGATAAGATGTCGTTATGACTTAGTAGTTCAACGCCTTCGGCAGGCATGCAATAGGTACAGCGAAAGTTGCAGCGGTCGGTAACCGATACGCGTAAGTAATTTATTTTTCGGCTAAAACAATCGTACATCTACCAAATCTCCTGCTTTTAATTGAAAAACTCCCCGTGGAATAATGGCCACGCCGTGACTTTGCGGCAGGGCAAAAATATGAGCCGAACCATGATAATCGGCAGGTACCACCTGACTTTTGTTATTAATGGTAACCGGAATATAAGAACTGCGGTCGGCTTTTTTGCGCGAATAGTCGCTGGCCAGTGGCAGTTTTACGGTTCGGTCGAACCAATTGGCATTCATACTTTTGTAAAGGAAAGGCTTGACCAGGATATCGAATTGTATGAACGAAGAAACCGGATTTCCGGGCAAACCAAAAACCACTTTACTGCCTTTTACCCCAAAGGTGGTTGGTTTTCCGGGTTGTACCGCCACTTTATCAAAAAGAATATCGATGCCCAAATCGCTCATTATTTTAGGAACAAAGTCGAAATCGCCCATGCTTACTCCGCCGGTTAAAAGCAATACATCGCATTCGTTCATGCCTTTATCGATGGCATCGCGTGTTAGCTGGTAATCGTCTTTTACTATGCCGTAATAACGGGGTTCAGCAGCACAGGCGCTGACCTGGGCTATCAACTGATGCCCGTTGCTGTTGCGTATTTGCGAGGGGGTGGGTAAGTGGTTGGGTTCTACAATCTCATCGCCGGTTGAAATAATTCCAACCAGGGGTTTTTTATAAACTTCAACCTGAGGACAACCTACCGAAGCAAGAACGGCAATATGCCGGGCATCGAGAACTTGCCCTTTGGGCAGAACCACATCACCGGTTTTCACATCGCTGCCCTTATAAATAATATTATTTTTTGGATGTCCGTTAAACGCTACCCGATTGTTGCAGGTAGTTTCCGAAAGTTCCACCTGAATCACAAAATCGGCTCCTTTGGGAACCGGTGCCCCGGTCATAATACGTGCCGCGGTGCCCGGACTTACTTCCTTTTGAGGTGTTTGACCGGCAGCAATGGTTTCAATAATTTCAAGGTCGTGGTTTATTTCGCTTTCGCGAATGGCAAATCCGTCCATGGCTGCTTTGTCGAAAGGCGGCATATCCATATCCGAATGTACATCGGAGGCCAGAATACGCCCCACACTTTCTGAAAAAGGAATGCTTTCAGTGGGAGTAAGCGATGCCTTTTGCAAGACTATTTGAAGAGCTTCTTCGAACAAAATCATAATAAAATACTATTAGGCTGCAAAAATGGTCAAACTTTTTGGAATAATAAACAGGTTATGCAAAAGGTTGCCGATTGGAAATGTTTAAACTACTATTTAGACTGCTTACTTAACATAAATAAAATTTTGGAAAATTATTTTTAATTTTTTTCGCCTTTGTTTTCAATGCTTACAGGACTATTTTTTGAAATGGAAGCCATATTCACCGATTATGTTTTTTCATTTTTAGAATAAATGTATAGAGAAATAATCTTTAGTGTATTTAAGATATGTCAATCATTAAGTATGCAGAACGAATGGTGCTTATGAATGAGCTAATTCTTCATCGAAGTACAGGTGATACCATAGCTTTTTCAAAAAAGTTAGGAATTTCAAAGCGACAATTATTGCTCGATTTGAGTGATTTACGCCTGATGGGAATGCATATCAAATACAGTAGGGATTCACAATCGTATTATTTCAGTGATGAATTAGGATTTGGAAAGTTATTTAGAAAACATTTAAATAAAGGAGCTCTTCAAAAGTGAAATATTATTGCACCCTCACTTTTTATTTTTAGATGCTCAAAATTTTAATTGTTCAACTTAAACCTATATAAAATATGAAAAAAATAGTTGTTATTGCTTTTTGCCTGTTACTTCTTAGTGAGTTGGGATATTCACAAATTGAAGTTGGCTCAAATAATAATGTTGGAGTCGGTATCTCTGGTACTGTAAATTCAAAGTTGTCTGTAAATACAAATGGAATTTCGCATAGCGTTGTTTCATTTTATGGAGATGCATCAACAGCTAATGCTTTATACTGTAATAAAGCATTGGCAACAAGTAGTACTGCTTACGCCTTAGGAGTTCGGGCAACTGTACTGTCAGGTGTTGGATCTGCTCAAGGAATAACTGGTAGTGCGTATAATTCAACCGTATATACTACGGGGAAAGCCTATGGCGTATATGGTTATGCCGGCAACGCACAATCGGGCTATAACTATGGTGTAAAAGGCCTGTTGTTAGGCTCCAATAACGGAGCAGGGATTTATGGAACTTCAACAAATACAGACGTTTATATAAATGGCAAATATGCGGGTTATTTTTATGGTAATGCTAAGATTACCGGAACTTTAACAGTTGGTCAAACTGTTTATCCCTCGGACGAAAATTTAAAAAAAGAAATTAGGGAATTGGAAAGTAATAATATTGAGAAAATTAAGAGGGTAAAAGCGGTAAAATATAAATACAAAACTCCCCAAGAAAGTGGATTATACAAAAGTAATAGTAGTGATACTGCTGCCTATGAAATGAATGCAGAAATGCTTGCTTTTTATGAAAAAGAGCGAATTGGACTTTTGGCTCAGGAATTACAAAAGGTATATCCGGACATAGTTGTGGAAAGCCCCGATGGAACTTTAGGAGTTGATTATATTGCTCTTATTCCCGTTCTTTTAGAAGCCATTAAAGAACAACAAACTGCAATTGAAAATCTTACCGAAGAAGTTAATAAGATTAAACGGAAAAGCGACAAGCAGTAAGTAATATGAGAATTTCAGTTATTTAAAAAACCAAATCATGCATCGTTATTTATTTTTGGTAAGCGTGGTTATACTGATAGGTACAACGCTTACAGTCAATGGGCAGAATACGATAAGTTATGCCTATGATAATTCTGGCAACCGTATTTCTCGCACCATTACAGTGGCTAAATCGGCTTCAATTAATGCTGACGAAGAAAATGAGGGTTCGCGGAACAATCAGGATATATCAAATAAAAACATACACAAGGGTGAATTAAATAATATCCAGTTTAGTATTTATCCAAATCCTACCCGGGAGTCTGTTGAAATAAAAACAGAAAACCTTCCCCAGGAATCGAAAGGAATGGTAATGGTTTTTGATGTAAAAGGGGTATTAATTTTAAAACAGGATTGGATATCTTCATCTACTATTTTGGATTTGTCCCAGGTTGCTGCGGGAACTTACCTTCTTAAAGTTTTAATTGATTCCCAGGTATCGGAATGGAAAATAATTAAAGAATGACCAACCACTTAATTGTTATAAAATGAACAAAACAAGATATGCCAAAGCTTTAATAGTGCTATTAGGCTTTATTTTATGCTGCCCATTTTATATCATTGGGCAAACAACCTCATTAACCCTGACAGGTGATTATACTAAACCAGGTGATCAGCTCTATGAAGCACGGGATTGGGTAAAATTAGATGCAGGATTTAGTTATTCTGGCGGATTGCATAGTACTTTAACCATACAAACTGAAGAAAGTTTAATTTGTGCCCCAGAATACTTAAACGGTTCCAATATCCTGAATCCAGCCACCCGAACTTTAAATACGGCTTGTGAAGTTGGTTCTACTCCAGGAACCGTTAATGTGTTGGAGAGTGGTGCGGCTACTTATTCCATCCCCCTCTATGTAGCTCCCGGAACAGCAGGAATGCAACCATCATTAGCCATTAATTACAATAGTAATGGCGGACAAGGAATACTGGGTAAAGGGTGGAGCCTGGCTAATATTTCAGCTATTTACAGGGTAGCAAGCAGCTATTACTACGATGGCTCAGTAAACCCGGTGGACTTTGAAAATGACGATGCCTTTACCCTGGATGGTTCCCGTTTGATTTTAAACGGTAGTGTATACAAAAGTGAGCTGGAAGATTATTCCAATATTGTGCCTACCTATAACGGAGAGGCGATTACAAAATTTACCGTTACCAGCAAGAACGGAACAACAATTGAATATGGTAGCACTGCTGCGTCAAAATTAAGTACTACAGTAAGTCTTGAAACCCGCTATTTTGCATGGTACATTTCAAAAGTTACCGATGCCTATGGAAATTACATGGAGTATACCTATGAAAATGATACTGATTATGGCATAAGAATAACAAAAATTACTTACACCGGGAATAGCGCTGCTAGTATTACTCCTTACAATACCATATACTTTTACTACGAAGAACGCGATGATGACATAAGCTCCTATTTTTATGGTCAGTATGGTACAGAGATAAAAAACAACCTGTTACTTCGGAAAATACGCTCTGAAGCCGGAGGAGTTACGGCTCGATCTTATAATTTTAATTATATACAACGGCACGATGAATCGTTTCTTGCCGAAATAAGTGAAACCGGAAGCGATGGTAGTTCATTCAACCCAACCGTGTTTAGTTACTATGATTATAGTGCATATAACTTCACACCAGATTACGAAGAAGTATTGTCAACAAGTAGTCTTTCCCTGGAAAAATATGGTGATTTTAATGGGGATGGCCGTGCCGATTTATTTGCCATGAATGGAAATTATTTAAAGGTTTATACCATGAACAGTAGTGGCACATCATTCGGCTTGGCTTATTCGGGAATCGTTGGGTTTGCATCTAATATTGAGGTAGGTGATTTTAATGGCGATAATAAGGCTGATGTTGTGGTTTGCACATCGACGACCTCTGGAAAAATACTGAAACTTTATAAATCTACAGGTTCCCAACTTAGTTATGTGAGTGGAGCAGATAAAACCCTGGTTTCTGTTTCGGAACTTAAGGCTGGCGATGTTAATGGAGACTTTATTGATGACCTTTTGGTATCAACAAACAGTCCAACGAATAATGCTTTTATCTACTATGGTGATGTATCTGCACCATTTAGTGTTGGTAATGATATTAATTTTACTTTAGATTGGGGCAATGTATATCTTAAAGATATAGACGGCGACCTTAAAAATGAACTTTGCAATATTAAGGACAATAAACTTTCCATTTACCAGGTAACCAGCTCGGCTGTATCGCTATTTTATACCTATAATAATGGTAGCGTAAGTACCGATATAGCCCTTGGCGACTTTAACGGCGATGGAAAAACCGATTTTGTTTACCGTTATTACTCTGGTAGTGTAGAAAATACTAAATTGGCCATTTCAAACGGCAAAAACTTTAATACAATTAATTTAAGTTCGTTGGCTTCCGGAGTTTTTTTTGCTTTTGACACCAATAATGATGGTTACGACGAGCTATTGGTTTATAATCCTTCATCGGTACCCATATCGCCGGTGGATGGCACCTTTGCTCCGGAGTTACAAGGGTATAGTTCCTATCGGTTTACCGGGGATGATTTTTCTTATAATGGCGGTACTGCTCTAAACGTAAATGAAAATATATACGACTTTAACGGTGATGGAATTAATGACCATATTTTCTTTTTCGACGATTCTTATTGGATAAGCTATAAATACAAAGGGGGTGAAGAAGGCAGGTTGTACCAGGTTGCCGATGGACTGAATAATTTAACTACGATTGAATACAGCCCCCTTAACGATTCCAGGGTGCATTTATCCTCATCTACCAATGCCACTTATCCTTATGTTGGATTCCGCGGAGCAAAATATGTTGTTTCAACCCTGCAAGAAAGCGACGGTATAGGTGGGTATTTTGAAACCTCTTATACTTACGAAGGGGCGCAACAATATAAACCCTTAGGAATGTTTATAGGTTTTTCAGCCATAAATAGAACCAATGCTGAAACAGGAATTACTACCAGAAAAGAAAAAAACTACCACAACACTTATCCATATGCTACTACCATTGAAAATCTTACCTATAAAGGAACCAGTATCCTATCGGGAACCAATATAAGTAGCTCAATAATGAATTATACTATTACCCCCATTGCCAACAACCGTTTAAAAAGAAATCCATCGACTTCGGAAACATATAATTACCTGGACGAAGTGGGCACTCAAACCCAGTTTGCTTTCGATACCTATGGAAATATTACCCTGAAAGAAACGCAAATTGGCAGTTCAGGGACTTCTACTACTTTTTATGAAAATTACACAACCGTAGCCGGTGGAACCGCCCCCAATGTACCGCAAACAATACGCACCGTGAAACAAAGGGATGGCAAAGCTAGTTTTGAAAATGAAGTAACCCTAAACTATAACAGCACAAACGGATTTGTGAACTATAAAATTATAGGGACTAATAAACCAAATCCCTTACGCATTGATTACACGATGGATGCTTTAGGGTTGGGGCTGGTTGCCAGTGAAAAAGTAAGTGGCTCGGATATTACCAATCGGGAAACACTTTACGAATGGGACAGCCATGGACGCTATATTGTAAAGGTTACCTCACCGGAAGGCCAGGAAACCGGGTATGCCTGCGATCCATTTACAGGTAAGGTCTTAACAGCCGAATTACCCACCGGCTATATCGACGAAAATACCTATGACGGCTTTGGACGCTTAACCTTTAATAAAAGTTCCGACCAGTCAATTGCGTTAAACTGGAGTAACGGGCAGGTAAACAATTGTGTGTATTATGCTCATATAACCGGGAATGGTACTCCTGAACAATATACCTATTACGATGGCTTAGGAAGGGTGTTAAGAAATGAAACCCAGGCCTATGAAGCCTCAAAAACCATTGTGGCTCAAAAAGGATACAACAACAAGGGATTACTGGACTGGACATCAGCCCCATTTTTCGACGGGGATACGGAGTACAAAACCGATTATACTTACGATAATTATGGACGGATTCGAGAGGAAAACTATGCCTCCAATACCCAAAGAACCACCTACTCCTACGGTGTCAAACAAGTTACCATAACCAACGAGACCGCAGCACAGACGGTTGTAAAAAAATTTGACGAATATGGAAGTGTGATTTCTGTTAAGGATTCCTACAATAGTGAATTAAAATATGAATATAGCAGCAGTGGAGGTGTAGATAAAGTGACAACCCTTGATGGGGATGTGACTACCCTTTACGATACCTATGGAAGACCCCAGCAGGTAATAGATCCCGATTTGGGCATAACATCATACACCTACTATGTTACCGGGGAACTTAAAACACAAACCCGCTATGGACAGACCACAACGTATACCTATAACAGGAATGGGCAAGTACAATCGGTTACCCTGCCCGAGGGAACCACTTCGTATACCTATGATGGAACAACCGGGCAGCTCAACACCATTGATGGCTTAAACAACAACGATGTTTCTTTTATGTATGACCCCATGGGCCGGATGAAAAGTAAAACCGAAACCATTGATGGCACCGACTATGAGTTTGGCTACACCTATAAAAGTGGAGAGCCCAACAGGTTGGCCTCCATGACTTACCCGGGGGATTTGAGTTAAGCTACAACTATACCAACGGCTATCTTAACGAAATACGCCGGAGCAGCAATAATTCCCTTATCTGGCAATTGCAGGAAACAAGCCCAATGGGCCAGATTGAAAAATACACCAATGGCAATAACCTGGTTACCACCCGTACTTACGACTACAAAACAAGCCTGTTAGAACGAATTCAAACCGGTACTATCCAGGATTTAATGTATGCATTTGACGAGGCAACCGGTAACCTTAACTGGCGTATGGATAATAAACGGGGATTACGTGAAGATTTTGGCTACGATGCCTTAAATCGCCTCGATTCCATTGCATTCAACAGCAGTTCTTTAGCGATTAATTATGGCGCCAATGGAAATATTAGCAGTAAGAGTGATATGGGTACTTACGATTATAGTACCACGCAACCCCATGCTATTAGCTCCCTAACTCCAACCGGAAGCTATGTTCCCGAGAATCAATCAGCAACTTACACCTCATTTGATAAGCTGGCTACCCTAACGCAAGGGACAAAAAGCCTGGTGGTAACTTACGGGTACGATTTGGGTCGCCGAAAAACGGTGTATAGCGATGGCAGTACCACCAAAACCAAAATATTTGTGCCGGGTGGCTTAGAAATAATTGACCATGGCAGCTCACAAACGGAAGAATATTGTTACATTAGTACCCCGGCAGGTGTTACTGCCGTTTACGACAAAACAAACGATGCTATGTTTTACGTACACTCCGACCATTTGGGCTCCATCCATTTTATTACCAATACCATTGGCAATACTGAGCAGGAGCTTAGCTTTGATGCCTGGGGCAGGCAGCGGAATGCCACCAATTGGACCTACAGCAATGTGCCGGAACCCAAATTTGAACGGGGCTATACCTTTCATGAGCATCTGGCCGAGTTTGGCCTGATTAACATGAATGGACGTATGTACGATCCTATAGTGGGTAGAATGCTAAGCCCCGACCCTGTTCTCCAGAACCCTTACAGTACGCAAAACTACAATCGCTACAGTTATGTAGTAAATAACCCCCTAAAATATACCGACCCCAGCGGGTATATGGTGCAGTTTAAAAGGAGTGACGAGGAGGAGTTTCCAGAACCAGATCCCATGCCATTTCCTGATTTTACCGGTGGAAATGGTTTTAATGATATAGGTCCATCAATAAATGATTATACAGATTATATTAATTCCGGATTAGCTGGCATGGAGGGATTTTCATTTTCGGATTATATGAATTATGTTAATGAAGGAATAAATATAAATCCTATGATAACCGATGAAACTGAAGCTTTAAGTAGGTTCCAGCCAAGTTATGCAAGGGAATGGCGTTATTTGGATGGTCGTTGGCAAATTTTATTAATAGAAAGAATGGTGGATGTTGACGCAAACGGAGGGGCTACTGATTGGAAAGCAGTACGAGGTGGTTTGTATATGATGGGTGTTGGCACCTACATGATTGGAAAGGGAATAGCAGTTACTGGAACAGTTGGTGGAGCCCCATTAGGAATTGCTCTAATTGTTGGTGGAGGTCCATTGTTTGGTTTTGGATTAGGGCAAACTATTAATGGTTTTCAGGGTAATGAACAGTATATCCCAGGAGGACTTATGGAGGCAATAGATGTTGGATTTGGAGGTGATGGCAGCACTGGCAAAGTCTTTGATGTTTTTATCGGTGGTATGCCAGACAGTTATGTTGATTGGATGATTTTGGGATATGGAATATATAAATTGAATCCCTTTCAAAAGATTGAGCCGACACAGCTACCTTATCCTACTACACAACCAAGGGATAATACAAATATTTACCTACCCATAAAGTACTAAAATATAAAATAATGAAAACGTATAGATTTAATAAAAAGAATAATAAAACCAATGCACTTATTGCAATATTGGGTATAATATCAGGTTATCTTATTTTTTATGGCATAGAAAATGGGCTTATTAGTTCCTATTTTGCAGCATTTGTTATCTCAACGTTTTCTTTCATTATTACAATTAAAAAAGTTAAGAAAAGTAAAATGGAGTTTTATGAAATTATAATCTCGGAAGATAATCTTGTAGCAAACTATTTCAAAACTACAAAAAAACAATTTACAAGTAAAATCCAAGAGATTACTTTGGAATCAAATGACGATGGTCTTAAGATTTTTAATAATAAGGGTTTATTAGCTGGTTTTGCATTCAAAAGCAAATTAGAAATAAAAAGCGAATGGGATGAGTTGCTTCTTGAGTTAAAAAGCAATAAGAATTAGTTTTGTATTATAGCTTATGAAATATATTTAAACTCCCAGCGTTGGTTGGGAGTTTTTTATTTATAATGCAGCTATATTCCTTAATTTACCTCCCTTAATAAAAGCATCTATCACATCTTTAATGGTAGATTTATCTTTATCGTTCATCTTCTCAAGGGCTTTAAAGGAGTAAAAGCCGATGGTACCTACAAAGAATATACCTATATTAGTGCTCCAACCGGACTGGCTGCCGTTCACATTAAAGAAAATACAGGCAGTTCCGGTATTTATTACATACATACCGACTATTTGGGTTCAATAATGACATTAACAAATACAAACGGCGCGGTGGTTGAAAAATATTCGTACGATGCGTGTTGCGTGACACCCGGAAGGTTACAAGCTTGCGCAGTAAATTCCGCTGGTGGAACCAATCCCGTGAGCACAGCGAAACGGGAGGGTAACCGACGTAACCCCCTTAACTGGTCACAGCCCGATACCCGAACCAACTTAATGCTTGACCGGGGTTATACGGGTCATGAGCATTTAGATGGTGCACATATTATAAATATGAATGGCCGTATGTACGACCCTATTATAGGCCGGATGCTTAGCCCTGACCCCGTACTCCAAAACCCCTATAGTACGCAGAACTACAATCGCTACAGCTATGTAGTAAACAACCCACTAAAATATACCGACCCCACAGGCTACCGGATGAGTTTTCAGGAATTGAACTATTATGAAGGAAAAGACAGACAAAGTAGAGGAGGTTCAGGTGGAGGGGGAGGTTTTGATTCTGGCGGAAGAATCTCCTATTGGTGGGCGGGTTGGAAAACCGGAAACCAGGAGTTTGACCCAGGCATTCCTTATTCAGTAAACGGCGAATTTCAGGGATATGTTTCGCGAAGCTATGCCGATGAGTTTATTAGTGCCCTTGCAATGGGCTTGGCTTTGGAAAATGAATTCCGTAATAGGGAAGAGCGGCAACACCAGATTAACAACAGCATAGCTGGCAGCGGTTTGTCTTATACCCGTGACCCAATGGAGGTGTTTTTTGGTGAGCTTGCCCAAGCGGACGGGGATGCAATGTCACCATCAAATATAAGCTGTCTAAATGACTGCCCGATTACAACAGGTGTTGATTTGCTTAATATGGATTCTAAATCTATATATCTCTCAATAAATATGTGGGTCGTTTTTGATTCAAAAACAGACACTAAAGATTTCTCTACCAATTTTTTAAGTGATGAATATGAAAGAACTATATTAACCATTCATTTTGAAGCTAGATTTGAGCCAAATGGAGCACAAATGTTCAGGACTGGAAGAGGGTTTGATGCAAATAGAAATTATTTTAGGTATGAATATTTTGATGGCAATGGATACAGAGATGTTTATGGGTCAATACCTAGTACTAAGCCTAATTATCCAGGTGCGAAATATTGGTGGAATGATTTATAAAACATTTTTGAATATGTTTAATTTAAAATATGTGTTTGTTATTTTATGCGTCTTCTTTATCAAAGAAACAAATGCACAAAAAGATGTTGTAGCAACATCGGTTAAATATATGTCAACTCATGAATTATTTGTAACGGCAAATGAGCATCTGGATAGCAACTATAATGGAGTTGATACAGCCTATTGTCTCAACGGAAATGAAATTATTAAGGTATTTATTGAGTACAAATCAGGTATAAAAATTAGAGTTGAAGGGTATTATGATAATAGCCAAATTTTTAGAGTAAGCTCTTTTAAAGAAAACCTGTGTCATGGAATAGAAACACAATGGTATAAAAATGGACAAAAGGAATTTCAAGTTGGCTATGAAAATGGAATAGAGATAACTCCTTTTATTACTTGGTATGAGACTGGTGAGCTTGAGTCGTATTCTGACTATAATCAAAAAAAGAATACAGGAATAGTAAAAGAATGGCACAAAAATGGTCATTTGAAATCTGAAATTATTTCCGTTGATTCTACAGAATTAGGATGTGAGGAAAGATATTATTACGATAATGGTTCATTAAGCACGGTGCAATTCAATAATATGAATAAGCAGAAATATTTGGGTTACTATAAAAGTGGAAAACTCAAATTTGAAGGGAATATTTTTAATGCTATATGGAATTCTATAGGCAAATGGCAAGAATGGTATGAAAATGGGGTTTTGAAACGTGAATACTTTTTTGAAGAAAACCAACCTAATATAAAGACAGGCACTTGGAGTTGGTGGGATGAAGATGGAAACCTTATAAAACAGGAAATTTACAAGAATAATGAACTGCTTGAAGAGAAGAAGTTTGTTCCAATTAACAAAAAGACCGATTAGGAATAAATCTTTTTAAAGCAGGTAAAAGCCGATGGTACCTACAAAGAATATACCTATATTAGTGCTCCAACCGGATTGGCTGCGGTTCACATAAAAAATAACACCGACAGTTCCGGTATTTATTACATACATACCGACTATTTGGGTTCAATAATGGCATTAACAAATACAAACGGAACGGTGGTTGAGAAATATTCATACGATGCATTCGGCAATCGGAGAAACCCTCTTAACTGGTCACAAACGGATACCCGGACTAACTTGATTTTAGACCGGGGATATACCGGGCATGAGCATTTAGATGGTGCACATATTATAAATATGAATGGCCGTATGTACGACCCTATTATAGGCCGGATGCTTAGCCCTGACCCCATACTCCAAAACCCCTATAGTACGCAGAACTACAACCGCTACAGCTATGTAGTAAATAACCCCTTAAAATATACCGACCCCAGCGGGTATCAATTTGAGAGACTTAAGGATCGTTTCGAGACTGAGGTTTTCGATGAAAGAGAAAATAATGGAAGTTTATGGGCCAAGTATCAAGGAAAAGACTTGGGAGGGGATGGTGATAGCGGTATACCAATGGAAGAAGTTATGTGGGCCAGGTATCGTTATAACGCAAATGTCAATTTTTTATATGGATCATTGGGACTTGATGAAATGGGAATATCCTTTTCTACATTCTATAATCATTTGTATAATCCTAGTGCTTCATATTATCAGATTTTTGCACGGCAAGAAATTAACAACAGCATAGCTGGCAGCGGTTTATCCTATACCCGTGACCCTTCGGAGGTATTTTATGGGGAGCTTGCCCAAGCGGACGGGGATGCAATGTCACCATCAAATATAAGCTGTCTAAATGACTGCCCGATTACAACAGGTGTTGATTTGCTTAATATGGATTCTAAATCTATATATCTCTCAATAAATATGTGGGTCGTTTTTGATTCAAAAACAGACACTAAAGATTTCTCTACCAATTTTTTAAGTGATGAATATGAAAGAACTATATTAACCATTCATTTTGAAGCTAGATTTGAGCCAAATGGAGCACAAATGTTCAGGACTGGAAGAGGGTTTGATGCAAATAGAAATTATTTTAGGTATGAATATTTTGATGGCAATGGATACAGAGATGTTTATGGGTCAATACCTAGTACTAAGCCTAATTATCCAGGTGCGAAATATTGGTGGAATGATTTATAAAACATTTTTGAATATGTTTAATTTAAAATATGTGTTTGTTATTTTATGCGTCTTCTTTATCAAAGAAACAAATGCACAAAAAGATGTTGTAGCAACATCGGTTAAATATATGTCAACTCATGAATTATTTGTAACGGCAAATGAGCATCTGGATAGCAACTATAATGGAGTTGATACAGCCTATTGTCTCAACGGAAATGAAATTATTAAGGTATTTATTGAGTACAAATCAGGTATAAAAATTAGAGTTGAAGGGTATTATGATAATAGCCAAATTTTTAGAGTAAGCTCTTTTAAAGAAAACCTGTGTCATGGAATAGAAACACAATGGTATAAAAATGGACAAAAGGAATTTCAAGTTGGCTATGAAAATGGAATAGAGATAACTCCTTTTATTACTTGGTATGAGACTGGTGAGCTTGAGTCGTATTCTGACTATAATCAAAAAAAGAATACAGGAATAGTAAAAGAATGGCACAAAAATGGTCATTTGAAATCTGAAATTATTTCCGTTGATTCTACAGAATTAGGATGTGAGGAAAGATATTATTACGATAATGGTTCATTAAGCACGGTGCAATTCAATAATATGAATAAGCAGAAATATTTGGGTTACTATAAAAGTGGAAAACTCAAATTTGAAGGGAATATTTTTAATGCTATATGGAATTCTATAGGCAAATGGCAAGAATGGTATGAAAATGGGGTTTTGAAACGTGAATACTTTTTTGAAGAAAACCAACCTAATATAAAGACAGGCACTTGGAGTTGGTGGGATGAAGATGGAAACCTTATAAAACAGGAAATTTACAAGAATAATGAACTGCTTGAAGAGAAGAAGTTTGTTCCAATTAACAAAAAGACCGATTAGGAATAAATCTTTTTAAAGCAGGTAAAAGCCGATGGTACCTACAAAGAATATACCTATATTAGTGCTCCAACCGGACTGGCTGCCGTTCACATTAAAGAAAATACAGGCAGTTCCGGTATTTATTACATACATACCGACTATTTGGGTTCAATAATGACATTAACAAATACAAACGGCGCGGTGGTTGAAAAATATTCGTACGATGCGTGTTGCGTGACACCCGGAAGGTTACAAGCTTGCGCAGTAAATTCCGCTGGTGGAACCAATCCCGTGAGCACAGCGAAACGGGAGGGTAACCGACGTAACCCCCTTAACTGGTCACAGCCCGATACCCGAACCAGGTTAATGCTTGACCGGGGATATACCGGCCATGCCTATGCGCCGCAATGTCAATGGAGGAGGGAGCATTTAGAAGGTGCACATATTATTAATATGCCTGTCCGCCGCAGCGAAAGCGAAGGAGGAAATGGCAGGGAGCCTGTCCCGAAAAGCGAAGCGTCATCGGGATACGACCCCGACCTGGGCTTATTCTTAAGCCCCGACCCCATACTCCAGAACCCTTACAGTACGCAACCTGCCTGCCGAAATGCCAGTACAGGCAGGAACTACAATCGCTACAGTTATGTAGTACCTGTCCCGCTTAGCGAAGCGACATCGGGAAACAACCCCCTAAAATATACCGACCCCACAGGCTACCGGATGAGTTTTCAAGAGTTAAGCTATTTTGAAAATCAAAGAGTACAAAGTGGAGGAGGTGATTATAGGGGATACATGTTTGGGGCTAATATTGATGTTCCGGATTCAGACGGGTTTATAATGTGGAATAGTTGGATAGATTCCGGAGTAAGTGGGTTGGTAAACTTTACCGATTATCAAAGTGGTATTGAAAACGGGGTTAGCTTCAAATCTTACGATAGTGGAGATAAAGATTATGTAGTCGCAAAGTATAGTGCCTTAGCTAATAATGGGTTACAAGGCGAATGGATACCCTTAATGAGTACAGATCCATTGGAAAAAGGATATACTTTTTTATTAAATGGAGTTGCCGCAAATAGCGGGGGTGGTAAATCAGAACCTTGGTTGACTGTTAATTTTAATAGAGGCATACCTCAAATAGAAACAAATTTTACAGATAAGGATTGGGGCGCAATTACACCTGGACCATTTATTGTTTATCCTAAAGGTGGTTCAGAAGATACATATTACAATAAACATGAACCAGGACATGTAATTCAGTTTTTAATTCTTGGCCCAGTTGCATATTACGGATTAATTGCGATTCCAAGTTTAATTTCAAGTACAACACCTTATCATTCTGATATGCCATGGGAAAAATCAGCTAATCAATTATGGTACTGGTTAACAGGTGAGAATGACCCTAGAAATCCTTTGTATTTTGACCCAAATAAGAAATAAGTATGAGAAATATTTTAATGATTATAGTAATGATTGTTTGTTCCAGTTGTGACATTAACAATCAAAAGTTGTTGCTTGTAAACAAAACTAGCAATACAATATATTACAGATTACTAACAGATACAGTTATAAATAAAGAACTGCAATTGTACAAGGCATCTGCATATGATACGGTAAGACCGAATTTTGTTATGGGGGGTAAAGGAGCTTGGGAATATGCAATTAATAAAAGGTCAAGTGATAGTACTTTGCACATTTTTATTTTTACAACAGACAAGATTACAGATGATGTTATTAATAACCAAGAATTTAAAAGACTTGATTATAAAGTAAAAGACTTGGAAGCATTAAAATGGATAATTGTTTTTGAATAATTACAAAGCCCGGATTTGCCGGTTTTTTTTATAATAGCAAGCTTTGTAGTTTGCTTTTGGCAAAGAACGCATCAATCATTGCGTACACATGGCTTTTATCTTCAGGTGTAAGCTTTTCAATGTTTTTCATTCTTTTTAGGGTCTCGTCATCTATATTCTGGTACTCGGCATTTTTTACTAAATACTAAATAGTAACATTTAATGCCTTTAATAAACCCATTCAGATTAGCATGGGCGTAGCACAAAAACATTGGGATTTCACCTACGGTTCCGACCAGATGCGCGAAATGATGAAGACTTACGAAAATGGCAGTTTAAAAGAAACCAAGTATTATGTGGGGAATTACGAAAAACGGGTAAAAGCCGATGGTACCTACAAAGAATATACCTATATTAGTGCTCCAACCGGACTGGCTGCCGTTCACATTAAAGAAAATACAGACAGTTCCGGTATTTATTACATACATACCGACTATTTGGGTTCAATAATGGCATTAACAAATACAAACGGCGCGGTGGTTGAAAAATATTCGTACGATGCATGTTGCGTGACACCCGGAAGTTTACAAGCTTGCGCAGTAAACTCCGCTGGTGGAACAAATCCCGTGAGCACAGCGAAACGGGAGGGTAATCGGAGAAACCCCCTTAATTGGGCACAAACGGATACCCGAACCAACTTAATACTCGACCGGGTTCCGCCGGAATGCCAATGGAGGAGGAAACATCTTGACGAAGCGCATATTATCAATATGCCTGTCCGCCGCAGCCTTAGCGAAGGAGGAAATGGCCGCATGCCGGCCCGACTAAGTCGAAGCGTAGGCGGGCTTAGCCCCGACCCCGTACTCCAGAACCCTTACAGTACGCAACCTGCCTGCCGAAATGCCAGTACAGGCAGGAACTACAACCGCTACAGCTATGTGGTAAATAACCCACTAAAATATACTGACCCCACAGGCTATTCAATGTTACACCGTATTTTGGAAGAGGAAATACATGGCGGAAATGGTTTACCCAGTTGGTATGCCGGTGATGATTTTTTTGGAGGAAATAGTAATAATTCGAATTATCATTTTTACAATAATATTTCTCATATTGCTAATAACCAACTTGGGGCTTCTGGCGGTTGGGTATATAATTTTGTTTCTGGTGAATATGATAATGCTCTTACCGGGGAAACTATGAGCAGGGCATCAATGTCTTATTATCTTAATTCCAAGGCAAAAAGAAATGATACTGGTTTGGACGGAAGACAAGTGCTATATGATGCTAAAAACAATACGGTAACAGCAAACCTATTTGATATCTATGAAACAGCATATTCTTTTGGTGATGTCACAAACGCAGGGGGTAGCGGATTTTCGATGGTTGAAGAAAGGTTTATACAAGCAACTGGTATTTTAGGATTCTCAGGCCCAACTATTGGATTATCAATAGCTAAATTTCCCAATGGTGAATTTGGAGTGTATTGGAATAATGGTAATACAACAGGAGTGGATTTACCTAATTTAGATATTGGGGTAACGGTTCATATGTCAAGGAATCCGAATATTGATTGGGAAACTGCTTTGCAGGGTTGGTCTTCAGATTGGGGTGGTAGTTATTCATTTTTTGGATTTACAGTTGGAGGAAACCAATATTCTGGTGATTTCTGGAGTAAATTTATGAAAGATTATGGAAGCGTAAGTATTATGCTAAACCTTGGTCCTAATGACTTGGCAGGAGGTGCAAATAAAAATACTACCAACCAGCAACATCTATTTACATTGCCAATGTGGTTTGATATTTTTTGGTAATTACAAAATCTAATATAATGCTTAAATTTATTCTATTCATTTTAGGAACTATTTTAGGAGTTTTTCTAATTGTCAAACTCATTATTACTCCAAATATTTATAAGAAATGGGCACGGTACAATAATGTTCGGTTAATGTTTTTGATACTTGCTTTATTTGCAGGTGGATTAGTTTTTTTAATTTATCAACTTGGAAGCAATAAGGATATTTCAAAAAAAGAAATATTGAATCTAATTCAAAACCTTGATGCTGAACAAGTAACAAGTATAAAATTATATTCTTATTCGAAATCATATTTCTTTAACTACTCAAAAGATACTGTTATGATTTATAATAAATCAATTATAAATCAATTAACAAATGAGGTAAAGAAAATAAATTCGTTTGAATATGGTACTCCTATCCCAATATGGCAAATGAATATTAAGATATTCTTAGAAAATAATTTGCTTGATAATGTTCGAATAGAAGTAATTAAAAGGGAAGATGGGAAATATGCCGTTTGGATAATAAAAGAAACTTGGTTTGGTAAGTTTGATTTAGGAAAATTTAGTAATGAGGATTTGGGAAAAATAATTGAAAAAATTCACAACCAGACGAATCAGTTTTAAAAATTAAGGTTATGGAAATATATAAATATCTGTATTATAACTTGTACCTACTTTGGTTAAAAAAGAAAGATGAGCCAGAAAATGCACATATTAATGCTGTTATTACTCTTACTTTTTTTCTGTACGTGAACATAATGAGTATACCTCTATTGTTAATGGCAATATTTAGAGAGGAAATAATTGCATTGCCAAATTTGACAAGTGATATCAAATATATAATCGTTAGTTTTATTATTACTGGGGCTATTAAATTATTTGTACTTAGGAAGAAAACAAAAACGACTTGCAATTGAGGAAGTGTTTAGTAAAAGAAAAGAGGAACAAAAACGAAAAGGAATGCTATATAGTATTTTGTATTTAATAATTACAATGGCTATCCCAATAGGAATATTCTTCTTTACAAAACCACTATAAAAATAAGTCCAGATTTACTGGACTTTTCCTATAGTACCAACTGTTTTAATTTACCTCTAGTAATAAAAGCACCAATACCCTTTTTGACAAAGTTCTTTTCATCATCGTCCTTTTGTACAGCCTCCTAGAATAGTTAATTATATTACCTTTATAAAAAAGAACAACGATTTGCTAAACAGAATTAATCATATAAAAGAAAAATATTACAACTCGGTAATTGCCCGGTTTTTAGGTCCCGACCCGGTTCTCCAAAACCCATACAGTACCCAGAATTATAATAGGTATAGCTATGTAATGAACAACCCCCTAAAATATACCGACCCCACCGGCTACCGGATGAGTTTTCAAGAGTTAAGCTATTTTGAAAATCAAAGAGTACAAAGTGGAGGAGGTGATTATAGGGGATACATGTTTGGTGCTAATATTGATTGGATTAATCCTAATGGAGCCATGGAATCAGCTTACTTTGGTTGGGCAAATCTTTATTATAATGGGGTTACCAATACAAGTTTTGAAGATTTTGTTAATAGTAATGGTAACTATAAATTAAATGGAAGTGGAGTGGAACACTTTTCTGGAAATGGGGCTTTAGCTGATGCTAAGTTTTACCTTAAAACAGGTATCAAAGCTTCTGTTGGGGTAGGTGAAGCACAACCTGATTATGGGGATTGGACAAATTATAATTCCAGTGGTTATGCTAATGAATATTTTGCCTCAAACGAGGGGGATAATAGAATTAATTTAGGAACAGATCCGAATGCATATTCAACTGTAGTGGACTTTTTGAGGGATTTATCAAAGGATCCTGATAAAAGAGGCTTAGTTGGAGATTACTTTGTTCCTTCTGCTGGAAAATATGGAAAAAGTAATGGAAAATATGGTACAATTGTATATCCGGTTACTGTTCGTGGTCAGAAAATAGATATAACATTACAATTTAACAAAGAAAGTCACTTAACAGGTCGAGTATCTCAAAAAAATATGAAAGGTCTTCATGGCTGGGAATTTGAAATTAGGGCATATGGACAAATGGAGTTATATAATGATTCATACGCACCAATGCTAATTACAATACATTATCCCTCATATGATGCTTATGACCTATATAAATCCACATGGGATTACATATATGGGAGAACAGATACATGGTAAAAAGTAAAATAATAATTATTTCACTTATTTGTTTAATACTGGTTTCTTGTTTTAATCAAGAAGAAGGTAAAAACATAACAGGGAATTGGTATTTTATCGACTATGATAATGAAGATACTATTTATAATGAAGTGTATATTGATAGTGAATACTTTATTTATTATTTAGATATGCAAGGATTTATGTCTAAACAGATATATGAAATATCAAATGATTCTATTTCTTTTTATTTTAGAACGAAAACAGAGAATATAAAAACCAATTACAAGCCAAAACTACAAATAATCAATGAAGAAAAATTTTTGCTTGAAGATAAAGAGCAAACTATTGAATTCAAAAGGTTAAAGAATATGGTTTTTTCTATGGATAGTATAAAAAATGAAGAGGATAATTATCTTTTTGAATACCATTTCTACAAAAGAAGAAATAAATATTTTTTCAGTTTAGGGTATAATGTTGATACTACTTTAAATGAAATTATATTTGAAGAAGAAACAATTGAACCTGTTAAATAGAATAACGATAAAAACTCTCAACGTTAAGTTGGGAGTTTTTTTATAAACTATAAGCCTACCCTGTAGCATAATCTAAAAGGTTTAGCACGCTGTGTATATTTTAAACGGGTAAAAGCCGATGGTACCTACAAAGAATATACCTATATTAGTGCTTCAACCGGATTGGCTGCCGTTCACATTAAAGAAAATACAGGCAGTTCCGGTATTTATTACATACATACCGACTATTTGGGTTCAATAATGGCATTAACAAATACAAACGGAACGGTGGTTGAGAAATATTCATACGATGCATTCGGCAATCGGAGAAACCCCCTTAACTGGTCACAGCCCGATACCCGAACCAACTTAATGCTTGACAGGGGATATACAGGTCATGAGCATTTAGATGGTGCGCATATTATAAATATGAATGGCCGTATGTACGATCCTATAGTGGGTAGAATGCTTAGCCCCGACCCCATACTCCAAAACCCCTATAGTACGCAGAACTACAACCGCTACAGCTATGTGGTAAATAACCCACTAAAATATACCGACCCCACCGGCTACCGGATGAGTTTTCAAGAGTTAAGTTATTTTGAAAATCAAAGAGTACAAAGCGGAGGCGGCGATTATAGGAGATACATGTTTGGTGCTAATATTGATGTTCAGGATTCAGAAGGGTTTATAATGTGGAATAGTTGGATAGATTCCGGAGTAAGTGGGTTGGTAAACTTTACAGATTATCAAAGTGGTATTGAAAACGGGGTTAGCTTCAAATCTTACGATAGTGGAGATAAAGATTATGTAGTCGCAAAATATAGTGCCATAGCTAATAATGGGTTACAAGGCGAATGGATACCCTTAATGAGTACAGATCCATTGGAAAAAGGATATACTTTTTTATTAAATGGAGTTGCCGCAAATAGCGGAGGTAATAAATATCAAGAAAGGATGTATCCGTTTGAAGGGTTTACATTAGCAGGTGACCCAGATGATGATATTGGTTCTGATTTAACACCAAGTCAATCCTATTCTGGTTATTTGTCGGTTAAAAAACATTCTAGTGGGTTTTACTACGTTGAAGGCTTCGGCCAAGTTTTTCCTGGAAATGATGGGCCTTATGGTAATAAAGTAGCAGGTAATATTCGGGTATTCCAAAATGGTAATGAAGTTGGCTATAGAATGTTAAATATGGATAAAGAATGGGGACCTCATTTTTATAATGCAGATTGGCAACAATTAGGTTATAGCCGATTAGTCTTGCCTAATACAGGAGATGTTCGAGCAAATATTACAATATATAGCTATAATAATCGATGGTGGGGAGGTTCTACGAGTCATATATTATATCAAGGAAATATAGATTTTTAATAAAGTATGAGAAATGTATTTAGTATAATATTATTCTTTTTAATTGCTAGTATATTATTTTCTTGCAGCAATAAGAAAAATAATGAAGAAAGAAAATTGGTTTCTGTTTCAGATGAAACCATATCTGAAGTAAGTTCAGAAGAAAGAAGTGTTGAATTATCAAATTCTGCCTCAAAGATTTTTACCCGTATAGGAATTCCTAATACAAGAGAAGATTCTTTGATGATGAAAAAAGCATTGACATATTTAGATGAAGCTATAGAATTGGATTCTTTAAATATGAGTGCTCGTGTTAATAAAAAGAATATTTTTGTTGCTTTAAGTGAATATCAGTCAGTTATAACGGTATTGAAGGGTATTCAATTAATTGATACTGCTAACTATTATAACTATATGTTGGAGGGTTTTGCGTATATAAAATTGGATAGTATAGATGAAGCAGATTTTGCTTTTAAGAAAGCTTTATCCATATTTGATAAGGTAGTACAAGAACCTTTAACTGAAGAACAACAATTAAAAAAAATATTATTGATTACTATTCTTGATGGTGAAGAAGAAGGGATTATACAGTTGGATAATGCAATAGCAAAGGCTGGTAGTAAGAAACTGAGAATGTTTAAGAATATCATTGAGGATTTTGATATCAATTATTTTATAGACAATAGTGTTTTTATAAAATCTCAACCGTTAAAAATGCAAAAGCTTAATTAAATGAAAGCCCGGCAAGTCCGGATTTTAAAGTTGCCGCAAATAGCGGAGATGATAAATCAAATGAAAATACTAGTTCAATAGATCAGTTTGCACAAGAAAATGACTTCCGATATGCTGACCACAATGGAGTTTATGAAATAATGGGAAGCACACTAGGTTATCAGGATTTTACCATAAGCGCAGGCTTAGGCCTTTTGGGTCTCAAAACTACGTTGATAGGTGTTTCAAAAGGGTCATTTATTGGTTCTTTAATTATAGGGGCGGCTTCTTTAGTCAGGGGTAATTATTATAATAATATTTATGGTAAAGATTATTAGTGTCATTTTTTTTGGATTAATCAGTTTCTCAATAGTAGGTCAGACTTATTCTAATGGGGAAATAAAGATTCTTAAAAAGCATAGTAACTATTTAAAAGAAAACTATTTTAATGAGTTAAATTATCATTTAATTTGGCATTGTTCTAATTATTCTAAAAGCAGTTGTTTCGAAAGGTTTACTATAAATTCTGAGCAAAACGACTCAATCTGGTCGATTTCATTTTTATATTGGGAAAATGAATTTTTAGAAAAACATATACAAAATAGATATAAAATAATAGAATACAGTGTTAGTTATTGTTTAAAAGGGAGAGAGTATTTTATTACCAGAAATAGTAATAACGATACAATAATGTATTTTTCATATCCAAAAAATAATAGGGATGCAATGACATTTTTCGTTGGTAAGTACACAAATCTTTTTGAAAATATAGAACTAACACCAAGGCAATTAAATTATTATTTAAAATATCAAGATTCATTAATATTTGTAAAGGGTAATAATTTACCGCCCTTACCTGAGATAGATTTAGTGGAAAATGATAGTATAATGAATTTGTATATACAGCAAGGAAAGGATTTTTATTATCCCAAGTTGCATGATAAAAAGGTTGATTATTGTGATGAAGCTAATTGGTAACGATGAAGGAACCAATCCCGTGAGCACAGCGAAACGGGAGGGTAACCGACGTAACCCCCTTAACTGGTCACAGCCCGATACCCGAACCAACTTAATGCTCGACCGGGGCTATACGGGTCATGAGCATTTAGATGGTGCGCATATTATAAATATGAATGGCCGTATGTACGACCCTATTATAGGCCGGATGCTTAGCCCCGACCCGGTTCTCCAAAACCCATACAGTACCCAGAATTATAATAGGTATAGCTATGTAATGAACAACCCCCTAAAATATACCGACCCCACCGGCTACCGGATGAGTTTTCAAGAGTTAAGCTATTTTGAAAATCAAAGAGTACAAAGTGGAGGAGGTGATTATAGGGGATACATGTTTGGTGCTAATATTGATGTTCCGGATTCAGACGGGTTTATAATGTGGAATAGTTGGATAGATTCCGGAGTAAGTGGGTTGGTAAACTTTACAGATTATCAAAGTGGTATTGAAAACGGGGTTAGCTTCAAATCTTACGATAGTGGAGATAAAGATTATGTAGTCGCAAAGTATAGTGCCATAGCTAATAATGGGTTACAAGGCGAATGGATACCCTTAATGAGTACAGATCCATTGGAAAAAGGATATACTTTTTTATTAAATGGAGTAGTCGCAAATAGTGGGGGTAATATTGATGTATACATCTGGGATAAGGGATATGAAGGTGATGTTGGACACACTGCGATTAGAATTGGAGATAAAGTATATGGTTATTATCCAACCGATGTTGATGGTGATGGGCAATACACAAAAGCCGATTTGAAAAATAGCCCGGGAGAAATGCATATAAATAGCATTTCTGAATTTAATAGTTATTATTGTGGAAATGGTATTAATGCTTATACGATAAGTTTAAATGGACAGCAGTATAATGCATTGTTAAATAATCTAAATGCTGTTGCACAAAACCCTGGTTATTATAGTTTGGGAGGGAATAACTGTACTTCAATTGCCATGCAGTGCTTATCAAATGCTGGATTTGATATTGGATTAAATCATATGGGAATGAATGTTTCAAGAAAAGTATCACCATCTTCATTTGGTTTTATCCTACAATATAATGGTGGTGTTTCAAATAGTTACCATTTTGTAGTACCTTAATTGGAATTCAATGAAGAAACTTTTAAAACTATATGTGATATTATTACTTATTGGAGGTTGTTTTCCAAAAGAAAATAGAGATATATCAGACTTAATAAAAAGTAGTAGATTAGAAGATAAGATGAGAGCCTATTATTTGATTGGAGAGACAAAAGATACTAACTATATCAGTTTTTTAATTGAAGATTTAGGCAATCCCAAAATATCGAATCATTTAAATTTCAAAGGAATGTCTGTTTATCAATGTAAAATAAATGCATTAAGAAAGTTCTCTAATTTTGACCCACCAAATGAGGTAACATATAAACCAGATTCAGTAAATATTGATTTTTATGTTAACTGGGTTTTGGAAAATAATTTATTGAAATAGATGATCAGCTTAAGTTTCTAGTTCTTTAAAAATTTTGGCGTTGATTATATTGAGGGTGGAATTTCTGGAGGAGTGAGTGTTGGACCAAAATTTGGCGCTTGGTGGTCAAAAACGAATACAATATTTTTTCCCTAGATGAAAAGAAAAGAGATAGCTACTTTCTTTATAGTAGTCATAGTATTGGTAGTTTTTTATACTTTGTTTCTAAAGAGTGGTATGAATGACTGGTTTTCAAACAATGCTTATGAAACTTTGACAAGAAGAGTTAAAGAATTAAGTATTGCCGGTTATGTAAATGATAAATATATAGATGAAAATAGCCATTTACATGAAACTCTTGTGATTAATAATAGTGGACAGAGTCTTAGGTTAATCATCCCAAATGACAAAAGTGGATTGTACGCTTATATTGCAATAGGTGATTCTATTTTCAAAGAAAAAGAATCAATGGTATGTTATGTAAAAAGAGATGGTATTTATACAAGATTTGAAATAGATTTTGGAAGCAATTAATAAGTTATATATGGAAAAATTAGAACAAAAACCAAAATCAATTAAGAGTATAGGTAATGTAATTATAGTATTATCAGCAATGATAATTTTTGGAAATGGAATGGGAATATTTTCCTTTACTCTTCTTGGATTTGGAGATACAAATAATGTTGAGCCATCGAGTAATACCAGCCTACTTGTTTGGATTTTTGAACACTATTTAGGCGTTTGCATGAGCATGATTATTATAGGGTTAGTGTATTTGTTAGGAGGAGTGTTCCTTGCCAAATATAAGCTTTGGGCAAACAAACTTGTTACTTTAGTTTCAGTCCTCTTATTATTTATAATTTGGGTCTTAATGATACTTATGTTTATTACAATGAGCGACCAAATTGAATTAAAAACAATTAGAATTGGTTCAATTGTAACAGTAATAATTTGGTCAATACCATTATTGATTCTTATATGGTATCTAAACAAACAAAGTATATTAAAGCGTAAGCAACCGGGCACATACATATTGATTAGCCGGCTTTGAGGACTTAGCTTCGCTGCCATGAAATCAAATGAGAAATTAAAAACACAGATGTATGGTTTAATAGCTCGCTGGGAACAGAGCGGATTAAACCAAAAGGCTTTCTGTAAAGCTGAAGGTATCAATTACTACAAATTCAAGTATTGGAAGACCCGTCAATATCAGGAACAAAAATATTCCCATCAAGAACCTCTTAAACGTAAGCAACCGGGCACATACATATTGATTAGCCGGCTTTGAGGACTTAGCTTCGCTGCCATGAAATCAAATGAGAAATTAAAAACACAGATGTATGGTTTAATAGCTCGCTGGGAACAGAGCGGATTAAACCAAAAGGCTTTCTGTAAAGCTGAAGGTATCAATTACTACAAATTCAAGTATTGGAAGACCCGTCAATATCAGGAACAAAAATATTCCCATCAAGAACCTCTTAAACTCAAACCTGATTTTATTCCGATAACTGTTCCAGGTTTTGAAAATATATTGCCAGGAGTGGAACTTACTTTTCCCAATGGTGTTAAGCTGAGCTTCAAGCAAGGTATTGAACCCAGTCTGATTAAAGAACTGATAAAACTTTACTGATATGTTTACCCTTGGTTCCACCTTAAAATTTCAGCTATACAGCAAACCAACCGATATGCGTAAGAGCTTTGACAGCCTGTGCGGCATCGTGCAAAACCAGTTGGGGCAATCACCAGTAAATGGCGAGGTGTATGTGTTCATAAACAAAACCCGCAATAAAATCAAACTGCTCCACTGGGCCGGTAGCGGGTTCGTACTTTATTACAAACGGCTCGAATCAGGGACATTCGAGCACCCACAATATGACATCGAAACAGGCAGCTACCAGTTGAGCTACTCGCAAATGGTTATGTTAGTTGACGGCATCAGTATAAAAGATATTGAAAGAAAAAAGCATTTTGAGCTATCTGTGGAACATACCTAAAACTTAGTATTTGTAATACTTTAAGCCTATTTTAGCAGTGTGAAAAACGTGGCAGAAAATACCAAAACCGAACAGGTTGT